>CAZIJV010000063.1:0-30439 GCA_964539645.1 uncultured Syntrophobacter sp.
GCATCGTTGACGGTAGCTTCATCTTGTTGTCTTCCGAAATTTAATCTGATCAGGCTCAGCGAACCGCAACCCTTGTCAGAAGTCCGAGCCTTGCGGGGCAAGTAGTTGCGGTAAACGGATGATCTGGACGTGGCAAGCTTTCGGGCAATCAACTTCTCCAGGTCAGGAGAGCAAGGTAAACTATTGCGTTCCGTTTGTCCGAGGGTTCCTCTATGGTGTCAACCACCTGGGAGGTTTCCGGCATGGTTTTGATCAGGAAGCACACCAGATATGTCCATAGTGTACTCGATGACTTGCCTCGCAAAATTTCAGAATGAAAAACCTGACCCCATTTTTTCATTCTCTTGGTTCTTTCGATTTTTCAAAAAGCAATTTGCCTATCGACCAAATTGAGTGTCCGAAATTCGAAATCAGTTGTTCGCCCTGTCTCAGAAACGACCTGCTTTCGTCGATTCCGACTAGCTTCAAAGCATCTCCAATCTTAGAGCTGGTCGGGTGTGCATCACCTAATCGCATGAGATAAGCGCCAATAATTGGGCCAAAAACGCGACGGGCTTTATCGGCCCCAATTTTCTGAGAAAGAACATCCTCAAGAAGTTTGTTCGAACCGAGATCTTCCTTATTAGAATGCGTTGAAAGCTTACGGAGCTCACGTACATCAAGTCGATCAGAAAAAACACGAACAAGCTCTTTAGCTAACCTCAGCAATGACGTCTGATCTTTGCTCGCAAAGCGGGATATATGCTCCATGGTTGCGGCACGGTCTATGTCGCGAGTGTAAAGAGAAACGTTGAATTCTTGACGAAATCCCCCTTCTAGCAACTCCATAACCTTGAAAAGAAGGTCTTCAACAGCATGGGTAGATACTGGCCGAGCTTTTACTTGTGCCGCCAACAGCTCATTTGAAACCTTCCCATCCGGAACAACGTTATGAGCAGCCCAAATATGCTGCTCCCATGCAGCAAGGCTGGCAACATCATAGGCATAGACAGTGATTAAATCTGAAGAATTAATTCCGAAGTGGGTCACATCCCCAGATGTGGAGCGAATACCACCTGTTTCTGCCGTATACCACTCAAGAGAAAAGCCGCGAAGGCCGAGAAGCTCGTTGACTACGCTTGAGCGGAACCATAGCCATCGGCCAATGCCTTCATTATCTAAATCGGCAGATGCCATGCGTGTCCCATCAGTCTCCACTATGAATTGGGGAAGATTCGTCTCTGCATCTCCTCGGACACGCTTACTTTGCCCCTGATGCTCAATCCATTCATCACGCCAAAATTCGCCTTCTATCCTTATACCTTCATAACCACTTCTATGCCCCCGGGAGCTTTCATAGTCGGTGTTGTCATCATTTTCCGGCCCCATCACTGGAGCGTCTTCATCTTCATCAACATCAGTTCGCCATACCCTGACCGAAGCCCAACTTCCCCCATAGACTTCATCTAAACTGCGAATTAGAAGCTTAAATCGCCCGCCATCTCGCAGTTCTTCTTGATTTGTTAGATTAGCGTATGCACTGCCTTCAAGTGCAGCGACATTTTCAACTCTTTGGCGGTAGTAAGAGAGGCGAAGTGAAAGATTTCTTGCCGCTAAATAATCGAGAAGAAATTCTCGCTTAATTTCGATAAGGCGATGATCTCCTTTTTCATCAAGAACCTCGCGAGCCACAACAACGAAATTCTCTTCTGGCCTAACCCAGTTTTTTCCATCCTTTATCAGACGTAGAGCAACGACCAAATCAGGATTTAGTATCCATAGCCTTCCGCCAACTACCGGTTGAGGGTGCTCGAAGACAAAGTGAATTCCGATGGGTTCTTTGTCGTTGTATTGATACTGCTCGATGGATGAGTAGTAACCATCCTCGTAAGCATACGGCTTTGCACTATGAATGATTCCAATGCTATTCCAGCCAAGTTGTTCCGCGACTTGCCGGTGTTCAGGAGGAAACGCAACAGAACCGCATCCAAAGTACTCACTGACGTAGCCAATATTTTGAACCTCACCTTTCTCGTCATTGATGGATGCTCTCAAGGGAACCCAGGTCGCACTAGAGAAGGCGCGGCGTGTGTCTTTTTTTTGTAGAATCCAGTCTTGGTTCATAGATCTTCTTTTCTCCATTAATTTACTGGTTTCTGCCTATTATACTACTTGGCATAATACCAAGAATATCAATGCAAATTGGACTCTTTGCAGGGATTTGTCCAGTTATTTTGGAGGGAAAGAAAAATGCGAGGGAAGTTCGACCGTGTGCGGGAAGGGGCCTCGAACGCAACCTTCAGTTGCGGCGGATGGGATTGGCTCATACGAGATGATGCGGAGCATTTGTGATTGCGCCGCGGGTGACCCGGACAACTCGTTGTCCGGGTGGGCGAAGCGCACAAGAGGATTTGAAAGACTACACTTGTGTAAAAAATGGGATCAGGTCTTTGACATATCTGGTGTGCTTCCTGATCAAAACCATCCCGGAAACCTCCCAGGTGGTGGACACCATAGAGGAGCCCTCGGACAAGCGGAACGCAATAGTTCACCTTGCCAACGTGTTGACTATCAGAGTAGTCACCATATGAACCGGATATCCAATCCCAACCAAAACGACCATCAGAGGGTATCCGGAAAGGGCATGCTGTTAGATCACATCGTCGCAAGGCAGAAACTGCGTTAAAGCATCGCTTCATTCAGTGCGATATATGCGGGTGGCCGGGCAACGGCTCTTGAGCGCCTGGGTCCGAAGGACACGAGGGTTATTTCATCAACTGACCAGTCCCTCCTGTTTCCACACGGGCAATAAGATAGCCGTTTGCCCATGTCTGTCTCTTCGATCTTCTGAGGTAATCGTTTAGTTGCCTCTCAAAGGACCTCGAATACGCGTATTACTGCGCGGGCTGTTTCGTTTGCAGGCAAAACTCCCGGTCGAAGATAGGGATTATTCATTCTACCCAAGCATATGTGTAGGAAAGCGAAAAGAGTGCAGCTCCTGCAGGATTTTTGACCTGCCGGAGGCCCTATATAGTTTCGTCTATACTGATTCGTGAAGGGATTCGTCTGTGCCGGCTCGCGCAAAAGGCTCGATTCTATCAGCCACGTCGCGCAACTTATTTTCGCTTTGCCAGAGATCAAACGCCTCCTGCAGACGTAACCAGAAGCCGGGACCATTACCAAGAAACCGTCCTATCCGAAGAGCCATCTCCGGGGTAATGCCGCTGCTCCCGGCGAGAATGCGATGCAGAATCTGCCTGGAGACTCCAATCCTTCTCGCAAACTCGCTAACCGAGATATTCAGTTCCGGAATAACATCCTCCTACAAAACGGCGCCCGGATGGGCACGAGGCATTTTGGGCGCTTTGGTCAAAACGTATTCTTCTATCATCTATAATACAGTTCATTGAAGGAATTCCGACAGAGCCCCGTGGTTTGACCTGACGATCTTCTTTTACGCAGGAATGGTGATGACTGCTCAGTGGCATTTGGAAACCGCCGGTCAACCGGCAGGACGGGGAGCGATTGCTTTCGGTTCACGATCAATAGAACTGGCCTGTAAAGCTGTTTAAAGTTTGCCCCTGCCTATTTGGAGATCGCCTGCCAAAAACCGGCATCCTCTATAAGCAAACGCACAGCCTCTTCCAGCGCCAATTTAAGCGTTGGAAGATCATCCGCAGTTGCGTCGGCAGACTTGCCGGAAGCCTTGAACTGCTCGAGAGACTTAGCCCAGACGATATCACCCTTGGAGTTGTGCACATAGATTTCAAACTTTACGTGAGCTTTGGCATACTCCATGCTCCATCCCGTAGCGTACTCGTCCACCCAGAGCTTCTCAACCGTCCCATCCACCCGGAAATCAGCCTCAGAAGGAGAAAGAAGCATCACCCCCGCTGCGTTGAGGCCGTTCGCCACGGCCTCCTTTACGAGAGCATTTACAGGCTGGTCTACCATCACCGGGGTAGCAATGTTGAACATTCCCGTCTTCGCCTCTCCAACTGTCCTGGCAGGCTTACCAGTAGCGAGGGAAAAGTCTGAGACAGCAAGCTTCACGCCTCGTGCAATACCAGCAGGCGAGGCTGCCTTGAAGGGCGTCGATTCAATGGATTGCAGGTGGATGGACTCCGATGCGCAGCCCATGGCAATCAGTACGGAGATCAGACAGAAAAGTGAAAGGATATTTCTCATTAAGGTTCCTTTGATTTCTTGAACTCCAAGCTTTCTTAACGCAGGTCGATCTTGATCTCCCTGGTTTCGCTTGCGGCAAGATCGAGATAAGAAATTGCGGCCGTGCGCACCGTAGCCTGCTTTTCTTTCGGAACATCAAAAAAAAGGAAGCCTTCCCCGGTTCCTCCGGCATTGATCAGCGTCGGCTTGAACTGCTTCTCATAATAATCCCTCTCGAGTGTTCGGTTCACTTCCGCTGTGTTAGCTCCACTTGCGAGGGCTCCCGTTACTCCAAATGCCAGAGTCCAGCCTATCACTTCCACAGCATCGCCCCTTCTGGCACGATTGCATGCTTCTTCAATTGTCAAGCAGGGAGATTTGTCAGTCGATTCAGCAGTAATATACGAACTGGACGTGTTTATTTTTACCGGACCGGCGCCATTGTTTCGGATCCTGAAAAAAATGGGCGCCATGCCTTTGGCCCCAGGATCAATACCGAGATAGCTGTTTGCTGACTCCTTGTCGAACATCGCAACTGCACTTATTTCAAGCGAACCGCTGCTCACCTTGACTTCTCTTGCTGTCTCGGCCTCCGGGACCGAGGAGATTTTTTTCGTCTCGTAGGAAGCGCAGCCCGCAAGAATCAGGATTGTTATTTGAATAAAGAGCAGGTACTTGACTATGGAAATACGGTTGAGCATAGATAATCTCCTAATTTGAAAAGGCCGGATTTTCACGATCATGAATGATGCGCAGATTTTTCCTTTCTTAGAGAACATGAAGACACCGAAAGCGAGATGAGGATAAAGAAAAACAGATGAAGATCATCTCCTGTGTTTCTACTCGTGCACTTACTTAAAAACATTACTCATGATATCTGTTACCACATCTTGGGCAAACTTGTTCGATATGCCGTTCATCTCTTTCAAGAAAGATGCGTGCGTGCTCATCATGCTACCAAGCTTTTGTTTGAGCATGGATTTTTCGAATGAATATCCTTTTACTAAACTCCCATCCTTCGAATATTCACTTCTGCCTTGGACGACCAAGTTGAGATGATTGAGGGGCTCTTCCCATACATAGAATTGGTCAATCTTAATCTTCAGCAAACTCTGGGAACTTCCTTGAGTACCACAGTTAGGTGCATAGCATGTTGTGAATTTCTGTGTGCTGGCGACCATCGCCGATTCAAGGGTTTTCGAGAAGATACTTCCGAACGGTATCACGATTCTGGTATTGACCAATGCTGGACCGGCCGTAAGACCGGCAATGGCCCCTCCAACCGCACCACCAATGACTCCGGCAGATGCGGCGACTGGTAAAAACTTCGAATAGTCCTGTGTAAACCCAATCTGCTTTGATTCTTCAACATCCCAAAATGGACCTTTTGCATTGTCCCAGACCGTTTCATTCAGTGGTTTATTAGGAAGAACTTCTTCATACAATATTCGAAGGTTTCCGATGTCCGGCAATGATAATGGATTACAATAGGGTGTTACTTCCAAAGGTGTCCGACGGGCCAATGTGCATGCTACTATGCAAAATGATAGGGAAATTACACCGGTTGCGGTAATGATGTTTCTAATTATTTTCATCTTTTTCCTCTTATTCAGGATAATTTTAGATCAGGCAAGGATTGCCAAAAAGCCATGCCCGGTCAAAAGGTAGACTCTATGTCCGGCTCACAGCTGAGCTTGTGCTTACTTCTTCGTGATTATTTCCGTAACCCTCTCGCTGGTTCTTGCATCTTCGATCCATACAGAGGATTCATTCTTCCCGAGTTTTCCTATTACGGTGTAAGAACCACCGGCAAGCGGGCTGAATTCGACCTCACCCTCAACCGATAAGTAGGAGCCGGCAGCCATGTTCAGGAGAGCGATTATCGGGGCGGCAGTAATATGAGTGCCGATAAGCTTTACACGCTGAGGCCTGGCCTGAATTTGCCTGCTAATGACTTTGGTTGTGAGAACTGGGCCTTGCCCGTAGCTGGCGCCCCGAGTAGCAGCCAGACTGTTCGCAATAGCATTTCCATCTATAGACGTAACAACAAACAACTGAGCCTTTGTGAAGTTCTCGGTGATTCCGCTGTCTGAAAGGGTGGCCGTTGGTCCCGAGTAGCCTTCTGGGACGGGCTTGTATAGTGATGCGCACCCGGACAGGAGAAACAAGAGTACAAATGCCGAAATAAGCTTCATTCCACAGTGCTCCGGATAAATTAACGGATTACTTCCAGCCACAAAAATATGCAGGTCGGCGGGGATGGTGGGTCCCATCCATACTGGATGATCAAAACATCACTGTTCGTGTGCTGATTCTTCTGATCTACGAGCAGACTGGCTCTAAATTTGGTCTATTATATAGCACTCCTGCCCGTAGTTCAAGAATCAACACGAACTTGCCAATTTGTTGACTATCACAAGTGTAATCAGATGAATCAGATGTCCGATTCCAAGCAAAACCACCGCCAGAGGGCGTCCGGAAAGGACACGCTCTCAAATCGCATCGGCCCGAGGCTTAGTCAGCCCTTAAGCTTCGCTTCATTCCCTATGATAATCGTTACCGACGACCGTATTGGAGTCCGGTTCTCCTACCCTCTCTCCATTAAGAACCGTGACTTCAAAAGAAAACCCGTTGCAGCGGATCAGGTTGAGGCAGCCGTAGTCCTGGTCGATTTCAAAAATTTGGTCCAGCGATTTTCCGAGAGCCTGGGCGAGGAGTATCCGGTTGACGCCCGCGTGGCCCACTATAACAATATTTCCTGGGCTGGATTGCAGGATATCGTTGAAGGCGCCGATAACGCGCTGCGCACATTCGAGGAAACTCTCCCCTCCAGGGGGGCGGAAATGCACGATATCGCGACCCCGTTCCGCAAAAGCCTCCGGGTATCGTTTCCGGACAGCATTGAAGGACATTCCCTCCCACTCACCGAGGCTGATTTCACGCAATTCGCGCCTCACTGAAGGCTCCAGTCCGTGAGGGGCTGCTATCATTTCGGCGGTCTTTAAAGACCGTTTCAAATCGCTGCAGGAAATATTCGCTATTTCGAGATCTTGCAGCATTTCCGCCAGTTCCGCCGCCCTTTTCCGGCCCTCGAAGTTGAGAGGCAGATCCAACTGGCCGAAGTAGTGCCTGCCCCTGCGCTCCGAGCCGATCGCCCCGTGCCGGACCAGGCAGATCTCCCTTGGCCTTTGCCGGGCGGCGGCGTAAATGCTTCTTCCGTAATTGCGGATTATGCTCTCGATGGATCGTCCGAGGTATTTTTCAACACAATTCCGGATAGCTTCGGCATTTTCAAATCGCCTTTTCACCTCTTTGGCGATATCGGGCCGGTCAGCAAAACGCTCAAGGGATCGGGTAAACCGCTCACTCAGGGAGACTAACGTATCCTCCGCGACATACTTGTCCGCCAGGTAAATCAAGTCGGCTTCGGTGAGTTGCCCGTTTTTCCTCTGAATATCCATGTGGGATGCGACAACTTCCGCTACTACGTGAAATCCGAGACTTCTCAGCAGCTCAGCCCCGGCGCAGGCGTGATCCGGCTTTCCCTTCGCGATGTCATGCAACAGGCCCGCAGCCTCTATAAGCTCGTGGTTTAATTTGAGTCCCGCCTGCCTCAAGTGGACTGCCACAACCCTCGCCAGTTCGGCGACGAGTCTCGAGTGCCGCATGACCTTTTCCGGCGCTCCGAAGCGCTCCGCCAGGACTTCGCATTCCGCCTTGGCCGGAATACTGCCGCGCACGCTGTGCTCTTTAATCTTCAGGTAATCCTCGGGAGTATCGCAATCCATGAGCACGCCCCGGTCGGCTACATCCACATCGAGCGCTTCCGTTTCGTACTTTTTCAGATAAGCTCTGAGACCTCCGGGATGGTCCGGGGAAACGCCTTCATCCAGGCAGCTTGTTGAAATGAGGGGCGGATGCCCTCGTTTTCCACCAAAGCGCGGATAGACTATTTTCGGTGTGTTTTTCCCGTAACATTCCATTAATTCGAGGATAGTCGAGGGTCGTACGAGAGGCATATCGGCAGGAAGAAGGAAAAAAGCCTCCACGTTCGATTCAAGGCTTTTTGCGCCGGCAAGGATGCTTGAGAGCATGCCTTTTTCATAATCCGGGTTTAAAACCCACGTCACGCCCCGGCTGTCTACAGCTTGTCGTATCTCATCGGCTTTGAAGCCGACAACCACGCGTATGTCTTTCACACCGGCCATGGAAAAAAGGCGGATGCATTCGGCAAGAACGGTCGATCCGCCAAGAGGGAGCAGCGGTTTGAGAGCCTGCATACGGGATGAACATCCGGCAGCGAGGATCAGAGCCGCAAATCTTCCCGGCGCCTTCATTTGTTCTTCCCCGCCCTGGACCTGATGAGTTCCGCAAGGATGCTCACGGCTATTTCCTCCGGGGTTTCCGCCCCGATATCGAGGCCGATGGGCGAATGCACTCTATGCAAATCCGCCGGAGTAAATCCTTCCTGGAGAAGCAAGCCATAGAGGAAGTCCCGCTTCCTGCGGCTTCCGATCATACCGATATACCCGGCCGAAGTCTTGAGCGCCGCGCTCAGAACAACTCCATCGTACGCATGTCCCCTGGTGACGATCACGATATAGCTGTCCCGGTCGATATTCAGTCCCGCGAAGGCTGTATCGAAGGATCTCAACACGATGATATCATCGCACGAGGGCAGCCGTTCCCGGTTGGCGAACTCCTCCCTGTCATCGAGCGCCACGGTCCGAAAACCAACATAGCCCGTAAGATCCGCCAAGGCCTTTCCGACATGCCCGGCGCCGAAGATGTATACTGTTCCCATCCCGGAGAGCGGCTCGACGAGAAAACGTCCCGACCCGGTCTCCATAATCGAAGGCAGATAGCCCCTGTTTTTTGCCAGCTCGTTTATGACATTCGGCTCAAGAGCAGATCCGCCTGCGATAAGACAATTATCACTGATGAGACACTGGGCCGGAAGGCGCTGCGAGTCGCCATCACACGCGATCCGGGTCAGCAGCCATACTCTTTTTCTTTCCTGAAGAGCCGCAGCCAGTTCCCTGTAGAGATCGAGATGAGCGGCAACGGAACTGTCGAGAAACTGCAGCAGGACTTCGACGCTTCCCCCGCAGATCATACCGATCCGCCCGGCCCCTTCCGCATCGAGGACAAATCTTTCGAACCGGGTGCTTTTGTCCCGGAAGACTTCGGCGGCCATATGCAAAACCCTGGCTTCAAGAATCCCGCCGCCGACCGTACCGAGGATAGAGCCGTCTGCCCGCACGATCATCCTCGCTCCCGCGGAACGGGGAGCAGAGCCCTGGCGCGTAAGAACGAGAGCAAGTACGAAGCTTTCCCCCTCAGCCAGCAAATCCACTATCCGGTTGAAGATATTCATCGGTAGGCAATGTCCCCCTCTCATCGACTATGGTTCTTTTGCGATTCCCCGAGTGGCCGTCATAGGCAACGACCTCAACACTGACGGTGAGGCTGCCGTCGCCGGTGAGGCGCCGTATTACATCCAGGCTCTCCAGGGCTTGCCGGATTGCGTGCCTGACGCCCTCTTCTGCTATACGAACCACACCGGCCCTTATCGTCAGGCAGTCGTTTCGGCTGCCATGGGAAATCACCGCATCGAAGTCAATAATACCGTCAATTCCAAAAAGCGCCTCATCCAAATCGGCCATGCCCAGGGTCATGCCGGAGCGCAATTCGATCCGTCCCGCCACGCGTTCCTTTACCGGGGCCAGCGTTCTGAGCACCGTTCCGCATTCACATGTTCCGGGAATAAACCGGGCAAGATCTCCCGTCCTGTACCGGATGAGCGGCATACCCTTCCTGGTGAGCGTTGTGAAAACGATTTCGCCTGTCTCTCCATCCGGCAGAGGATCTCCACTTTCTGGATCGACGATTTCAAAGTAGAAATCGGCCTCGCGAAGATGGTAGCCGCAATGCGCCTCGCATTCAATTCCGCCGCCGTACCCCATCTCCGTCATGCCGTAATGACTATAGACTTCGCAGCCCCACGCAGACCTGAGCGCCTCGGATAGGGCATCGGGTACGTGGTCGGCGCTCAACAGGACGCTTCGAGGAGCAGCGGTTCCTCCGCTCAGCCTGGCGAGCGCCAGCACCATGGTCGGCATTCCCACCACGCAAGTGGTCCGGCATTCGGACATTACCTTCAGCGCATGGAATGCATCCCCTACCACACCGTGCTGAATACCGGCAGCCGAGAGACGGTCCAGACTCTCCTTCAATAAATCACCAATTGAGCCCGTCCGATCCCCGGGGAAAAGTATGAGCACCCTGTCACCGGGAGCAGCCAGCGTAGACATGCCGTGGTGGAAGAAATCGATCGTTGCCTCGAGGTCTTCATCGGTAAAGTAAAGGCGCTTGGGACTGCCCGTGGTTCCGGAACTGTTCAGAGTGACCACGCGGCGAAAGCCGTCCTGGGAAAAGCACAAAAACCTCAGCGGATTCCGGCCGATATCCCGCGAAGTGGTAAAGGGAAGCAGGGATAACTGACCGAGATCCGTGATTGCGCGCTCACTCACTCCTTCGAGTAATTCCTTGTAGAAAGAACTGCGCATCCTCACCCAGGCAAGGGTCTCACGCAACTTTTCCAGTTGATATCTTTCGATCACTCCCCGGGTAAGCCGACAATCGCCAGTGCCGATTTTACGTGAAATCCAGCTCTCCAGTGGAGTTATTTTCATAGGCAATCCCTGTACAGAGAGCGCCCGTTTCTGGCCGTCAGGTTATAGGCGCAAAAAGGGATGATTCTGCCATCAGAATGCACCACATGGATGCTGCAATCCTTCAACCTTTCCAGGTCGAGATTCCAGGCATCCTGGAAGACCATAGCCGAGAGGCTGAAGGAATGTGTGCGTACCCGTTCGAGAAAACCGTCCCAGCCGCCCAGGCTGAAGCGGGTATCACGCGTATTATCCGCCTTTGGGGGTGAGGTCCAGAACTGGGCGACAAATTTGCGCGCTTTGGCTGCGCCGTCCTGCGCTTTTTCTTTGCCGCAGCAAGACTGCCCGGAATCTCGGTGCGTCCACGGCCTGAGTTCTCCGTTTTCCATGCAGACAAAATTTCCGTGAAAGGAACAAAGAGCGTTATCGCATCCGGACGGCCTGAGATTATCGCCCCTGATTCTGCCGCCTGTCTGTAATTCAATCTCCCGTATCACTTCGGGCAGTGTGAGCCGGTCTTCGTCGGCGGGCGCGTGAGGATACCTTCCGAAATAGCTCACTGGCTGAAAGTGAACGCCCCGTATTCCCGGCAGGTTTTCAACGGCGAATTGGATGAGGGGGCCTATCTGATCTACATTGATCCCCGGTACAAGGGTAGGAACGAGAACCACGCCGATTTCACGCTCGATGCAGTTCTCGATGGCGCGTCTTTTAAGCTTGAGAAGACTCCGCCCTCTGAGCGCATGGTAGACCTCGTCGCGCAACCCGTCGAATTGCAGGAACACACAGGAGAGTCCCGCCTGCCGCATGGCATCGAGATAGCCCGTATCATCGGCAAGCCGAAGCCCGTTGGTGTTGACCTGGATGAATTCAAATCCCCGGGAACGACCCAGAGCAATAATTTCCGGCAAATCATCGCGCAGGGTGGGCTCCCCTCCGGAGAGTTGCACGTTAAAGGGTCCCCCGGCGGCAAGCAGGGTTTCATACATCCGCCCGATCTGCCCGGGCTCGGGGTCCGTACTCTCCACGCCGCCTGCATCGGCAAAGCAGCAGGCGCACTTGAGGTTACATTTCCGGGTTACCTCGATGAGCGCGCAGCAGGTCTCCTGCCGGTGGTCGGGGCAGAGACCGCAGTCCAGCGGGCAGCCGTTTACCGCACCGGTAGCCGGGAATCGGGTAAAAAAGGGATCTTTGGGCCGGTTCCATGTTGAAAAAGAAGGGGGGCCGCGCCAGATAACAGCCTGATATTCACCGTGAAGAGCACAGGTCTTCTTCAGAAAAACCTCATCTCCACGCTGGACCCTGACGGCGGGTATTCCGGCAAGGCACTCCGGACAAACGCTCTCGGTGGTGGAGAGGACTATTTCCTCAGGCATCACTTCCCGCCAGGTCGAATCCGTTCAGCATAAGCAGCTCCTTAACCTTCGCATAGGTTCCGGTAACGAGACCGGGACACCTGACGGTCCGATTCCTCGGATCGTCCGCAAGGATCGCGGCGCAGTCGATTCCGCCATAGAGCTGACCATAGGTTTTTTGAAACCATTCCACCAGTTCGCCCACCATGAGGTTTAGCCGTTCGTCTTCAGCTTCCTCGGCGGTCCCGCGTCCGGCCGCCAAACCCAGCAGACAGGCGCCTCCCGTCAGCGCCCCGCACGTGTCGCCGTGGAATCCCAGTCCGCCGGCCAGCCCGGACATCGCTCGAATAAGGTCCGGATTGGTTTTCCCCCGTGCCTCCAGTCCCATGAAAAGCAATATCTGGCTGCAGTAGAAGCCCTGGGCGGCCAGTTCCATCATTCGCATCATTTCCTGCATCCGTTCGGCTCCTCGTGAATCAAGCATCTCAATCTCACACGGCAGAGAGGCGATTTCTCTTTTCCAGGACAGGATCATGCCGCTCATTCCTGTTTCCGCGCAACCAGCGAAAAGTACCCCAGGCTGGTCCGGCAAGGTGTGTCGCTGATTGTGGCCGATACCCCTCCAGGCGGGGCGCCTCCGCACAGGGAGTTCCAGAGAGCCTCCAGCGAGCCCCCGGCAAGGATGACCCTCGCCGCGAACTCACGTAGCGAGGGTGACCGGTCTTCCCATGAATGGAGGACGAAGCCATGTTCTTCGATTGTTTTGCATAATTCAAACCGGGAAAGGATTTTCGCCGCCCCATCGCACTGTTCCCGGGCGCCTGCGCCGGGCATGGCGGCGCTGTCGCGGAGGTAGATATCGCTCAAAAAAAGATAGCCCCTATTCTTCAATACCCGCCGGCACTCGCTCGTCACGACATCGTAGCCGGCTATCGACAGCACGCACTCAGCGATGACTCCGTCGAATAAGGCCGAGGCAAACGGCAAACACTCGCCCCTGCCTCTCACCAGCGGTGTATAATCGGCTTCCCTGCGCGCCCGGTCGAGCAGGACAGGGGAAGGATCTATCCCACAGGCCCGTATTCCGCCACATTGCTTCAAATAACCCAGTGTAGCTCCGTTCCCGCACCCGATGTCCAGCAGCAATGCTTCCGGGTTGGATCGGAAGATATCGAGCGCCCTGTCCGCCAGGTCGAACCCTCCGGGCCTGAGAGCGCGGCTCGCGCCTTCAAAGGCGGCCAGATCCTCATAGACTTTGCTCACGGGATGCCTTCCGTATCAAAATCGAACGTACATGCAATTACTTGTCTTCAAGAAGCTGTTCGACTTCAGCCATTTTTCCAACCGCAAGTTCCTCCGGAATGAAAACAAGGCCGCATTTGGGGCATCTCAGAAGATCTACCGGGAACATACCGTTCAGGTATGAGATATTGACTTTACCCGCTTCCATCGGGAGGTCGCATTTCACACAAACCAGGTCCTCGGGAAATGGATTGTTTTGACCGCTCACTATTTCACATCCTCGACTATTTCCATCCTGTGGCTGTATGCGTTAAAGACGACATATCCGCCCTCTTCCACCGAATACTCTACCCAGTAGGTAACGCTCGTGGGTCTGTAATGCGCGATGAAATGTCCGCTGGAACGGCTCAGGAGTCTATTTCCCGTTTGCTCCGCGAAGTAAATCACCTTTTGGACATCCTCATCCAGGATGAGCCGGGAATCCATTTTCTCGCGTACCTGATCGGAAACAACCAGGCGGATACTCTCAAAGGGTTCTGTCTCCCCCATGCTCTCTCCCCAGAGTTCCCGGGCCAGGCAATCCCTGAGCCGGGCCCTGTTCTCATGGCGCTGCGAATAGCCGGGGCCTCTCCGCGCCGCGGTATCCTCCGAGGCGCATCCGTAAATCATATCCAGAATGTGCCAGGTTCGCTTGTTCACCGAAGCGAAATAATCCCGGCACATGGAACAATAGGCCACATAATCGGAAGGACTCTCCTTCGTGCGCCGCAGTCGTACTTCTCTTGCCAACTCAGGGTTGGCAAAAAACATAAGGCCGCCGTAGCCGCAGCACTCCGTTTTTTCTCGACTCAGCGCGAGTTCCTCAACCTGGAATCCCAGGCGATACAGAATGTTGCGGACACTTCTATGGATATGAGCTTCATTCCTCGTAGTGCATGCGTCATGAACGGCTATCGAGTTCCCCGCGGCCTCGCGCGGTTCGGGAAACTCCAGACGGTCGAAAACTTCCCAGAGCGAGTGGATACGGGCCTGCGGAAGATGAGTTTTGAAGATCTCATAACAAGTGGAGCAGGCGAGAATGAGTTCCGGCCTGCCCATCTCTTCCCAGGCGGCAAGCAAAACCCGCATTTCCGATTCAAACAGATCAGTCCTTCCGGACCATTCCGCAGGCGCTCCACAGCAGCGCAGCATCAGTCCCACACCATGGTCGAGTCGCCCCGACAGGGTGGAATAGACTCTTTTGACATGCTCGGGCGCCGATGCGCTCAACTGGCAACCGGGGAAGAAAAGATACATGCTTGAGTTCGTTCCCGGCTGGTGGCGAGCGAGCGTACATTTCTCGCCGTTGCTGAAAAGCATGTCCCGGATGGGGAAATCATGAGCCGACGGGGGCATTTTACCCATTTCAACGAGTGCTTCCCTGGCCTGCCTGCAGACCAGGCCCATGTGCAGGTCGTTCGGGCAAACCTCACGGCACAGGCCGCAAATGCTGCACGAGTTGATCAGCTTGTTTGCGTGCCGCATTCCCATAACAATGGAAAGGTTATTATAAATCTCACGAATATATTTTTTCGGATAACCCCGAAAAGCATTCAGATACTCGCATACCTTCACACATTCGAGGCACTGGCACTGGATGCATCTTGCGGCTTCGCGGACTGCCTCCTCACTGGTGTAGCCCCGTTCCGGGTCGGACATGCCAACCACGGGCAGAGGCTCAATTCCCTGCGTGGCGGTAAAAAGAGAAGTCTCGAATGAGCCCTCTCCCGTCCTCACCGCGCTGAGTGAAACCCCCTGCAGGTAGCGGTCGATGGAGATGGCGGCGCGCCTGCCGTCGGCGATCGCCTCGATCGGAGAATGTTCCCTGCCTTTGCGTCTTCTGCCGCTCCTGGAGAAAACACCCTTTACGCTGGTCTCAAAGGTGACCGGATCGACCCTGACACGCCCCATCTCGTCGAGCGTGAACTCCGTCGGCAGTTCCGTATTCCTGCCCACGGTCATGTAGATGGCATCGTAATCCCTGAGAAGTTCCGAAAAGGAGACATCCTTTCCGACATCCACATTCAATCGTATGCCCACTCCCAGGGTTCTCAATACTTCGAGATCCCCGGCAATGACTTTCTCGGGGAGCGCCTGCTCGGGCAAACGCCATATCCTGCCGCCCAGTTGCCTTCCCATTTCGAGAACGACGACCTGATATCCTTTCTTCGCCAGATCGAATGCAACGGTCAGTCCGCCTAAACCTCCTCCGATGACTGCAACCCGTTTGTTCCTGGCCGGCAGGACGGGGATCTTTTCTTCGACCTCCGCGCTCCAGTCCAGGCAGGCCCTCTCCAGGTCCCTGACGGATATCGGAGATCCGGCTTCTCCTCTTTTGCAGACTTCACGACATGGCTGGTCACAGATGCGGCTGATAATGCCGGGAAAAGGCACGGTTTTTCGAAGGAGCTTTTTTGCGGCATCCAGATTGCCTTGCGAAAGCTCCCGGGTAAGCGTTCTCACATCGACATGGATCGGACACGCGGCGGCGCAGGCGGGCGGCTGTTCCTGGATGCATTTGTTTTCGAGTTCCCGCAGTTCATTCTGTTCCATAACAGCCGCCCTGATTGAGTCTATTTGCCCTTGAGCCCCGCCAACACCTTTTCCGGGAGCGCAGGCAATTGGGTGATGCGCACGCCGCAGGCATTGTATATCGCGTTGATGATAGAAGCATGAGGGGAAGTCAGGGGCGCTTCTCCGCATCCCGCAGCCCCGAAAGGTCCATGCTCACGCGGTGTCTCGACATAAATGAGTTCCATTACATCCGGAGCATCCTTTATATAGGGCAAACCGCACGCAATGAGACTCGTATGCTTCTTCAAATCCTCGAAATCTTCGGAAAGAGCAAGCCCGAGACCCTGCACGAGACCGCCCCACATCTGCCCGTCGACAACCAGTTTGTTTACGACCTTTCCAATATCGGCTACACAGGTCATTTTCAGTACGGCAGTTTTTCCGGTCTTGGCATCCACTTCCACTTCGGACATGAAAAGGGTGTACATGTATGCCGGGAAGGGATTGCCCTGCCCGTTTTCATCGCAAGCGGAACAGGTCGAAGCCGTCCATTTGCCGTTGTAGCGCAACGGGATATTCTCGGCCACCATTTCCTGGTGAGTCCTGAAGGCGCCGTCCGGTTTTTTCATGGCGTTGATGAGCATCTCGCAGGCGACTTTAACCGCCTGGCCCGTAACGGTCTGAGACCTGCTTCCGCCTGCAGGTCCGCTGTTGGGCGTAAGCGCCGTATCGTTCATGACCAGCTTGATCTTATCCGGCGCGATTTTGAGCGGCAGCAGCGCCTGGTGGGCCGTTCCCAGGGCGCCTGCATCAGCCCCCTGCCCGTGATCTTCCCAGGAACTCCATATGGTTACTCCCTCTGGAGTTAGTTCCGCCCATACCTCCGAAGAGTCGGGGCCGTCCAGGCCGCAGCCGTACACACCGATGGAAAGACCGACTCCCCGCTTCCTGTCGGAAGTGGATTCCGCTTTAGCTTTGGCAAGCGCTTCCTTGTAGAGAGGACGCAGCTTGTCGATCATCTCAGGCAGGCTGTAGACATCCGGAGGGCATCCGCTGGGGGTCGTGTCGCCTTTTCGGTATACATTTTTATACCGAAGCTCAAGCGGGTCGATTCCCATTTTCTCGGCCAGTTCGTCCATCAGGACTTCAGAGGCGAATTCACTCTGCGGCGAACCATAGGCTCGAAAAGCCGATCCCCACGCATGGTTGGTGCAAACGGTCCTGCCCAGGCCTTTTATGTTGGGGATATTATAGCCGGCGCCGATAAACTGTGCGCCCCGAAGCGTAAGCAGGTCCCCGAATTCCGAGTAGGGCCCATGATCGACGGTCCAGTCGCTCTCCATGGCCAGCAGCCTGCCATCATTGTCGGCGCCGAACTTCAAATTGACGAAAAAGGGCGAACGCTTTCCGGTATAGGTTATCTGCTGATAGTAGTCAAAATTCAGAAAGACCGGCTTCTGTGTGGCCATGCAGGCCACTCCCAGCAGAGCCTCCATTGTCGGGCTGAATTTGTAGCCGAATGTCCCGCCTGCATTATTCTGAACGAGGCGCAGCTTTTCCGGTTCAGTCCCCAGACCGGCGCAAATCATGGCATGGTGGAGATGTATGCCTATGCTCTTCGAATGGATGGTAAGGCGGCCTTCCTCGTCATAGTAGGCAAGCCCCACATCCGGTTCCATCGGTAGATGGGGCTGACGTCCCACGAAGAAATCATCTTCCACGACGTA
The DNA here is from genome assembly GCA_964539645.1 of uncultured Syntrophobacter sp. Lineage (GTDB taxonomy): Bacteria > Desulfobacterota > Syntrophobacteria > Syntrophobacterales > Syntrophobacteraceae > SbD1. Next base: position 17,698 of record CAZIJV010000063.1, read on the forward strand.
AGCAGCCTTTTCCATGATCGGCTTCGTATCCGCACCCTTTGCGATCTTTTGTTCGAAGTAGACGTTGGGCGTGCCGGGATGGATCTCGATGGCGTCATCAGCCATCGCCGCATGAGCGCTCATGTACGCGGGAAGCTCTTCGAGTTCCACCTTCACCATTGCTGCAGCGGCTTTGGCGTTTTGCTCCGTGTCGGCGCATACGATGGCTATGGCGTCGCCGAACTGAAAGACCTTTGTGTCGCACAGAATCGGGCGGTCCCAGCCATCGCCCTTGTTGCTGGGGAAAGTGATCAGTCCGGTGATGCGGTTCTTGCCTTTAACGTCCTTATGCGTGACCACTTTGTAGACGCCCGGCATCTTTTCCGCTTCCGAGGCATCGATGGAGAGGATGTTCGCATGGGAAACCTTCGCCTGCACCAGGGCGAGACGAAGCGTGCCGGGAGGCATCTTGAGGCCGAGGTCGGCGCCGAAATCCCATGTTCCCGTAACTTTGCAGAGGGCGCTGGGCCGTGGGTGTTTACCTCCCCAGATAACTCCATCCGCGGGGATCTTGTACTCAAGGTCCTTCATACTGATCTCGCCCCGAATAACCCTGGCCGCATCCATCACCGCATCCACCAGGGGCTTGTAGCCGGTGCAGCGGCAGGCGTTGCGGTGTTTTTGAAACCAGTCCCGCACCTCTTCGCGCGAGGGGTTCTGGTTTTCGTCCAAAAGGGCCTTGGAGGAGACGATAAACCCCGGGGAGCAAAAACCGCACTGAGCGCCGCCGTGAACCATCCAGGCCAACTGCACGGGATGGAGGCTGTCGGCTGTGCCTATTCCCTCGATAGTGGTAATTTCTGCCCCTTCGGCGACTCTTTTCATCTTCAGAGAGCAGGAACGCACCACTTTCCCGTCCATTATGACCGAGCAGGCGCCGCATTGAGCCGTACCGCAACCAATCTTGGTTCCCGTTAATCCCAATTGCTCACGCAGAACAGCAGCAAGAGAAACTTCAGGATCGACCACAAGCGTCTTCTCCAGACCGTTCACCTTGAATACCTTTTTTTCCATCTTGCCGTCTCCTTGATGGGTTCACGTCTCTCAACGGTGATAGCACTTCACCCGAACATCAACTCAGGCCGATAATGCTTGTCTCTTACGTTATGCCATATTTCCCATAAGGGTAGCCAACAAAATTTCCATTGACTTGGAAGTTGGCGCTCGATGCATTTCCATCAGACCTGGGACATAATCGGTGAAGGACAGGCAAGGGAAGAGAGGTGATTGAAAGGTCTTGAAAATAAAAGAGCGGCTCGCGGGAGGCGCCGCTTTGACGACTTCACGAACATCAGGATTATCACTCTCAACAGCACGAATCCGGGGAAAAAGAGCCTCAAAAAACCACGTCCCATGTCTTTCTCCTTCTTTCTGGTTTGAAAATGTGAGAATCTGCAGGCAGAATACCCGTCACGGCCTCATTGTGTCAACATGGACATATACCCGGGGAAAAGCATGCAGATCACCAGCGAAGTATACCAGGTGGGCGGAGAACAACTCACCTCGCCCGAGGATGCCGCCATATACCTCATCCGGTGCGGGGAAGAATCCGCACTGGTGGATGCCGGATGCGGCCACGCCACGGAAAGGCTCTTGAAGAATATCAGCAAATGCGGGACTGATCCGCAGCAATTGAAGTACCTGCTGATCACCCACTGTCATTTTGATCACACGGGCGGCGCGGCCGAACTCAAAAGGCGCATCCCGCTGGAAATTGTTGCACACAAACTCGATGCACCTTTCCTGGAATCGGGTGACAACCGCGTCACGGCTGCTGATTGGTACGGAGCCAAGATTAAAGCTTTCCGGGTTGACAGGAAACTTACCGTCTCGAGCGAGCAGATCCTTCTTGGCGGCAGGAAGATCGAAGCCATCCACGTACCGGGACACTCGCCGGGTTCAGTCGTCTACCTGACAGAATCAGATGGCCTGAAAGTCCTGTTTGCCCAAGACGTCCACGGCCCACTAGATCCGAGTTTTCTCTCCAACCGCAAGGATTACGACAAGAGCCTCATAAAGCTGCTCGATATCGGGGCGGATATTCTCTGCGAAGGCCACTACGGAGTGTACCGGGGTAAAGAGGAGGCGGCTGGGTTTATCCGGCAGTTCATAAGAGCATGAGGTCTTGCCTTCTCACGGGAAGTTACGTTCCAGATGGACGTTTTCCGTTGATGCAGCATCCGGTCTTGAAGAGGCATTGCGAGGCCGGGAAAAATATTACCGTTCGTTATGTTATACTTGACATAACGCATCCTTTCTATAATAATGCCTCCGTTAGCTTCATATTCATCACCCCGAGAGACCGGGCTTCGGCCCGGTTTTTTAGTATACGCAAGGGGTTAAGTGCTTAGTTATTGCCTATGCGTTATGCTAAGCTTGACATAACGCTAATTCTATACTATAGGTCCAATCGAAGTTCTGCTCGTCATCCGCCGGGCCGGTGAGTTTCTTGCGTGTTCTTACTGCCAGAGTAATTTAGAACGTGCTCTTGTGAAATTTTGATCAAATAGTCTCCGTACAACACTCGTCCACATCCGATAATTAGGAGGAACCCATGACTAACGGAAAAAGACCCGAAGAAAGATGGGTGCGGCAGGGACTCTCACGAAGAGATTTCATGAAGTTCTGCACCGCTCTTACTGCAACAATGGGGCTGTCGTCCTCATTTGTCACGCAAGTCGCCCATGCACTCGCAAACGCTCCCCGTCCTCCCGTCGTCTGGCTGGCAATGGCTGAATGCACAGGCTGCGCCGAAGCCTCACTTCGTATAAGCTATCCCTGGATCGACGAACTGGTGCTCGATATCATCTCGCTCGACTATCACGAAACCATTATGGCGCCCTCCGGGGAAGCCGCGGAAAAATCGCTCCACGACTGTATCACCAAAAACGCGGGCAAGTTCATCCTCATCGTTGACGGCGCCATCCCCACCGCTCAGGACGGCATTCATGGCACAATCGGCGGCAAGACCATGCTGTCGATCGCAAAAGAGGTTGTTCCCAAAGCCATGGCGACGATTTGTATCGGCACATGCGCCTCCTTCGGCGGACTTCCGGCCGCCGCCCCCAACCCGACGCAGGCGAAGAGCGTCAGCGAAGTAACCGGTGTGAAGACCTTGAACATTCCCGGTTGCCCCCCCAACCCGGTTAACTTGGTGGGCACGATCGTCAACTTTCTGATGTTCGGCAAGCTGCCCGATCTCGATGACAAGGGGCGCCCGCTTTTTGCCTACGGCAAGACCATTCACGACCAGTGCCCGAGGCGATCTCATTTTGAAAACGGCGAGTTTGTAACCAATTTTAATTCCGATGAAGCAAGAAGGGGTTTCTGCCTCTACCAGGTCGGCTGCAAAGGCCCGGAGACCTATAACAACTGTCCCGAGATCAAATTCAACGACGGCACGAGCTGGCCGGTCCAGGCCGGGCATCCCTGCATCGGCTGCAGTGAGCCTAATTTTTGGGATAAGTTCACCCCCTTCTACAAATCATCCTGATGGACGCAATATTGCCGGACTGGAAAAATGACGTCGCATGAAGCGAATAAGGAGAAATTATCATGGCACGAGTCGTAATAGACCCGATCACCAGGATCGAGGGCCATCTTAAAATAGAAGTGGAAGTGGCGAACGGGAAAGTAACAAATGCATGGAGCAGTTCGACCCTTTTCCGCGGAATCGAAATCATGCTTCAGGGCAGAGACCCCAGGGACGCCTACCTGTTCACGCAGCGCGCCTGCGGTGTGTGCACCTACATCCACGGGCTCGCCTCCATCCGTTCCGTGGATATGGCCGTGGGCGCCAACATTCCCGATAACGCGCGTATAGTGCGCAACCTGCTGCATGGTGTTCAGTATCTGCATGACCACATGGTGCATTTCTATCACCTGCATGCGCTCGACTGGGTTGACATTGTCAGCGCCTTGAAGGCCGATCCGAAGAAAACCGCCGCTCTTGCCGCTTCGGTTTCCCCGAAAAGCATCAAGAGCGGAGTCACCGACTTCAAGGCCGTGCAGGCGCGCATCAAGAAGTTCGTCCACAGCGGACAGCTCGGTCCTTTTGCAAACGGCTACTGGGGCCACCCCGCCTACAAATTGACTCCCGAGGCAAACCTGATGGCCGTGTCGCACTACCTGGACGCCTTGCGCCAGCAGGCAAGGACCGCCAGAATGCACGCAATTTTCGGCGGCAAGAATCCCCACATCCAGAGCCTGGTTGTCGGCGGCGTGACCTGCGCGACCGACCTCAACCCGGCCCGTATCGCGGAGTTCAAGCATCTGTGGAAAGAGACCATGGACTTCGTCGACAACATCTACCTCCCGGACGTCGTGGCGGTCGCCGGTTTCTATAAAGACTGGGGCAAAATCGGCGGCAACAAGAATTTCCTGGCCTACGGCGATTTTCCACAAACCGCCAAGGAACCCGACAGCTTTCTCTTGCCGCGAGGAGCGATCTTCAACAAGAAGCTTACCGCCATCGAGCCGGTCGATGTGGCCCAGATAACCGAGCAGATCAAGCATAGCTGGTATGATGGCGATCCCAAGGGTCTCAATCCCGCCAAAGGCGAGACAAAACCGAAATACGACAAGTACGACACCGAAACCCGTTATAGTTGGATGAAGGCGCCCCGCTACAAAAATGAGCCCATGGAGGTCGGACCGCTTGCGCGCGTTCTGGTCGCCTATGGCAAGGGACAGCCGCAGTGCAAGAAAATGGTCGATGCTGTGCTCAAAAAGCTCGCCATCCCCGCGGATGCGCTTTTCTCCACCCTGGGAAGAGTCGCCGCGAGAGCTATCGAAACCAAGATCCTCGGTGATGCGATGGAAGGGTGGATGGACCAGTTGGTGGCTAACATCAAGAAGGGTGATCTAAACATCTGCGCCGACTGGCAGTTGCCTGCCGAAGGAATTGGCACCGGACTCAACGATGTGCCGCGTGGGGCTCTGGGACATTGGATCAGCATCAAGGACCAGAAAATCGCCAACTACCAGATGGTGGTTCCCTCGACCTGGAACATCGGCCCACGCTGTGCAGCCGATAAAATGGGACCGCTCGAGAATGCGCTCATCGGTACTCCGGTGGCTGATCCCAAGCGACCCGTGGAAATCCTTCGCACGGTCCACTCCTTCGATCCCTGCATCGCTTGCGGCGTGCACGTGGTCGATCCAAATACGAACGAGATGTACGAGTTTAAAGTTGTCTGACGGCCGGTTCTAGATAAACCAAGGGGAATTCGGCCTCTTTTCCTGCCGGATTCCCCCTTTATCTACTCAATTAAGGTTGGCGCACCAAAGCGCTTTTTCGAAACGCCGATAACCACGTCGAACGCCAACGTGCGAGGGCTTTGGCTCTATAAGCGCAACCCCGGCGGGGAAGTCTTACTCCTCGCCGGCACTACATTTTCACACCGCTACCCCCAAGTTGCACTTTCTTTCACTTGCGTTATACACGTCATTATGCTAAGTATAACATACCTTCGTCTGGAAACTCACAGATTCACAGATTAAAGCGGCTTCAAACACGAGAAGCGAGGTGAATGCGCCTCGATGGATTTGTGTACTATTTCACAATGCATGCGCAATCTCTGTATTGCGGGGTTTTCCCCGCAGGTTATGACCGTTTCGGAAGAAGCATTGGTATTGATCCTGTCTCGCATCATATCGACCCGCATTGGAGCAGCGGCAAGGCGCATTAGACCAACAAAACCGGTCAGAAACGACGAGAGGAGGAATAGACATTGGGAGCCTACAAGCAAGATAGTGGAGACGGCGCCAGGGAAGAAGCACTGCACAAATTACTCGACCAGTATCGGGACTATGAGGGAGGACTTATTCCGGTGCTCCAGGAAGTGCAGAACATCTACGGGTACCTGCCCGGGGATGTGCTCAAGCAGATCTCTAAAGAACTGCGCATTCCATTCGCCAAAGTATTTGGGGTATGCACCTTCTACGCACAGTTTCACCTGAAGCCGCGTGGGCGCAACATCATTCGTGTATGTCTCGGCACGGCCTGTCATGTGCGCGGCGGCGCCAGGATATTCGAAGCAGCTCAAGAGAGCCTGGGAGTAGCGCCGGGGGGAACCACCGAAGATCTGCGTTTCACCCTGGAAACCGTGGCCTGCATCGGCGCCTGCGGTTTATCTCCCTGTATGATGGTTAACGATGAGACTCACGGCCGTTTGGTTCCGAAAAAAGTTGGCGGTATATTCGAAAGCTACAAATAGAGGAAGGAGGTCCGCAGACTTGAAAAGCCTCGATCAAATACGCGCAAAATACAAGGAAGAGTACCGGAATAAGATCGCCGGGAACCGTGTTGTAGTAGGGCTCGGCACCTGCGGCATAGCATCAGGCGGTGACAAAGTAATGGCAGCCATTAAAGAGCAGGTAGCGGCGCTGTGTTTAGAGATCGATGTCGATTTCACCAGTTGTATCGGCATGTGTTACCGCGAGCCTATGGTGGAGATAGCCCTGGCCGGTGCGCCCAGCGTCATCTATAGTGAAATATACCCTGACAAAGTAGAAAAGCTGTTGAACAGCATCGTCAACAAAACCCCGGTTTTCGAGTGGGCGGCAATGCAGATACCCGGCGACGCCACACCTTACGAAGGCATCGCCATCATGGATGAATCCCCCTATTATGAAAAGCAGGTGCGATCCGTAACGTCAAGGCTGGGCAGGACAAACCCGGAGAGCATCGTAGACTATATGGCCACCGGCGGCTACGAAGGCATCGAAAAAGCTCTTAACAGCGAACGCATGGCCGTCATTGAGGAAGTCAAGAAATCAGGCTTGCGAGGTCGTGGCGGCGCCGGATTCCCGACCGGCGTCAAGTGGAACTTTGTTTACGGGGCCCCCGGCGACAAAAAATACGCCGTCTGCAACGCTGACGAAGGGGATCCCGGCGCATTCATGGACAGGTCTGTTTTAGAAGGCGACCCGCACTCAGTCCTGGAAGGCATGATGATCGGCGGCTATGCCATCGGCGCCGATGAAGGCTACATTTACTGCCGTGCTGAATATCCGCTGGCGATCAAGCGCCTCAACCTGGCCATCGCCCAGGCCGAAGAGCACGGCCTGCTGGGCGAAAACATCCTCGACTCCGGATTCAATTTCAAGATCAAGATCAAGGCCGGCGCCGGCGCTTTCGTCTGCGGCGAAGAAACAGCGCTTTTGAACTCCATCGAAGGTTTGCGCGGCATGCCCCGCGTTCGGCCGCCGTTTCCGGCCATCAAAGGCCTGTTCGGCAAGCCGACGACTCTAAACAATGTTGAGACCTACGCCAACGTACCGTTCATCATGCGCAAGGGCGCAGAGTGGTACTCGGCCATGGGCACCGAGAAGAGCAAAGGCAGCAAGGTGTTCTGCCTGACGGGTAAAGTCAACAATACAGGCCTGATGGAAGTGCCCATGGGCATTACCCTGCGTGACATCATATTCTCCATTGGCGGCGGCATCCAGTACGGGAACAAGTTCAAAGCCGTCCAGAGCGGCGGCCCGTCAGGGGGCTGCATACCAACGGAGCACCTGGACACCCCGATCGATTATGAATCACTCGGAGCGCTTGGAGCAATCATGGGTTCCGGCGGCCTGGTAGTTATGGACGAGAACACCTGCATGGTGGACGTGGCCAAGTTCTTCTTGAACTTTACCCAGTTGGAGTCCTGCGGCAAGTGCACGCCATGCCGTGAAGGCACCAAGCGCATGCTGGAGATACTAAAAAAGATTTGCAACGGCAAGGGTGAGATGAAAGACATCGACACCCTTGAACTTCTATGCCGGGTCGTCAAGAGCAGTTCCCTGTGCGCCCTCGGCCAGACCGCCCCGAACCCGGTTTCGACCACTCTGCGCTACTTCCGCAACGAGTACGAGGCGCACATTAAAGATCACCGCTGTCCGGCCGGCGTTTGCACTTCGCTGGTTGTGTACGAAATTCTAGCGGATAAGTGCAACGGATGCGGTGCGTGCCTCAGGACTTGCCCGGCGGGGGCTATAGTCGGCGAGAAGAAAAAGCCCCATTCGATCACGGATCGCTGCATCAAGTGCGGCAGTTGCTTCCAGAAGTGCAAATTCGACGCCATTGTAAGGGCATAGGGGAGGTTGAGCAAAGATGGCTAACATAACCCTGACTATCAACGGAAAAGAAGTAACCGTGCCTGCGGGAACCAGCATACTCGATGCCGCAACGGGAGCCGGCTTCTTTGTGCCGACCTTCTGCCATGACCCGGCGCTCCCCTATTACGGCGGCTGCCGCATTTGTGTGGTGGAAGTCCAGGGGGCGCGCGCGCTGGTTGCCTCCTGCAGCGCTGAAGCGGCAAACGGAATGGTTGTCGAAACCGAGTCTCCAACCGTTGTTGAGGCTCGCAAAACCATTCTGGAGCTGATCCTGGCCAACCACCCGCCTGAGTGCATCATGTGCGAGAAAAATGGCGATTGCCGCCTGCAGGATTACGCGTACCGCTATGATGTGGACGTGTCCCACTTTACGGGAGAGAAGCATAATTATCCCGTCGAGGACAACAATCCTTATATCATCCGTAATATGAACAGATGCATCCTGTGCGGCAGGTGTGTTCGCACCTGCGAACAGGTCCCGGACCGGGCAGTGATCGACCTGGCCTACCGAGGGTTCAACACCAAGGTCGCGCCGGCCATGGATACCGACCTGGCCGAATCCGACTGTGTCTACTGCGCACGGTGCCTGTCGGTATGCCCGGTGGGCGCCCTCACCTACAAGAACATGGTCGGCAAGGGCCGCCAGTATGAAATCAGAAAGGAACCCGTCACCTGCACCTTTTGCGACGCCGGCTGCAAGTTTGAGGTTAACTATAAGGGAGACAAAGCAATAGGGATTACCGCCGGCGCCCCCGGCGAGGGACGGCCCCTCTGCCTCAAGGGGAGACTGGGATTGGAATTGCTTAATGTTGATGATCCGGTGACACCGATGCTCAAGAAGGATGGTCAATTTGTTCAGGTATCCTGGGCCGAGGCCCTTGGCCTCGATGGCGTGCTGAAGAAGTTGAAGGAGAAGGAAAAAATTGAAGGTTAGCAATCAAAGGCCTGACCGCGGTATTTGCCTGCGGCCCGGACCGATTTTTGTGAGATTCAGCCACACATTGCAGCACCGAATAAATGTTTCCGGAGGCTTTATGTTTTTCTTGACATAACGCTTTCTTTCTGTAATAGTGCGACCAGGTGATCATCTTCCTGTGCGTGATCATCTCCCTGTGCTGACCGGGCTTCGGCCCGGTTTCTTTTTTGCGGCTAATTGCGTTTGGACCAGAATGCCGCAAGATATTATTGCTGGGGCAGCTATACGCGCCAACCTGGGAAAGCCGACGAAATGCCATTGACTGGCGAGTGTGAAGTGCGACAAGGGTGAACTGCAATTAGCGTTGTCCCTCCAGGCATTCTAATGTATTCTTCGGCTATTCGCACAGCCAGTCCGGGCAAAATTAATGCGGACAGTACAAAGAGCCATTGGGACATTTGACGGGCATTTAACGTGCAGAAAACTTTTACGCTGGAATATTGGATTGCCGAAGGCTGGATTGTTGGACGGTTAAGAGAAGTCCCTGGGATTTCCTGTCAGGGTCAGACGTTGGAAGAGTTGGAACAAAACATAAGGAAGGCCTATCAACTCATGATAGCAGAAGATTTGGCATATGCTCGCTCCGATAGGCGGAGCAAAGAACTGGTGATAGAAGTCTGAAATGGACTGATCAGGTCAATTCTTGCCTGAGTCGCAAGTGCACGGCGTTTTTCATCAAAACCTCGTGTGCGTGAGACCTCCCCTTCGCCAAGGCAACGGCATATTCCGCACCGGAGCGCACCATAATCGGAACGAAGCTGGAGGAAGCCAAGGAGAGAAGAAAACGAGGTTTGTCTGACTTTCTAAAGAGACGCGGAAACGAGGCAGCCCCCCGTTTCCACGAGATGGACTATTCCTTACCGATCATCACGCTCGTGGCCTTGATGAGTGCGCACACTTCGTCACCCACTTTGATGCCGAGATCATTGACGGCATCAACGGTGATAGCCGAAGTGATGACGTTACCACCTCCGATGTCAACCTTTACTTTCGCCGCAACCTGACCCAATTTCACATCCACAACCTTGCCTTTGATAACGTTCCTGGTACTCAGTTTCATGATTTTCTCCTTTTCTTGGGGGGCAATCACCATGACCTGACATACACCAGCATTATGCCATCAAGCGCATAATGGCAGGTCGAGCATAGAAGTCAAACCAAAAATGAATGAGCATTTTGACTTTGTCACAAAGTGTATGCTTCACACAGTTCAGCAGTCTCCGTTTTTAGACCATGCCGGATTTCAATTACCCGTCCCGTGTCGTAGGTTACCAGGGTCTCGGCAAAAGTCCGGATATCCTCAGGGTCATGGGTGATCATGATAACCGGTACGTCGAAGCAGGCCAGCAGCTTGAGAAGCTCCTGGCGGAGCCTCATGCGGAGCATAGTATCCATGGCTGAGAAAGGCTCGTCCAGGAGCAGGATCTCAGGATTTCGGATGAGCGCCCGCGCCAGGGCTACACGCTGCCGCTGGCCCCCGGACAGATCGGAAGGAAGACTTGCCGAAAGGTGTGGGATCTCGAAGAGATCGAGAAACTCCCCTACTTTTCGCCTGTCACCCGATGTCAGGGGTTTTGGCCAACTTTTCCGTAAACCGAAACCGATGTTTTCGAAAACCGTAAGATGCGGAAACAGGGCGTAGTCCTGAAAGACGTAGCCGATTTTGCGGTGCTGCGGATGCATATCGATTCCGGTCTTTGAATCGAAGAGCACATTCTCCTTGAGCTTGATCATGCCAGAGTCGGGAGTCAGCAGCCCTGCGATGGACTGCAATGTGAGAGTTTTCCCTGACCCGGAAGGGCCGAAAAGGACGACAAATCTCTCCCCGGAGGAGAAAACCGCTTTGAGGGCAAAGCTTCTCCCACGGGAAGAGAGTGTTTTTTCTATATCAACCTGGATCAACATATCAGGGTTTTGAGAAGCCATACCGGGAAAGGATTTCCTGGCCATCCTTGCTCAAAACGAAATTGACGAACCGTCCGGCCAGGTTCTTATTCTTCGTGGCGCCCACTACCGAGATCGGGTAAGTGATCGGCTTGTGTTTTTGAGCTTCGAGCACCACCCTGACTCGTTCTTTCGCTACCGCTGCATCCGTGGCAAATACAAACCCCGCATCCACCTCGCCGCGGACGACGTAATCGAGCACCTGGCGCACGGACTCGCCGAAGATGTACCTGGCTTTAAGCTGCTCCCAGATGCCTTCATTGGTGAGAACTTCCCGAGCGTATCGTCCGGCCGGAACGCTTTCCGGGTTGCCCAGGGCGATCTTTGCAAAGCCGCCGGGCGCAAGTTCTTTAAGCTCCTTAACCTGGGCCTTGCTTGCCGAAGGAACGATAAGAACCAGTTTGTTTTTCACGAAATCCTTCCGGGTTTCGGGAACTATGAGCTTCTTCTCAGCGGCCTGGTCCATCGTCTTCTGGTCGGCGGAGGCAAAAACGTCCACGGGCGCGCCCTTGTCGATCTGCTGAAGCAGAGCGCCCGAAGCCGCAAAATTACAAACAACTTTCGTACCAGGATTGGCGCTCTCGAATTTTTTCCCTATCTCCCCGAAAGCATTGGTCAGGCTCGCGGCCGCGGAAACAATCAGTTCCTGCTCGGCACAGGCGACTCCAACGTAACACAAGGGCAGCACAGTCATGCAGAGCAGCAGCGGGACGAGACAACAGATAGCGCGTTTCATTGATTAACCTCCTTGAGATAATTGGTTTTGAGAATTCTCCCTGAGGAGACGAGAACGATAATGCACACAAGCGACGTGATGATCACCAGGGTCGCCGCCAGGCTGTCGTTTCCGGCCTGAACCGCGTCATAGACCGCCAAAGAAAGGGTCTGCGTTTTGCCGGGCAGATTGCCGGCAATCATCAGAGTGGCGCCGAATTCTCCCATCGCGCGGGCGAAGGTGAGCATTGTCCCGGCAAGAATCCCACGCCAGGCGAGAGGAAAAGAGACACGAAAAAAAACCTTGACCTCGGACAGTCCAAGCGTTCGCGCCGCCTTTTCCAGGTCCTGGTCCACGCTCTCGAAGGCTGTCCGGGCGGATTTAAGAACCAGCGGCAGCGAGACGACCGTGGCCGCCAGCGCGGCGCCTTGCCAGGTGAACATGAGCGTTATCCCTAAGGCTTCGTGGAGCCATCTTCCGATCCAACCGTTTCTGCCGACAAGGACAATGAGATAGTAGCCGAGCACTGTAGGCGGCAGGACCAGGGGCAACGTCAGAAAAGCATCCAGCCACTCTTTCCCCCAGAACCTTCCCTTTGCGAGCAGAAAAGAGAGCGCGACACCGCTGAGAAACGCCAGAAGCGTTGCAACACCGGCGACCTTAAGTGTCAGGTATAGAGGTTGAAGTCCGGGAATTTCATTGAACATACATCACCTGTTACAAGATGCCTCTTCATGTTTCACATAATAGAGTAACCGGATATCATCTCGCTCATCACACCCCGATGCAAATCCCGGGCTTATGAAACTTCATTTTTAGAGGAACACGCCGGGATGATAAAAATAGTAGTAGGGCAGGCTGCTCAAGCCCAACCACCCGCGTCTGCAAAATCATCACAGTGCTATGGGCAAGCGTAGGGTGGGCACGGTTTTTACTTACAATTACCCACACATGCCCCCACA
>CAZIJV010000064.1:0-27630 GCA_964539645.1 uncultured Syntrophobacter sp.
AGTATATTGTCAGACTCGCTCCGTCTCGGGCCGTCGTTCCAAAAGAGCCGCACCCGTCGTCATTAAAGAAATCAATGAACAACTGGCGGGTATTCTTTTCAACTGATTTCGCGTCTGGGTCAGCTCTATATAGGTCCGACAGGATTCAATGACCTATTCATCGATATGGTAGCGATATGTATTTCGGCATCAGCGGTACTTCGGTTTTTCTTATCTTGCTGGTTCTTTTTCAGTCCGTTACCGCTGAAAATGTTAGTGCGGCATCTACCGATAAGAAAAAATCCGATGTCGGAGAAATACCTACCTACCTCAACAGGACTACGGATTACTACGAATCCATCGAAACCTACAGCCGGATAATTCTAAAGAAGCCTTATGACCCGGTGGCCCGCTATAACAGGGCCACCGTTTACTTTACCTTAGGGATGCACGATAAGGCCATAGCCGATTACGATAAGGCAATTTCTCTGAGACCTCGAGCGCTTCAGCCATATATAGGCAAACTGGGAGCGTTATACGCGCAGGGAAAGCACCAGAACGTATACGATCTTTCCAACCAGGTTCTTCGGAATTTCAATAATCATCCCTGGGGATACTACTGGCGGGGAAGAGCCTGCCTGGCCAAGGGGCTGAATCAGAAGGCAATTGAGGATTTCAATTTCTTCCTGGAAAAGGAAGATAATCCGGAGCGAATTGCCGATGTCTGCTACTTTCTGGGCAGCGCTTATTATGAATCGGGTCAGTTCAATGCTGCTATCAATCATTTGAATACGGCCATAGTAAAGAATCCGCTCAATTTTGAGAACCTGGTGCTGCGCGGCCTGGCATACAAGAGCAAACTCGAATACGCTCAAGCGTTGAATGATTTGAAAAGAGGTTTGCAGCTCAGCAGAAACTCCTCCTCACTGGCATGCAACTCCATAGCATGGATATTGGCTACCTGCCCCAACCCGGACTTCAGAAACGGCGAGGAAGCAGTCAGAATGGCCAGGAAAGCAGTCGAACTCGACGGCGCCAAGCCCTATTACCACGATACTCTTGCCGCTGCTTACGCCGAATCCGGCTCGTTCGCAGAAGCAGTGGAAGAACAAAAGAAAGCCATCGAGTTGCTCGGCAAAGTTCCCGATTCACAAAGAAGCGAAATAGCTTCCAGGTATCAGAGGCGGCTGTCCGGCTATATGAACCGGGAACCCTTCAGGGATGTGGAGGATTAGGCTTCCATTCATCCCGGCTTTCATCCACTTACGAGTTGTGGCGGAAACTCGCTTCGCTCCTGAGGAAAAAGGATCTCGAAGATAGAAGGATCAGACACTCAACCGGAGCGTTTACCTTCGTCGCATATAAGTAATAGTTTTCTCACACCCTTAAGCTACCGGGTAAATCTCCCGATATTGAAAATGAGCGGGAATAGCTTCTTTGTATAGCAGTCTCCCTCATAAAAGACTCTTCGGGAGTGGAAAAGCCATAATGCGGCGAAAAAACAAACCTGTTATCGCATACGTCGGACGAATACTTCCCTCACTGTCCGAGACTTTTGTCGTGCGGGAAATCGCCGCTTTGAGAAAGCTGGGACTGACTATCAGGCCGTTTAGTATCCATCCGTTCAACCCCGAGGTCATTCACCCGGAAGCACCGGAACTGAATTCGGAAGTCGAAGTGCTCACATGCCCCGCCAATCCGCAATTCTGGCTCGCTCACATCTTCTTCGCTCTCGCCCTGCCTCACAGGTACTTCGGCTGCCTGTGGAAATACGTGCTCACTGCCGAGAGATGCTGGGATCTGCGCTTACGCTGCTTCAAATTTTTCCTGCCGGCGCCCCTCCTTGCGCTCCGCGCACGCAAAACAGGGGTTACGCACATTCACGCCCATTTCGCCAACGTATCGACCGCGGTTTCTATGATGGCAGCGGCCTTGGCCAAGATTTCCTTCAGTTTCACTTTACACTCAATTTATGAAATGATTATCGACGGCATCCTGATGAACCGGAAGCTGGCAGCCGCCCGATTCGTGGTCACGGTCAGCCGGTTTAATATAACCCACTATCTGCTGCCCTTGTTCAAGGCTACGGATCTTTCGAAAATTCACATTGTTCGCTGCGGAATCGACTGCGAAAAATACATCCCGGAGTTCCATTCCCTGCACAATCCCCCCCTCATTCTTTCAGTGGGCCGCCTAACGGACAATAAAGGCTTTCACACCCTGGTCAGCGCATGCGGGATTCTAAAAGAGATGGGGGTGGAGACCCGATGCGAGATAATCGGAGAGGGTCCGGAGCGGGCGAGGCTCGAAGGACAAATCAGCGCGGCTGGTCTCTCCGGCGCCGTAACGCTCGTCGGTCAGCTCCTGGCCGAGAACGTCAGGAATTCCCTCGAAAGAGCGGACTTGTTCGCCCTCCCCTGCTGCTACGGAAAATCGGAGGAAGAAAAGGGTAATCACGACGGCATTCCGGTGGCCCTCATGGAAGCCATGGCGATGGGAATTCCCACCATTTCAACCCGTATCGGCGGCATTCCGGAATTAATACTCGATGAGCAGACCGGCCTGCTGGTTTCGCACGAAGACCCGGAAGCGCTCGCGCATGCCATGGTCCGGATAATCCAGGACCGGGACCTTGCAGAAAGACTCTCCAGCGGCGGGAGAGAGATTGTGGAGAGAGAATTCAACATCCACCGGAGCGCAAGCCGGCTCTTCAACCTCTTTAAGACAGACGCGGTACGGAACTGACATGTGCGGGATAAGCGGTCTTCTTTATTGGAACGGTCAGCAGGTGGAGCCTCTCCAACTGGAGCGGATGACCAATGTATTGGAGCACCGCGGTCCGGATGACTTTGGCTTTTTCCGGGAAGGCAGCCTGGGGCTGGGTTTCCGGCGCTTGAGCATCATCGATCTCGACGGCGGCCATCAGCCTATGTCCAATGAGGACGACTCCATTCACATCGTCTTCAACGGTGAGATTTATAATTTCAAAGAGCTGCGAACAGAACTGGCAGCCATGGGGCACATTTTTCGCACCGCTTCGGATACTGAGGTGATCATCCACGGCTATGAAGCCTGGGGCGAAAATGTGGTAGAGCGCCTCAACGGCATGTTCGGTTTTGCCATCTGGGACGGGAACAGGCGAAAGCTCCTTCTGGCCAGGGACAGGCTCGGCATCAAACCGCTCTACTACCTGGTCAGGAAACAGTTGATCGCTTTCGCCTCGGAGATAAAAAGCCTGCTGCTCGTGCCCGGAGAAAATCCGGCTGTCAGCGACCGCGCCGTTTTCGATTACTTCTCACACCTTTATATTCCGGCGCCCCGCACCATTTACGAGAACATCTTCAAGCTCCAGCCGGGCCAAATCCTCATCGCGCAGAACGGGCGCCTGGATACACGGCGGTACTGGCATCCCCTGAACCGGAACCATATCGGAAAACCGCCTGACGTTCTGTGCGAAGAACTGCGCCATCGGATCTCGGATGCGGTGAAGATGCAACTGGTATCGGACGTCCCGCTGGGCATTTTTCTGTCAGGAGGAGTGGACTCCAGTGCAGTTGCAGCGGCCGCGGCGCGGGTGGGCGCCGTGGAAGTCCCCACCTTCAGCGTTGGCTTCGATGTCTCGAAATATGACGAACTGCCTTACGCTCAGGCGGTGAGCAAACACCTGGGCGGAAAAAACAGGAGTTTCCGCCTCTCCGCCGCTCCCATGGAACTCCTTACCCGGTTGATATGGCATCTTGACGAGCCAATGGCCGATGCAACCATCCTGCCGACCTACCTGCTTTCGCAGTTCACGCGCCGTGAGGTCAAGGTCGTACTCAGCGGAGAAGGAGGCGACGAGCTTTTCGCCGGTTATACCCACTATCAGGGTATGCGAATAAATGAATGGTTGAACCGCATCCCCGAGCCGCTGCGCAGGTTGCAGCTCTCGATGATCTCGGGGGTTCCAAATTTCGGATCGTCACGCTTCGGCTACTTTCGACACCGCCTGGAGCGGATTATCCAAAGCTCCTTTTTCTCCCCTTTCGAAGACTATTGCAGCAAGGTATCGATCTTCTCCCGGGCGGGACTGCGGCAGCTTTTCTCGCCGGAGTTTTCCGAAAAGGCGGAGCAGTTTCCCTATCTGGAGGCGCTTCGCTCCGTGCCGGCCTCCGCCCGGAATCTGGACCCGATTTCCCAGGCATGCCTGGCCGACCTCACTGTCTACCTGCCCGAAGTGATGCTGAACAGGGCTGACAAAATGAGTATGGCCCAATCGCTGGAAATCAGGGTCCCGCTTCTCGATCACAACCTCGTTGAATTCGCTTTTTCCATTCCGTTGAATCTCAAGCTCAAGAGACTTCGGACCAAACACCTGCTCAAGGAAGCCCTTGAGCCTTGGCTGCCCCGGACTATTCTCAACAGAAAGAAACGGGGCTTCAATCCTCCGCTCGAGTTCTGGCTCCAAAGAAAGCTCGAAGATTACGTAAGAGATTACCGCCTCCGGGAAATTCTCGCGGAAAGCGGCTACTTCAATATTGGCCATATTGATTCGATGATCGCCGATCATGTCCGCGGTCAATACGATTACTCCCGGCAGCTTTGGGCGCTGCTCGTTTTCGCCGTCTGGTGGAAGCACGTCCGGGGAAGAGGAGAGAGACCGGCATGAGTAGGCGCCTCGTGGTCATCAGCCCGTCACGCGACGAGAGCAAATATATCGGCATTACACTGAATTCGATGGTCGCCCAGAGCCGCCATCCGGATCGGTGGATAATTGTGGACGACGGCAGCAGCGACGGTACTGGAGACATCGTCGCCCGCTATGCGGCAAAGTACCCCTGGATCGAGCTTATTCGCCGGGACCGCACCGGAGTGCGCCAACTGGGCCCGGGAGTGGTCAGCGCCTTCAGGTTCGGAGTCGAGCATATAGGCGACGATGCCTTTGACGTCATTGCAAAGATGGATTGCGACATCGAATTCGGGGAAAAAACCATCGAAACCATTCTTTCCCATTTCGATGATTTCCGGGTCGGAATGGCCAGCGGTATAGGGTACCTGAAGATCGACGGCAAAGTATTTCCGGAACGCTATGCAAGTTTTCATGTTCCCGGGATGGCAAAGTTTTACCGGCGCGCCTGCTTTGAGCAGATTGGCGGCCCCCAGCCTATTTACGGCTGGGACATCCTGGACGAGACGGATGCACGAAGGCATGGGTGGATAACTCTATCCGATCCGGAGGCGGTGTTTTTTCACCATCGCATGCAGAGTTCGACCCTGGGGAAAGTGCGGGGAAGAATCACCTGGGGTCAGGGAGCTTATGCGGTGGGAACTGATCCCGCCTTTGCCTTGATACGCGGGGTTTATCGAATGCTCGAACCTCCATGGATACTGGGCGGAGTAGCTTTCCTCTACGGTTTTTTCTCAAGCTATTTCGATCCCTTAATCCAGAGAACAAAGGATCCGGGGCTCATAAGACACATTCGCAGAGAACAGCGCCACCGGCTGCTTCACGGTAACCGCTTACCCGGGGCGTAAACCACCGGGCGGTATCCGAGAAGCTGGTTTTACCAAGGCCGCGAGTGGCTGAGGGAAGGCTTTGCCTAAGCCTGAAGGGGGAGTTTTTTTCCTCTTTCCTCCCTTCTCCTCTTTCTTTTGTTTGCGTCTCCGAGCCCTTACGTGAAGCGCTTTTGGGTCTGTTGCTTACATCACGAAAGGACCGACGTGAACGAAAGTGTGGAAATTCTCGGGCTCCAGATCGAACGCCATACGATGGCATCCGTCCTGGAAAGATTGGAGAGGCTTATCCGTGAGCCGGGATGCTCAACAGCTTACGGACTCAACGCTCACTCATTCAATCTCACCTACGAATACCCTCAGTTTTATCACGCTCTTCTTCATGCCGATCTACTCTACGCCGATGGGGCATCCCTGTTGCTCGCCGCCCGTATTTTGAGAAAAAATCTGCCCGAAAAGCTCACGACCACCGATATCTGGCCGGAAGCGTGCGCCCTGGCTGTGCGAAAGCGCTACAGTTTCTTTTTGCTCGGCGGGGAGCCGGGACTGGCGGAGCGAGCCCGGGAAAACACACTGAGACAGTGGCCGGATCTCAATATAGTGGGCGTCCATCACGGCTATTTTCAAGGCCGGGACGAAGAGGTCATTTCGCTGATAAACGAAAAAAAACCGGATATTCTCTGGGTGGGCGCCGGCGAACCCAGACAAGCCGTGTGGGTTCAAAAATATCGTGATAGAATTCAGGCCTCACTGGCTCTTACCTGCGGGGGCATGTTCAAAATCGTTGCCGGGGAGCTTCAGCGCATTCCCGCAAAATGGAGGCGGAGAGGTTTCGAATGGGTATACAGGATGGTCCAGGAACCGAGGACCGCCTCGCGCTATCTGGTAGGCCTTCCCCTTTTTGGATCGAGGGTTCTGGCTCAGTGCTTCAAAGCGCCGGCATCCAGGCCTTCGAAGGCCCTGCGCGATGATGAAAGCCGCGGGATTTGACGCTCAGAGGAAAACGTGAAGATATCCTACTTCAACTATCATTGGGAGGTCGACGGCACTGCAATGGGCGCTGCCGCCCAGATTCGCTCCATCGCCTCGGCCCTTGTAAAACTCGGTCATGAAGTGGACCTCCGGTTTCGAAACCCCAGGGCCGCCGATTCCGATTGCGCGGGCAATCAACCTGCCGGGCTAAAACAGTTCCCGGTTTTGCGCCGCTACGGGCACGTTCCGAAACTGGTCTGGAAAAATTATCGCTATGTCATCGAGGAGAACAGCCTTCTCGATTCCTTCCGGCCGGACGTACTCCTTTCCGTCAGCTCATACTGCAACTTCTCAGGTCTCCTGACGGCCCGGAAGAAATCCATTCCCTACGTCGTATTTGCCGATGGCCCCCTGGAATATGAATACTCTCTTTTCTATCCCCAGTACTACCGCTACCCTGGACTCGGACGACTGCTCGAAGGGCTGGTCATGCGCAAGGCCGACCGGGTGATCTGTATTTCGGAAATATTGAAGGGTTTTCTTGTCCGTTACGGACTGGATGCCGGAAAGATACATGTCGTCCCGAACGGGATCGACGCCGAGGCTTTCCGTCCGGGAATTCCCGATCCGGAGGTCGTTGACAGGTATAAGCTTCAAGATCGTGTGGTTGTCGGGTATATAGGTAGTTTCCAGTTCTTCTCCGATCTGCGGGTATTCATTGATATCGCCGGAAAGATTTGCCGGAATAATCCCAAAGCCGTGTTTTTATTTGTCGGAGCGGGTCCGGTCGGGGATAAAATGCAGTCGATGGCGTATGGAGCGGGTCTGAAGGAGAGCATGATTTTTACGGGTAGTGTTCCTCACGCCCTCGTTCCGCGCTACCTCAGCGTGATGGACGTACTCATCAGCCCATACAGGGATGATTATCTCTTCTACGGCTCATCCATGAAACTGCTGGAATACATGGCGGCAGGCAAGCCCTCGGTGATTACCGCTCTTGGACAGATAAAGGAACTGGTCCATGATGGATGCAACGGCATGCTCTATGAGCCCGGCGATTACTCCGCTCTTGCCTCGAAAATGGAGACCCTGGTAAAGGACCGGGAGTTGAGAATGAGACTCGGCGCCTGCGCCAGGAAGACCGTCGAAGAAAACTGGACGTGGGAGCGGCAGGCATCCCGAATTGCAGCGGTTTTACAAGAGGCAATTGAATGCAGAAAATTTCGCGGATAGCGGCCTTATTCTCGGCATTTTTCCTGCTGACGTGCTACGTGCTTTCCGGCCAGGCAGCGGCTGCGCGGGAGAAGGATTCCGTACTCATAACCGTGGACACCGATTCCACGGCTGATTCATTCACCAGGCTTCTCCTCGGCCAGAACATTCTGCTCAGCAACGGCCTCTGGAACACGGCGACCGACAGTATAGAGCATGGAGCTCTGCCTCATATCCAGGCTCTTTCTCCGGGGATTCTGCGCTTTCCCGGCGGGAGCGTATCCGATCTCTACATGTGGGAGGACGGTCTGGGGGTCCGTACTCTTACCGCGGCGGGGAAGACGGACAGCGCCATCACGCTCGAAGAAGCGCCGAACTGGCGCGGGATCAGGAAAGCTCGCTTCCTGGACTCCTCTGGAGGCCCCCTGGGAGATCCCTTTCTTTTTCTGGACCTCCGCAACAACCGCCTGGAAGGCGTATGGGGGGCATCCTTCCCTCATCCCGCAGGGACGGTGGTTCGGCCCGACTCCCGGCAGGGACAGCCGGACTGGATGCTAAACAACTACGGTATTGTCGAACACATGAAGACGGCCAGGACACTGGGCTCAACCGTGATTATCACCGTCAACTACGGGACCGGCCTGGATCGGACCGGGGCCATTTCAACGTCGGCCTCACTCAATCAGCGCATAAAACGGGCCGCTGCCTTTGTGGCCTTCTGCAACGGCACAGTCGCCGATAACCGGCCTCTCGGCATCGACGATGAAGGAAACGACTGGAAGACCATAGGGTACTGGGCGCAAAAGAGAAAAAGCTTCGGCTTTCCGGAATCTTTTCGGGTTCTGTTCTGGGAAGTCGGCAACGAAGTCTTCGATGAGAGCGAAAAGGGGTATACGCAGGCAAAGAAGTACGCCCGGGATTTCCTGCTTTTCTCGAAGGCGATGAAATCGGTGGACCCCCGGATAAAAGTAGGCGCCGTGGGCATGAGTTCTCCACACGGGCGGGGTTTCGCCGACCAGTTCGATGAATGGAACCCCGTCATCATCCGGACCGCGGGCAGGGATATGGATTTTCTCGTCATCCATCCCTATTATCCAGCGGCGACCAGGAAGAAGGCCGACTATAGCAGCAGAGAATGGTTCAGCGCTATAATGGCGGGCGCCGATCAGGCTCTCGCCGACCTGAAAGAGGTCCGCTCCATGCTCGACTCAGGCCCTTCGAAATCGGTTGGGCTTGCTATTACCGAATATGGTATCTGGCCGGTCGATTCCAAAGACGGCGCCGATTTCTCCAATCTGGCGCGGACAGTATATGATACAGACTTACTTGCGGGACTGATTCGCGAAAGGGCATCTCTCGGGGTAAACCTCGCCACCGGCTGGAATCTGCATGGAAGCAACCAGACGGCTCTTATCCGTTATGACTGGAAGAGCGGAGTACGCGTACTGAGGCCGCAGTATCATGCTTTTAAGATGGCCGGGAAATCCCTGCTGCCGAGAGTCGCAGGCACGAAGGTGAAATGCCCTGCCTTCAATCCGGCTCCTGTGGGAAATGTCTCGGCGAGCCGTGAGGTTCCCCTGGTCAATGCCGTCGCCACCCTTTCCGAAAACGGGAAGCAACTCGCGCTCCTCGTGATAAACCGCTCACTGTCGTCGCCCGTTTCCTGCTCCATCCGGGCCGCGGGGTTCGACAATTCGCCGGCAAAGCTCACCACCCTCGCGGGACCCGGTCCGGCTGCTCACAATGAGACAAACTCCGGCGCTGTTCTCCCCGGCGCCGGGTCTTTCGAGACCTTGTCCTCCGGCATTTCCCTGCCGCCCCACTCGGTCAGCCTGATCGAGGCAGCCCGATAGCAGTTTGAACTGGACTAAGGGTGTGCGGAAACGTTAGCATGGCCCGTATGCGGGTGTTCGTTATTCGTGAAAAGAGAGTTCGAGGTAGATGATGAAGTTGAGTTTTTTCAAAGGCGCTACCAGAGAGCAGAGCAAAGATTTCGGAATGGTGGTTACGCTGGCCCTGTTGATAACCGCCTGGTTCACGGAGCAGAAGTGGCCTCTTCAGGCCGCCATTCTGGTCCTGCTGGTAAATGTGATCTATCCGCCCATTTACAAAACCCTGGCTTCCGCCTGGTTCAATTTCTCCATTTTCCTGGGAAGCTTTGTCTCCAGGTTGATACTCTCCATCGCATTCGCCGCCCTGGTCGTTCCCATCGGCGTGATAAGGAGAATGCTCGGCTACGATTCGCTTCATCTCAAGAAATGGAAAAAGGACAGTTCCTCGGTTTTCACGGTGCGCGACCACACCTTTACTCCCGAGGATATGGACCGCCCTTACTAAGGAAAAGAACAGATGGATATCGTTAAAGATCTCTGGGGCTTTATGAAAGTTCGAAAAAAGTACTGGCTCCTGCCGGTGATCCTCACCCTGCTTTTTCTGGGCGGACTCATAGTCTTGTCCGGCGGTTCAGCCATAGCTCCGTTCATTTATGCATTGTTCTAGGGAAACAATGGCCGAATACATCCTGGGCATTTCCGCTTTCTATCATGACAGTGCAGCGGCCCTCCTGGCTGACGGGAAGATTTTGGCCGCCGCGCACGAGGAAAGGTTTACCAGAAAAAAACATGACTC
Organism: uncultured Syntrophobacter sp.; assembly: GCA_964539645.1. Classification (GTDB taxonomy): domain Bacteria; phylum Desulfobacterota; class Syntrophobacteria; order Syntrophobacterales; family Syntrophobacteraceae; genus SbD1. The sequence goes on from CAZIJV010000064.1 coordinate 10,285, forward strand.
CTCCTTTCCTGTAAATGCAATCAGGTACGTTCTCGGTGAGGCCTCGATCACCTCCCTGAGCGAACTTACCGCCATTGCATTCTATGACAAACCTTTTCTCAAATTCGAAAGACTGCTGGAAACCTACCACGCCTTCGCTCCCCGCGGAATCAGGAGCTTCGTAACCGCAATTCCCATATGGATCAAAGAAAAGCTCTTCATGCGCGGGCTCATAAAAGAAGAGCTGGGCAAAATCGCTCCCGGAAAAGCCGAAATGCTTTTTCCCGAACATCACCTGTCCCATGCCGCAAGCGCGTTTTACCCTTCGCCCTTCGATGAGGCTGCTATTCTGACGGTGGATGGAGTGGGCGAATGGGCCACCTCGACTATCGGCCACGGAAGCGGAAAAGAAATCCGGATACTCAGGCAGATGGACTTCCCCCATTCGCTTGGACTTCTCTATTCCGCCGTGACCTATTACTGCGGATTCAAAGTAAACAGCGGGGAATACAAGCTGATGGGACTTGCGCCCTACGGGCGGGGGAACGAAGAGGAAACCGCCCGGTGCAAACAGAAGGTGCTGGAGTCGCTGGTCGATATCCGTGAGGACGGCTCGATTCTTCTCAACATGGATTATTTCGACTACTGCACCGGTCTTCGAATGTGCAACGATGAAAAATGGGCCGAGCTTTTCGGCTTCCCCCGGCGCGAGGCCGAGACCGAACTGAGCCGGGATCACATGAACATGGCCCTTGCCTTTCAGGAGGTGACTGAAGAGATCGTATTGCGCCTTGCCCGCACGGCCAGAGAGCTGACGGGCAGCAGGCATCTTGTAATGGCCGGAGGGGTCGCGCTCAACTGCGTTGCAAACGGCAAACTCCTGAATGCCGGAATCTTTGACGACCTCTGGATTCAGCCCGCCGCGGGAGATGCGGGAGGCGCACTGGGCGCGGCATGTGCGGCCTGGCACGTCTGGAAGGGAATGGATCGCGCTGTTGCGGACCGCGGGGATGCAATGCAGGGCGCCTACCTGGGGCCCCATTTTTCCACCACGGACGTCCACAAGCTGGCCAGGAAATACAACGCTCCGTACAAGGAATACCCCGATTTCGGCCGCTTGTTCGATGACGTCTCCGGCCTTCTGGCAGAGGGGCAAGTGGTGGGATGGTTCCAGGGCAAAATGGAATTCGGCCCCCGCGCCCTCGGAAATCGGAGCATACTCGGAGACCCGCGCAACCCGGAAATGCAGAAGAAACTGAATCTGAAAATCAAGTACCGGGAAGGATTTCGTCCTTTTGCGCCCTCGGTCCTGGAAGAAGATATCGCCGAATATTTCGATATCGACCGCCCCTCCCCATACATGCTGCTCGTCGCCCCTGTATGCGAGAGCCGAAGGCGGAACCTTCCGGACAACTATGTCCAACTTGGCCTCTGGGAGAGACTATACCACCTCCGCTCGGATATTCCGGCGGTCACCCACGTCGATTTCTCAGCCAGGATTCAGAGCGTTAACGCCGCGACAAACGAAAGGTACTGGAAGCTCATCGATGCCTTCAAGAAAAAGACCGGCTACGGAGTCATCGTCAACACCAGTTTTAACGTGCGGGGCGAGCCCATCGTCTGCACTCCCGAGCACGCCTACCAGTGCTTCATGAGAACGGAAATGGATTACCTGGTGATCGAAAACTGCCTCTTCTCAAAAGCAGGCCAGCCCGAATGGGCCAAAAATGACGACTGGCGAGAGCAGTTCGGGCTGGACTAGCTAGACGGCTTAGTGAATCGTACGGCTGCGATCCGGCTTCAGCACCACCTTGATGCATTCATCTTCCTTGTTGGAGAAGATTTCGTATCCCCTCGGCGCATCGTCCAACGGCATCCGGTGTGTGATCACAAAACTCGGGTCGATTTCACCCTTCTGAATGCGCTCCAGCAACTCAGGCAGATATCTCTGGACGTGACACTGCCCGGTTCTAATGGTCAGAGACCGATTCATGAGGGAACCCATCGGGAACTTATCGACAAAACCCGCATAGACTCCGATGACCGATACCGTGCCGCCGTTGCGGCATGCCATGATAGCTTCACGCAACGCAATGGGCCTGTCGGTCTCGAGCATCGTCGCCTGCTTTACCCTGTCGTAGGCATACTGGAGAGCCGGTCCGTGGGCTTCCATCCCGACCGCATCGATGCAGGAATCGGGTCCCCGCCCGCCGGTCATTTCCTTGAGGGCTTCCAGAATACTTGATTCCTCATAGTTGAGAGTCTCTGCTCCTACCTTGTCCCGCGCCATCCGAAGGCGCTCGGGAAATCGATCTATTCCGATGACGCGCTCCGCCCCAAGCAGAAAAGCGCTCTTCATCGCAAACTGCCCTACCGGTCCCGCGCCCCAGACCGCGACGGTATCGCCCGGCTGGATGTTGCACATCTCCGCACCCATATACCCGGTAGGAAAAATATCGGACAGAAACAGCACCTGTTCGTCACTCAACTCATCCGGGACTTTTATCGGTCCCACATCGGCGAAGGGAACCCGGGCATATTCCGCCTGTCCGCCGGCAAAACCTCCCATCATGTGCGAATAGCCGAAGATCCCGGCCGTAGGGTAACCCATGAGTTTTTCGGCCAGTGAAGCATTGGGGTTTGAGTTCTCGCAAAGAGTGAGAACAAACCCTTTTGACAGCAGAAACAACTCCCGCAGGCGATTGGAAACGGCACCACGACCCTGTCCCCAACGCGGAGCTTCCTGACCGCGCTCCCCACTTCAACGATTTCCCCCATGAACTCGTGCCCGAGGATGTCACCCTTCTTCATCATCGGATTAAAGCCGTTGTACAGGTGCAAATCGGAACCGCAAATCGCCGTTGTGGTTATCCTCACGATTACATCCCGCGGATCGAGAATTACGGGATCGGGGACGTTTTCCACGCGAATATCTCTTTTGCCCATCCAGACAGTTGCTTTCATTTCTATTTTCCTCCTTCTGCCGCCTGCGGAAGCAGTTTCGCCTACAGGTGTTCCCTAGTGTCCACCGATTCCGCCGGGGGGCGGGCAGGGTGCTTCATATGATGAAGGCTTGCATCCGATACGACGACGCCGCCTGTCTCCAGGATCTGTTTTGAGGCGCGCAGTGCTCTGTTGATCTGCTTTTCCGGGTCTTCCCCGAACAGTCTGACGTAGGCCTCCCCGATAATTCCGCCCGGTGGGTTATAATCAACTTCCATTTTGACAAAGGCGCCGCGTCCGCCGGTTGCGCGTTCAATTCGCACAGAAGCGGCTATATCGACATCAGAGTCTTTCACGGACCGCCAGGTAATTTCGGAAAACGGCTTTTTGATACTTATTTCCGTATCCCACTCGGAAATTTTCCCATTCTGCTCCTTTGTCCGCCAGTGCAGAAGCTTGGCGCCGCTTATTCTTACCGATTCGATTTCCTCCATAAAATTCGGGTAGTTTTCATAGTCCTGCCAGAACGCGAATACTTCTTCAGGCGTTCGATTGATGGCAATGGTTCTGGTAATGTGCATCGGTTCCTCCGTCGATGAAGCGGTGCTCTGTCTCAGAGCGCCGTTTCCGGTATCGAGATATACAAATGCCGTGATTCCCGGTGATCTTTTTGATCACCGCAGTGAAATCTCCAACCTGCAATTTCAATATAAGCAGTAATTCCAAACAGATAATTTATCCCGAGGACCATCGCAGCACCGGACAATTCTATACTTCACTTCCAGCTCCGAACCATCTTGGAATCATTCTTGATAATTTGAGGATTTCGTGTAAAGCTCGATTCGGACTCGATTTGAGCATTTATCTGGGATCATGGGCATGACTTCGATCACACGGGAAAAATCCCTAAAGGTTTTTCTGCTTATATTGTCCTTTCTCGTGGCCCTTGCAGCCTGCGAAGCCGCGTTGAGAATCTTCTATCCAAAATCGGATATAGTCCCTGCCGAACCTGAGAAAGATCCCATATTAGGTCACAGGATACTTCCTTATCAGTCGGGACATGACGAAAAAGGTTTTCGAAACGATAGTGCACGAGGCCCTTTTCCCATCGTGTGTATCGGGGACTCCTTCACTTACGGCAACAACGTGGCGCGCAGGAATGCCATACCGCAACAGCTCGGACGCCTTCTGAAAAAACCGGTGTACAATATGGGGATGGGCGGCTATGGCCCCGCGCAGTACTACTATCTCCTCGATGAAGCCAGGCAGGCCGGAGCGGAGAAAATCGTAATCGTCTTTTACCTCGGCAATGACATAACCGATGCCTTTTCAATGTCGGAAGGCTACGAATATTGGCGATTTCTGAGCCGTGAAGCTGAGCAGGATCCCGAAGCCGCCGATTTCGAACCCTGTGCCTTCCCCTGTGAAATGCAGGAACCTGCCTACTGGGAGCCGGACCTGATTACCATTCAATTGAAAAGCAAAGAATCAATGGTATGGCAGGTGCATTCTTTTTTTCGCATATATTCCATTTTTTATGCCATGACCTATGAGTACGCGCTAAAGCCGGCCGTAAGCGCTCTTTTCGAAAAGGGCAAACACAGGACACAACCCGGTACGTTCTATTCCAGCAAGATAGACACGGTTTTCAAACCCTCGATGGTGTTGACCGCTCTCGATCTGAGGAACGAAAAGGTCGCTCATGGTTTGAAAGTGACCTGCCGCGTGCTGGAGCTGATGTCGCGGAAAAGTCAGAAGCATGAAGTACTCTTCGTTTTCATTCCCACAAAGGAAAGTGTCTATTATCAGTTTTTCAAACAGCATCACACGCCCCTTCCGGCGGAATATGAGTGCCAGGTTCATTATGAAAGGATAATTGCCCGCAGGCTGGAGCGAGAAATCACTTCCGGAGGATTTCAGTGCCTGGACGCCCTTCCTGAAATGGAACGGGCAGCCCTTGCAGGCGCCGCCCTGTACCCCAGCTCCAGCGACAACCATCCCAATGTCACGGGCTATGGGCTGATCGCAAAACTGATCTCTCGTGCACTGATTGAATGAATGCGTAGCGGAAAGTACAGATTTTGAAAACTTTCTTCAGGTTACTATTGAGCCTCGCGATTATTTCAATCATCACGTTTGTCTTTCTGGAAATTGCAGTCAGGGTGGTCGGCTACTCCACGGTTTATTTTTATGATCCCATTTATATGCCTTTTGCGGAAAACGACCAGATACCTTTTGTCATAAAGCCCGACCTGCGAAACGCCAGGGCTCATGGGAACATATATATTCACACCGATCGGCTGGGGTTGCGAAGCCTTACGCCGGGCAGGTCATATGGAGGCAAATCTGAAAACGAATACAGAGTGGCGCTCCTCGGAGATTCCATCACTTTTGGATACGGTGTGAAAACCGAGGACACCTATGCCGTAAGGCTGGAACAAATTCTCGGTCGCGCCTGTCCGGATCGCCGGGTGACGGTCTTCAATTTCGGCGTTTCCTCTTACAGCCTCAAGGAAATGGATGCGACTCTGAAGCATAGAACGCCGGCTATCGAGCCCGACTTGATCGTGGCGGCCATCATATATGGTGATTTCGACCTCTCGCGCACCCCCGGCCTCGATCCATCCGGCTATCACACGCACTCGGAGACCTCGGTGTCGCGAGTAATGAATAAACTCCCGCAGTTGAAGTCCGTGCTGAGAGAGTTTCATGCAAGTTATTTTATCCGGGATATGATCCTGATGATCAAGTCTCGCTCTGAGGGAGGCAGGGATACATCGAAGCTTCCATCCTCTTATCACTACCTTCCGGAAATGAAAGAAACCGCCGGAGGCAAGGGAATACCCTGCCTCGTACTGCTGCTTCCATCGATTGAAGGCGACGGGTCTCAATTCGATACCATCCGGAAAGAGCTTGAGAAGGACCAGGTCAGCTATCTTGACACTTCGCCTATTTCCCGCCTTTTCACACCGGAAGAGTTCAAGGCGAGCAGATTCGATTTTCACCCTTCGAGCATAGTGCATCAGAAGATAGCGGAAATGCTCTCCCAGCACCTGCTGGAGCGCGGGATTCCGCCTGGATGCAGGCCCACGCCTCTGTTGATACAGGGAAAATGAGAAGGGTACCCAGGGAACGGGAGCGCTACATGGGAGCAAATGCTTTCAACCTGCCGCTGATGAATTTCGGCTGGTTCCCAAACTCCGGCCTCGTTTTACCGCAAGGGACCGAACATGACTTGCAGCCGAGATCGAATACTCCATGAACAATACCTGACTTAGTTACAGCAACCATCGATCACTTCTCTTCGTACTACTATCCGCCATTTTCTTGTTTTTTTAGCAAGATTATTGCGTAGCCGATTGATTTAACAGTTCAAATCCTTCGTGTGCTTCGTGCATCCTTCGTGCTCTTCGTGTTAGAAAAACACACCTGCCGGAGCGGTGTTTCCCCCCCTTTCCGATTGCCGCTGTGCTGTTTCAGGCTTTTACATTGTTTTTCCATCCTTATATTTCCGAATATTTGCGGTAGCCTTTCGCGGTAAACGGTCTACTATCGGCAGCCGCGCACTCCAACGCATGAATCACGATCCGGGAAACAGGAGCGCTACATGGGAGCAAATGGTTCCAACCTGCCGCTGATGAATTTGCCGCAGATCTTTCGGTACTCATATACTTTGCTTTTCACCACGCTTGAGGCTTTCAGAAAAAGAATAACAGGACCGGTCCTCTGCATTTCTTCCGCACTGTTTCTGCTCTTCCTTTCTCCTGGCTGGGTTTTCGCCGCGGCAATATGCCATCACGATCTGAGCGTGGAGATTCACCCCGATAGACACCTGCTTCTCGCGCAGGACTCCATCCAGATAGAATCTCCGCAAAAAGGCGATCTTTCATTTCTGCTGGCGAAACAGGTCCGCCTTGCATCCGTTCTGGTCAATGGCGCCGCTACCGAATATTCTTTCGACGCCGGCAGGCTGACTATCCCGGATACGTCCCATAAACAGGGGATCGCTTCAGTGATGATCCGCTACGAGGCGGTGTTCAACGACCCCATCCAGGAGGAGCCGGCAAGCTTCGACAATCCCGGCTTCGGAGTGACCGCCTCCATTACGGAAAAAGGGTCCTTTCTGCTGCCGGGCGCAGGCTGGTATCCGCACGCGGTGAACCTTCGCCAGGATTTCAGGATCAGGGTCGAGGCGCCGAAGGGAATCTATGCGGTAACGGCCGGCGAGTTGAACGGTCACGAAGATAAGGATGACAAGAGCATATCGAGCTGGACGATCCGGGATATCGGGCAGGCGCCGGCGCTCTCCGCAGGCAACTACATCGTGCGTTCCCGGATGGCGGGCAAGGTAGCTATTCTCACCTATTTTTCCCCGGAAAATGATTCACTCTCCCAAACCTACCTGGATGCGGCGGCTTCTCAGATCCAATTCTACGAGTCCCTCCACGGCCCTTATCCATTTTCCAAGTTTGCCGTCGTGGAAAATTTCTTTCCAACCGGGTACGGTTTCCCCTCCTATACCCTGCTGGGCAAAACGGTTATTCGCCTTCCGTTCATCCCGGCGACGAGCTTGAGGCATGAAATAGCCCATTCCTGGTGGGGTAACGGGGTGCTGGTTGACTATGAATCTGGGAACTGGTGCGAGGGACTCACGACTTATGTCGCCGATTACCTGTCACGGGAGATGGACTCACCTCGGGAAGGAAAGCTTTATCGGCAGCAGATCCTGCAGGAATATGCCTCCCTGGCGGCGTCCGGCGAGGATTTCCCTCTGACCGGCTTCACCAGCCGCACGAGCCCCTCCTCCAGGGCCGTTGGCTATGGCAAGGCCGCCTTCATCTTCCACATGATCCGCAAAAGACTGGGGGATGAGCCGTTCTGGAAATCTCTCAGAGCGCTTTTCAAGGAAAAGTTGTTTACGAGAACCTCATGGGAAGATATCAGGGATACTTTCGTGTCGAAAGGGGGATGGGACTCGCAGGAAGCCCGCTTTTTCTTTGACCAGTGGATCTCGAGGGCCGGGGCGCCCGTGCTCGGACTCCAGGATATTCATGCCCGCGAAGATCCCACAGGCTGGATGGTGACGGGGTCTCTCCTGCAGAACCCTCCACACTATTCCCTGGATGTGCCGCTTTTCCTCAAGACCTCTCAAGATGCCGATGTTAATTCAAAAATAGCGATTCGAGGCAGTCAATCGCCGTTTTCCCTTCAATCACCCCTGCCACCCGTACAATTATCAGCGGACCCCGACTTCGACCTTTTCCGTCTCCTGTACCCGGACGAAGTCCCCGCCGTGGTTAACAGCGTCAAAGGCTCAAAGAGACTCACAGCCGTTTTAAGCGCCTCTTCGGCGCCGAAGGACGCAAAGATCTTCGCCTTTCTCCTGGCAAGCCTCAATCATGCGGATACTCCGATCCTTCAGGAAAAAGATGTCAGCATGGAAGAGAATGCTACCGCCGATTTCCTTTTCTTCGGCGTGCCCCGCTCGAGCGGGCTGAAGTCTTTGCTCCTGTCCGCACCCGCGGAAGTGATTATCTCCTCCGAAAAATTGTCCATGAAGGGTGATTCGGCGAGCGACTGCCTCTTTATCGCCTTCAGAGATCCCTCCCGCAGGGCTGTAACCGCCATCTTCGCCCCGGCGCCCGGCGCCCCGGAGGACACCGTTCAGGCAGCCGCACGCAAAATCACCCATTACGGAAAATACGGCTATCTCGGATTCGCCAATGGGGTCATCCAGGTAAAAGGAAACTGGGATATCACCCGCTCACCGCTGGTCTTCGACTTCGGCTCCGGCAGGAAGTAAGGGAGAAAGGCCATACTTATGGAATCAAAAAGCTTTCTTCTCCGCTATTTCTCGATCTATGGAACATTTCCCGGCGCCTGACTCTATACTTTTAGCATCATTATTGTTATCTCTTCCCGGTGATTGCAGAGCATTTCGAATGAGTGAAATTTCTCTTGCCAGAATGCAACTCGCTCTGCTAGTCTAATTATTTCAATGCTTTAGTTATACTATAAAATATATGCAAGCAACAGCAGCACTAAGAAAAAGAGGCCTCTACAGGCCATCTGGAAAGCCCGGGTAACCAACCAGATCGAGCGATTCGCCCCTGCCAGGTTTTCCGATAGACCAATTTCTTACCTTTAGCAGCAGCAGGTGCTTGCTCACATGGAGCAAGCCATTTTTTTGAGGAGACAGAGTGCAATGTGCCGTTTATTCGCTTTAACGAGTGAAGAGCCTCAATCTCCCATGGCGGCCATTCGTGCCCTCGATGTAATGCGGGAAGGGCACGACGGCTCGGGAGTGGGCCTTTTTCTGAGTGATCTCAGCGGGCCGTTCGAGGACCTCAAGGGCGCGCCGATCCTCTCGGGTATTTTCACCAGCGATGGGATGAAGCGCCTTGACCAATACATGATGAACCTGGGGTTCATGACCAAACACAAGCTTTCATTTCGAAATCACAAGACCCCTCCTCCCGCGGGCACACCCAAACGGGATACCTATCTCATTCGCGCCTATGAATATCCCGAAGCCTGGGAAGGCCTTGAGCAGAAGGAACTCGAACAGCGCCTGCTTCTCACCAGGCTGCAGTTGAGGCAAATGGGCGAGGAGAAGGAGGACATGATCATCTACAGCTTCTGGCCGGATGTGATCATGATCAAGGAGATCGGCGATCCGATGAAGGTAGCCGAATACCTCAACCTGGGCCACGAGCAGCTTCGCGCGCGGGTGATACTGGCGCAGGGCCGCCAGAACACCAACTATGCGATAAACCTCTACGCATGCCATCCCTTTTTTATACAGGGAATCGCCTCGATGACCAACGGGGAGAACACCGCCTTCGTTCCGATCCGGGAATTTCTGCAGTCACGCGGCTTTCCGGGATACATGGGATACCAGTCCGACTCCGAGGTCTTTACCCATATCGCCCACTACACGCTTCACCGGCTCGGCCTCAGCATTGAAGCCTACAAGCACATCATCACGCCGCTGCAGGACGGCGACCTCGATGCTCATCCGGACAGCGGATTTCTGAGACAGCTCAAACGCTCGTGCCGACGGCTCATCATAGACGGTCCCAATTGTGTCATAGGCCGGCTGCCTGACAACTCCCTTTTCCTGGTCCAGGACCGAAAGAAACTCCGTCCGGCCGTTGTCGGCGGCAAGAAAGGCATTTACGCGTTTTCCTCGGAGATGTGCGGGCTCGACGCCGCTATTCCGGACCGGGATAAAAGCAAAGATTTTCAGCCGATGCATCTTGATACGGTCATCATTCCTTCTGACCGCTCGGAGGTCCAGATATGCTCACAAATGGAACCCTTAGCCCTTCTTCACTAAGCGTGAAGGACCTGCTCTGGCAGGTCCGGTGGGACAAAGAAAAATGTACTCTGTGCGGGCGCTGCTGCGCCGTTTGCCCCGTGCAGGCCATCGAACTCGGCGTACACAGGAAAAGAAGCATACAGATTCCTTCCCTGGCCGAAATCGGTCCCTCTACGGCCTCCTCCAACGTCTACCAGGTCTATCACGGGATCAGGCAGAAGACCGACCCGGCTTATGCCTGTATCGGATGCGCCATGTGCAATATGGTGTGTCCCAACGAAGCCATTTCTCCCTGCCGCTCCGATGAAATCGACAAGCAGCGGTATCATATCAACCGCGGGGGCCAGGCACGAAGCCGCGGAGGTAGAAGGAACGTTCCGGACAGCCTGAACCGCGGAACCCTGGACAGGATCAAATTTACCCGCATTTCCATGCTGACGGACCCGGCGCTCGACGCCGGACGGCATGAGTTTGAACTCCGTACGCTGCTGGGACGCGTTCTTCCGCCCACCGAGAGCCTGAGGCTCTATCGTGAAAACGGGTGGATGCCCCCGGTGAGGGAGATTTACCCGCTCATCATCGGCAGCATGTCCTTTGGGGCTCTTTCCCCGAATATGTGGGAAGGTCTGCAGATGGGGGTCGGATATCTCAACGAGGAACTCGGGATGCCCGTGCGCATGGCGACCGGCGAGGGAGGATGCCCGCCTCGCCTCCTGCGCTCCCGGTTCCTGAAATATACCATCCTCCAGATCGCAAGCGGCTATTTCGGCTGGGACGAGATCATACACGCCCTGCCCGAGATGAAAGAAGACCCGTGCGCAATTGAAATCAAATACGGCCAGGGCGCAAAGCCCGGGGACGGCGGTCTTCTGATGTGGTACAAGGTCAACAAGCTCATCGCCGCCATTCGCGGGGTTCCTTCCGGTGTGAGCCTGCCCAGCCCGCCCACCCATCAGACACAGTATTCGATCGAAGAGTCTGTTGCGAAGATGATCCAGTCCATGTACATGGCCTGGGGCTTCCGGGTGCCGGTCTATCCGAAAATCTCCGGAACATCCACCGCACTCGCCGTTCTGAACAACCTGACTCGCAACGCCTACGCCGGAGGTCTGGCGATAGACGGCGAAGACGGCGGGACGGGAGCGGCCTACACCGTTTCCATGGACCACATGGGACACCCTATCGCCAGTAATATCCGCGACTGCTACCTCAACCTGGTCAAACTCGGAAAGCAGAACGAAATTCCCATCTTTGCCGGAGGCGGCATCGGAAAGAACGGCAAGCTTGCCGCCAATGCGGCCGCGCTCATCATGCTCGGCGCAAGCGGCGTGCAGGTGGGCAAGTACATGATGCAGGCCGCTGCCGGCTGCGTCGGCTCCGAAGCCGACCGCTGCAATATCTGCAACATCGGACTGTGTCCCAAGGGGATCACCTCCCAGGACCCGCGCCTCTACAGGCGGCTCGATCCGGAGAAAGTAGCCGAAAGGGTCGTGGACGTATTCCTCTCCTTCGATACGGAACTCAAGAAGATCGTTGCTCCACTGGGCCGCTCCACATCGCTCCCCGTGGGTATGTCGGATGCCCTGGCAATTGATGATTACAACGCGGCTCAGCGCCTCCAGATAAAATACGTGGTCTAGGACCGGCAATACGGGACGCGGCGCGAAGCGGACAATGAGGCCGCTGATGCGCCCTCCTCTACGGAGTCAACATATGGAACCTCAACAGGTATTGCGCCTCTCCGGCATGGAAGACGGCCATCGAATCGAATCGCGAATTCTCGAAGAAAGAATTCAAAAAGCCGTTGAAGGCGGTCATCGTATCCTTGAAATCGACGCCTTCGGTCAGCATGGTATCGGCGGCAGGCTTTGGAAGGCCGGAGATGAAAAGATCTATGTCAAGGTCACCGGCTCACCCGGCCAGCGTATCGGATCGCTCGGGTTTCCCAACACGGTGGTCGAAGTATTCGGTCCGGCCTCCGATGATGCGGGCTGGCTGAACAGCGGCGCGGAAATCATCATCCACGGTCATGCCACCAACGGCACGGCCAACGGCATGGCCCAGGGCAAAATCTACGTGGCCGGAAATATCGGCGCACGCGGCATGACAATGACCAAGCGAAATCCCCGCTTCGCACCCCCTGAGCTGTGGGTGCTCGGATCGGCGGGCGACTATTTCGCGGAATTCATGGCGGGCGGTATCGCCGTTATCTGCGGCTATCAGCCCCAGGATCCGGAAAATGTCATGGGGCACCGTCCGTGCGTGGGAATGGTCGGCGGGAAGATTTTCCTGCGGGGACCCCATAAGGGATACAGCAAGGCGGACGCAAAGCAGGTCCCTGTAACCGACGAGGAATGGAGTTGGCTCACCGCCAACTTGAAGCAGTACCTCACAGCGATCGGGCGCATAGAACTCTACAGCCATCTTTCAAGTCGCGCAGAATGGCAACTGATCGAGGCGCGCGGGCCGCATGAGAAATTTGCAAAACCCAGGCGCTCGATGCAATCTTTCCGCGCCGAGATCTGGGATACGGAACTCGGACGCGGAGGCCTGATCGGAGATCTGACGGATTTGGACCGGAGCCAGATTCCCCTCATCACCACCGGGTTTTTGCGCCGGTACATACCGCTCTGGGAAAACCGCAAATATGCGGCGCCCTGCGAGGTGAGCTGTCCTACCGGCATACCTGTGCACGAACGCTGGAAACTGATTCGTGAAGGCCGGGTCGATGAAGCGGTCGATCTGGCGCTCGCCTATACTCCTTTTCCCGCAACGGTCTGCGGCTACCTCTGCCCTAACCTGTGCATGCAGGGCTGTACGAGACACAGCGCAAACATGGCCTCGGTGGACGTAAGCCAGCTCGGCAGGGCAAGCATACGGGCAAAGGCGCCCCAGCTTCCGCCGCCGTCCGGAAAGAGAATCGCCGTCGTAGGCGGCGGTCCCGCGGGCATTTCCATCGCCTGGAAGCTGCGCCAGTTGGGACATGAAGCCGTCATCTACGATATGCAGCCGGAACTCGGGGGCAAGATCGCCGCCCTGATCCCGGCGTCGCGCATTCCCGATGACGTGATGGAGGCTGAAATTACCCGGGTGCGCGAAGTAATGCCCCATGTCAACCTGCGCCAGCGCCTCGATACCTCCGATATCGAAGAGCTTAAGGAGGAATTCGATTTCGTCGTGATTGCTTCCGGCGCCCAGAAACCCCGCATCCTTCCGATTCCAGGGAAGGAAAAACTCATACCCGCCCTCGAATTCCTCCGGGACTGCAAGACCGGGCAGGCAAAGGTGGGCAGGCGGGTCGTTATCATCGGCGCGGGAAACGTCGGCTGCGACGCCGCAACGGAAGCATACCGGCTGGGCGCCGAAGAGGTCCTGCTGGTCGATATTCAGCCGCCCCTCTCTTTCGGCAAGGAACGCAGGGAGGCCGAAGCCGCAGGCGCGAAGTTCAGATATCCCTGCTTCAGCAAAGCCGTGACCGATGAAGGACTGGAACTCACCACCGGAGAAGTGATTCCGGCGAATACGATTATTATTTCGGTCGGCGATCTGCCCGAACTGGACTTCCTCCCGGAGAGCGTACAAACGGAAAGGGGATTCATCAAGGTAGACGAGCACTACCGCACTACCGATCCGAAAATCTTTGCGGTAGGCGATGCGGTCAAAGTCGGCCTGCTAACCGATGCCATCGGCGCCGGGAGAAAAGCCGCGGAAAAAATAGACGACCTGCTTGCCGGAAGAGTCTTCCAGATGGCACCTGCACGGCAGAAAATCGATTACGCCCGGGTCAAGCTCGAATACTTCGACCCGCGCATCTCGGCTTTCGACGGAGTCGGCTCTTGCGCATCCAACTGCTCCTCCTGCGGAACCTGCCGCGACTGCGGCATCTGCGCCACCATATGCCCACAGTCCGCTATATCGAGACAGGAAAGGACAGGCGGAGACGGATTCGAGATGGTCGTCGATCCGGAAAAGTGCATCGGCTGCGGCTTTTGCGCGGGCGCATGCCCCTGCGGCGTCTGGAACCTTGTGGAAAATGAATCGATCGGGTAGCGCCGTTACTTACCGACTGGTTTAGTCAAAAGGCCCAACCGGCTCAGCCGGTTGGGCCTTTTCTTTTTCCCGTTCCGGCGAGAGCCATAGCGCACGGGAATGCAACGCTAACCCGGTTAAGAAGCTCAATTGATGACCGGATACCGACTCAGCAGCATGCCCGACCAAAGGGAAGAGAACCCCGCCTTTCTCATGGATTCATTTGGCGGCCCGGCTTATATGACTTCGAAGTCAGAGTCTCGTTCAAACAGGCCGAAAATCGGCGGCGCCGCTGGATTCCGGCTCAGAGGCGCTGCCGGAATGACGGGATGAGAGTCCCATCTTTTCATGGATTCTCAATACCCATCGAGCAAAGCTTCCTACCTTCCCAAAAATGTCAAACTCCGTGAGTCCCCCGGCAGAGCCGTAAGAGCGGATGTAGGGTGGGCAAAAGCGCAGCGTTGCCCACCGATGGCAGTGATGAAACAATGCAATCTTCGAATCGGTGCGATGCCCGCAAGGAGGCGCTTTGGCGCCCACCGAGACGACATTGTGACCCCCAAACTGGAATGTCGGTACGGAATCGCTCAGGAAACCACGGCGGGGACAAGGCACCTCAATATCGGCCATTGTTCCCCCGTAACGAGATTATCTCAGTAAGAAGCAAGCCGGGCTTACACATGTGATGGGCGACTCTTCCGGTAAATACGTTGCGCCGTCTACCCCATGGCAGCATAGTGCCAATAGCAAGGTTGATATGTGGCATATAATGTTTTCCCCGGCGCATAAACCGCCTGGATGAAGGGATTGCCGATGAAACATTCCGCAAGCAATCTGAACTGCCTCGGCGCATGCATGATCGGTTTCATTCTTGCTTTCTCGCTGATAGTGCCCTTTCAAACTTGTTTCGCATATCAGGCGCCTCTTCAGGACGTGACTGCATGGGTCGAAGGAAACACACTGCACTTTTAGGGTGTGTGACCCTGCTTTGGGGCTTTAGCATAAAAGTAGTATCGTAAGTAATGTTTTGATCCTCTCTACTGGAGAAACCTAAGATATCGATTCGCATTATCCGTAGGTTCATCGGTGAGCATTAAACAAATGGAGGGTACCATGCATGGGAGTTTCAGCTCTAGAATACAAATGCTTATTAAAATATTGATGATTGAAAACCCTAAATGGTATGGTAAATTTATTTTGATTGTAGTTCTGTTAACTACAATCATAACCTGTTTTGTTCAAAAGGCATATTCTGAATGGAATAAATTAAATAGTGGAACAACTAATCTTTGCGTGCAGTTGAAGTAATAGATCCATATGTTGCATGGGTTGGTGGCTCTAATGGAACACTTATGAGAACCACAGATGGCGGAATAACATGGATCTTAATTAACATTTATACAGAAGATGAGATATGTTCCATTTTATTTTTGAACAAACTAGTGGGTTTTGTGGCTATTTATAGCTCCAAATCTACAAACTATATACTCAAGACTATAAACGGAGGGGAATCATGGAATAAAGTTACTGAATTTTCTCAATCAAACCCACCATCAGGATGGACAGGCCGTGAAGACCCTGAAGCAAGTTGGGATGGAAGATTGAATAAAATCAACTTCGTTAGCGAACTTGCCGGATATGCAGCTGGGTACGGAGGATTACTCTATAGGACAAATGATGGTGGCAATAGCTGGGAATATATGCCATACCCAGAATATCAATATACTATACAAGATATTTTTGTTCACGATCCAAGCACGGTTTGGGCAACGGCAGCCGATAGTAAGCTTTATAAGACGATTGATGGTGGTAGCACATGGACTAATGTTCTGGCAGATGCCGATGGACTTCCATTCAGCAGGCTAATAAATGATCTAGTTGTAGTATCACCTAAATTCACTGTCGCTGTTGGGGGGAACGATTCTTATCCAAGGGGCCCTGGGACTATTTATGAGTCAATTAATGGAGGGGGTGATTGGAAGAGATACGATTTCCAGGACACCGACTTTTTCTTTAGCGTCGACTTTGCTTCCCACCAATTTGGTCTAGCTGTTGGCACTTCAGGTGCAATTTATTGCTATACCGATCAGCAAGCGCCCAAAGGTACCCTGAATATCAATGGAGGCGAAGCTTTCACCAACAACCCGTCAGTCAATCTGAATCTTGCGGCAGATTGGGATACCGCCTGGATGAGATTCAGTGATGATGGCGTCAATTGGCCCGTGACGTGGGAGGTTTTTCAAACTAGTTTCCCATATACCTTGACCGCGGGGGATGGCATCAAGACAGTCTATGCACAAATTCGAGATGCCGCGGACAATGTTTCCGACACTTTCAGCGCCACCATAACCTTTGATACCACAGCACCGTCACTTTTTGCCGTAAGCATCAACGCTGACGCCGTCTATACCAATACGCTTACGGTGTCACTGACCCTCCCCGCTCAATATGAGGGCAGTGGTTTCAACGCAGGCCACCGCCCTTTGACGTTAGATCTGTCGACTGACGATGCTCAAAATGGTTACATGCGCTTCGGGAACGATGGCGCAACATGGAGCAACTGGATACAGTACGCCGCAAACGCTAACTATGAGCTTTCAGCAGGAGACGGCAGTAAAACTGTTTTCGTCCAGTTAAAGGACCTTGCAGGTAATACATCAAATGTCTGTAGCGATACCATCATACTTGACCAGACTCCTCCCGGCGACGGGACTCCCTCAGTACTCGAAAAGACGCAGGCCTGCTGCAGGGAGTGCTCTTCGAGTAGTCAGGGCGGACAATCAGTCTGAATCGGCTTTGTTCCGGAGTGGTTGTCAGGTGGGCAAAAGCGCAGCGTTGCCCACCGATGAGATGAGACAAGGCGATGAAGGCTCGCCGAGGGTCAAAGTGATGCGAAGCAAACGGTGTCACACACTGTTAGAAGGCCTGCGCCTGCAAATCATCATAATGCTATGGGCAAGGGTGGGCACGGTTCCATGTTCCATCGTGCCCACCATCCCGAGGGCCAAACACACTCTTTTCGAAAGCGGTGGGCACGAAAAAACGCGCCCACCCTTCTATGGGTGCCGTCAAGC
>CAZIJV010000065.1:0-15966 GCA_964539645.1 uncultured Syntrophobacter sp.
GGTCTGTATGGACTGCGCGCATGCTGGAGGCCCTCGAAAGAGGGGTGAAAGGAAGTGTATGGTTTAGCCTGATTGACAAGATCTGGCGACGCGAAACACTTTATGCCGCATGGAGCGACGTAAAGGCAAATGGAGGCAGCGCCGGATCGGACCACCAAAGTATTACGGACTTCGAATGCAACCTGGAGGAGAACCTCAGCAGTCTTGAGGTGGAATTACGCACGAAGACATACACCCCACGACCTGTGCGGCGAGTCTATATTGACAAAGCCGGAAGTAAAGACAAAAGGCCGCTTGGGATTCCAGCCGTGCGTGACCGGGTGGTTCAAGCTGCCCTGCGCCTTGTTATTGAACCCATCTTTGAGCGAGAGTTTTCGCCGGTAAGCTATGGGTTTGGACCAGGGCGAGGGTGCAAGGATGCCCTTCGGGAGGTAGACAGGCTCCTTAAGAGCGGACACATCCATGTGGTGGACGCGGATATAAAAGCCTACTTCGACAGCATTCCACACGACCAACTCATGGAAGAGATCCGGGGGTATATCTCGGACGGGCGTGTACTGGAACTGATTGAGGGCTTTCTCAAAGCGGACATCCTCGATGAAATGAATCGCTGGACTCCGGAGGGGGGAACGCCGCAGGGGGCGGTGATAAGCCCGTTGCTCGCAAACCTCTACCTGCACTCGGTTGATCTTGCGATGGCCGAGGCGGGATATCGGATAATCCGATATGCGGACGATTTCGTGATCTTATGCCAAAGGCAGGCTGAGGCTCAAAGCGCGCTCGATCTGGTGAGCAAGCTGATAGAGCAAAAAGGGCTGAAGTTGCATCCGGATAAGACGAAGCTCGTTGATCTTTCCCAAAGAGGCGGAGCCTTTGATTTTCTGGGATACAGGTTCTACCGATATAAATGTTATCCCCGAAAGAAGAGCACTGCAAAACTCAAGGACTCAATTCGCCAAAAAAGGAGGGGAAGATTATTTATGTCCCCTGGCGTGGCCTCTAAAAATGAAATTTCACATAAGGCATGGCGCCCACGTCCGGAGACGTGGTTTTAATGGCATGGGTACTTTAGAGTTGCCCGGGGTTTCATGAAGAGCCGATTCGGTTCCGGACCCTTCATTGTGCGGGGCGGCGCCTGGCTTCTAGTGAAGCCACATCAGGAGTTCAGTATCCTCTCCTGGTGCGTGTAGATGCTCATGCTGTTATGCCTCAGGAAGCCGATCAGGGTGATATTCAACTGCTCGGCCATCTCGACGGCCATGCTGGTGGGGGCGGAAAGTCCGGCAAGGATTTCCAGGCCGAGTACGGCTGCTTTCTGCACCATCTCGAAGCTCAGCCTGGACGAGACTATGGCCATGAAGGCTTCATCGGTTTCATCCCTGTTAGCCAGGGCGCCGATAACTTTGTCGAAGGCGTTGTGCCTTCCTATGTCCTCGGCAAAAGCCAGCAGATTTTTCCCGCAGCCGAATATCGAGGCCGAATGGGTTGAGCCGGTCAGCGGAAAAATGGTCTGCCTGGCTTCGAACATGTCCTTGAGTTTAAGGATATCGCCAAGGGATATCCTGTGGAAGGCCCGGACTGGCGGACTGTCGCAAAATATTTCGTCAGGTCTGCTCTTCCCGCACATCCCGCAACTGGAGGTGCTGAGATACTCACGGCGTGTTTTGTGGTCGATCATATTGGCCGAGACACTGCCCGCCAGGTAGACGAGCACTCGGCGTTTTCCCGGAATGGATTCACAATGCCTGATTGCATCTATATCCTTGCGGGATGAGATGATCCCCTCGGTGAACAGGTAACCCGTCACCAGGTTGATGTCATCGCCGGGCAACCGCATTGTGATTGCGTAAGGAGAATCGTCGATGTAGATTTCCAGCAGTTCTTCCACGGCAAGGTCGTATTCCGCGGCGAAAAGACCGTTGTCCTTGTATCTCGATGTCTTATGCTTGAGGATCTGCATCCCGACTACTCCTCGTATCCTTTCACCGGCCATGGAAAGATCTCCGCGGCCTTCTTCAGCGCCAGGCGCTCGACTTCAGCGAACCAGAGAAGATATTTTTGCATAAGACACTGCCCGCGCTCGGTCAGGCGGTGCCCCTCCTTTTTGCAGCCGTGTTGCTCGATCAGTTTGAACCCCAGGACCTTTTCCGTCCTTTTGATCTTCCCCCACGCGGCGCGGTAAGACATTCCCATGTCCGCGGCTGCCTTCTTCAAGGAACCATGTTCCTCGATTTTTACGAGTAAGAGGGCTCTGCCGGAGCCGAAAAACATTTCGCCTCCAGACTCCAGCCAAAGATGGAGCCTGACGGTGGGTTCATGCTGCTCAAATCCGAGTTCGAGTTCACGGGCGCAATTCACCGCTGCCGCAGCCGGCAGATTATCCGGCAGGGCAGGGAGCAGCGCATTTCTGAATTCAATCAACCGCCGAACGGGCATTTTGGGAAGGTGCATGTTTTGCACTCCAGGCAATAGGAACCGTGTCCCAGTTTTGCGAGGTCTCGGCGGTCGATTTCACGTCCTGCCAACAGTCTTGGGAACAGGAGATCAAAACTGGTGGTTTTGAAATAGAGGGCGCAAGCCGGAACTCCGAGAACCTGGACAGAGCCGATTCGCGCCAGCAAAGTCATCGCTCCGGGTAAAACGGGAGCGCCGTAGAGCATGTCTGTTGCACCGGCATCCACCAGACCATGGCGCGTAACATCGTCAGGGTCGACGGAGAGCCCGGCGGTGGTAACCAGCAGGTCGGTTCCCTCTCGAAGGAGGTCCTTGACTCCGTCGGCTATCGCCATTCGGTCGTCGGGGACAATCACCGCCTTGACAACACGGCACTTGAACGCCTCTACTTTGGCCCCGATAATCGGGATAAACTTGTCTTTGACCAGCCCCTGGAAGACTTCGCTGCCGGTGACCAGGATACCGACGCGGGCCTTTCGCATGGGAAAGACGCGGAGGAGGGGGCCGTAGCGCAACACGGCCATCGCTCGGAGAAAAGTGGCCCTGGGAAGATAGAGCGGGATGGCTCTCGTGCCGGCTAGGGACCGGCCGCCGCTCACCGCTGTATAACTCCTGCGCGAGGCGCACATCACCCCGGTGATCATGTTGAATTCTTCAAGTGTTGCTTCATCGACAACAAAGAGGCCGTCTCGATCCGCAACGAAATTGACTTTGCCCTCACGCGGCGGTTCGCTGAAACGCACACCCTCTCCGGCCATTGCCTGGGCAAAGGAGAGCGCTGCTTCGTTTTCATGAATCCACTCGCGTTGCGCGGGCTCGTCTTCTTCAACGTAGAGTCTTTGGCGCCCCATCTGCTGAAGCCTGCAGAGGTCCCCTACCGTGATCTTTTGTCCGCGGACAAAGGCCGGACCCTTGCTCTCCCCCGGTACGATCATGGTCATATCGTGCAGCGCGGTCTTTCCAACGGCGCTCTGAATGGGAACGGCGCCGAGATCCGGACCCCTGAAGACATGTTCATAATCCTCAGCCGCTGCGGGGATAACGTAAGGCGCCTCACCCTGGCAGCCCCGGCAAATCCCTCCGTCGTCAACCGGATAAGGCTCTCCGCAAATGGTGCATGGACCTATGCCTCCCCTGCGCTTTGGCGAGAGAAGCTGAGTTTGAATGCGTATGGGCTGAACCCCGTAAAGCTCGGTTCCGGCTTCCCGGATCTGCTTGAGAAGAAGGGCGCTATCCTGTTCCTTCTTCGGTTTGAGCTTGAAGAGCCATGCTTCGACAGCAGGCCAGTCCCGCACTTTCCAGGTATCCATGTAGACACGAACGCCTTCGCCGCTGTTCTTGTCATAGAGGCTCAGGGCAAAGCGGCCCAGGTTGATGATCCGGAGCCAGCCGTTTCCAATCGTGCAGGGAGTGAGTAGTTGAATGGCATCGGGCAGGCAGTTTCGCGTCTCGGATATCGCATCGATAAGAATTCCCGAGGGCATGCGGCTCAACGCCAAGTCCACCATAATGCCGCCCGCTATCAGGCCGGGTGCGGCATAGCCATGGAAGGACTCCACCATTTCGATGTATTCGTCGTAGCTATAACGTCCTATTTTCATATTAAATAAAGACTCATTCGTTA
This sequence comes from uncultured Syntrophobacter sp., assembly GCA_964539645.1. Taxonomy (GTDB): domain Bacteria; phylum Desulfobacterota; class Syntrophobacteria; order Syntrophobacterales; family Syntrophobacteraceae; genus SbD1. Next base: position 4,079 of record CAZIJV010000065.1, read on the forward strand.
AACAGATCGCGTCATTTTGGCGGTGGGCACGATGAGACCGTGCCCACCCTTTACGGTAGTGCAAAAACTTCCTCGAACTTCTGATACGGACCGCTAAAGTGTCGAATACGACACTATACCGCCTTCTGAATCTTCTCTATTTTCGCCGCGCACGCTTTGTACTCGGCTGTCTGGGTGACCGGGTCGAAAGCCGCGTTGGTGAGCCAGTTGGCACAGGCCTCGCGGAAGTGGAATGCCATCCAGATCAAACCCTTTGGCACCTGCTCCGTCACCTTCGCCTTCACCGTCACCGAGCCCCGCCTGGAGCTGACCTTGATCATCTCGCCGTTTTCGATCCCCAGGGCCTTGGCGTCTTCAATCGAAATATCGGCTGTTTCCTCGCCAAGGATTTCGTTCAACCCCACGGAGCGGCCGGTTTGCGTGCGGGTGTGGTAATGCGACAGGCGCCGCCCGGTGCTCAACACCCACGGATACTCCGCATCGGGCACTTCCGCCGGTGGAGTCCAGTCCACGGGAACGAACTGTCCCTTTCCGCGCGTGAACTTGCCGTCCCTGTGCAGGGTGGGCGTTCCCGGATGCTCCAGTGTCGGACAGGGCCACTGCAGGCCGTCGTCTTCAATCCGGCTGTACTTGATGCCCGCCAGCGCGGGGGCAAGGACCGAAATCTCGTTGTCCCATAATTCCTGGGCCGAGTTCGACTGCCACTCGTGTCCCAGGCGCGCCGCGATCTGCTTGAAGATCCACCAGTTGGGCATCGAAACACCCGGCGGTTTGCTGGCGGTTCTCACCCGGCTTACGCGCCGCTCGCTGTTTGCGAAGGTCCCGTCGTTTTCGCTCCATCCCGCGGCAGGAAAGATAACGTCTGCAAAGCGGGTGGTTTCCGTGTGGAACAGATCATTGCAGACGAGAAATTCCGCGGATTCCAGGCAGTGTTCGATGTGTTTGATGTCGGGTTCGGTATTGGCAAGATTTTCACCGAAGCAGTAGAAGGCTTTGACCTTGCCGTTTGCCAGCCCATCGATCATCTGTGGCATCATCAATCCGGGTTTGTCGGGCAGGTTGTCCACTCCCCAGGCCGCCTTGAACTTTGCCTGCGCCGCGGGATCGGCAACTGACTGGTAGCCCGGGAATACGACCGGCAGGGCGCCCATGTCGCAGGCCCCCTGGACGTTGTTCTGACCGCGCTGTGGGTTCACGCCGCCGCATTCGATCCCGAGATTCCCCAGCACCATCTGGAGATTGGCGGTGGAAAGCACGTTGTTCATGCCGCACGTGTGCTCGGTAATGCCCAGGGTGTACATGAGCATTGCCGGCTTCACCGCCGCTAGACGGTGGGCTACATCACGAATCATGTCCGCGCTGACGCCGCAAATCTCGGCGGCTTTCTCAGGCGGATACTCCAGCACCTTCGCCTTGAGTTCCTCGAAACCCTCACAGCAGTTCTTGATGAACTCCTTATTATGGAGATCTTCGGTTATCAGCATGTACATCAGCGAATTGAGAAACGCGATATCGCTTCCAACCTTGATCTGCACATGAAGGGTCGCATGTTCGGCCAGCCCCGAGTACCGGGGATCGACAACGATGAGTTCGCCTCCGTTCGCCACGGCGTTTTTCACAAAGGAGGCCGCCACGGGATGAGCTTCAGTCATGTTGGTGCCGATAGCGAGAATCATTTTCGCTTTAGAATAGTCTGCAAACGAGTTGGTCATTGCTCCGGAACCGAAAGACTTCGCCAGACCGGCGACGGTGGGAGCGTGTCAAGTACGTGCGCAGTTATCTATGTTGTTCGTTCCAATTGCGGCTCTGAACAGCTTCTGCATCTGGTAGGAATCTTCATTGATGCTGCGTGATGAACTCACGCCCGCAATGGCGTCCGGGCCGTGTTTGGCTATTATCTCCTTGAATTTGGATGCAACCAGGTCGAGCGCTTCGTCCCAGGTGGCCTCCTGAAATTCTCCGTTCTTCTTGATGAGCGGGGTCGTGAGTCTTTCTTTCGAATAGATCCAGTCATAGCCGAAACGGCCCTTGACACAGAGTCTTCCTTCATTGGGCGCGCCATCCTCCACGGCGGTCACCTTGGCGATTTTGCCATCTTTCACATGTAGCCACATCTGGCAGCCGACGCCGCAGTAAGGGCAGGTGGTGCGGATCTTTTCCATTTCCCACTCGCGTCCCTGGCCCTTGGCCTTCTTTGCCGTGAGTGCTCCGACCGGGCAGGCCTGGACGCACTGGCCACAGGAAACGCAGTTCGATTCCATTAGAGTCGAATTATTGAAAGTGGTGATGAAGGATTCGGACCCGCGGTTGGCGATGTCGAGCACGCCGTTCACCTGTACGTTCAGGCAGGCCCGTACGCAACGGCCGCACAGCACGCATTTGCTGTGATCCCGTACAATCATCGGGTTGGATTGGTCTTTTGGCTTGGGTACGAATTCACCCTTGATCCGAACGGTGTCTATGCCATGTTCGTAGACCAGAGTCTGAAGCTCGCAGGCGCCGTTTTGCTCACATAAGAGGCAATTGTGATCTCCGTAGGCCAGCAGCAACTCCAGCACCGTCTTCCGCACCTTGACAACCCTTTCAGAATGGGTGTTCACAACCATTCCGTCCGCGGCGGGCGTAGTGCAGGAAGGTGGAAGGCCGCGCATCTTCTCAATTTCGACAATGCACAGGCGGCACCCTCCGTATGGTGGCATTTTCGGATGATAGCAAAGCGTGGGGACATGAACTCCGTTGTCTCTCAAGACCTCGAGGACCGTCTGCCCCTTTCGTCCGGTCACCCGAAGACCTTGAGCATCTTTTCCATTGACTGTCAGAGTGATGAGATCGTTCTCCATGTGCTCTTCCTGTGCAAGACATTAGCTTCATTCCCCCGCCGGCCGCCGGGACGTTCGCTGACGAAGCATGCGCTCAGACCCGGCGCGCAAGGACCGATACCCAACCTTTTCGGCCGAATAGACCGGCCGTCTTTTTCCGCATCGCCGCATCCCGAGCCGGGAAGAGGCTTCAGCGTTATGTACTGGCAGGCATAATGGTCCGCAGTATAGAACTTTAACCGCTTAAGTCAAGGGAATATTTTCACATGGAAAGAAGCGCACGGGGAGATTTTGCATTGACCATATTCCGCATTTCATTGTAAACATATCCTATAGAGGAAAGAGAACCGGGTCCCGACACCCGGTTCTCCATACTATGGGGACGATAAACTGACGATTGCCATATTGCACAATTTGAATCGTTATGTCAAGAGTGATACATCGAAGAGGGCAAAATTTTTCCTTCCTTGCTGATTTGTTGCGTACCGCAGAATCAACTCGCTATGTCCTCGTGTGAGAAGTGTTGATCTTTTGTTGAAAGGGGGCTGTTCACATGAGAGAAGGACTTGCACAGTGTGTCATCACGGCAGCAGTATTGTTCTTTGCCTGTGCTTTTTCTTGCGGCGATGCCCGGGCTTCCTACGGGCATAGTACACAACTTCACGAGCGGTGAAGGCTCTTACCCGCAGGGTGGTCCCATCATTTCAGGTTCTACCGTCTATGGAATGGCTTCCGAGGGAGGCGCAAACAATCTCGGCACTATCTTCAAGGTTAACACCGACGGAACCGGTTTTCAGCGCTTGCATAGTTTTTCGGGAGCAGACGGGGCTGGTCCAGTCGGCAATCTCACACTCTCCGGGTCCACACTTTATGGAATGACCCCCGAGGGGGGCGCAAACGATTTCGGCACGATCTTCAGGATCAATACGGACGGAGGCGGCTTCCAGGTGCTGCACCACTTCGCGGGGGGAGAGCAGGACGGCGCCATCCCCCTGGGCTCTCTCACCCTTGTCGATTCGACTCTTTTCGGGATGTCGGTCGAAGGGGGGACGGGCGAGTCGGGTACGATATTTCGGATCGACACAGACGGTTGGAATTTCGAGATACTGCACAGTTTCGGTGGCGATGAGGCAGGCGCCGCTCCCGAAGGCTCTTTGGCACACTCGGGCAACACTCTCTACGGGGCAACACCATGGGGAGGCGCCTATTTCAACGGTACTCTATTCCGGATCAATACGGACGGAACGGGATTTGAAATCCTCCACGACTTCAATATGGAGGTCGATGCTTTTTTCCCCGGCTCCCCAACTCTTGTGGGTTCCACGCTCTATGGGGTGACCGAGTGGGGTGGGACAAGCGATTTCGGGATCATATACAAAATCGGCACGGATGGCGAAAACTTCCAGATTCTGCACCATTTCAGCGATGACACACCGCTCTCGATCTTTCCAAAGGGACCTCTTGCCCAAATTGGAACGGCTCTCTATGGAATGACTCAGCGGGGCGGCACGATGGACCGGGGCACGATCTTCACAATCAATACGGATGGAACGGGTTTCCGAACCCTGCACAACTTTTGGACTTCTTCCGACGACGGCATGTTTCCTTATGGTTCTCTCGCCGTATCCGGCGCCAGGCTCTAGGGGCTGACATCAGACGGCCCGGGGGAATTTACCGGCTCGCTGTTCCGGATAGATGCCGTGAGTTCCCCGGGATCTTCTTCGATTCCGATGCTGGAGTTGCTCCTGCTTCAAAATTAACTCCGATTCTCTCCCCCGGATTACTTTATCCTGTGCTACACTGCACCGTCTTACCGCTAAGAAAAAGCTGCCGGCGGACTATCACCTTTTGGAGCGGAGGCTGCAACATGGAAGCGAGAAAGGCTTTGCGAATCGGGAAGATTGCATTTGCGGCTGTTTTAGCGGTGTTGGTTTTCACGAACGCGCATGCCGAAGGCTCGTACAGGATATTGCACACTTTCACCGGCGACGACGGCGCCGGTCCGATGGGTTCCCCGATCATATCAGAATCAACCCTGTATGGAATGACCTCGCAGGGAGGGGCGAGCGATTATGGGACGATCTATCGAATCGGAGAAAACGGAACGGGATTTCAGCTTCTCCACAGTTTTTCCTGGACAGACGGGGCCTCTCCCTGCGGGGACCTTACGATTTCCGGTACGAACCTCTACGGGATGACCTGCGAGAGTGAAAATCGCGGCGTCCTGTTCAAGATCGATACCTCCGGAGGCGGCTTCAAGGTTCTGCGCGATTTTACAGGCGGTGCGAACGACAGGGGCCTATCCAATGGGGTCCCTTGTTCTGTCGGGTTCCATTCTGTATGGAATGAGCATGGAGGGGGGCGCTTACGACCAGGGTGCGATTTTTCGCATCAACACCGACGGCACGGGATTTCAGATACTGCACAGCTTCGGTGGAACTCCGGGCGATGGAGCTTTCCCCACCGGCTCTCTTCTGCTCTCCGGTTCGACTCTTTACGGCGTGACCCCGGAGGGAGGCTCGCAGAATGCCGGAACAATTTTCCGGATAAACGCCAATGGACAGGGATACGAGATCCTGCACCACTTCACTCCCGATACGAGTGATGGGGCCGCTCCTCTCGCCTCTCTGAGTCTATCGGATTCCACGCTCTATGGGGTAGCAAAATGCGGCGGAGTATACGATTCGGGCGTCATCTTCAAAATCAGTCCGGACGGTACGGGTTACCAGATCCTGCACCACTTCAGCGATGACCTGCTCTTGGGGCTGTCTCCGAGTGGAACACCGGTTATTATTGGTCCGGTGCTCTACGGAATGACGGAAGCCGGCGGAAACAACGGCATGGGTACGATTTACAGGATCAATAAGGACGGTACGGGGTACAGGATTTTGCATCACTTTCCCTCTTCCCCGAGCGACGGGATTCTTCCAGGAGGATCACTGGCTCTTTCGGGATCGAAGCTGTACGGAATGACACCCCTGGGGATTGAAGAGACCGTCCTGGGGGTGCTCTTCGTGTACGACACCTCGGATTCTACCGTCCCGATACTGGAGTTGCTGTTGCTCCAATAAACGACTTCGAAATGGAGAATGTGATGGACAGATCCGCGCTTGCCCCCTGGTGGAAACTGGCAAGATCGGTGGCGATAACGGCAGGAGTCCTGTTGTCTTTTATCGCCGTTATAGAGATCATGCGTGTTTATCTCATTCTCAGGGACTTCTCACCCTGGTTCGGTATTGGCTTTATAGTCGCAGTCGCCGGGGGCCTGTGCTGGATACTGCTCAGGTTTTTTGTCGCTTTGCGAAGCCTGCCGCAGGCGTCGTCCCCTCCCGAAGTGTCCGATCCCGCCAATCCCTCTCCGGAAGAGATAGATGGTTGTATAGATTTCCTGCGGCACAGGATCGTGCAACTGGCTGCCAATCCGGCTCTATCCGGCTCGCAGCTCGAATCCCTGGAAGCGGCGCATGCCGGCCTGTGCCGGTGCATGGACCGGGAAGGTCTTCAAGAAGCTTATTCAGCGCTTCAGGATATCTTGAAACCACTGGACGGCGAGGCGGAGCGCATCGTAAGCGGGTGCGTCAGGGACGTCATGCTGGCCGTTGCGCTCAGCCCGTACCGCTCTGCCGATTTATTGATGGTCCTCTACAGAAACGGGCAGATGATCCTGCAACTGGCCCGGCTCTACCAGACACGACCGGCGCCGGTCGAGCAGTTTCGCATTCTAAAGGACGTTGCGGCGATTATCGCGGCGGTGAATTTTCTCAATTTCACGGAGAAACTGGTCGAGCAGTTGCTGGAGCGCGTGCCCGTGCTCGGGCAGCTTGCGGGGGATGTCTCCCAAGGCCTCGGCGCGGGTCTGCTTACCTCGGCGGCAGGCCATGCCGCGATCCAGCGGTGCCGGAGCATCGATCCCTGGAACCGGGATGCGGCCCGAGAGAGGCTTGCAGGCAGGATGTCCTCTTTTGCCAAAGACGTGAAAGCGATCTTCAGCTCGGAGGTGCTTCCGAAGCTCCGGCCCAGGGTTCCTGATTTCGCCTCCGTGCCTGAGCGCATCTCCAGCGCCTTCGATTCTGCGGTGGACAGTATGGGGAATTGGGTGTGGAGACCGGTAAAAAATGGGGGATCGAGAATCGCTACGGCCACTGTTCGTGGCGGCTCAGGCGCCTGGCGTAAGGTGCAATCAGGAACCTGCCGTATCGGAGAGCGAGGCCGTTCGCTTTTCAGACGTGAAAAGAGTCAAGAAAAGAAATCCAGTCAGTGCAGGGCTTCGCAGGCGAGCGTAGATGAGTCATCGCAAGCCCATGCCCGTTCCTTCCGTTGGAAATTCTGGGTGAGGAAGAATAGCCGATCAGTCTGATAGCGGTGTCTTGTCCTTAAATCGGGTTCATTTGTTTTGTTCGCTGAATGATCTAAAGCGACAACCATACTATGCCGATCTTACCCTGAGATGGGCTCCGTTGGGATTCCAGGTTCAGCGGTTTCCCGCAATTGCCGGGCCACGCATGGTTGAATGAAACCTCAGGGAGAAGATTGCCGATGAAAAAGATAAAGGTTTGGCTCTTATTAGCAGCTTTCGTGATTTCGCCCGTCAGTGCGGTAATGGCTGCTCCCACAAGCGCTGACGATGCGCGGATCGCTGTATACAACTGGCTGGGTTTGAACTCCAAACCTATGGATATGCAGTTGAGCCGCGGGGTAAGAGAGGTAAAAACCTTCCAGGACGATTCGGGCGCTCCACTCTATCACATTGTATACCTGAACTCATCCGGCTTTGTCGTAGTCGCCGGTGATGATCTTGTCGAACCGATTGTCGCGTTTTTGCCGGGCGGAACCTATGATCCATCCTGGACCAATCCCCTGGGCGCCCTGGTGGACCGGGACGTACCCGCGCGCGTTGTGAGCGCCAGGGAAATTGAACAGAATGCTCTGCAAAAAGGCCTTGAGTTCACGCCTTCCGGGAAAACAGGGGAAGCGAAGCGCAAATGGGGATGGCTGAGAACCGTCCAGTCAGTTGAAACCATCGGGTTGGATTCCATCAGCGACGTTCGAGTGACTCCGTTCGTGCAAAGCACCTGGGGTCAGGGCAATAATTTCAGCTCTCGCTGCTACAACTACTATACACCGAATAACTATGTATGCGGGTGCGTAGCGACTGCTGCTTCCCAGTTCATGCGGTACCACCGACATCCAACAGGATCCGTGGGAACCGGAGAATTCGAGATTTATGTGGACGGCATTCCCGTTATGAGACATTTAAGGGGGGGCGATGGTTACGGCGGACCTTATGATTGGGATAACATGCCGTACGTGCCCGGCTACTACGCGACGGAGGCGCAACGGCAGGCTATCGGCGCTCTCACCCATGATGCAGGGGTTGCCGTCAAAATGAGTTACTCATCCGGTTCATCCGGGGCTGATACTCTCCAGACTGCCGATGCGCTGAAGGATACTTTTCAGTACAGCAATGCGGTTAAGGGGCATTACTACGGGTCCAATATCCCCTCAGAAAACCTGAACGCGATGATCAATCCCAATTTGGATGCTTCATTTCCCGTGATCCTCGGCATAGCCGGGGACGGCGGCCATGCCATCGTAACTGACGGCTACGGCTACGATTCATCCACCCTGTATCATCACCTCAACATGGGCTGGTCCGGCAGCGATGACGCCTGGTACAACCTGCCCACCATCGAGACCACTTACTACGATTTCAATTCCGTCTATAAATGCGTCTATAATGTGTACGTGACCGGTACAGGCGAAATCATAAGCGGCATAGTGATGGACGGAGCGGGCGAGCCCATACAGGGGGCAACAGTCACCGCGGCTTTATCCACGGGAGGGAGTTACTCTGCGGTTACCAACTCTAAGGGAATCTACGCCATCTCGAAGATCCCCTCGGGATCTTCCTACACTGTAAGCGCAACAAAGACAGGATACAGCTTCACCACCCAGTCCGTCTCGACTCAAACCTCCGTAGACGATGGCATAGTCTCGGGCAACGTATGGGGAGTAAACTTCACCGGATCAGCCGTCGCCGCAGGTGCGGACATTACCCCGGCACTCATGCTGCTATTGGGTGGATAGAAGGCTGAAAAATTCTTACAGGAGTGGAGCCCTCTTCAGGAGCGCTCCACTCAATCCTCGATGTACAAGATCCTTAGCATTTTCAATGCGACGCCATTGCAGTTCCGAAGCACTCCGCTGTAAATATAATCTCCTCTTACGTTACTCATCTTTCTTCGGCTATTAATCAAAGGAAGTGGCCAAAACCGTCGAAATGTGCAAGTTCCGCTGAGAGCGGGTACTCCTGCAAATAGTTGTTTTATTTCGCCAACTTTTCTATATTCTAACCGGGTGCGCTCGAAATTAGAGGCCCATCACCCGGGGCTGCGAGTCTTCTCACTTTACGGAGCATCTTCATGTCCTACCAAGTAGCCAAGACAATTTGGGAACTCGGCAAGCAACTCAGTTTTGAGGAACCCCTGGAACCTTCCGATGAACGATACGTTCAAACGGAAAGTGCTCGTGGAGAATTCAAATTTGATCCATTGCTCAAACCTTACGGTGTTGATCCCAGGACTGATGAAATGAGATTCGTGCCGAGCGGTGTTTATAGCCTTTTCTGCGGGCACCGGGGTTGCGGAAAAAGCACTGAATTGCGGCGACTGAAAGAGCGCATGGACGATCCAAAGCTCTTTTTCGTGGTTTTTCTCGATGTACTCAAGGAACTGGACATTAATAATCTTACCCATGCCGATGTGCTTCTGGCCATCGCCAAAGCGCTCATATCCCGTATTGAAGGGGCGGGCATTGTTATTGATCCTGTTCATTTAAGGCAGCTTGAAAAATGGTTCACGGAACGTATAGAAAAGCACGAGAAAACGAAAGATTACGCTGCCGAGATCAAGGCGGGCGTTTCGGGGAAACAGGGTATTCCATTCCTGGGAAAGCTTTTTGCCGAGCTTACATCATCTTTCAAGATAGGCTCCACCTACAAAGAGGAGCTTCGCACCGTAATTCGCAATTCTTTCACTGAATTTGCTCATGGATTTCAGCAACTGATTGACGCGGCAAACGACAGAGTCGTTGAAAGCGGCAAGGGGAAATCCATTCTTTTCATTGTGGATGGCGCAGATCGCCTCAGCGGTGAAGATAGCGACAACTTTTTTATCCGCGATGTCCATCAACTGCTTCAGCTCCGCGGCAACTTCATCTACTGCGCGCCTATTCACCTTATATATGAACATAACCAGGTGCAACAGGTATTTGCAAATATCTTTAAGCTGCCGATGATCAAAATCGAGGAGAAAGACCCGCGTGAAGTGAATCATCTCGGGATTTCGGCGATGATGGACATTGTGTATAAGCGTGCGGATAAGGCGCTTTTTGATAATGAAGATACAGTTAAATACCTCATCCGACATTCGGGCGGACATCCCAGAGACCTTCTGCATCTGCTGATCTACGCCTTCAAGTCGGCGGAAGGCGATCTGATAGACCGGCATTCCGCCGAGGCCGCGGTCAAGGCCCTGGCGACAGATTATCGCAGGACCCTTAGCAAAGAGGATTTCCAGCTTCTCTGTGAAATCGATAATGATCCGGAGGGTACTTACAACTCCGAGCAGGCTCGCAGGCTCCTGTATAATCTTGCTCTTCTGGAGTACAATACGTATTGGTGGCGTTCACATCCCGTGGTACGCACTCTCTCCGGCTACATTGAGTGCAAGCCTGAGAGGTTCGCAAATGGAACCTATTGAACAAACGTTAATCAAGGGTCCCGCCGATCAAGGTTTCCTTCCCTGGGAGCTGGAAGGCGCCCACTCCGGAGAGCTTTTGTCTTTGAGTCGACTTCTTAAAGCTCAGTCCGGCTTTTCCCTGTTCTTTCTGCAGTACAATGACCCTCTGTACCGTGCTAAGGTGATCCCATACTTGAATCGCTATGCGGTAAAGCCTGTCACGTTCCATATCGATCCTGAGGATGAATACGCCGAGTTTGAAGAGAAGCTGGTGAAGGCCGGCGCCGCTCACGATCTGGTTCAAGTGACCGGCTTGACTGAATGGCTGGCCAAAGGATCACGGAGTAGAAAGTTCTTCGGTTTTAACTATCACCGCGAACTTCTGGCTGAAAGGGTCCAGGCGGCCCTCGCCCTTTGGATGATAGAGAGTGATATCCGGGATTTCGCACTGCAAGCCCCGGACACATGGGCCTGGCGCAAAGGAGTCTTTGATTTTTCCGTATCCAGGCAGGAGAGAAGCAAGGTGGAACGATCCCGCCTCGATCTCGGAAACGCTGATCTGCTCGACCGCCGGCAGCGCATGAAGGAAATTAAATTATATCTTGATGAACATCCGCAAGAGAATGCTTCTCGAGCGAATTTGCTGCGTGAACTCGGCCAGATCTATAAAGAACTGGGTCAGATTTCTGATGCGTTAAACGCATTCGAGGATGCAAGGTCCATTTACCGGGGAAATGATTACAAACGTGAACATATGTTTGTGCTCGGAGACATAGCGCGCCTATACGCGGACAAGGGTGAAGTTGACGAGGCGCTGAAGCTCCACAAGGAGAGGCTTGAGGTTTTCGAGCAACTCGGCGACCGTCGCTCTCGTGCGGTGGCGCTCGGAGACATAGCGCGCATTTGCGTTGACAAAGGTGAAGTTGACGAGGCGCTAAAGCTCCACAAGGAAGAACTTGGAGTATACGAGCAACTCGGTGACCGTCGTTCTCGCGCTGTGACGCTGGGAGACATAGCACGCATCTACGTGGACAAGGGTGATGTTGACGAAGCGCTAAAGCTCCACAGGGAAGAACTTGTAGTATACGAGCAACTCGGCGACCGTCGTTCTCGCGCGGTGACGCTGGGAGACATAGCGCGTATATACGTTTCAACGGGTGATGTAGACGAGGCGCTAGAACTCCACAAGGAGAGGCTTGAGGTTTTCGAGCAGCTCGGAGACCGTCGTTCTCGCGCGGTGACGCTCGGAGGTATAGCGCGCATATACGTTTCAACGGGTGATGTTGACGAGGCGCTAAAGCTCCACAGGGAAGAACTTGTAGTATACGAG
>CAZIJV010000065.1:16066-27176 GCA_964539645.1 uncultured Syntrophobacter sp.
AGGCGCTAAAGCTCCACAGGGAAGAACTTGTAGTATACGAGCAACTCGGCGACCGCCGTTCTCGAGCTGTGACGCTTGGAGACATAGCGCGCATCTACGTGTCCAAGGGTGAAGTTGACGAGGCGCTAAAGCTGCACAAGGAGAGGCTTGAGGTTTTCGAGCAACTCGGAGACCGCCGTTCTCGCGCGGTGACGCTGGGCGACATCGCCCGTATTTACGTGGACAAGGGTGAAGTTGAAGAGGCGTTAAAGCTTCACAAAGAGAGGCTTAGGGTTTTCGAGCAACTCGGCAACCGTCGTTCTCGAGCTGTGACGCTGGGAGACGTAGCGCGGATTTACGTATCCAAGGGTGGAGCTGACGAGGCGCTAAAACTGCACAGGGAGAGGCTGGAAGTTTTCGAGCAACTCGGAGACCGCCGTGAACGAGCTGTGACGCTGGGAGACATAGCGCACATTTATGTGGACAAGGGTGAAGTCGACGAGGCGCTAAAGCTGCACAGGGAGAGGCTTGAGGTTTACGAACAACTGGGTGATTTGGGTGGAAAAGCCCATACTCTCTGGTCGATAGCGCGAATTGAAGTTGTCAGGGAAGAGTACAAAGATGCCTTCCAGCATATGAGTTCGGCTTATGAAATTGCGCTTAGACTTGGATCCCACGCCGGCATTTGCTTTATCGGACTTGATTTCGGCAGACTTCTCACTTCAATGAATGAAAATGGTAAAGGACGTGAGGTGCTCCGCCGTTCTGAAGAGGGGTTCCGAAAGATTGGCAGAGAAGACCTGGCTGATCAGGTCCGGGATATACTCAGCAGCCTTCCGGATATACCCGAAAAGGGGCAGCTTTAATAATCCATCCTGGCAGACCTCCGGCTTTGCCGGCAGTCTGCCAAAGTCTGACATTTCCGGGAATCCAATCGTCATTCCGGCTCAGGAACACTCAAACACGGAATGACGGAGCGTAGTATACATATCACCGAAATTATGTAGAGCAGTCTTGAGCGACCCTACGGCAGTGGTGCGACTCCATTTTCTACAGCGTAATAACCTGATCCAGTCCGGAGCCTGACAGGGCTGCATAGAGGTTCGGAAAGCAGCCTATCTTGGCTGAGGGAATGAGTTTCTTTTCGAGGTTTCGCTCAATAACACATTGATCGCACCCCATGAGGAGCATTCCTGTCTGCTCCTGAAGTTCCTGCAGCTCTCTTCCTGTTTCGGTCCCCTCCATCAGGAAAAAGGTGTTATCCATGAGAAAGAACATACCGGCCACCTCCGCTCCATGTCTGCTGTCCTGAAGCTGGGGAATAATCATCGAGGTGAGAATCTTCTGGCAGTTTGGCGAACTCAGTACGTAAGCGACTTTCATGATTTACCCTCTCATTCCATCCATGAGTTAGACGAAGCTGGAGTTTCAGATCCGGAGTTGCCAGGCAGGGGCCCGGCAGCTAGCCGAAAAGCATCTCGGCAACCACAACTGCTTCTTCAACAGGCAGGCAGAAAACCTCATCCTCGTTGATATTGCGCGCTGAGGTCCATTGGTCGTAGTGTTTCTTCGTACAGAAGAAATTCATGATGTTTCAGCAGCTTCCGGCCCAGTTATCCACCTTGTTGAGATCCACGTGGAGGGCGTGGGCCGTGTCGGGGTTCATCCCGGCGATTCGACCCCGCTCAATTGCGATATGGACAGCTTCGCCGCATTCGCTGCACCGGGATTCGACTCTTGCGTCCTGCTTGAAGGTAAAAGCGGCCCCGAGCGCATCGATGGCGCACATGGCGGAAAAGCTCCGCCCGTCCTGCAAATGCACCTTGTGGTTGGTCGGCAGAGCGGAAACGGGGTAGATGAAATTCACGTTTCCCTCGTTATCCAAAACAATAACCCGCTTGCCGATCAACTCACGGACAACCGGTTGCAGGTCCTGGAGATCTTTTTCCGCCCCGTTGTTGATGTTGAAGGGAGCGCCCCTGTCGATTGTGTACTCCATCAGCCGCATCCTGAAGGCCTTCTCAATAGGCGTCAGCCGGGATGCGATACTCTCGATAATGAGGCGTTCCTTCGGATAGCGGCTGAATTGCATGGCTTCAATTTCGATCATTTGATTATCTCCGGTATGAATTCCTCTTCAGGATTACAGCGCGACCAGCTTCCTTCCCGATTCCGCGCACTCGGCCTTCCGGGAATGGAAAGACATGAGAAGGTCCGTGAGGTGGTCTTTATGCTCGTGGTACCTGGCGCCCCTTCGTTCACGGGGCCGCTCGAGCCTGATTTTCACGTCCTCGATGATCTTTCCTTCCTGGTACGACATCACGATCACCCGGTCGCTCAGGTATATGGCTTCGTCGATATCGTGCGTGACCATGAGAACGGTTGTCCGGGTCTTGAGCCATATGGCCTCCAACTCCTCTTGAAGCATCTGGCGCATCTGGTAATCCACCGCGCCAAGGGGTTCATCCATCAGAAGCACCTGAGGATTGCAGGCGAGCGCTCTTATGACGGCCGTTCTCTGTTTCATGCCTCCCGACATTTGGTTGGGATAAAGGTGCTCATGGCCTTCCAGGTGAGCCATGGAAAGGAGTTTCCGGAGAAGCTCCCGCTGTTCGCCGCGCGGAAGCTTGCGTTGTTTCATGGGATAGAGGATGTTTTCTCCCACGGTCATCCAGGGGAAAAGGGCATAGTCCTGGAAAACGAAAGCACGGTCCGGGCCGGGCTTCGTTACGGGTGTTCCGTTCAGTTCGATGGCGCCTTCGGTTGGCGCCTGAAAGCCTGCTATGATCGTAAGCAAAGTCGTCTTTCCGCAACCGGAAGGGCCGAGGAGTGTAACGAATTGACCCTCCCGTATCGTGAAGCTGACGCGATTGAGGACAGTCCTGGCCTCGGTGCGGTTGTTGAAGATCTTGCTCACATTCTTGACGTCGAGTTGCATAGAATCCGCGCTAATAGATACTTAAGAGTATTTCCATCGGGTGAGGCTTTTATTCATGAGCATCAGGAGTTGATCGATGCAGTAGCCCACCAGTGCAGCCATTAACATGAGCGCAATAAGGGTCGGGGTTTCCATCCTCGTTTGCGCTTCAACCATGGAGTAGCCGAACCCGGCACTCGTCGCGATGAACTCCGCTCAGATGACCGACATCCATCCGGCGCTCACGGCCAGGCGCATCCCGGTGAGAATATCCGGCAGAGCCGCGGGGGCCATGACGTCTTTGAAAATGCTCCATGGACTTGCCCCCATGGTCCGGGCGGCGTTGTAGTAATCCTTCGAGATGGATTGCACGCCGGCCACCGTATTCAGAAGGACGGGAAATACACCGACCAGGGCGATCAGGAAGATGGTGGGTCCGTCGCCAAGGCCGAACCAGACAATGGTAAGGGGCACCCAGGCCATGACCGGCACCTGTCGTGCGGTGCCGAGAACCGGGTCGATGAGCTGCATAGCCGTCTTCGAGTATCCCGTAAGAAATCCGAGAGTCATCCCGAGGAACAGGGCTATGCTGAAGCCGATGGTGACGCGCTGAAGAGTCAGGAGCAGATTCTTCAGGGTCTCGATATCCTGTATGGCGAGCAGGAAGGCTTTCGCGGTCTTCCAGGGAGGCGGCAGGAGGAGATCGCTCTTATAGGCGGCGGAAGCGAAATGCCAGATCACCACAACGGTCGTAAAGGTAATGAGGTTGAATATGATCTGCCTGCTCCTGCCGCGAAAAAGGAAGCCCCAACCTTTCAGCCGCCGTCTTTCAGGAGAGACACAAACTTCACCCTTAATGCTTTCCACTCTTCCGCCTCTCGTTTTGTCCATTCTATCCCCTTGTATCTCCCGACGGCGCGGGCAAGAGTTTCCACATCATCGAGTTCCGCAACCGCCCGCTCATAGGATTCGATGAACCGGTGGTAATATGGGTTAGTCGTGAAATCCTTCCGTGTAACCAGAACATAGGTTACGAGGTCATTGCCGTTGGATGCGCAGGGAAGTCGCTCTCCCGCAACAGCAAACGCTTTGAGAACATCGAGAACCACGCCGTCGACCGCGCCCCGTTCCAGTGCGTGGGGAAGGCCTGCCGGGAGCATTGAAACGGTCGCACAGGCGCCGCTGAATCTTTCCCTGACGATTTCCTCCTGGTATTGCCGTTTGTGCGCAATCCCAATCCTGGCGGGTTTTGTCCGGGAGCGAATCACGAGGACATCCGAGTTGAGGAGCACGGGGCCTGTGATCTCGTATCTCGTGTCCTTGTCCGTGAGCCTTTGCGCCGCATCCGGGCACATCACCGCCATGTCGAGCGAATCTGCGCCGAGCGCCCATTCCGAGGTAGCGGCGCAGCAATCCTTCATCGTAAAGGCATGAAAAGCCTCAACTGCCTCGGCGGCATCAAATCCACTCCCCCGCAGAATGTGATGAACGATGAGTCCGCCCGTGTCATCGGGAGCGCCGATTCGGATTTTCGAAGGGGCCGGTTTGCCGCTGCCGACAGACAGCAGTCCGACTGCCGCCGCAAATACGAGCGAGAGGAGAGCAAATGCAAACATGCCCCCTCTCGTCATAGAGCTGCCTGAAATGTTTTCCCCTCGATTTCGTAGGCTTTCTTCTTCCAGGCATCGTAGGTCATGCCGAGCGGAAAAAGAGGATCGACCTTTTCTTTAATGAAGCTCTCAAAGTCGGCGACTCCGGCCTGCCGAAGGTAGCTCGTATCGACATAATCATGAATGGCCGCCGCCCCTTCGAGTGTTTTCGCATCGAGGTTCCAGTTGACGGCTTCCTTCACGTTTTCAGAGGTTATGTCCCATTGCATGGTCCGGTCTTCCTCGACCGTTTTTTTGAAAATGGTCATCAGGGCGACTTCCAGGGGAACGCTGTAGCTCTTCGAAAAGATCTCGGCCGCTCTGAACGGGCGGGTGTAGATGAATTGAATGGCCTTCGTATGAGCCAGTATCATCTTCTTTGCGATTTCCGGGTGCGCTTCGGTGAAATTTCTGTTCATGGACAGAACGCAGCACACCCCCCATTTGCCCGTCGGCATCCTGGCAGCGGTGAATTCGGGAACGATATGACCGCATTTGTCGTGCTCAGCCATGGAACCCCACGGATCGCAGGTCATGTAGCCATCGAGGCTTCCGGTTTTCAGCGCCAGGAACTCGTCCTTGTCGCTCATATTGAAGACCTGGTAATTCTTGCCTTCAATGGAAAGGCCGACTTTTCTCGCGAAGGTCACCCACTCGGGGCTGCTCTTTTCCGGATCGGTTCCAAGAGCGAGTTTCCTTTTCAAAAGCGACTTGGGGTCTTTTCGGTAATCCTCATAGAGGTCATTGCGAAGGACAAGGTAATAGGAGCCTCCAAGATGATTCATTGCGCTGATAAAGATAGGACAGCCTTTGATATAGGCGCGAACCACCCGCTCGAAGCCTATGTAGCCGACATCCATCTGTCCCGCGGCCATCGCCTCGGGCACTTTGGCGTTTCCGATCACTTCGACCTTGAGTCCCAGTTCATCGAAAATGCCCGCTTCCTTGGCTACGGGCGCCGCCGTCATGTGGTCGCAGTTGTAGTAGCCGAGTTTGACGACGTAGTCCCCGGCGCCCGTTTTGCCCGATTGTGCGGCGGCATCGGGAGGTGTAAAACCCGGAACGGGGAAAATGGTAAACACCGCAACGAGCATAGCGAGAATGCCTAAGGCAGCGCTCTGGAAATTTTTCGGTCTATCCTGGCCCATTACCCCTATCTCCTCTTCCGGTAAGCTTCTGTCCCCCAAGTCGATAATCATCGAATACGATGTGGATTCTGATGACTTCAACAACAGTCATCCATACCTTCTCCAAAAAGGTCCACCAAACGGTTCTCCTCGATGCGGTATACCGCATATCCCATCTTGATACCTTTGGCCCCCTGGACGATGAATTCCATCGGAGGCTTCCTGTCAATGTCTCTCAACTGGATAACCTGGTCGGAAACAGGCGCGGGGACTTCGTTCGTGTCGAAGTAACCTCCCGCCAGGTTGAGAATGACCCGCATCATGTTCTTCTCCCTGCTGATGCGGTAGATGACGATACAGTCAATCCGCCCGTCATGGTTGAGGTCGGCTTCGACCCATTTGATGATTTCCCTTCCCGGATTCTGTTGTTTAAAAAAGACCAGCGCTTCACTGTGAACGGGAGAGTCCGTGTTCACGGCGCTCTTCTGCTCCTTTGCATTCTCCCCACATCCCCATCCACCCAGGCACAGCAGGATAAAACACACAATGGTCCGCCCACGCGTGGATCTTTTCATCCGGAGACTTCGGGTCCGGCGAATATCTGCCGAACTTTCGGCAGGTAGCCGTGGACAAACAGGGCCAGGATGATTCCGGAGCAGGTGTACTCAAGAGCCTTCGGCGCTGAAACGATCAGCTTGTTGGCCAGTCCGATCATTCGAGAGGCCTCGGCCTGGTTGAAAAAAGGAATGAACTCTCCCATCAGCAAAAGGTTCGTGACATAACCAATCAGTATGGACAGAGGCGCCATCGTGAGCACGTAGATGGCCACGGCCCTTTTGCCTATGATCTTATAGATACTGATAAGCTCCGGAAGGTTTGTCGCTGCGCCCGTCATCAGGAAGGTAATGGCGACCCCCGGCGCCGCGCCGCTTGCCACAAGCGCTGCAATGAAGGGGATATGCCCGACTGCGCACACATACATGATGGTCCCGAGAACCGCAATGCCGGCAAGGGAGATCATGCCGGGGTCGCCAAGGTAATCCTGGATCATGGATTTAGGAACGACGGCCATAATGAGTCCGGCCAGGAAGACCCCCATAACGATGTACCTGCTCACCATGACTCCGAGATCCATAAAGCCCCAGTGCAGACCGGAGGTGAGCTTTTGGTAAAGGCCGGCGTCCTCCGCATTTTCCATCTCGACTGCGTCGGTGCGCTGCTCCAGACCCGGCGCCTGGATCTCCGGGCCTCCAAGCGCGTTCCCGATTATCCCCACTACCATCGGGACGACAAAGCCGCTTATCAGGTAGATCGTAGCAATCTGCGGCCCGAGAAGCCCATAGGCAAGGAGCACCGCGGCTGGATTGATGACAGGGGTAGCCGTCATGAAGGCCAGGGTAGGACCGAGATAGGCGCCGGAATAATAAAGGCCGAGCCCCAGCGGTATGACCCCGCAACTGCAGATGGGCAGGAGCATGCCTGAGATCGTGCCCCGCATGAGGGAAGAGAGCTTCCGATTGCCGAGCATGCGCTGGAGTCGGTCCGGTTTCAGGAAATTGTGCAGGAGCCCGGCCAGGGCAAAACTCATCACCAGCCAGACCGAAGCATCGTTGAGGATCTGCATGGATGCGAGGACGATTTTATCTGCGGTTTCCAGCATCAATTTCCACTACTCCGAGGAGGTGCTCTGTGATGATTTTGGCTTGTAAGGCTAGCGCAATATTATCGATTTGAGAAATAGGAAGTACCGATGGAAACTAAGAGTATCATTGAATAAAACCAATTAGATATCAACGGGTTTGTCTGCTGTCCAGTTTCTGTCTCTATAATCTGAGAGCACTTCCACCTTTTCGACCCGCCAAATTCTGGAGGACTATCGCATGCGCCCGGAAACCATGAAGATCCTGGACGATTTTACCGAGCACAATATCCTTGCCCTGGAGCACGCCAAGAGAGAAGGAGTCAAAATCGTCGGATTCTACTGCGGTTTTGCTCCCCTGGAACTCATCACTGCAACGGACGCCATAGCGGTGGGGTTGTGCGGAACGAAGGAAGCTCCCATTCCCGCTGCAGAAACCATTCTGCCGCGGAACCTGTGCCCGCTCATCAAATCGAGTTTCGGTTTTGCCATAAGCGATACCTGCCCATTCTTCCGCATGTCCGATATGGTTGTCGGTGAAACCACCTGTGACGGCAAAAAGAAGATGTTCGAACTGCTCAAGGATTACAAACCCCTGTACGTGATGAATCTTCCGCCCGGTGCGGACAGGCCTTCTTCCAAAAAGATGTGGATGGAGGAGGTGCTGTTATTCAAACAGGAACTCGAGAAATTCTGCGGGTTTGAAATCACGCGGGACAAGATCAGGACCTCCATCGAGTTGCACAACCTGGAGCGAAAGACCATGAAGGCGCTCCACGAACTGAACAAAACAGATCCAGCGCCCCTCTCGGGGATAGACACATTGAAGGCCCTCCTGATGATCTTCTTCAACGCAGACAAGGCGCATGGCATTGAGGTTATCCAGCAGTTGATCTCCGAGGTGCGGGACTCAACGAACGGCTTTTCCCCGTTTGCACCAGGCACGCCCCGTATCCTGCTCACGGGCTGTCCCGTTTCGCTCGGGTCGGAGAAGATTGTCACCATAGCCGAAGAGTGCGGCGCAAGTATCGTCTGTTTCGAGATGTGCACGGGCGCAAGGGGATTCACTCTCATCGACGAAAATCCGGAAAAGGACCTGATCGAAGCCATAGTGGACCGGCATATGGCCGTACCGTGCGCCTGCATGTCGCCGAATCCGGGGCGCCCCGCGCTCCTCGGCGAACTGGTACGGGAATACCGGGTGGACGGGATTATAGATATAACCTGGCAGGCTTGCCACACGTTTGCCGTTGAGGATGCCGTTTTGCAGCAGCATAACCGGACCGGCTGGAAGCTGCCCTTCCTTCACGTGGAGACCGATTACTCTTTGGCCGATGTGGAACAGCTCAAGACACGGGTCAGTGCTTTTATAGAGATCATAGTGGACAGAAAGAGGAAAACAGGGCAGGAGTAACGCCGTGCGGAACACTCATGAGGGGGAAGAGTATGATGCCATTTAATCGAATTCACTTTGCAGTCGGCGGGTTTGTCCTTCAGACCGTAGCCTCTGTTCTGCTGCTGACGTGTGTTGCGACCGTCCAGGCAAAGGAGAATGAGGATTACGTCGTCAAACTGGGCTATTACGACTGTGACCACACGGCGGCGGCGCCTATCGCCAGGGACTCCGGAATTTTTGAAAAACTGGGTCTTAAGGTGGATATCGTGAAAGGAGATAAAGTAGTTCAGGCGATTGCCGCCGGTCAGATGGATGTGGGTTACGGAAACTTTTTCAGCCTGATGCGCGCAAGCCTCAAGGGTTCGCCTGCGTTTGTCGCCGCCCACAATCATATCGGAGGCGCCTACTACCTCGTTGTAAACAATCGTATAAAGAACGATCCGAAAGAGCTTCCCGGGAAAAAGCTTGCCCTGGGCGCCGCTCCGGAAAAGGGGAGTCCATGGTGGTTCGACTATGCGAAGCTGAACGGTATCCCTGTCGAGGGCAAGGGATATGAGACTTTCCAGATGAGCGACCGGGACGAATACCTGGCTTTGAAGACCGGTCTCCTGGATGGCGCTTTGATGTGCGACCCCTATGCCTCAAAAGCCGAGTATGAAAAATGCGGCAGGATCATGCATACCTTCATTCAGCTTCCCTCCGGCGAGGAGGGAGTCTGCTGCGTAATGTCCATGCGAAAAGAATTCGTGGAAGAACATCCGCAACTGGCAAGGAAGATGATCATTGCGCATTCACTGGCCATCCAGCTTATCTATACGCACCCCTTGAGAGCCGCGGAGATCTTTGCTCAAAACTATGACGTGCCCCTGGAAGTCGGTTTGATGACCATTTTCAAAAAAACGACCCTGGAGGGTAGAACGCTTGCCTGGGACCCGCATGCGCCCGGATTTCAGAGGAAGGCCGACCACTACGTCGGGATAGGCTATGTCGAAGCCATGCCGAACATGAAGGAACTCGTGAATACCTCCGTTTACGACCAGGCGGGCGCCGAGGATTTTGCACGATTCCTCAGGGAGAAAGTAGACCCTGTTTTCCCCCTTGGTATGCCTTATGAGGACTGGAAGAGGAAGGCTTATGAGGTGGAGGGGAGAAAGATGTAGAAGAGCTTCAGCACAATTGCATGAAAAGTATGATGTACGGTTCGATCAGGGATTTACCGCTTCCGCAAGGGCTTTTTCGATGATGCTTTTTGAAAGGGTGTCGTACTTCTTTTTGCCGTTGATGATCATCGTCCCTTTGGTCACCGGCCCGTATTTCCTGATATATCCTAGATCCTTGCCCGCATAATAGATCTTGACCTCGACATCGTCGCCGTATTCCGCCGCCGCGGACCTGATGATCATTCCGTACTGGTCGCAGCACGGACAGGTATTGATGAATTCGACCTGAACCTTCGGCATTGCTTTCCCTCCCCGATTGTTGTGGAGTCATTTCACCCGGACGGGTGTGCAATACCTGGATTATGCCGATTTGTCAAATAGGAAGTCTCTATAGCTTCGCGATTCATTTCTTCCTCGAAAAGAGCCGATCAGCCACGTAAGATGTGCACTGCGTTATCGTGCACACCGGTCTTGAGCCACAATCAAGTTGACGGTGGGCGCGATACTATATAGTGCGCAGTCGATTGTTCAAAACTTGCACATCCCCCTCCGGGATACCATGAAACTATGTAAAGGGGCGCCGCGCAGCCGGGCTTTTCGAAGCAGTTCAAAAGAAGACCCGGTTGCAACTCCTGGGCTGGTTTCCGGCTCAGGAACGCTGCCGGAATGACGGAGTGGGAGGCCCTCCGGTAAACCGGTTTTGGAGAGGTGACCTACAACCATGGGAACCTGGCCTTTTGGCAAGTTCGGCGAATGTCGTGACATAGATTGTACAGGGCAAACCGGCGTACTTTGCGTTCCTCGGGCTATTGCAGGAGGGACCGACAATCGCTTTTTTCGGCAAGTCACGGGATTACGTTCAGTTTATCGCAGAATCTCACCTGTCCCGTCATTCCGGCAGGGTTCCTGAGCCGGAATCCAGCGAGACCGCCGGTTTTCAACCTGTTTGAACGAGACTCTGACTTTGAAGTCAGATAAGAGCTGGGCCGCCGGTTTTCGGCCTGTTTGAACGAAGACTCTGACTTCGAAGTCAGATAAGAGCCGAGGAACCAGTTGCCGGACGCGGTTTAAAAGAGGATGAAAATTTATTTGTTCCCCTGCATGGCCTTCAAGAATGAAGATTCATATAAGTGCGGGTCAGTTCCCGGATACGTTTGAACGGAACGCCTCAGTTCTGCCACGAACTCCTTTGGGTGCGGCTCTTTTGGAACGACACCTGTAGCGGTTTCAATCATGCAGCCTG
>CAZIJV010000066.1:0-26075 GCA_964539645.1 uncultured Syntrophobacter sp.
GGGAGACGGGCTTCGAACCCGCGACCCTCAGCTTGGAAGGCTGATGCTCTAGCCAACTGAGCTACTCCCGCTCGAACAGGTAGCGTTTACCACGCTCCGTTCTATTTTTCAATTGGAATTTGGCTCTCGGGCCGGTTGAGCAGGAGGCGTACGGAGCGGGAGCGCTCCAGGCAAAGAGCGGGCCGGGCTAAGACCTCTCAGGCGCTCAGTTCCGCGCGTTTGCCGGCCGGACTTTCCACAACTACGCGGTCCAGTCCGTCTTTTTCGGATAAAAGGACATTTACCTGCTCATCCGCGCGCGTATCCACCGCGATTCCGATAAACTGCCCGCAGATGGGAAGTTCCCGGTGGTCCCGGTCGACCAGGACGGCAACCTGCACTCTTTTGGGGCGGCCGTAATCGGTCAGGGCGTCGAGTGCGGCGCGTATAGTCCGCCCGGTGTAGAGGACATCGTCGATGAGCACCACTTCCAACTCGTCTATGGGGAAGGGCAGGTTGGTGCTCTTCAGCATCGGCTGGGTGTGCAGGCGGGTCCAGTCGTCGCGGTACAGGGTGATATCCAGCGTTCCGACGGGAACGGCGATGTTCAGCTTCTGTGATATGATGGATTCGATCCGTCGAGCCAGGAAAACGCCGCCCGTGTGGATACCGACGAGCGCAAGCTTCTTTGGCTGTTTGGTGGCGGTGATAATCTCTTCCGCCAGCCGCTCCAGCGTCGCCTGAATGCCCTGAGCTTCCATGATGGTTCGCCCGCTGTACTCTCCCATTCTTTCCATCCTACCCCGGTGCAAAAATAGTAAAGGGCGCCTCTTCTGGCACCCTTCGGCAGCCCGGTCCGGGCTTGAGAGCAATATGGTTCCAGAATTATTGACTAGCAATATTTTTGAGATAAGTCAATGAGGAAGTTCCATGGTGAGGCTTGGAATGCGGGGTTGCGGGTTGGGGGAAAGGTTGAGCGCCGCCGTGGAAGACGGCGCTACCGCGAGGATGGGGGGAGGGGGTTGGGGGCGCCGCCCTGGCAGACGGCGCTACCGCGAAGGGTTGTGGGGGGGATTCGGCGCCGCCTTGGAAGACGGCGCTACCAATTTGGGCCGGTCGGTTCTATATTTGACAAACCGACCAAAGCCCATGGAATGCGACGGAGATAGAGGCATGAAAAAATGTAAGCGCTCTTTGCTGATGCTGATAATTGTGTGCGCCGTCTTGACGCCGGGGCCCGCAGAGCCGCTTGGCCGGATACAGGATAGTCTCTGCAATGCGCCGCCCGCCCCTGCTCCCGTCACGGGGAAAGGCTGCTCGCTCAACCAGGAGGCATACCAGCGGGCCTGGAAGTATTTTTGGAAGAATCAGTCCCAGTTCCAGAATCGGCGCTATATTACAATAGTTGATTACACGAAGCCTTCCACAAATCTCAGGTTCTTCCTCATCGAGGTAGGGACCGGGAATGTTCAGAGCTTCACGGTAACCCACGGCAGGAAATCGGGCTGGCGATACGCGACGAGGTTCTCAAACCGTCACGAGTCGAACCGGAGTCCGCGCGGATTTTTTCGAACCGGTGACAAATATTGGGGAAAATACGGTCCGAGCCTGGAGATGCACGGGCTGGAAAAGGGTGTGAACGATAATGCCTATCGCCGCCGGATCGTACTGCACGGGGCTGATTATGCCAACCCGTGCAGCATCGTGATCAACAAAGGGAGGCTCGGGCGGAGCCTGGGTTGTCCGGCCCTGCCGCGCGAAGTCGCCGAACAGGTGATCGACAGGATCAAGGATGGAAGCCTGCTCTACGTGCATGCGCCGGAGCAGGAAAGTACCCGCGAAACGTCGGGGAAAAAGAGAGTATTCAACCGCTGATCAACTCAGCGGAATGAGAAGCAGGCCCTGTCATGCTGTCCCAATCCTAAGTGCGCCCGCTCTTGCCGCCTACTCAACGGTCACGCTCTTGGCCAGGTTCCTGGGCTGGTCCACGTCGGTTCCGCGCAATACCGCAACGTGATAAGCGAAGAGCTGAAGCGGAACGGTGAACAACACAGGCGACAGCCAGTCAGAGGATGCCGGGATCAGAAACTGGTTCTCGTCCGGACCGATTACCGGATTGCGCTCTCCTTCGACAAGGGCCAGGATCATCCCGTCCCTGGCTTTGACTTCCTGGATGTTGGAGATCATCTTCTCGAAAAGCGGCCCTTCCTTCACCAGCACCATGACGGGCATTTCCGCATCGATCAGGGCGATGGGGCCATGCTTCATCTCCCCAGCGGCGTATCCCTCGGCATGAATATAGGATATCTCCTTGAGTTTGAGAGCCCCTTCGAGGGCGATTGGGTATAGAGGCCCCCGAGCGAGATAGAGAAAGTCTTTGAAATCCTTGTATCTCCTTGCCCACTGGGTGATTTGTTCCGTGTCTGCCAGAATCTTTTCCATTTTTCCGGGAAGCTCTATCAGTTCCTGAATCCCGCGTTCGATCATGTCCGCAGGCTGCCTGCCGGTTTCCGCAGCCCAGTGCAGGGCCAGCAGATAGAGGGCGATCAACTGGGTGGTAAACGCTTTGGTGGATGCGACCCCGATTTCGGGCCCGGCGTGTGTGTAAATGACTCCCCCGGCCATCCTGGCTATGCTGCTTCCCACCACGTTCACAATGGCGCGGCAGTGCGCCCCTTTGTCCAATCCCTCCTTAAGGGCGGCCCGGGTGTCCGCGGTCTCCCCGGACTGGCTTATGACCACCAGGAGGACCGTATCGTCCAGTATGGGATCGCGGGAACGGAACTCGGAGGCAAGATCGATTTCGACCGATACCCTGCACAGACTCTCTAGCATGTACTTGGCTACCAGGGCGGCATGGTAGGAAGTCCCGCACGCAACCAGGCACACTTTCTTAACTTTCTCCAGCAGTTCCCGTTCGAGGTTGAGTTCCGAAAAACAGATGGTTTTTTTCTCCAGATCGATAATGCTCCGAAACGTGTCGATCACGGCACGGGGCTGCTCATATATTTCTTTGAGCATGAAATGCTTGTAGCCCGCTTTTTCCGCCATTACCGGGTTCCAGTCCACGAAGTGGGGCCTGGGTTGGCGCTCCGTTCCGTCGGAAAGCGACTCGATCCGGTATTCATTCCTCGAAAGAAAAACGATTTCCTCGTCGTCGAGATAAATTACCCGGCGGGTGTAGGGCAGGATGGCAGGCACGTCGGAGGCCAGGAAAAAAGAATCCTCAGTCAGCCCCAGTATGAGAGGGCTTTCCTTTTTCGCGGCTATCAGTTGATCGGGCGACTGCTCGTTCACAATCACAACCGCGTAGCTGCCTTTCAGCTTCCTGAGGGTATTTCTGACGGCTTGCGGGTAATCGCCGCTTTTTAGCCATTCGTGGTGGAGAAGGGCGACTATGACTTCGGTGTCGGTCTGCGAGGAGAAGCTGTGTCCCTGTTGCTCGAGTTCCTGCTTGAGGAGGGCGTAGTTTTCGATGATGCCGTTGTGGACGAGAGCAAAGGGGCCGGAGCGGTGCGGGTGGGCGTTTTCCTCCGAGGGCCTGCCGTGGGTCGCCCACCTGGTGTGTGCTACCCCGAGGTTTCCGGTAACCGGGGAATCTTCGAGCTTGCATTCGAGACCATTAAGCTTGCCCTGGCAGCGGACGATCTGAAGCTTAGAATCGTGTCCCAGCATCGCAATGCCGGCGCTGTCGTAGCCCCTGTACTCCAATCTTTTGAGCCCGTTTATCAGGATGTCTTTCCCTTCAGCGGGGCCGATATAGCCAACTATGCCGCACATACATTCTATCCTTCTGTGAAATTATGAAAGCCCGGCTATATTACTTCCTGTGGCCAAATTACGGCAAGGCAAAAACGCGCGGGCGGGCGGACTCAGGAGAGGCTGGTTTTCGGATCAGGATTTTCGCCGTTCTTTATATTAAGGTTAATGCACCGGCGGGTCAGCCTCGAACCGAGCGATCTTGCGGATGAGTTCCCTGATCCTGGAGCGCAGTCTGAGCGCCTGGCGGTAGTGGGAGGATGCCAGGGTCTTTTTACCGGGAACATACTGGAATTTGAGGTATTCGACCCTGTGCGCCTCTGCTCTCTCCTCGAGGTCGATCAGTTTTGTGATGATTTTTTCATGCTGCATGGTTTGAGAATCTCTCTATGAAAGGTGATAAGAGATACCAATGTATTAATCGGAAGTTTTGGAGTAAACCTTGAGAGGGTCGAATCCGGGACTTGGGTGAAGCCTCCCGATTTTTGGGGAAAGCAATCATTGGAATGTGCTAATATCTCGCGGCCTGAGGGGCCTCGGGCAGATGATCCGCAGGTCCTGAGTCCAGGGTCCCATGAAACCAAAAAGCCATAAACTTGAAGGGTAAGGTCTTGTAATGTCCTCTTTTATCCACTTGCACGTGCACACGCAATACAGCCTGCTGGACGGCGCGATCAGGCTCAAGGACCTCTTTGAAGCCGCGCGCGCTTTCAATATGCCTTCGGTCGCAATAACCGATCACGGAAACATGTTCGGCGCCCTGGAATTCTATGAGCTTTCCAAGAAGTATGGCGTAAAGCCCATCGTCGGCTGTGAGGCATACATTGCGCCGAGGAGCCGGCTTGACCGCGGTCAGAAGGTGGAGATAAACGGGAATGGAAACGGGGAAGACGACCGGAGTTATCACCTTACCCTTCTGGCCCGGAACCTGACCGGTTATCAGAACCTGATGAAGCTGGTCTCGCTGGGCTACATAGAAGGATTTTACTATAAGCCGCGGATGGACAAGGAGATTCTGCGCCGGCACAGTGAAGGGCTGGTTTGCCTTTCCGGCTGTCTTAAAGGGGAGATTGCGACCCTGCTGGTGAGAAAGCAGTTGGAGGCTGCTCGTAGAACGGCGCTCGAATATGCGGAAATATTCGAGCCGGGCAGTTTTTACCTGGAAATCCAGTCAAACGGGATACCCGAGCAGGCAATCGCCAACGAGGGACTGGTGGGGCTCGCCCGTGAGCTTTCCCTTCCGCTGGTGGCTACGAATGACTGCCATTACCTGCGCAAAAGCGATGCGCGCGCCCATGAACTCCTGCTTTGCATCCAGACGGGAAAGACCATTCTCGATGAAAAGCGGATGAAATTCCAGACCGACCAGCTCTACTTCAAATCACCGGAAGACATGGCGAAAGACTTTGCCTATGTGCCCGATGCGCTGGAGAATACGCTCGAGATTGCGGAGAAATGCAACCTGAAGCTCAACCTGGGCGACTATCACTTTCCGGTCTTTCCGCTCGATGAGGGTGAGAGCATCGATGAACGCTTCGAGCGTGAGGTCCGGGAGGGATTTGAACAAAGAATCAAGGCAATACGCCGCAAACGGCCCGATTTTTCAGACGAGGACCTCAAGGAATACGAGAAACGGCGCGATTATGAACTCGGGGTCATCAAGGAGATGGGATTTCCGGCCTACTTCCTGATCGTTTCGGACTTCATCAACTATGCAAAAAATAACGGCGTTCCGGTCGGCCCCGGCAGGGGGTCGGCGGCCGGGAGCCTGGTGGCCTACGTGATGCGCATTACCGATCTCGATCCCATCGAGCACGGACTGATTTTCGAGCGCTTCCTCAACCTCGAGCGCATCAGCATGCCTGATATCGACGTGGATTTTTGCGTCAACGGACGGGACAGGGTCCTGGAGTATGTGACCAACAAGTACGGAAAGGACCGGGTTGCGCAGATCACGACGTTCGGAACCATGCAGGCGA
This sequence comes from uncultured Syntrophobacter sp., assembly GCA_964539645.1. Lineage (GTDB taxonomy): Bacteria > Desulfobacterota > Syntrophobacteria > Syntrophobacterales > Syntrophobacteraceae > SbD1. Next base: position 5,718 of record CAZIJV010000066.1, read on the forward strand.
GGGCGGTGATCCGCGATGTCGGACGCGCGCTCGCCATGCCTTACAATGATGTCGACCGGATAGCCAAGTTGATTCCGGCCGGCCCCGGAATAGATCTCAACAAGGCGCTGCAGATCGAACCGCGCCTCTCCGAACTCCAGAGAGAAAACCCCCAGATTCGGGAACTCTTTGAGATAGCTCTTGCACTGGAAGGACTTACCCGCCATGCATCGACTCATGCTGCCGGAGTGGTCATGGCCGACAGACCCATTGTCGACTATATGCCGCTCTATCTCGGGCAGGAAGGTGAGACAGTCACCCAGTATGCGATGAAGTATGTCGAGAAGGCCGGTCTGATAAAGTTTGACTTCCTCGGCTTGCGAAACCTCACGGTTATCAGCGATGCGCTCAACCTGATCAAAGAGAACCATGGAATAGAAATTGTCATGGAGGACCTTCCGCTCGACGATCCGGATACGTATGCGCTGCTCAGCCGCGCGGACACCACCGGTGTCTTCCAGCTTGAAAGCTCGGGCATGCGGGACATCCTGGTCAGGCTCAGGCCGGGCAACTTCTCGGATATCGTGGCGCTTGTGGCGCTCTATCGCCCCGGTCCGCTGGAGAGCGGGATGGTGGAGCAGTACATACAGGGCAAACACGGGCAAATAGAGGTCAAATACGATCTCGAGATGCTCAGGCCTATCCTGGAGCCCACGCACGGAGTCATTCTCTACCAGGAGCAGGTGATGAAGGTCGCCAGCGTTATGGCGAGCTACACTCTCGGGGAAGCCGATATCCTCCGCCGGGCTATGGGAAAGAAGATCGCCGAACTCATGAACGCGCAGCGGGACCGGTTCGTGAAAGGCGCCGTCCAAAACGGGATAGAATCGGCAAAGGCCAACCACATCTTCGATCTCATGGCGAAATTTGCCGAATACGGTTTCAATAAATCCCACAGCGCCGCTTACGCCTTGATCGCTTACCAGACCGCCTACCTCAAATCCCATTACCCCGTCGAATTCATGGCGGCTTTGATGAACAGTTTCCTGAGCAGCTCCGACCAGGTCGTCAAGCTGATAAACCAGTGCGCCCAGATGGAGATCAAAATCCTGCCCCCCGATGTAAATGAGAGCGGCAGGACCTTCCAGGTAGTGAGCAGGATGATTCGCTTCGGGCTCGGGGCGGTAAAGAACGTGGGAGAGGCTGCCATCGAGGTCATCTTGAGGAGTCGCGGAGAGGACGGCCCCTTCAAGTCGATTTTTGATTTCTGTGAGCGGATCGATTCGCAGCGGGTCAACCGGCGGGTGCTCGAACAGCTTATCCGGTGCGGCGCTTTTGATTCTATTCATCCGAATCGCGCCCAGTTGATGGCAGGCCTTGACGATGTACTGGAGCGCGCCGCCGTTGTCCAGCGAGACCGGCAGGCCGGCCAGATGAACCTTTTCGATATGTTGCGCTCCAGCAGGAAGGTCTCCACTCCGGCGCTTCCGGAGATACCGGACTGGGACAGCCGAACCCGGCTCCAGTTTGAAAAAGAGTCCCTGGGGTTCTATATATCCGGTCACCCGTTGGATTTTTTCTCCGAGCAACTGGCCTCTCTTTGTACCGCGGATACGCAGTCAGTCAGGGAAAAACGCGAAGGGGCGGAAGTGGTGCTGTGCGGTTTGTTCTCAATTGTCAAAGAGATCACCACCAAGCGTGGAGACCGCATGGCTTTCCTGAACCTGGAGGACCGGGAGGGAACCATCGAAGTGGTGGCCTTTGCCGAACCCTTCACGCAGGCGAGAGCCCTGCTGGAGAGTGATGAGCCCCTGGCGGTCTGGGCTAAGGTTCAGCACGATGAAAAATCGACCAAGCTGATCGCAAACCGCATCCTCAGCATGGAAGAGGCCAGGCTGCAGTCGGTGGAGGCGGTCCATATCAAACTTGAGGCCGCGGCAATGGACAAAGACGGCCTGGGACGCCTCCGGCATTTGCTCATGAGTCATCCCGGAGAATGCAAAGCGCTGCTGCACCTGGTTGTCCAGGACAGGGGGGAGGCCGTGCTCGAACTCGGCAAGCTGCCCGTAAACCCCACCCATTCATTTTTCGAGGAAATGCAGCAGTATTTCGGTCCCGACTGTGCCCACCCGGTCTACAAAAACTGCAATCCCGCCGAGAAGGCAGGCTAAGACGGGGGACCCCTCACCACATGAAGATCTATTTCGTCGAGACCACGGTTTCCGAACAAAGAGGGCTTCTGTGCCGGCTGGTCGAGCGCTTTTATGCTGAAAAGCACAAAGTGCAGGTGCTGGTCGATTCCACTCCCGATGCGCAGTTGCTGGACAATCTGCTGTGGACCTTTTCACAAAGCAGTTTCATCCCTCATGCCGTCTACGACCCGGCTTCGGAGATATCGTCGGAATCTGTTATCATCACCCCTGGAGAGCGGGAGCTTGCCGGGTTCCATACCCTTCTGTGCGATTCTCCAGCGGGGCTGAGCTTCATGAGCAGGTTCGATACGGCTGTGCATTTCATCCTTCGCGATGATGAGAGCAGGCGCCAGCAGAGTCGCCTGCTCTGGCAGGAAGCCCGCACAGCCGGGTTCAGTCCGGTCCATGTGCCCTACGGAAAGCATATCTGAGAGGCTCCGGAGATCTTTCACAGCCGCCGGCGCTCTTGAGATATTTTCTCGCTGCCGGCCATCCACGGACGACTCGGCTCTATTTGAACGCTATGGCACAAAAACATTAGCCAAAAGTGCAATTTTGGTTTAGAAGTGAAATAAATGACAAGCTTGCTTTGAAAAAGAGGCAGCTTCCCAGGAGCTTGGAGTGCATTCCCGCGAAGAAATGCATTGGTTGAATCGCCCTGGACCTTATGTGAATGTTTGGACGATTGGCGGGGAAACCGCTTGACAACACCTCGCGAACGGCTAGAATGACCGAATCAGGTCAAGTGGAAGCGAACCAGGGGTCTATTCAAAGTTGACATGGAGGAGTAGCTGATATGGGAGTAGTTGCGGACAAACTCAAAGAACTTCGTGAGCGTGAAGCAAAGATCAAGGAAATGGGTGGCCCCAAGGCTGTCGCCGCGCAACTCGAACGTGGCAAGATGACCGCCCGTGATCGGATGAATTACTTCTTCGATCCCGGCACCTTCCGTGAACTTGACATGTTTATGAAGCACAGGGGAACTCTGTTTGGAATCGACAAGGTCGATGTCCCCGCCGATGGTGTTATCTCCGGATTTGGAAACGTCAACGGCCGCCAGGTCTTTGCGTTTGCGCAGGATTTCACGGCCCGCGCCGGTAGCCTCGGAGAAATGCACGCCAAGAAAATCACCAAGATCCAGGACCTGTCAATGCGTGCGGGAAAACCCTGCGTTGGTTTCTGCGACTCGGGCGGAGCGCGCATCCAGGAAGGCGTTGACTCGCTTTCCGGCTACGGCCAGATCTTCTATCGCAATGCAATCGCCTCGGGTGTCGTTCCTCAGATCTCGGCGATCATGGGTCCATGCGCAGGCGGCGCGGTCTATTCGCCCGCTATGACCGACTTCATCTACATGGTTAAGAATACCGGCCTCATGTTCATTACCGGTCCGGACGTCATCAAGTCCGTCCTCGGTGAAATAATCACCCAGGAAGAACTCGGCGGCGCAATGACCCATAACAGCAAGAGCGGCGTCGCCCAGTTCGCGGCGGAGAGCGATGCCGACTGTATCGACCAGATAAAGCAGCTTCTGGCATATTTTCCGGACAACAACATGGATGATCCTCCCTTTATGGATACCGGGGATTCTCCCACCAGGCTGTGCCCCGAGCTGGATACGATCATTCCTGACAGCACCATGGGCGCTTATGACATGAAGGAAGTCATCCGCTCGATCGTGGACAACGGGGAATTCCTGGAAGTGCACCAGTATTTCGCACAGAACATGATCGTAGGTTATGCCCGCCTGGATGGCAAGCCCATCGGCATCATCGCCAACCAGCCCAAGGTTCTGGCCGGATGTCTCGACGTCGATTCGTCCGACAAGGCCACCCGGTTTATCCGGACCTGTGACTGCTTCAACATTCCGATGCTGACCATCGCGGATGTTCCCGGATACCTCCCCGGAAGGCAGCAGGAATGGGGCGGCATCATTCGCCACGGCGCAAAGCTGCTCTGGTGCTACTCGGAAGCCACCGTTCCCAAGATTACCCTGGCAACCCGCAAAGACTACGGCGGATCGTATCTTGCCATGTGCTCGAGCGACCTGCGGGCCGATTTCTCCTTTGCGTGGCCGACCGCCGAAATCGCGGTTATGGGCGCCGAAGGCGCGGCAAACGTCATTTTCCGCCGCGAAATCAAGGAAGCTCCCGATCCGGTCGCCAAACGCCAGGAAATGATCGACGACTATAAGAAGGCTCTGTGTAATCCTTATATCGCGGCTTCCCGCGGTTACATCGACGGAGTAATCATGCCGTCGGAGACCAGGGCTCGCCTCATCGAGGCCTATGCGATCATCGCCAATAAGCGCCAGTCGCTGCCGCCCAAGAAGCACGGCAACATTCCTACGTAGCAGAAAGGAATCGAAGCAGGCGGTTCTTCGGACCTCCTGCCTTTTCCGAGATATGAAAAATCACCCGTCTCCGTATGGAGGCGGGTGATTTTGTTTTCGATACGTTTGCGAATCACAACTTTCCGCGACTTTCGGCTCCCCCTGTCCCCATTAAGAAAAGCATGTTTAGATTACCAGTATAAGTATCGGCGCCTTGTGCTCCCCGAGCCATTATGGCTCCAGTCTTACGATATCATTTGAAGGATAACTGACATGCTGGATAGTCTTAATGAAAAATTCCGGTTGTTTGCCCACCGGTCCTCTGAAATCACCGGTTCTTTCTGGTCTTTCGCGCTCGCGCTTCTTGTCGTGGCGGTCTGGGGTATCACCGGCCCTCTCTTCGGCTATTCCGATACCTGGCAGCTCGTCATCAATACCGGCACCACCATCGTCACATTTCTGATGGTCTTTTTGATTCAGAACACGCAAAACAGAGACACGCGGGCTATTCATCTCAAGCTTGACGAACTCATCAAATCCACGGAAAAGGCACGTGCATCGATGATGGACGTAGAGGACCTGTCAGACAAAGAGCTGGAAAAGCTGCGTGACCAGTTCATCAGGACTACGGGCGAGAGGAAGCCCGGGAGGAAACAAAAATCTCAAAGGCGACAGGCGAATTGAGTTATAATCAATGCTGCAATGGCGCCGGTATGGATGTGGTGATCGGTAATTAATAACTGCTGGCGAAGGAGCCGCCCGGGATGAACCTACCTGAGCAGGATGCCGCTCAACAGATCGTGTTGAGACCGATTGGATTTATACGAAGTCCGATCACCGATCCGGCAAAAGCTCCGCGCATGGGAAGCGAAGCCACAGTCTCCGGTCAACTGGTCGTTGAGGAGGCCTATCGCGATGCATTCCTGGGCCTGGAGAAGGGGCAGAAGATCGTAATTCTATACTGGATGCATCTTGCCGAGCGCGATGTATTCCGGGTTCATCCCAGGCATGATCTGTCGCGTCCCAAGCGCGGCGTTTTCTCCACGCGAAGTCCCCAAAGGCCCAACCCCATTGCACTCGATACCGTTGAAATTCTCGACATAAATGGGACCGTCATCGATGTCCGCGGCATAGATGTCGTTGACGGGACTCCTTTGCTGGATATCAAATGTGTCGTTTAGTCATACTTTTAGTTTGGTCAAAGAGCATTCGGGTGTTATGAATCAGATTAGGAACGGTTAGGCCTCCCTCTGTCCCGTTCCTACTCTATCTGATTCTGGAGAAATTGAATGCCGGCTCCTCCTACTGATTCCTTCGAGCGTAAAATCGACTATCTCAGGCTCTCGATCACGGACCGCTGCAACCTTCGCTGCATCTATTGCATGCCCGAGAGGGGCATCCCCAAGCTGGAGCACTCCGAGGTACTCAGCTATGAGGAGCTGGTGAGACTGGCGCGTATAGTCATCGGAATGGGTATTTCCAAAATCCGGATAACCGGGGGAGAGCCGCTTGTCAGAAAAGACGCACTCACTCTTTGTTCGAGCATTTCCCGGATTCCGGGAATCAGAAGCCTGAGTATAACCACCAACGGAGTTCTTCTTGCCGGGTATGCCGATGGGTTGATTAAAGCGGGCATAAAGCGCATCAATGTGAGCCTGGATACCTTGAAGCCGCAGAGATTTGCCGAAATCACCAGAAGCGACTTTTTCAGCCGGGTATGGGAGGGGATAATGGCTGCCCGCGCGGCCGGTATGGCGCCCATAAAGTTGAACGCCGTGGTGATGAAGGGGATAAACGAGGACGAACTTGAGGATTTGGCGAGTCTCACTTTCAACTTCCCCTTCCATGTACGTTTCATCGAATTTATGCCGTTCAAAGCGGCTGAATATGACACCCGGTTCATTCCTGCATCCGAGATTCTCAAGCGCCTGAGAGGGGTTGCTCCTTTGCTGGCAGCGGATAACAGCGAGAGCAACGGTCCCGCGCTCCACTATCGCTTTGAAGGCGCACAGGGAAAGGTCGGAATCATCAGCCCGGTATCCAATCATTTCTGCCCTACCTGCAACAGGCTTCGAGTAACCGCAGACGGACGGCTGAGAACCTGTCTTTTTTCCCGCGAGGAGACCGACTTGCGAGGACCTCTTCGTCAGGGGCTCGCCGATGAAGAAATAGTCCGCATCATTCGCACCGCCATAAATCAGAAGCCTGAAAAACACGAACTGAGCAATCCGGTGTTCCGAAAGTGCATCTCACGCCCGATGTTCACGATAGGAGGCTGATGTCCGCCTCGAATCTCTTGCAAAATCCGATGAATTCAGGCAAAAAAAACGGATGCCCCGGGAACTCGTTGATCCCTGCGCCTCCGATTTCCGGCCGCTGAAGAGCCGGGTCAATCGGTTGCCGTACTTGTAACTGTGTCATTTTGTGATCTACTCCTTTTCGCGTACTCCGATTCATCTCAAGAATGATGAAGAGGGTTGAATCAGAATTGTAAGGCGCCGATGAAACTTGCCTGGGTTCGCCTCGATACTATGTCGGAGGAGCTGATAACAGCCGCTCTGGAAAGCGGCGCCGATGCACTGATACTGCCGGTGGGGGCGTCCGGGCGCGCGAAGGCTCTCGGCAGGATTTGCATTGTCAGCGAGGATGGGGATCTACAGCCGGACAGAGATGTCTGCTTCGAGCCCCTGACCTGCCCCGAAGACGAAGCACGCATAAGAGACCTGCTCTGTGCCGGCCGTAAGGTCGTGATTGCCGGCGCCTGGGATATCATACCGGTCGAGAACCTTGTCGCGGGAATGGGAAGCGGTTCCCTTTTGGTCCCGGTGTGCTCTATAGGAGATATCGAATCGGCGCTGGGGGCTCTCGAAAAGGGCGTGGCGGGAGTTGTGATAGAAACCGACAGCCCGTCGGAGATCCGAACGCTGGTATCCCGGGTAAAGAGAGCAGCGGAATCGGCAACTCTCCAGGTGGCGCAAGTAACCCGAATCCTCCCCGCGGGAATGGGGGATCGTGTCTGCGTGGATACTTGCAGTCACATGGCGCCGGGGCAGGGCATGCTTGCCGGCAATTCGAGCGGCTTCCTCTTTTTGGTTCAGGCTGAGACGGAAAAAAATCCTTACGTCGCTCCGAGACCCTTTCGCGTGAATGCCGGTCCAGTCCATTCCTATCTCAGGATACCAGGCGGGCGGACGGCCTACCTGAGCGAGCTTGGCGCCGGTGAAAGGGTGCTGGTCTTTCGTCCGGACGGGACGGCGGAAGAGGCCACGGTCGGACGTACGAAGATTGAAAGGCGTCCCCTGTTGTTTATCGAAGCTTCCTTCGAGGGTCGAACCGGTTCCATTCTTCTGCAGAATGCTGAGACAATCCGGTTGGCCGGCCCCGAAGGGGAAGCGATTTCGGTGGTGAGCCTCAAGCCGGGTGATTCCATCCTGGTTGCAGTGGAAGCGGCAGGCCGTCATTTTGGGATGAAAGTGGAGGAATCGATCCGTGAGGGTTGATCGGATGAATTTAACCTTTGGGTGTGTTGGCGACTAATTCAGGCCAACCGGGGCCGTGTGACCGAAGTGGATGTCAACCTTTTGAGAATAAGAGAAGAGATCGACAGTATCGACTCTAAGCTGCTTCAACTGCTCAACAGGCGAATGGACCTGGCGACGGAGGTCGGACGCATAAAGGCCTCACAGGGACTCCCACTTTTTCATCCGGAACGTGAGGAGATCATCTCCCAGCGCCTCTCCGCATTGAACCCCGGCCCTTTGACCGAAGAGTCCCTTCGCTCCATTTACCGCGAAATATTTTCGGCTTCCAGGCTGCTTCAATACAAGCTTTGGGTTGCCTTCCCCGGACCTGAATGGACATCTCCGAAGCGAGAAGGCGCCCATGGGACGGGAGGCGCCGGCAGCAAGATCATGAACGAGCGAAGGGCATGCACGGGCAAACCTGCGGACAGTTTCAGAAATGGAATCTGTGGATGCCTTGTCGATTGTACTCCCGCTGAATTCGCCGTCTGTTTGAATTACCCGGGGGTTGACCTCGTGGAGTGGCGGATCGACAGGTTTGCAGCGGTATTGCAGGAGAATGAGCTGAATTCTCTTTTCGACCTGCTCTCGCGAGAGGGACGGCGTCCTGTAATAGCGACGAATCGGCCGGTTCGGGAAATCGGCGAGTTTGCCGGGCCCGAAGAGCTTCGACTGCGTATGCTGATAAGAGCAGCCGAAGCAGGCGCCGACTGGATTGATATCGAGCATGACTCAGGTGTGGAAGATTACACGGAATTCCGCAGGTACGGCGGAAAGGTCCTTGTTTCCTGGCACAACCCCCTGGAGACCCCCAGTCCGGAGATTTTGCGCGCGAGATTGGAAAATATGTGCAAAACCGGCGCCGATGCGGTAAAGATAATAACTTTAGCCCAGTCGGATGAGGATAGCCTGAGGGTGCTTGAACTGGTTCCCCATGCCAGAAAGGAATACGGTATCGATTTGATCGCATTCTGCATGGGGCCCATTGGGAAATGGAGCCGTCTGGCCAGCCTTTTTCTCGGCAGTCCCTGGACATACGCCTATTTGCCGGGCCGCTCCACGGCCGCTCCCGGTCAGCTTTCGGTCTCAGAGATGCGGGATCTGCTCCGGATCATTGGTAGGTCCTGATTCCATATATCGATATCGTGCTGTTGTATCCAGCTTCCACCTCGAATCCATGTTCCTGTTGAAGTTGATACTAGTGCAAAAGGTACTGAGATGATCAGACCGGAACAAAAAAAGCTCTTCGCCGTCATAGGTAATCCGGTACGCCATAGCCTCAGCCCGGTAATGATGAATGCCGCCTTCCAGGCTATGGACATCCGCGCTGTCTACACTGCGTTCTATGTCGATGAACTGGATGCCGACCTCACCCTGCTTCACAAGATTGGTTTCAGCGGGCTGAGTGTGACCATTCCGTACAAGGAAATGGCATGCAGGCTGGCAGAGGAGGTGGACGAGACGGCTGATGAAATCGGGGCTGTAAACACGTTGAGGAGAACCAATCTTGGCTGGGAGGGCAGGAATACCGACTGGATCGGCTCGCTTCGGGCTCTTGCGCGGTCTGCTGAGATAGGTGGAAAAAGCGCCCTGGTGCTGGGCGCAGGCGGGGCAGCCAGGGCGGTCGCCTACGGTTTGAAAAGGGCAGGCGCCGTAGTAACGGTTTCAAACCGTTGCGCGGAGCGAGGCAAGGTCCTGTCGAAGAGTCTCAGGGCTGATTTTATCCCGCTGAATGCTCTCGAGGAGTCTCAGAAACATTTTGACATAATTGTCCAATGTACATCGGTTGGGCTTGAGGGAGGGCCTGCGGGGCAGATTATTTCAGAGTCTTTTTTCAAGCCGGAAATGACCGTAATGGACATCGTGTATCGCCCTCGCTGGACGGCCTTCTCTGAAGCTGCAAAAAATGTAGGGTGCACGATTGTCTCCGGCCTTGAGATGCTTCTCTACCAGGGAGCCGCCCAACTGGAATGGTGGCTGGGACGCCCTTTGCCGGAAGACCCTGCCATAGAGGCCATGCGGGCCGCCCTGGAAAACGCCGTGGACAGGGAAGAGAATGATCAAAGCCATTAGACCAGTTTCAATAGTGAACCGGCAGATCCACCTGCCGGGCTCGAAATCCATAACGCACCGCGCCCTCATGATGGCCGCCCTGGCCGATGGTCCCGGCCGAATACACAATCCGCTGGAAGCCGAAGACACGCTGCTTACGGCAAAAGCATTGGAACAGATGGGGGTGGTGGTAGACTGGGGACGGGATTCTATCCTGATCACGCCACCAGCCACCCGGTGGAGCCAACCCGAGGTCCCGATATATCTCGGAAACAGCGGCACGAGTGCTCGTCTTTTGCTGGCCCTTGTTTGCGCAGGCGCCGGTACGTTTGCGCTCGACGGGACGGCGCGGCTGAGAGAACGCCCGCTGGGACCCGCCGCCGAAGCGCTGGAAAAGCTCGGGGCTGAAATGAAGTGGCTTGGAAATCGTGGATTCCCCCCGGTAGAAATCAGGAGCAACGGCCTGGATGGCGGTGAGGTTTTTGTGGATGCCGCCGGCAGCAGTCAGTTCCTGTCAGGAATCCTGATGGCTGCCCCAACCGCTCGCAGGAACACCACTGTTGAATGGTCAGAGCCCGCCGCTTCGTTTCCCTATGTCCTGATCACCCTATCGATGATGAAAAATGCGGGCATTCAATACGAACGTATCGCATCCAACAAGGTCTTCATACCGGCTCCCCAGGCGTATTCACCCCGTGATATTACCGTCGAGGGCGATTGTTCTTCGGCCTCTTACTTTTGGGGCGCCGCTGCATTGACCGGAGGAACCGTGACCACCTCTCCGGTCGCGCAGGACAGTCTCCAGGGAGATCGCCGGTTTCTGGATGTGCTGGTCAAACTGGGATGCAGAATCGAGTGGACCAATGAGGGGGTAGCGGTTACAGGACCGAAGCACCTCAAGCCGGTCGATCTGGACATGAACAAAATGCCCGACATGGTTCCAACGCTTGGAATCCTGGCTGCCTTTGCGGCAGGAACGAGCTGCATCCGCAATGTGGCCCACCTGCGCATCAAGGAATCCGACAGGATTCAGACCGTGGCGGCAGGACTGCAGACCCTGGGTGTACCGGTCGAACAGATGGAAGACGGGCTGATAATCCATGGTGGTCGTCCGCTGCCGCCCAGTCGTCCCATAGCAACTTTTGAAGATCACCGTATTGCGATGGCTTTCGCCCTTGCCGGTTTGCGTATCGAGGGGGTGGTAATCGAGGGCGCCGAATGCGTCAGTAAGTCCTTTCCCACTTTTTGGGAGCTTTTCGAAAGGCTATAATTAAAATTCGAGTACGTGTTTTTAACCACGAAGCTTCTGGAGCAGAATAGCCGCAACTCTTGCAGGAGGTTCCCTCTGCCCGGCGGATTTTTTTAACCACGAAGTGCACGAAGAAGTCACGAAGGGCGCGAAGGATTTAACGGTTAATCAGCAGGGTACGCGAAAATCTTGTCAAAAGCACAAAAACGCCGGATATTGAGGCGGAAGCGCATCCCGACACGCTGTTCTTCGTGCTTTTGGTGTGTAAAAGGGGGGGTATCCTATCGTGCAATTGTCAATACCCAAATTCTCTACCATGTTCATTTCTTTTCTGTTGCTGCTGCCGGCTCCATCCCCGACTCTGGCGCAACAGGGGGAATTGCCCGCCTTTCAGCAGTCCATGGAGCGGGTACAAAAAGCTGCGGGCAGCGCGGGCGTGCAGATAATCGCCCTTCCTTCGGGACGGGTAGTCTGCCAGTCCAGGCCCAAAGATCAGTTCGTACCAGCATCCCTGGTCAAGTTGCTGACCAGCTATGCGGCCCTCAAAAAGCTCGGCCCCTCTTTTCGTTTTACCACCACGGTCTTTGCTGCTGAAGAGCCTTCGGCGGGAGTGATTGCCGGCGATATATGGATAAAGGGAAACGGCGATCCTTTTTTTGTCTCGGAAAAGACAACTCTGCTCGCACGGGCTCTAAAAGAACGTGGGGTGACCCATATCCGCGGCGGCATTCATGTCGATAACAGCTTTTTTCAGCCAGCCTCGGAACACATCTGCCTCGATGCGGGCTGTGTCGGTATATACAACCCTGTAGTTTCCCCTACCGCCATAGACTACAACACGATTACGATAAAGCTTTCCTTTCCCGCAAAAGGGGCGAAGACTCCGAAAATCGAGTCCTCTTCGGAGGGTGGTTATGTCACTCTTGCGGGAAGCGCCGGGACCGGGAAAAAAGGATCGGATACACTGCGCCTTCGTTCCCTCGGGGCGACCGGCGACGGCCGGGAGCAGTTCCAACTCTCCGGGCAACTCTCGGCCCGCGGCGGGCGCGTTCGCCAATACCGGTTTAACGTTGCCGATCCCGCGGGATCGTTCGCGCATGCCGTGCGCGCTGTTCTCAATCGTTCCGGAATCAGAGTCTCGGGATCAATTGCAGGTGAAGGCGTGGTTCCACCGCAGGCAAAGGCCATAGCATTCTACGACTCTCCTCCGCTCTCCGAACTCGTGGGGGGGTTGAACAAGTATAGCAATAACTTCATGGCGGAAATGCTGCTCAAAGCCCTTGGAGGGCATGTTTCAGGCGCTCCGGGGACCACGTCGAAGGGCATAGCCGTTGTCCGGAACTCCCTGAAGGAAGCGGGTATTCCGGATGAGGTTGGGACGCTCGACTGTGGCTCAGGTCTCAGCCGTTTTTGCCTTGTCAGTCCCGATACTTTTTGCAGACTTCTGGCGGCGGCCTGGCAGGACCAGGCCATGGGCAGCGATTTCGTATCATCCCTGGCCGCCAATGCCGGAGTCGGCACCCTCCGGGGCAGAATGCACCGTCCGGGAATGACTGTTCGGGGCAAGACCGGGACTCTCAATGACGTAGTCGGCTTTGCGGGATATGTCAGCGGTCCTTCCGGCAATACCTATGCCGCCGTAATCATCCTGAATGATGTTGCCGACAGGGCCAAGGCAAGAAAAGCCATAGATGCGCTCCTGGAGGAGGTCGCTTTTTCAGGCTGATGAGGCTCGCTGTCGTCTCCGATATACACGGCAATCTGGAAGCCTTCACAGAAGTGCTCTCCGACCTTAAAAGCGCCGGCGCGGACGGTATCATCAGCCTCGGTGACAATGTCGGGTATGGGGGCGATCCGGAAGAAACGGTTCAGATCATCCGCTCTATGGGTATCGCCTCCGTTATGGGTAACCACGAACTCTGCATCGCCCGGCCCGAATACCTCTCCGGTATGAACATCTCCGCACGCAAATCGCTCTTGCTGACCCGGGAACTCATCTCTTCAAGGACAATCGAATGGCTGTCCAGCCTGCCCGCCGTCCTGAAAATGCACGGAGCGCTGTTCGTGCACGGCTCTCCTCCTGACTCCATCACCGACTACATCTTCGAGGTGAGCGATACGCGGTTGAAGCGGCTTCTTTCCGAAATGGAATGCAGGGTCAGTTTTATCGGGCACACTCATGTCCTGGAACTGATATCCTGCAGCCGGGGGCGGCTGTTGCGACGGGATTTGGCCCATGAGAAGGTAAAGCTCGATCCGGATGTGGCGTACGTCGTTAGCGTTGGCAGCGTCGGACAGCCGCGTGACGGGAACAGTGATGCCAAATATGTGATCTGGGATGTCCCGGCGGGTACGGTGGAGGTGCGCTTCGTTGCCTATGATATAGCCGCGGCCGCGGAAAAGATCATCCGTCTGGGATTTCCGCCGGAAAACGCCACACGACTGTGGTGAATCCCAATACTCCCGGTATTTCTTTTAGACGTCCGGTATGCTAGAAATAATGATTTTGAGAGTAGATGGGTCAGGAAATATAGAGTTCGCATGCAACAGATCGGCTTTTCCCCTGCCCGGGCCGGGCGGGAGGAGGGTAAGTGATGAAAAAGCCAGTGCCACAGAGACGCCAGCCGGAGAGGAGATCTTTTCGATGGTTTGCGTTTGCTCTTTTTTCGGTTTGTCTTTGTATTGTTCTTATGGCGGGCATAGCAGTTTTCGCTTTTTACCTGCAGATCAACAGCTCGCTTCCCAGCGTCGAGGCGCTGAAGCGCTATCATCCGCCTCTGGTCACCAGTGTCTACTCAGCCGATGGTGAATTGATCGGTGAGTTCTATATCGAAAGAAGGTATCTCGTTCCTCTTTCGGAACTGCCGCCGCACCTCATCAAGGCTTTTGTCGCCATTGAGGATTCACGGTTCTACGAGCACAGCGGTGTGGACCTGATCGGTATCCTCAGGGCCATGCTGAAGAACATCCAGGCAGGCGAAATCGTCCAGGGTGGAAGCACCATCACGCAGCAGGTGGTAAAATCGCTTCTCCTCACACCTGAGCGCACCTATACGCGGAAGATAAAAGAAGCCCTGCTTGCACACAGGATCGACAACAGCCTAAGCAAGAACGAAATCCTTTATCTGTACCTCAACCAGATTTACTTCGGCGGTGGAGCTTATGGTGTGGAGGCCGCGGCGCGGACCTACTTCGATAAGCACGCAAGCGAACTCGACCTGGCCGAAGCATCCCTCCTGGCTGGTCTACCCAAGGCGCCCAGCCGGTTTTCACCGATTCATCACTTTTCCGTTGCCCGTGAAAGACAGCGAAATGTCCTGCAGCGAATGGTCGACTCCGATTTCATTTCCTTCGAGGAGGCGCGCCAGGCATTGGCAAAACCGCTCCAGATAGTCAAGCCCAAGCGCTGGACACTCAAAGAACTCGACTACTTCACCGAAGAGGTGCGCAGACAGGCGGAGGCGCGTTTCGGACGGGACATGCTCTACAAAGAGGGGCTCATTATTCATACCACGCTTGACACTAAAGCGCAGCGCATAGCCGAAAGAGCCCTGGACCAGGGGTTGCGCGACCTGGACAAGCGCCACAGGCGCTACCGCGGCCTTCACGTGAATGTTCCGAAAGATGAATGGCCCACGGCGTTGCGCGTTCTCGTTCAAACCAATGGAGCACTCGCCGAAGGCAAGGTGGTTGCCGGTCTGATAAAGCAATACGACGCCCGGTCCAGGAATATCAGCCTGGATCTTGGGCCGGAAAAAGCCGTTATTCCCCAGACGGGCTGGAAATGGATACAGGTCTCCGACAAACGCGCGGAGAAAGTTTTCCGGACGGGCGATATCCTGCGCGTGAGACTCAACAAGAAGCAGGATAAAGATCTCTGGGCTGCCGTGCTCGAACAGGACCCCGGAATGGAGGGCGCGCTCATGAGCGTCTCTCCCCAGACCGGGAGGGTCATCTGCATGGTGGGGGGGCGAAACTTCGAAAAAAGCCAGTTCAATCGCTGCACCCAGGCCGTTCGACAGCCGGGTTCCTCCTTCAAGCCGATCATCTATGCGGCAGCTCTCGACAAAGGCTATACGGAAGCCTCGATTCTTATCGATGCGCCTATTTCCTATAACGACCACAGCCTGAGAGGTTCCTGGACGCCCGCCAACTATGACCGGCAATTCTGGGGACCGATCCTGCTCCGCAAGGCGCTCGTACATTCCCGCAACGTGGTTACGGTCAAGCTCCTCGAGTCGATCGGGGTAAGCTATACGATCAATTACGCCAGAAAGCTCGGCATACACTCGCAGCTCACTCCCACTTTGTCGCTGGCCCTTGGAGCTTCCGGCGTCACACTCCAGGAACTGCTCAGCGCCTATTCCACCTTCCCCGGACTCGGTGAGCGCATCGCGCCTTACCTGATTGAAAAAGTGCTGGACCGCAACGGCATCCTGATTGAAGAGCACCAGGTAAAGAAGGAAGCGGTAATATCGCCCCAGACTGCTTATCTCATGAACGACTTGCTCCAGGGCGTAGTGCAGGAGGGAACCGGAACGAGGGCTAAAGCGATCGGCAGGCCTGCGGCAGGTAAGACCGGAACGACCAACGAACTCAAGGACGCCTGGTTTATCGGTTATACCCCTTCGGTGCTGACCGGAGTGTGGGTGGGCTATGATGACCACACGGTCTCGCTGGGCAAAGGAGAGACGGGCGGGCGCGCCGCCTGCCCGATCTGGGTTTCCTTTATGCAAGAATATCTGAGAAATACGCCGATAGAAACATTTGCCATTCCCGAGGGTATCGTTTTCGCCAGGATCAACCCACATTCCGGCACTGTGACGGGCTCTGGCGAGCAGGGAGCGGTTTACGCAGCCTTTGCCGGAAGCCCGCCGACCCCGGGTTCCGGACCGCAGGAGGACCAGGAGGGCACAGTTGAACTCTCGGACCTTTCCGAAGAGGATGACGGCACGCAACCCAGGTTGAGGCCCTTACGTCCTTCTTCTGGCGAGTCCTTCTTCAAGTCCGATCTCTTTTAACACAACCGAGGCGCCAGCATGGATTTGATCACTGTAGATAGAGAAAAATGCAACAATGACGGAATTTGTGTGGATATATGCCCTTTGAGCCTGCTGGTCATGAGCGGCGAAGGAGGACCGGAGGTTCGAAAGGATTTGGACCACATGTGCATAGGGTGCGGCCACTGTGTGGCGGCTTGTCCCGAGGGCGCCTTGAGCAACCGTAAAAGCCCGCTTTCCGGCCATCTGCCCATTCCCGCGGATTATTCGCCGGATTCCTGGACCGCTGCTCTCTTCCTGCGCTCGCGGCGCTCCATCCGCCGCTATAAGGCTGATCCGGTGAGTAGAGAACAAATGCTTCAG
The DNA here is from genome assembly GCA_964539645.1 of uncultured Syntrophobacter sp. Lineage (GTDB taxonomy): Bacteria > Desulfobacterota > Syntrophobacteria > Syntrophobacterales > Syntrophobacteraceae > SbD1. Next base: position 22,403 of record CAZIJV010000066.1, read on the forward strand.
CTTCTCGATATCGCCCGTTTTTCTCCCTCAGGTCACAATTCACAGGGGATTTCCTACCTCGTTGTGGAAGGCGCTGATAACCTTTTGCGCTTCAGGCAGATCGTAATAGAGTGGATGCATGAAGTCTTGCGGTTTCAGCCGGAACTGGGCAAGAGATTCCACGTGCCCGCGATTATCTCCGCCCATGAAAAAGGAGTAGACCGCATTCTCCGAGGAGCGCCGCAGATCATCGTGGCCCATGCTCCCAGGGAACTGAGTCCGGCGACTACCTCCGCCACCCTCGCTCTCGAATATGTCGAGCTGTATGCGCCTGCGCTCGGACTGGGCACATGCTGGGCCGGCTACGCACAGGTATGCGCGCTGCAGAAGCCCGCACTCTCTGAATTTCTCAACATCCCGGATGGCAATGCCATCTACGGCATTCTTATGGTTGGCCACCCTGAATACCGATACCACCGGCTGCCTCCGCGCAACCCGCTCGACGTGGCGTGGTTCGAGACGGCTGAGCAAAAATGAAAGATTGGGCTGCTTATTCCATCCTGGCGCTTGTGGTCTGGGGATTTTGGGGATTTCTGCCCAAGATGGCCGTTAACCACCTCAACCCTGGAACTGCATTTATCTATGAAGTCATGGGGGGCCTGGCAACGGGCATTATCGCCTTCATTATCATGCGTCCGGAACTTGCCGGAGCGGAGATTCGAGGAGTCATCCCGTCGGTGCTTACCGGTGTCGCGGGTTACGTCGGGCTTTTTTTCTTTCTCTACGCACTCAGGGGAGGCAAGGTATCTGTTATTGCGCCTCTGACCGCACTCTATCCCGTCGTAAGCCTTGTGCTCGCCATTGTTTTTCTGAAAGAACGAATAAACCTGGTCCAGGTTGCCGGGATCGTCTTGGCAGTTGTCTCAGTGCTTCTTATATCCTATGAAACTCAGTGAGTCCTCCGGCTGGAAATCAGACCTCCTTATGAATTCAGACATTGTCGTTTTCTTCAAAAAGCTTTTCCTTGATGCCTGGCAGATCAGCAGCTATCTCTTCAAAATAATGATCCCGATTATCATTGTGGTGAAGGTATTGCAGGAAACCGGAGGCATAGTCCTCCTGGGGAAGCTGCTGGCGCCGGTGATGCAGATAGTGGGTCTTCCCGGCAGTATGGGGCTGGTATGGGCGACCACCATAGTCGCCAATATCTATACCGGTATATTGGTTTTTCTCTCACTTACTGCATACGAACCGCTGACCGCCGCGCAGACCACGGTGCTGGCGACCATGATGCTGGTCGCTCATAACCTTCCCATCGAGCTTCGGATCGCGCAAAAAGCAGGGGCGCGCATGCGTTTCATGCTCCTGGTGCGGATGGGAGGCGCCCTGCTCCTTGGCTGGTTGCTGTGCAGATCTTATGAGTGGGGGGGGTGGCTGCAGCACCGGAATGTGGCAAAGTGGATGCCGCAAATCGAAGATTCCTCTCTTCTGACATGGGCCTTCAGCCAGGTGAGGGGACTTGCCATGATTTTCCTTATCATCTTCGGTCTGCTCCTGCTCATGAAGATTTTTGATCGTCTGAGGATAAACGCCCTGATGACCCGGATGCTCAATCCCGTGCTGGGGCTCCTCGGCATAGGGCCTGCCGCTTCACCGATTACCATTATCGGTATGACCCTTGGGCTCGGCTATGGCGGCGGTCTCATTATTCAAGAGGCTGCCTCCGGCAGGATTGGCCGGGAGGATGTGCTCTTTTCCCTCACCCTCATGGGGCTGTCGCACAGCCTGGTTGAAGATACCCTCGCCGTCGCGATAATGGGAGCGCATTTCTCGGGAATCCTGTGGGCAAGAGTAGTCTTTTCACTGATAGTCGTCTATTTGCTCGTAAAGGTGATTTCCAGGTTCCCGGAGCGCATCCTGAAAATCTTCTTTGTCCGCACGCCTGCTGTCTGAATTTCCGGCGAAGGCAGGCGTTCGTGAAAGAAACCGGAACCAGGAGGCCTTACCTTATGAGCAAACCATTCTGATTGGCATTTTCTATACTGGGGCCGAAGAAATGAACGATTCCACACGGGAAAAAAGCATCGAGTTGCTGCAGAAGTTCAGCCAGGCACACGGCGCATCGGGAAATGAAACCGGAGTGCGACGGATTTTTAGAAGCGAACTGGGAGAAGGCGTAACCAACGACCGCGCGGGAAACGTGTTCTGCGAACGAAGAGGGACTTCTGCCTTCCCCAGAATCCTGGTTGCGGCGCATATGGATGAAGTCGGGCTGATGGTGCAGACCATAACCGGTGAGGGCCTTATCCGCTTCCTTGCTCTCGGCGGCTGGTGGACGCACACTCTGCTTGCCAAGCGGGTTCGAATCCTCACACGCTCCGGCATAGAAATCCCCGGTGTAATCGGTGCGAAGCCCCCTCATTTCCTCTCGGATGCGGAACGTGAGAAGGTGATGAAGATCGAGGATATGTTCATTGATGTCGGGGCACGCAACGCCGAGGAGGTCCGCTCCTTCGGCATTCGTCTCGGGGATACTGTCGTTCCGGATAGTCCTTTTTTGCACATGCACAATCCGGATTATCTGCTCTCCAAGGCATTCGATGACCGTGCCGGTCTTTCCCTGGTAGTCCAGGCTGCGCAGGAGATCGTAAGCACTGCACATCCGAATACCGTTATTTTTGCGGGAACCGTGCAGGAGGAGGTGGGAACGCGGGGTGCGAAGACTGCTGCGGCCTATGCCAATCCCGACGTCGCCATCGTGGCGGAAGGGGCGCCCGCTGACGATATGCCCGGTACGGGTAAAGAAGATCGCCAGGCGGTTCTCGGCTCGGGAGTCCAGATCAGGATAATGGACTCAAGCGCCATAATGAATCGCAGGTTTACCGAGTTCGTAATCGATACGGCCGAGAAAAACGGCATTGCCTACCAGGTCACCGTGAGAAGAAAAGGGGGTACGGACGCCGCACCCATTCACCTGTATGGATCGGGAGTGCCGACCGCCGTCATTTCTGTTCCTGCCCGGTATGTGCACACCCATAACGCGATACTGAACCTTTCTGACTACCACAATGCTTTGCAGCTCATGTTGAGGCTCGTCGAAACTATCGATGAGGAAGCCGCACGGTCGTTCACCGCTTTTGAAGACTAACCGCGGATATTTTTCTATCCGCAGCTTTCGCAGATGAGCCCGGATGGTTTGTTGCTGCCGGCAATAAAATCTGTGCAAATCTGTGTCATCTGCGGATAATCTGCAGTTTTTTTAAAATGTTCCGGCCAATGTGAATAAAATCACCTGATATGCCAGAGAAAAAATCTCCGATAGCTAAAACTATCCCAAAAAAACCTTGACTTAATCAATTCTCTCCGTCAACATTGTTGACAATCCCTATTGGGTAATAATGCTTTGTATCTTTTTTGACATAACGTTGCTGATTATGTAAGGTCTGTGCTTAGCCGTTTGTCATTAAGAGCGGCTATAGGCCATTGGATATATAAGCCTTATGGCTACAACCGACAGGAGAAAAGAACTCCGAATATAGAATTACAGACAATTGAATAAGGTGATTTACACAAAAACTGCTACCATGTGATCAGCGACAATTATAATTCCCGACCGGAATGAATAATTGTCGTTGAACAACCATGCCTTCCTCGGAGCCTGTCTAGGAAATCTAGGCTGGACACGAGAATAATT
>CAZIJV010000067.1:0-24757 GCA_964539645.1 uncultured Syntrophobacter sp.
TACCAGAGCTTGACGGTTTTCTCAAATGGTCCCTTCCATCATAGAATCTACGGCTGGCCGATGCAGGGGGATGCTCCGCAGGCGCATTCATGAAATAGCATTCGCAAACGGTCAATCTTAACAGGCCCGGTGACACGTTTTTCCGTAGGGTGGGCACGGGTTCCATCGTGCCCACCATCAGCACCGCCGGAGACTTGCGCGGGTGGCGAACTTAAGCCGGTGGGCACGAAGCGCCGTGCCCACCCTACGGCTGGCCGGTGCACGGGGATGCTCTGCATGGCGCATTCATGAAACAGCATTCGCAAATGAGGCATCTTAACAGGCCTGGGGACACGTTTTTCGTAGGGTGGGCACGGTTCTTCGTGCCCACCATCCCGAAGGCCGGAGAAGGCGGGGGTTGCTCTCAAGCCCGGTGGGGACGATCTGGCTGCGTCCAGCCTACGTGCCCGGCGCCCCGGTTTTTCACTCGCCAAACTGAAGTTCCGTGGGTTCGATACTTCCGCCACCCCAGTGCTCAGGGTAGATTCCTTCCTGTACATAACGATGAAAGGTGGAGTGAGGCCAATCGACAGCCCTGAGAACATAGCCGTGTTTTACCGGGTTGTAATGGATGTAATCCATGTATGCCTGGTATTCTTCATCGCTGCGAATCTTGTGGTCCCAGAATCGGCGCTGCCAGATAGTGGACTCTCTGTGTTTGACCTTTGATTCATTCAACCATTCTTCAACGTGAAACAGGGATCGCGTTCTCTTCGAGAAACCGGCCTTGATGAGAGCCCAACGCGCGGAGAAGTTTGAATCACCGACCGGCAAGGTCCAGATGCAATGAAGGTGTTCCGGCAGAAGGACCCATGCCTCGATATTGAAGGGGTGTCGTCGCCGGACTTTGCTGAAGACTTCACGCAGCGCCTGCCTGCTTTCCGGCAGGTGTAACAGGCGCCTGCGGCGGTAGGTGACAACCGTGAAAAAGAAGGATCGTCCGGGTATTTTGGGGCGGCGGTAATTTGGCATGCCCTCTTTCCGGGGGGGAGAAGCCGTGTTCCAGGGCGCCTGTCGCATCCGCAGAGCAAAGGCCGGTGGGCACGAAAAGCCGTGCCCACCCTACGGCCGGCCGGTGCTTGGCGACTATCCGAAAATGCTCGCAATTGAGCGGTCCACTTTATGGCTCAGGGGCACATTTCCGTAGGGTGGGCACGGGCTTCTTCGTGCCCACCATCCCGAAGGCCGCAGAAGGCGCGGGGGTTGCTCTCAATTGCGACGGCGCAATAAGGCCGCGGCAACCCTGCGGCTGCGCGGCGCAGGGCGTTACCGCGTAACGGCTATTGTTCCAGGACCTTTACCGTACCGTCAAAATAGTATTTTGCGCTGATTACCTTCAGTTTATTTTCCGCTATCAGCTTGCCGAGTATATCGGAATGTTGGGGCAAGGACTGGCTGACCATCTTGATGTTGTGGTCAATTGCCTCTTCGATGAGTTCGGGCTTTTCCTTGCCGCCGGCGAGTTTTCTCGCTTCGGCCACTGCGGGAGCGATTGCCTTCACTATTTCGCCGACATGTCCGTGTCCGTGCCCGTGGGCCTCTCCATGAGAATCCACGGCGGCGGTCACCGCGCCGCAGCATTCATGGCCCAGGACAACGAGCAGAGGCGACCCCAGATGGTCCGCCGCATATTCGATGCTGCCCAGCACTATGGGACTCAGCACGTTTCCCGCATCCCGGACAACAAAGATTTCGCCCAGACCGACGTCAAAAATAATTTCAGGAGGCACCCTGGAATCAGAGCAGGAAAGGATTATTGCATAAGGTTGCTGTCCCGAGGCAAGGGCCAGGCGAGTGCCGGCACAGCAGGGCTTCTGGGGGTTTAACTGATCGGATACGAATCGCGCATTACCTTCCAGCAGTTTATCGAGAGCTTCAGCAGATGTCATCCAGAGCCTCCTATATGCATGCAGGCCATCGTGCCGGCAAATAAAAAGGTTCCTTCCAAAAAGATCCACGCGCTTTTACCGGTAACTTACAAAATCTGCCTCCAAATACCTGTTGTTTCTGTTGCTTAATGATGCTGGGTACTGTACTGCCAGATACACTTGCAGGAGCGGTCTTCTAACACAAACAGTCTTCTTTTCCGGCACTCATCCCTACTTGTCCAGAATCTTGACCGTACCGTCGAAATAATACTTGGCGTTCACCACTTTAATCTTTTTTTGCGCCGCCAGTTTCGCGAGCACATCCGATTGCTTCATCAACGACTGGCTCACCATTTTGATGTTGAGGTCTATCGCATCTTCTATCAGAGCCGGTTTCTCCTTGCTTCCGGAGACTTTCCGCGCTTCGGCGACCGCGGGGGCGATTGTCTTTACGATCTCGCCGACATGTCCGTGGGGTTCGCCATGAGAGTCAACCGCGGCGCTCACGGCGCCGCAGCGCTCGTGGCCCAGGACCATGATCAGAGGAGATCCCAGGTGATCTGCCGCGTATTCGATGCTGCCTATGATAACCGGGCTCAACACGTTGCCTGCCACCCTGACAACGAAGATCTCACCCAGTCCCAGGTCGAAAATGATCTCGGGCGGCACCCTGGAATCCGAACAGGAGAGGATGACCGCATAAGGCTGCTGGCCCGAAGAGAGGGCCTGGCGCACACCGGGTCCGCATGCCTTCTCGGGTGCTGCCTGGTTCGAGACGAACCGTGCGTTGCCTTCCATCAGCTTCTTTAGCGCCAGGTCGGCATTTTTTCCTGAATCCGCTTTTTGCGTGCAGGCGATCAAACCGGCGCACAAGACGATACCCAGAAGCAAAAAGATCCACGCCTTTTTCCCGTTCACAGGCAACTCCTTGTTCGGAAAGATTTGTGATTTTTATTACACCCATGAAATAAAGATGTGATTTTTCTTATAACACTCAACCAGGAAAGCTCAGATAGTTTTTTTGGTCCTCTTATGCATATTTTGAGTGCCGGAATATCGAGGTTTTGTGCGCCGGGTCGAAGAAGTCAGGCCTTCATCCCAGGGCCTGCCGGAGGATCGGCATCGGCTCACTTGTGCAGCAATCCGGCAGGTCCTCGCAAAAAAGGGTCACCCGGAAAGTTGTCCCCCCGGGAGAATTATTTTCAACATCAATGCGCCCATTGTGCGCATCTATAATTTTTTTCACGATGGGCAACCCCAGCCCGGTTCCCTCTTTTCTGGTCGTAAAGAAGGGTTCGAAGATGTTTTGCCTGTGTTGCAGGGATACTCCACAGCCGCAGTCGATAATTTCAAACACCGGGTTGCCATCACCGATATAGCCGCGGATCAGCACTTTTTCGCCTTCAGGCGATGCCTGGACGGCGTTTACCACGAGATTGATGATAGCCTGCTTGAGGCGGGGCGCATCGCAGTTGAGGCTCCGCAACTCGTCGGATACCTCCACTTCGAGACTTACCCGGTGTTCGTCAGCTATGCCCCGGGCTGTCCCGGCGCATTCTCTCAGCAGGTTGGGGATATCGGTCTTCTCGCAACTCAGGCTGAGCGGCTTGGAAAAATCCAGCATGTTGTTGAGCATCAGCTCCAGCCTCTCGACCTCACGAGCGACTATTGCCAGCTTGTCCCGGTCCGGGCTGTTCTCAGGCAGGTGTCTTCTTACCAGCAAGGCCAGTCCGCCGATGGTCACAAGGGGGGTCTTCATATCATGGGCGACTGCTGAAAGGGACTTGCCGATAGCCGCAAGTTTTTCAGTTTCCCGCACCCTTCGCTGTTCCTTTCGCTGCAGTTCCACAACCCAGCCCAGAATGGCGGAAACCGCAAAGAAGACGACGAGTTGGGCGATTCGATTGATGTCCGCTCCCGAAAAGCTCGCCCAGTGTATGACTATGTTGGGGAGAATGAGAAGCCCTGTGGCCACCGTTACCAGCATGCCGCCGGTCCTGCTGAACCAGATGCACGCCAGGATGGTCGGTATGAAGTAGAGTCTCTGGAATGCAATGTCGAGTTGCTCGGTCTTGTCAATGTCGGTATAGAAATGGAGGAAATAGACTAAAGCAGTGATTCCTGCCAGGGAGATATAAACCGCCGCTCTTTTCTTCCTGATGTTCCGGTTCACCATCATTGAATCCCTTGCCAGGGGTGAGATTGTGTCAGTGATTACTATAAAATGGCCAAATACAAGATAATCACCTCCGCATGTAATGTTCCGGCAGGACTGCTCAAAAGAAGGAAAGCCAGGAGGGGGGATCCTGGCTTTCCGGGGCTAATGGGACAACTATGAGGGGACTCTAAAATAACACGTGCAACACCGGATGCAATAAGGTCGAAATTGTATTTTCACTCTGCTGCTGTAGGAGAAAAGTACTGTTACTACAGCGCATACGGGACTTATGTCAGTATGAATGAGGATATTTGGATTTCTGCTGCCGGGACTGTGAGTTTGAGGAAGGTTGAATATACTTTTCGAGACCGGAATAACCCGTATCGACAATATTCTTAACGGTCTCAAAGCCCTGCACGCTGTTTTGCAGCCAGTCCCTGAAAGCTTTTTTCGTTCCCTCCGGCAGCCAGATCGCGTGATCGATGAACGGACTCAGCATTCTTCCGGTCTGCTCACAGAGAAGAATGGCATTGTCGAGCATTCCGAAGAAGGTGATCTTTTGCATATTGATCATTTGCCTTGTCACTGGAAACTGCTGGTCCATAACTCCACCTCCTGTCTTTTCCCGTGGTACGGGTCCTGCTGGTTCTTTTTCGATGGTCGTGTGCGGATGAATGGTTTACGCGAGTATGTGCAGACTATAAACATCCCGGACGCCGTATCAAGGAGGCAGAGTATAGATTTCACCAGGATTTCAGAGTGCAGGGAGGCTGAAGAGGCGGGAAGAGAAAAAACGGGATGAAAAGAGCAACCGCCGCCGGTGGGGCTGCCCCCGAACTCTCCCTGTCGAGAGGGGAGTTCGGGGCAAGAGCACCGGTGTGCGCCGGGTGCGGAGTGATAGAAGTCTTGCAGCGATCAGCCGGGAAGCCTGGTTTCGAGGGCCATGGCGATCTTCTTCTTCAATTCCGTCAAATCGAAACTCTTGACGACATAGAAGTCGGCCGCGATGGACTTCATGTCTTCCTTGAAGGTGTCGTATGCCGTCGAAAGGATGACCGGCAGATCGTAGAACTGGTTTCGGATGTCCTGGAGGAGGTCGAGTCCGTTATAATCAACCATTTTTATATCCAGTATGACCAAATCAGGTTTCTGCTCATCGATCGTTTCGAGCAGTTTGTACCCGCTCTCCGCGGTGATCACTTCATAGCCGGCCTCTTTCAGTTCCTCCGAGTATAAAAGCCTGATATGTTCTTCATCATCGACAACAAGGATCTTCGGCATCTATCTCCCCCTTCCTCCGCTAAGCCCAGACTTTTATGATATAGGGCTTGTTTTCCTCGAAAATCATGCACTCGTTCTCAATGTATTCTTCAGCCTGCTGGAGTGACATCCTTTCGGTTTTTTTGACATATGAAAGCACCTTCCCGAGATAGAGAGGGAGAAGGGCGTCCAGCAGGCTCGTTCGCTCCCGGGGCTGCATGCGCCGGTAGGCGCTTGCCGAGTCGAAAAGAATTGTCATCCAGGTTTGGGGCGGAAAAGAAAAATGCTGCAGCCCCATGGACCTTATTTCCTGGAGCTTTGGCGCCACGGTTGGCCCGTAAACCTGTTCCCATAAATCATAGTACTTGTCGAAACCCTCGATGAACTGCTCGTGCAGGCGCTTGGTGTTGATGTCGACCGGCAGAGGAGTTTCCATTTCGTGGAGGTCCGTGCCGGACAATCCGGTCGGTTTGCTCCACTTTACCTGTTCCCAGAAGCCCTGGTAGACTTGCATCAGGTCGAAAACAGTGCTCAACACCTCGTGGAAGAGGAGCGTGAGATGGGCATAGGGATCTTTTACCCGATGTACCTTGGGCGCGCCCATGAAAGCCTGAACAATGGGCACTCGCGAGGCGAGCGCTATATTGCTCATCCAGATATCTATGCCGAAGCGCTCGACGGACTCATTCCACAGGGGCGAATCAAGGTAGATGTCCAGCATCTTCGGACTGAAGCCGTATTCTCCCGCGTTTGCCTGGCGCACGCGGCGGCCGTACAGACAACGCAGCAGAGGATAAATGATGGAACTGGTGAGAGTGGCCTCGTATTTGTGGCGCACGTAAAGCGGACAAACGAATCCCGCGCCCTTGAGTATGGGCATGCCCAGGTTCCGAATCCATACCGGAGATATGTTCTTGATATCCGCTTCGACGACGATCAGCGCCTTCGGGTTCAGCTCGCGGGCTTTTTCAAAGAAATTACGAAGATTCTTGCCTTTTCCGAGTTCCCCCGGCGGCGTGGATATGTAGAGTCTTGGAATGGCGCCCGGAGAGGAGAAAAAAGCCTCCCGTGTGCCGTCGGAAGAATGATTATCACTGTTGATGATGGCGCACTGCATTCCGCGGAAGAATTCGCTCAGGCCTTTCTCGACTTGCTGGACGGTCCGGGCAATGCTTTCCACCTCGTTATACGATGGGATTCCCACAACGACATCAGCCCGGGTGATGCCCTGCGGATTTTCTTCATAGAATGCCATTCCGCTTCTCCTGCTCCTATTTCCGGGGGGTGGCGCCGCTTCCTTTCAGGTACTGGAAAATCTCGGCGTCGGTGCTGAGCATAAAAGAGCTATTTTTGTCGAAATTGCGATAAAGCTCCAGCGTGCGGTACAGGGCGAAGAATTCCGGATTCCTGCTGAAAGCTTCCGCATAGATCCTGGTGGCTTCCGCATCGGCCTTGCCGCGTATCTCTTGAGATTTCTTGTAAGCCTCTGAAGTGATCTTCGCCAGTTCCTTTTCCATCTGCCCGAGGGTGGCGGCCCGTTCCCCTTCGCCTTCCGAGCGGTATTGGGCGGCGATGCGCTTACGCTCCGATATCATGCGCTCGAAGACCCTTTGCTGCACGGTATCCACGTAGTTTATGCGCTTAATCCGGATGTCCAGAAGCTCGATGCCGAACTCGGGAATGGACCGCGAGGCATCCAGGATCATCTCCCGCGTGATCTTCTCCCGGCCCTTGGAGAGGTGATCCGAGGTCTCGGAGGACTCGATTATCTGGAAGTCCGGCAGGCCGGCTTCACGGAGTTTTTGTTTCGCCTCCTCCCAGCCCTCGCTTCTGACCATTTCGACGAGATCGTTGTTGGAAACATGATCACGGACAACCGAGTCAATTATTCCGTCGAGCCTGCTGTTCGCGGTTTGCAGCGTACCCACGCGCATGAGGAAAAGCAGCGGGTCTTTTATGCGCCAGCGGGCAGTCGAATCGACCCAGATGTATTTCTTGTCTCTCGTAGGTATCTGGTTCGGGCTGCCATCCCATTTCATGACGCGCTTTTCGAAGAAGTTCGCCTTCTGGATGAAGGGTAGCTTGAAGTGCAGACCTGCCGTGGTAATAGGTTTGCCGACCGGAGCGCCGAGTTGGGTAATCACCACCTGCTCGGTTTCAGTTACCACAAACAGGGAAGCTCCGGCGGAGACCGCCAGGAGAATTGCAACTGCTATAGCGATTTTGGCCCCGCGTTGAACCATGAGGCATCCTTTTTAGCTTTGATCGTTAAGTACACAAGTGCCCACACCGAATCAGGCCATCATTACGGCCCATACCGATCTCGTCAGGGTGTTTTTGGCTGCGCCCCGCCAGTCGCCTGTTTTTCGGCGGCTCCTTTCATCCTGTTCAGGTCGAAGAGCGGCAAAACGCTTTTCTGATCCCCGTCGATCACGTAGAGGTGATCGAGGCGCCCCACCATTGTTTCGAAGGATTCAAGATACATCCTGCGGCGGGTTATTTCCGGGGCTTTCTGATATTCGTTAAGAATCTCAACAAAGCGCTTTACGTCACCTTCGCTGCGATTCACGCGCTCGAGTGCGTATCCTTCCGCCTGCGTTATAGCCTGGCGGGCCTCGCCAACCGCACGCGACACTTTCTGGTTGTAGGCCTGCTGAGCTTCGTTGATCATCCGCTCTTTTTCCTGTTGAGCCTCGCTGACTTCATTGAAGGCAGCCTTGACCTGGTTGGGCGGATTGGCGTTCTGAACGTTGACGGTTACGATCTGGAGGCCCGACTGGTAAAGATCCAGGATATCCTGCATTTCCTTTTTCGACTGGTCGGCAATAGAGGCGCGACCGACTGTGAGCACCTCGTCCGAATACCGGTTGCCCACTATCCGGCGTACAACCGATTCCGCTATATCGTCCAGGGTCGATTCCACTTCGCTCACACGGAAAAGATAATGGACCGGGTCCTTGATTTTATACTGAACGATCCACTGGAAGTTCACCACGTTGAGATCGCCGCTCAGCATCAGGGATTCTTCCTCGTATCCCTTCTCAGAAAACTTAGATCTTACTTCAGCCTTGGTGCGGTATCCGTATTCGCGCTGGAGAACGCGCCCCGTTACGACCTTCTGGACGGTTTCGATACCAAACGGCAGCTTGAAGTGAGGTCCCGCGTCTGCGGTACCAATGAATTTGCCGAACCTGAGCACTACTGCCGTCTCTTCCGGATCGACCTTGTAATAGGAACTGAACCCTACCAGCGCGAGCAGAACCAGGCCGGCGATCACCACGAGAGGACCTCGCGAGGAGGGTGACATCTGGTAGCGCTCTTTGAGCCAGGCTATTATTTCTTCCAGGTTTTGCGGTGGCCCGCCTCTTTCAGGAGGCCGCCTTCCGGGCGGTCTTTCCCAAGCCATAATACTCCTCCGGGTGGAAGCCGAACGCTTCCGCGAAACAGTCGAAAGCTACAAGTCCCTCTTGTGCAGGGTCTCGAAAATATAGGCGAACGCGACCAGGAGGGCCGCGATAAGAAGAATCAGCCAATATCCCGATGCAGGAAAGAAGGTACGGACGAGCAGTGTGCCAAAAAGCAATCCGAGAACAATTCTCAATATCAGAACAACAGGGCGCATAGGGACAATTCTCTGTGCTCGAGTCAGACCGTTATCTCCAGCTTCGCGATTGCCATGTTCATGAAGATGAATTTAAAATTTTAATGAGGGCGCGGGCTGTTGTCAAGGAAATCGGAAGCGTGCGCGACGCATCACCAGGCAGACCCGAATGAAAAAACAGGAACTCAGGCAGGTGAATTTGCCCCCCGACGCTTGATGTTTATCATAAGGTGGACGAAATCATCTGCGCCGTAACCCCCGAACCTTTCTAGGCAATCGGTTTGTGGTACGAGGATTTCAACCAGACGATGGGCAGGGAAGCCCGTGCGCTGCTCCACAGCGCTTTCGGCACCAAGGCAGCGTAATCGATTAAAGAGTTGGAATCGTGCCGTTGCGTCAAACCGATTCACCGGCAACGTGTTTAACTCTCTGTTCCGGGCTCGAATAGATGATGGATTACGGTCAGCTTATCCGGCGATCCGACCAGGACGGAAATATCCCCGGCAAGAAAGACGGTCTCGGCGCCGGGATTGGAAATGGTTTCGGAGTTGCGCCGCAGCGACAGAAGGGTGACCCCGTACTTCTTCCTCAATCCAACCTGGGCCAGCGTCTTGCCTGCGACCGGCGCCTGTTCCCGCACTCGAAAAGAGCATATTTCGGCATCGGGAAGATAGAGTCTGTAGTCACAAAACGAGGGAGAACAAAAGTTGGCGGCCTCCTCCGACAAGCTCCTCAACATGCCATAGCCGTCGTTTCGCACTCGCGCCACGAACTGCTCGATTTCATCTCTTGGGATAAGGTACTTGGCCAGAACCCGGCTAAAGATTTCAACCGAGGTTTCAAACTCCTCTGGTATGACTTCATTTGCGCCAAGGTCATAGAGAGGTTTCATCTCGGGCAGATAGCGGGTCCTGGTGATGATGTGCAGCCGCGGGTTGAGACCGCGTGCCGAGGCCACTACCATTCGTGTGGCGACGGGATCGGGGATGGCGACTACCATAATCTTGGCGTTATGTATGCCCACATGTTCCAGCACGGCCTCATGGCTTGCATCTCCGTAATAGATGGGCTCTCCCCTGGCTTTCTCCTTCTTTACGGTAACCGGATTCATCTCTACGATCAGGTAGGGAATGCCTGCATTCCTTGCGGCGCGTGCCACATTCCGGCCGTTGAGGCCGTATCCCACGATGAGAAGGTGGTCCTTTGGAATTTCTTCGCCGCTATCGACTGTTTTTGCTGAAGATACCAGGCCGCTCTGCAGCCTCAGGGGCATTGGAAAGCGCATGAGCAGGGCGGCGATAGGGGCGCCCTGATTGATGATAAAAGGGGTTGCCGCCATGCTGAGAACGGACACGGCAAGAAAGATCTGGTAGGCACTTCCGGCAAGAAGGCCATTCTCCACCCCCGCCTTCGAGAGGATGAAGGAGAACTCTCCGATCTGGCTGATCGCCAGCCCGGACAGGACCATCGTGCGGAAGGGGTATCCCAGAATCGCGGCGGAGCCGCCTGCTATTATCGTCTTTACAACCATGACGCTGAGAATAATGAGCAAAACCGTGCCGGGGTGCGCAAGCAGCACACGGGAATCGACAAGCATGCCGATGGAGATAAAGAATATGCTCGTGAAAAGGTCGCGAAAAGGTAGCAGGTTGCTCAAAGCCTGGTAGCTGTATTCGGACTCCGAAATGATAAGGCCGGCAAGAAATGCTCCCAGGGCCAGCGAGAGTCCCATGCTCGATGTGAGCCATGCCACTGAGAGGCACATGACCACAACGGTGAGAAGAAAGAGTTCACGGCTCCTCGTCCTGGCAATCTGGAAAAGGATGTGAGGGACAATCCACCGGGCGCTTAAAATCGCAAGCAGCACAATGCCCAGACCCTTGAAGAAGAGCATCAGGAAAGTGCCTGAGATATCCCCCCCGCCGCCTTTCATCAGCGGGATCATCAGCATCATGGGGACCGCGATAACGTCCTGAAAGATCAGGACCGCCAGGTCAATCTTGCCCTGAGGGCTATCTATTTCAGCTCGTTCCTGAAGGAGTTTGAGTACAATAGCCGTGCTGCTCAAAGAGACCAGGAAACCCAAAAAGATCGACCTGCCGACATCCTGGCCCAGCATCCTGGCAAAAAGAAAGGTGACCAGGAGAGTCCCGAAAACCTGAAATGCTCCGCCAAGCAGGACGGATCGTTTGAGCTGCCAGAGGTTCTTCATCGAGAATTCAAGGCCGATGGTGAACAGGAGAAGCACGACACCGATTTCCGCCAGGCTCTCAACTTCGTGGACCGCGCCTATGAGTCCGAAGCCGTGGGGACCGGCGAAGACTCCGGTAAGGAGAAATCCCACGATGGCAGGAATGCGCAGTTGATGGCAGAGGTAAAGAATCCCGACAGCCAGCCCGAAAATTACCACGATATCGCTGAGCAGGGGTATCTGCATAAGACGATGCATTCTCCATTAAAAAAGAGGCCGCCCCCCCGGAGTTATATCCTTGCGGCAAAGCGGCCCAAACGTCAGTGAGAGTCTCAAAAGGGGATAATTCTTTCCGTCATCAGGCCGATAGTAACGGCTTCCAACGGGTTAATCAAGGGGACACTCCGCCTCCCTGGAGAGGGTGGCATTTCCTGATACATGACGCAAGGGTTCCGGGGCACGCTGCCTGGAGGAGTTCTTAGCGGCAGTTTCGAAGCGGTTCGCTGTCAATCTCATGGACTCTGCCGTTGCGAATATCGACCTTTGCACAGTTGCCGACCGCCAGAGGCCCTTCCACCTGGTCAAATTCGGTGGCGGAGTCTGCTGTTACCGTACGCCCTCCGATCACCCACTGTCCCCGAAGGTCTTTGTCGGGTATCGCCTCAATAATGCCGTAGAATCGCAGGCGATTATCATCTCCGCCCCGCCTGGCGGACACCTCATCCGGAGATGAGAAAAGCGGCAGCGCTAATGCAAAAACCAGAAGGAACACCATATAATACAGAACTTTCGCTCTTAAAGGCTCTCCCGGCATAACGATTCTCCTATCCGTTCTGAAATTGCATGAATTCTGATATAGTTCCAGTAACATAAGACCCTTCGCCCGATACCTCAATATTCCCGGTCCGCCCGACGCAAAACCTCCGAGATAAACGCAGGTGGGGACCGCGGTGATGGGAAGCAATGATCAGAAAACTTGCAGCTGAGCCGGTAATAAGGCACTATTGAGATGAATTGACGAAAGAGTATGTTTATTTTGCCTGCAAGCAGAGTTCACAATACCCCAGGCCCAGCCTTGCTATATGGTGAACAATATTGAAAAGGGGCTCCACTCACCCTGCAATTGCAGGAGAACTTGCTTTCCACGTGGGAGACAACGATGGATGAACTAAGCGTTCTGATAACCTTTACCGCCGGCCTGGCGGGAGCCTTGCTCTTCGGCTACCTTTCCTTTCGCCTGAAGATGTCCCCTATCATTGGTTACCTGCTCGCCGGCGTCGCCGTTGGTCCCTTTACCCCGGGTATCGTCGCCAACCACGTAATTGCAGAACAATTTGCCGAAATTGGCGTCATTCTGCTTCTCTTCGGTATCGGTTTGCGTTTTCACTTGCGCGAGTTGATCGCAGTCTGGCGCCTGGCCCTGCCGGGCGCACTGATACAGAGCACCTTATCAACGACAACGCTGGCTGCACTGTTGAATCTGCTGGGCTGGAGCTGGACCTCCGGATTGATTCTGGGAATGGCCATTTCTGTCGCCAGCACTGTGGTCATGGCCCTGGTGTTGGCCGAGTGGCACGATCTGCACGCCAGGATCGGTCATATCGCGATTGGCTGGACGGTCGTGGAAGACATCCTTACCGTAGCGCTTCTGCTCCTCCTGCCCATTATCTTTGGCTCAGACAGGGGCGCCGGACAGAACATCTGGCCCGTTCTCGGGCTGGCTGGGCTTAAAATCGCTGCTCTTGTCGCCGTCGTGGTGGTGCTGGGCAAATGGGGAATTCCCCGTGCGCTGGAGCTTATAGCCAGAAGCCGCTCACGCGAACTCTTTACGCTTGCAGTGCTGGTCCTCGCCATGGGGATCGCTGTCGGCTCCGCCAAGATTTTTGGAGTTTCAATGGCGCTTGGCGCTTTTCTCGCCGGACTGGCCGTTGGCCGTTCCGAGTTCGCTGCAAGGGCAGCTAACGACGCGCTGCCGATGCGGGATGCGTTCGCCGTGCTCTTTTTCGTCTCGGTAGGAATGCTGTTCGACCCAAAGAGCTTGATCCAGGTCCCTCTAATAATCGCAGCAGTGCTTTTTGTGGTTATTGTTATCAAGCCGCTGGCAGCCCTGCTGACCGTACGAGCCCTTGGCGAACCCCTCAAGGCAGCCCTCCCGATTGGCGCAGCCTTTTCTCAAGTGGGCGAATTCAGCTTCATTCTCGGCACTGTCGCCCGCAGCCTCGGGCTCATTGACGATAACGGATGGAACGCTCTGGTGGCTGCATCCATCATTTCAATCGCTTTGAACCCGTACATCTATCGAGGGGCGCGCAGACTGGCATCGGCGAGGACTGCCGAGCCCGTCACGATTAGCTCAGATCGGCGCCCGGCGATTAATCCCAAGCGCTGCATCCTTGTGGGCTACGGCCCGGTCGGCCAGATCGTCCATCGGCTCCTTCTGAGCCGTGGCGCTGAAATCACCGTCATTGATCTCAACCTCGATACGGTACGCAGCCTGAATGCAGAAGGCCACAACGCCATATACGGAGACGTTCTGCGTGCGGGAACCCTCGACGATGCAGGCATCGCCACAACCCGCAGCCTGATTATAAGTGCGGATATCGAAGACGCCGCAGAGATCATTAAGCAGGCGCGCCTCCTCAATCCCGATCTAAAGATCCTCGTCCGTTGCGCTCATCTTCGCGACGCCCCTGTTTTGCGTCGAGCGGGCGCCACAGTGGTCGCTGCAGGGGAGGCGGAAGTCGGCGTGGCCCTGGCCGAGGTGGTGGCCGGCAATGGGCTGACTTGCGACTCAGCAGCCGAAAGTCGGGAGGCCATTCGACGCAGTCTCTACGACGCGCCGGATGCCGGCACAGGGAAACTTCAACGCTAGAACACCAGAAAATTGTTGAATATCGTGACTTTCGATTTGAACCTCGTCGAGGACAGTGATCAGCAAGAGGCCAGGTCTTGGGCAAGATGAGATCATTCTTTCACCTCATCGCGGATAAAGTCCATTTTTAATAAAGGCGAAGTGTGCTATTAAGGTACGATCCCGAAATTGATCGGGGTGATTTTGTTCGGCAATCCCCTCTACAGGAGGGTGAAGCGCGGCATGGAGCCGACCGCATCAACAGGGGCTGGGGGCAGTGTCCGGGTATCAGGAATCGATCAATTATCTATATGGGCTTCAGAAATACGGGATCAAGTTCGGATTGAACTCTACGGAAAGACTTCTGGAGAGGGTGGGCAATCCGCACCGTAAACTTTGTTGCATTCACCTTGCCGGAACCAACGGGAAAGGTTCCACCGCGGCTATCCTCTCCCGCATTCTCCGGGAGCACGGGCTGAAGACAGGCCTCTATACCTCTCCGCACCTCGTAAGTTTTACCGAACGATTTCGGGTCAACGATCAGGACGTCTCCACAAAAAGAATAATGTCGGTCTTTGAACAAATCCGCGCCACTCTGGATGAAAGCCAGTTGCCCACCTTCTTTGAGATGGTGACGGCTATGGCCTTCCTCCTTTTTGCCGAGGAGGAGACCGATGTGGTGGTGGTGGAAACCGGAATGGGGGGACGCCTGGACGCGACCAATGTTATTACCCCCGAGGTAAGCGTCATCACCAGTGTCGCCCCTGAGCACCAGGAGTTTCTGGGGCAGACCCTTGCGGCCATCGCGCGCGAGAAGGCCGGGATTATCAAGGAGGGTGTCCCTGTCGTAACCGGCGCCCTGCAGCCGGTGGTCCAGGGCGTTCTCAAGACGACCTGCCTGGATAAGGATGCCCGCTTGTACCGGTTTAAGTCGGATTTCCGGGTGAGGCGCAATACTGACGGCTCTTTCAAATACAGTGGGTTGAACAGGAAGTTTTCCCCCCTGAGTATCAATTTGAGGGGACCGCACCAGGTGAATAATGCCGCCCTGGCTTTGGCCGCCCTGGAGTTGTTCGAGCAAAAGGGGCTGATCGATCTGGACGAGCAGAAAGTGGAAGCGGCGATTCAGGATGTGAGATGGCCGGGGCGCCTCGAGATTCTGGACAGGAATCCGCTGGTAGTGCTGGATGGCGCCCACAATCCACAGGGTGCGGAATCTTTGCGCGATGCGCTAAAAGAGTCCTTTACCTACAATAAGCTTCACCTGGTCCTCGGGATAATGGCTGACAAGGACATCCGCGGCATACTGAGAAGGCTGCTGCCGATGGCGGAAACCGCCATTTTCACTAAACCGAAATACCCTCGCGCCGCCAATCCGGAAGAGATTCGAAAACTGGCGAGGTCTTACATACAAAAGCACTATGTGATTCCGGACCCGGCTTCGGCGATTCAGGAAGCCAGGCATCTGGCAGGTTCCGACGACCTTATCTGCATTACGGGTTCACTTTATTTTGCCGGGGAAGTAAAGGAGATATTCGGGGAAAACTCCTTGTGAGAAGTGGTGGTTCACTGGAATGGGGAATGCTTTTGAAGCTTAAGGTTGATGCATCTTTAGGTAGAAATGGAAGACCTTGCCTGGCCGGTCTTCATCCGGAACAGACCTCTCGGCGTTCCCGCCCGAAATCTTATGTCTACCCCTGCGTCTGCTGCTTTCTGTGCGCTCTTTTCTTGCTTTATTCCACGATTGCTTCGGCTCAGCAAACCTATACCGGCCCCCTTTCGCTTGACAGGAAAGAAATGTCTCAGGCCATGCAGGGGACGTGGACGATCGAGGCTGAAAAGATCTCACATGATCAGGAAAGCCAGCTCTACGAGGCCGAAGGTAGTGTTCGGATAAGCTCGGGCGACAGAATAATCCAGGCCGACTTCGCATCCGCCGACATGGTGAAAAGACGAGTCGACCTTCGAGGAAACGTCACAATCCAGTATGGCAGAAATTGGCTCAAAGGCGAACACGTGACCTGGAATCTGGATTCCGAGACCGGATGGCTGGATGAGGGGATCGTCTTTTTTGCCGACAACAATTTCTTTGTTCAAGGCAGATCAATATCAAAAACCGGCGCCGGCCAATTTGAGCTCAATGAGGGGTTCCTCACCAGTTGCAACCCGTCGGCGCCTGAGTGGAAGATTCAGTACGACCAGATGAAAGTGGATGTAGGCGGGGTGGCCTGGACCAAAAACATGTCATTCTGGGCGGGCAAAGTGCCTGTTCTCTATGCTCCGATGCTGGGCATTCCGGTGGAACAGAAACGCAAATCCGGCTTCCTGCTTCCCTGGGCGACAGTATCCGATCTGAACGGCTTTGATTTTGAGCTTCCTCTTTACTGGGCTATCCGGGACGATATGGACGCAACCCTGTATGCGCGTTACATGGATAGGCGCGGGTTCATGGCGGGGGCCGAGTATCGTATAAACAATCACCAGTTCGGGCGCGGCATATGGATGTTCAACTACTTGGACGACCAGGCCGACAAGTCATTTCTGGCCGAGAAGGGGTTCGCGTTCCAGGCGGAAGACCGCTACTGGATGCGCAATCGCCATGACATCAACCTGCCCTGGGATATCAAAGCTAAGATCGATCTCGATTTCGTGAGCGACCGCAACTTTTTGCAGGAATTCTCCAGTGGTTCAACGGCTGTGCAGCATGCGGACAGGGCTTTCCAGGATTACTTTGGCCGCGGCCTTCTCTATGACCACACTTCGCCTGTGCGTGAATCGACCATTTATCTTGAAAAGAGCGGCGAGTCGAGCCTTCTGAGCATGGACGCCCGATACTGGCAGCAACTCGATAGCCGCCTGGAGCCGACGACAATCCAGAAGCTGCCCTCGTTCTCCTTTACCATGCTCCCGCAAGTGATTGGCGAATCTCCATTCTACTACACCCTGGAGAGCAGCGCGGTGAATTACTGGAGACGGAAGGGGGATGCCGAACAAAGGCTTGATATTCATCCCCGGCTATACTATCCGCTGCACTGGGCAAACTATCTGGACATCGAACCTTCCGTTGGGTTTAGCTCCACTACCTACGCCGTTGAATGGGATAATAAAAGATTCGATTCGTTCAATCAACGCGCCGTCACGGATGCACGAGTGGAGCTCAGTTCGAGGCTCAACCGGGTCTACTCTGTGGATATCGGTAATTACACCGCGGTGCAGCATGCCATCAGGCCCGAAGTCGCCTATGAGTACGCCGCACAGGGTGTGTATGGCCGCACTCCCAATCTCGACCGACTGGATGAGGATCAGGCTCGAAACGGCGTCCGCTTCGGTTTTTCCACCTTTCTCATGGCCAGGGAAAACACCACCGATGCCCAGGGAAATCCTGCCACATCCTATCGGGAATGGGCGCGATTCAGGGCGTTTCAGTTCTTTAACGCCGAAAAACCCCCTATTGAGGACCCTGCCTTTACCACACCGGTGATGGAAGACGGTTTCTCGCCGCTCGGCATCAGGCTGGATATCATTCCCAAGAAATACCTCACTCTTTCCTATGACGCCAATTTCGACTGGAACGAAACCGGACTGGGTAACTTTCATGACCTCTACATGACGCTCGACAGCGGCAAAGGGCATATTCTACGGATCGATTACCAGAGGCAGGAAGACCTTGCGGCCAACGAGATCACTGCCGAGGTTTTATTGAAGACCTTTTCGAACTTTTATCTCAATACCTACCACGATTATTCCCTCAAAGAAGACCTGATGTTCAAACAGGGATACGGCTTCAAGTACTTTCGGGGATGCTGGGGAATCGGGGTTGCCTATGAGAGGGAAGGCGACGATAACAGGGTCATTGTCTCTATCGACCTGCTCGGGCTTGGAACAATCGGACGCTCGAGCCTCATGGGCAGACGTGCTTATGGTGAATCTTATCCCGGCTACCAGCGTCCCGAGACCTGGATGTTGAGCCGTTAGCAGCGTTTAATTTCCTTCCTGTGGTCGATTCCTGCTTGACATGATGGCCCCCCGCTTGTATTATTCGCTGCTTCAGGTTAAATTTTTTCAATTTCGGAGTGCAGTCGATGAAAACGGTAAGCGCAAAATTTGAGCCGGACAAGCGCAAATGGGTTGTGGTTGACGCCGAGAACCAGGTGCTGGGCCGCCTTGCAAGCCAGATCGCGGTGCGGATCAGAGGCAAGCACCTTCCTACCTATTCCCCTCACGTGGATTCGGGTGAGTTCGTAGTGGTCGTCAACGCCGACAAGGTCAAGCTGACCGGTGATAAATGGAACCAGAAGACATACTACCGCTATAGCGGTTATATGGGCGGAGTCAAGTCCACGACCGCTCGAAAGCTGATCATGGAACATCCTGAGCGGATGATTCGGCTGGCAGTGTGGGGCATGTTGCCCAAGAACCGCCTCGGCCGCAAGCTGATCAAAAAACTCAAAGTATACACCGGTAGTGATCATCCGCACCAGGCTCAACAACCCGGAACTATGAAACTGATCGAGAAATACAGCTAGGAGAAGATCTTAAATGCCCGAACAACGTTTCTACGCCACAGGAAAAAGGAAGACCTCCATTGCGCGGGTCTGGCTCCAGCCGGGAACCGGCCAGATCATTATCAACAAGAGCCCTTCCGACCAGTATCTGGATCGCGAGACGAGTAAAATGGTCATTGCCCAGCCGCTGGTTCTCACCGGTACTCTGGGCAAAGTCGATATTTCCATCAATGTCATAGGCGGGGGAATCTCCGGTCAGGCCGGCGCAATTCGGCACGGCATTTCCAAAGCTCTGCTCGAACTCAATCCGGAATACCGTGAGGTCTTGAAACGAGCCGGCTTTCTTACACGCGACTCGCGTGTCAAGGAACGTAAAAAGTATGGCCGCAAGAGCGCAAGAGCACGCTTCCAGTATTCGAAGCGTTAATACCGGTTTTCGGAATTTACGGCTCTCTTTGTACGGGTATTTACTGTTCTCCGGAGCGGATTTTTAATCTGGCGCGCGAACCGGTTTCGGTCTGAATATATGGGGCGCTGCACCTTGTGCAGTGCCCTTCCTTTTTTATTGAAGGGGTTGATTTCCATGGTGCGTGTTGGCATTGCCGGGGCCTCCGGCTACACCGGGTTCGAGTTGGTGCGCATTTTGACTGCGCATCCTTCCGTGAGTCTCACCACAATCACCTCCAGGCAGCAGAAAGGCAACCGGCTTGACGATATATACCCCTCGCTCAAGCGTCACTGCGATCTGGTATTCGAGGACACTGTCCCCGAAAAGCTCGCTGAAGGCGCCGATCTCGTCTTTACCGCCCTGCCTCACGAGGCCGCCATGGACCTTATACCGGGTCTGCTGGAAATGGGCGTAAAAGTAGTGGATCTCAGCGCGGACTACCGCCTGAGAGACCCGGAGGTCTACGGGAAGTGGTATTCGACACACAAGACTCCCGGTCTTCTCAAAGAGGCCGTATACGGGCTGCCGGAACTCTATCGCGAGCAGATCCGGGGTGCACGGCTCGTCGCAAATCCCGGCTGCTATCCCACAAGCGTAATACTGGCCGCCGCACCGCTTCTTGCCAATAAGCTGGCGGCGCCGGAGTCCATAATCGCCGATTCCAAATCGGGAGTGTCCGGTGCGGGCCGCGGGGCTTCGCTGGGCGTACATTTCTGTGAGGTTAACGAGGGCTTCAAGGCTTACAAGGTCGCCGAACACCGGCATACCCCGGAAATCGAGCAGGAGTTGAGCGTACTTGCCGGAAAGCCGGTTATCATCAATTTCACACCGCACCTGGTTCCCATGACCCGCGGCATCCTGAGCACGGTTTATGCCGATCTCAAAGCGGGAGTGAGTGCGGAAGCCGTGGAAAAGGCTTTTAGAGACTATTACGCCGATGCGCTCTTCGTGAGGCTGTGCAGGAAAGGCGAGCTGCCGGTCTCGCTTCAGGTGCGCGGCAGCAACTATTGCGACCTCGGGTGGCGTGTCGATGAGCGCACCAACCGGGTCATCGTCATCTCCGTGATTGACAATCTTACCCGTGGCGCTTCCGGCCAGGCGGTCTGCAACATGAACATCATGTGCGGGTTTCCGGAGGATGCGGGGCTCAACTCCGCCCCCTGGCAGCCGTAATACAGTGAGTAGTGAGCAGTGAGCAGTGACTCTCAAAGCAGGCGGAATATCAAGCTCCTTATCGAATATGATGGGTCGGGATACCATGGCTGGCAGAGGCAGGCGGGAGCGCTCTCCATCCAGGAAGTACTCGAATCGCGCCTGGAAATCATGTTCGGAAAGAAGATGAGCGTCCGTGCATCCGGCCGCACCGACTCGGGGGTTCACGCCAGGGGGCAGGTGGTGAATTTCTATATCCGCGCCCGATTGAAACCGGAGGAAATACTCAAGGGGCTCAACAGCCTTCTTCCTGACGATATTGTGGTACTCGAGGCCGAGGAGGTGGATGATTCATTCCACTCGCGCTTCTCGGCGGTAAGTAAGATATATGAATATCATATTCTTAACCGGCCCGTCCCCTCGGCGCTCCTGCGCAGGTACGCCTGGCATGTCCGCCAGCCGCTTGAAATGGAGCCTATGGAAGAGTGTTTGAGGATGGTTTGCGGGCGGAAGGATTTTTCTGCGTTCATGGCTTCCGGATCTCCTGTCTCCTCAACCGAGCGCATCATGTTTCGCGCTTTCCTCGAACAGCCCCTATCCGACCGGCTGAAGTTTACTTTTGAAGCTAACGGGTTTTTGCGGCATATGGTAAGGAATATTACGGGGACTATAGTCGAAGTCGGGAAGGGAAAGAGAACACCCGAGGAATTCGCCCGGATAATTCAATGCGGAGATCGAAAGAAGGCCGGAATCACCGCGCCCGGCCATGGCCTCTACCTCATGTGCGTCAACTACTCGCGGGAATGAATTCACTTTATCGAAGGGGCAAAAAATGAGACTTTCCAGCAGAATTGGTCGGATCAAGCCTTCGGCGACACTGGCGATAGATGCCAAAGCCAAGGCGCTCAAGAAAAGCGGCGTAAACGTCATCAGCTTTGGTGTGGGAGAACCCGATTTCGATACCCCGGACAACATCTGTGCGGCGGGAGTGGAGAGCATCAGGGGCGGAAAGACCCGATACACTCCGGTAGGCGGGGTAGACGAGCTGAAAGACGCCATATGCGGCTGTATCAAGACGGATTACGGGTTAACAACCTATACGCGCGATAATGTCCTGGTCTCCTGTGGAGGCAAGCACGCGCTCTACAATCTTTTCCAGACCCTGCTGGACCCTGGAGACGAGGTCATCATTCCGTCACCGTTCTGGGTGAGCTATCCGGAAATGGTTGAACTCTCGGATGCAAAACCGGTCATCGTTCCCTGTTCACAGGATGCGGGGTTCAAGCTCAAGCCCGAAGTGCTGGAGGATGCCATTACTTCCAGGACGCGGCTCCTGATTTTGAACAGTCCGTCCAATCCGACCGGAAAATACTATGACTCCGAGGATCTAAAAGGCCTGGCCGAGGTTCTCCTGCGCCATGAGAACGTGCTCGTTGCAAGCGATGATATTTATTACCGCATTCTTTTCGGCGGACGCAAATGGGCAAGCCTGGGAATGGTCGAAGAGAAGCTCCTGGACCGGATCTTCATCGTTAACGGAGTGAGTAAGTCCTATTGCATGACCGGTTGGAGGATCGGGTACCTGGTCGGCAACGCCGAAGCGATAAAAGGTGCGACGAAGGTGCAGAGCCAGACCACCAGCAATCCCTCTTCGATCGCGCAGTGGGCGAGCGTGGAAGCACTCAGCGGCAGCCAGAAAAAAGTCACCGAAATGGCATTGGCTTTCGAAAATCGCTGCAGGCGCGTAATGGAGCGGCTCTCGGATATTCCTGGTGTGACGTGCGCCGAGCCCGACGGCGCTTTTTACGTCTTTCCCGATTTCAGCGCCTACTTTGGCAGAAGTACAGGAAGTCGCGAAATAGAGGACTCTCTGGACCTTGCCGACTACCTCATGGAAGAGGCGCATGTTGCCGTCGTTCCCGGAAAACCCTTCGGGGAAGACCGCTGTATACGGTTTTCCTATGCACTTTCCATGGAAGGGATCGAGGAAGGATTCGACCGGATCAAGGCAGCATTGAAAAGGCTGGTTTAGTACACGGGGTGGAACAGGTGGAGCTACGCAGTAGAAACTCAAGGCACTACATCGTGCTCTCCCTGCTCTCCCTGCTCTGCCTTGCCTTTTACCTGCCGGGAATCAGCGCCATCCCGCCCGTCGACCGCGACGAGGCGAGATTCGCCCAGGCAACGGCCCAGATGATCGAGAGCGGCGACTTCGTCCAGATCCGCTTCCAAAATGAGCCCCGCAATAAAAAACCCATCGGCATCTACTGGCTCCAGGCGGCGAGCGTATCCCTGTTCGGTGCTTCCACTTCCCGCGCAATATGGGCCTACCGCATTCCATCGCTGCTGGGAGCCATTCTCACGGTTTTCTTTACCTTTGCACTCGGCAGGAGATATTTCGGCGAGCGCGCGGCTTTGCTCGGTTCAGCTCTTTTCGCGAGCACCCTTCTGCTGTCGGTCGAAGCTCACCTGGCCAAAACCGATGCGGTCCTTGCAGCCACCATTGCAGCTTCTCAACTGGCCCTGGCCAGGTTCTATCTTCGAGAGGGTAAGGAAGACGGTCCCGGAAAAGGCGCATTTCTTCTCTTCTGGATATCCCAGGCAATTGGAATTCTCATTAAGGGACCGCTTACACCGCTCTGGAGCCTGTTGACCATCGCCGGACTGGCGGCGGCAGACCGGAACCTGCGGTGGCTCAAAGGAATGCGGCCCTTTGCCGGTATGCTGCTGGTCCTGGTGATTGCCAGCCCCTGGGCCATTGCTATCGCCCTTGCGACCAAAGGGGCTTTTTTCCAACAGGCGTTAGGCGGCGACTTGATGTCGAAGGTCATGTCCGGTCAGGAATCACACGGCTTTCCGCCGGGTTATTACCTCCTTCTCATGCCGCTTACCCTCTGGCCCGCTTCCCTTTTTGCCGGCGTGGCAATGTACCGGGCCTGGAAAGAACGCGCCAGGCCGGCCATCCGGTTTTGCCTGGCAAGCATCATCCCTGCCTGGATTCTGTTCGAACTGATCCCGACCAAGCTTCCGCATTATGTCCTGCCTGCTTATGCCTTCATCTGCCTGCTGGTTGGTTTGACACTGGTGGGCGGGGAAAGAGGGGAGGTTCCCGAACTTCGCTCAAAGCCGGTGTGCGCGGGCTTCATTTCCTGCTTTCTGGTGTTGCCGGCGCTTGGGTTCGGCCCTCTTGCCCTGGCCTGGTTCCTTGAAGGAAGATTCGAGCCGGTTGCACTGGCGCCGGCTGTGGCTGCGGCGGGAACGGCGGCATTTGCCATTAGAAAGTACCTGAGAGAAAAATATGTTCATGCCGTGGCAATTGCGCTGACCGGGACCATGCTGGTCCTCGGCCCCACGCTCCAGTATGTGCTCCCGGGCGTGAATTCGCTGTGGCTCAGCAGGACGGCCGCAGAGGCGATAAAAGAGGCCAACCCGACCGTGCCGGCAGTCGCGGCGGTCGGCTATCACGAACCCAGCCTGGTATTTCTGATGGGGACAGACACCCTGCTGACAGGACCTGTTGAGGCCGCGAAATTCCTCAGGGACAACCCGAAGGGGATGGTGCTCACGGGCGGAAAAGAGGATGAAAGGTTTCAGGAAGAGGTGAAAAAACTGGAGCTGCCGGCCAGGCTCGTGGGAAGCTTCCGAGGCTTTAACTATTCCAAGGGAAGGAAGATGGTCCTGCGCCTGTACAGTGTGAGTGCGAGAACGAAGGAGGAGTAGATCATAGGCGGTATTCAGCGCCATTCTTTTTGCTCTTTGGCAGACATTTCCAAAACCGCATTCTCTTTTGAATACTTGACCTGGCAACGCTGTGAGGCAGAATACAGAAAAGGTGAATACTCCCGATGGAGGGACATAAAACGCAATGCCCCTCTATAGTCTTATCCCCCTCCCACCAGCCGGATTATCTCGAAGGCATCCCCCGGCTCCACCGGTTCACCCGGTATTTCGTTTCTTGCAAGAATTCTCAGGTTTCGCTCGACGGCCACGGCTTTGGGATTGATGCCCAGTGAAGCAAGCAAATCTCCCAGAACCGGAAGGCCGGAATATTCGCGGCGTTCGCCGTTAATCGTTATTTCCATAAACACCCTCGCATGCTGCCATACTAACCATCATTAATAATGCGCAGTTAATCCTAATTCGTCATTCCGGCGAAAGCCGGAATCCAACAGGGCCGCCGGTTTTCGGCCTGCTTGAACGAAGACTCTGACTTTGGAGTCAGATAAGAGTCCAGCCGCCACGCTTGAGCGTGGTTTGAACAAGAATGAAACTTAATCATGTCCCTCTGGCGTGATCCTTTAATAATGAAGTTTCACATCCCCTCCGAGACATCCTGAACCATGTAAAGGCGCCGTGGAGCCGGGCTTCTCGCTGCAGTTCCAAAGAAGACTCGGATGCAGTTCCCGGGCTGGATTCCGGCTCAGAAACCCTGCCGGAATGACGGAGCGGGAGGCCCCCTGCAAACCGGTTTGGCATTGGAGACTTACAACCATGGGAACCATGCCTTTTGGCAAGTTCGGCGAATGTCATTGCGACGTAGGTCGTAAATTGTCCAGGGCACACCGGCGTACTTGCACTCCTCGGGCTATCTCTGGATTCGCCTGCCCCGTCATTCCGGCGTGGCTCCTCAGCCGGAATCCAGCGGCGCCGCCACGCTTTTAGCGTGGTTTGAACGAGAATGAAA
>CAZIJV010000068.1:0-24412 GCA_964539645.1 uncultured Syntrophobacter sp.
CGTTAGAAATATCGAATTTATCATGTTACTGACAAACTCGTCGCGAAAATCGGTGTTCAACGGGGTGCAACCCCTTGCATGGATGATTCCCGCGGCGGGAACCCGGTGTCTTTTCGCTTGCTCATCAGGACCATGATTTGGCCGCCCCGGTAGCCCGGTCCGTGTTTGCCACCGTTGAATTCTTGTTCACATGCCAGGGATCTTCCGCGGGTAACACGGGCAACGTTTTTTTGTTGCCCGTGTCCAAGGCAGGAGAGGAAACACCGATTTGCTACATATCGATTCGGACTGATCGAAATGTCTCCCGCGCTTGGGTGGGGTACAAAGTCCCGGGAAGTTAATGGCAGGATGAACTCCCGTCCCGGGCTTTGAAAAGCCCTCTTCGGGCGCTAAGAGAATCTGAAAGATATCGGTCAACTTCAAATTCCAGATGTACAAAAGCTTGCCTTTGCTCCCGTGCAGTTCCCTCTTGTCTTTCGGACCCCGGTCAACAGAAGGCCGTTGCCCGGGCCACCCCGCAGGCTGAATGTGTTTTATCCCGCCTCGTCATTCCGGCGGCGCTCCTGAGCCGGAATCCAGCGAGACCCCCACGAAAGATTCGTGGTTTGAACGAAGACTCTGACTTTGAAGTCAGATAAGAGCCGAACAGCCATCATCGAACGTAGTTTCAATAAGAATGAATTTTCTCTTGTCCATTTAACGTCTTCCTCTAAAAATGAAGTTTCCTATAAGAGCCTATCCGGTTCCAGGCGCCCTGTTGCATGGAGCAACACCTATTGAACAGACTCTCGTAAATTCACGTCGACTCGCGGTATCTGCGCATCGTCATTCCCTGCTAAAGTCAGAGCCGACTCAATTTCAGGACACTTTATTGTGCGCGCCGGTACTAATCCTGCAGTGCCTGCCCCGACTAGTAATCAAAGTTGTTAAGGATAATCATTGCGTGGTATAGGATAGCCGGTGTTCGGCGAAGAGTCGCAACGCCCGCTCCCGTGGATCGAATCCTTGTGTTGGATGATGGGCGGGCGGAATCGCCGGCAAACAGGAAATGATCTGCTAATCGGAGCCGATGATTTATGAATATGCTCGATTATGTATTGATTGGAATTGCCGCATTCTGGGTTCTCCGGGGACTGATGCGTGGCGCCATATCGCAGGTGTTCGGAATCGCCGGGATTCTTTGCGGCTTCCTCGTGGCAAGTCACTACTATGAGCAGTTCGGCAAAATGATCACTCAAAATTTTCCATCCTTCGCCGGTCCGGGTCCAGCGGCCTTCATTCTTCTGTTCCTGCTCACCTGGTTCAGTATTGCCGTGCTCGGCTACTGCTTTGTCCGCCTGGTTCGCGGGGTGGGGCTCGGTTTTCTCGACCGGCTGTGGGGCGGGATGATCGGGTTCGGAAAAGCTCTTCTTTTTGCAATCGCTATCGTTTCCATAATGACCCTTTTTGCCGCCGCGGATGCACCGCTTCTTACCCGGTCGGCTCTTGTGCCCTATATTAAGGAGGCCTCCAGCTTCCTGTTCAAAATAGCACCCGATAAAGTGCAGGGTGAATTCTCGAAGAAGCAGAAAGAACTCGAACGTTTTCTGTCCGGTAAAACGAACCTCCTGCCGAAGCCTCTTTCCGGTGGAGACGGAGTTTCCAAAGACAAGGAAAAAAGTGAGCGAAAAAAAGAACGACCGGTGGATCAAAGCAGATGAACTGTGGTGGATTATAGATCGGCTCCGGAGCGAATCGGGGTGCCCTTGGGACCGCAAGCAGACCCCCGAAACCATCCAGACCTACCTCGTTGAGGAATCGCACGAAGCGGCGGCCGCCATTCGTGGGGGGAAGCTGCAAGAGGCCGCCGAGGAACTCGGCGACGTGCTCTTCATGGTCCTGTTTCTCATCTATTTGTATGAGCAGCAGGGGAGTTTCGACCTGGATGAAGTGTGCAGCCGAATCAGTGAAAAGATGATTCGAAGGCATCCGCATGTGTTTGGAGACCTGAGCGTCAATACGGCCGAGGAAGTGAAGGATAACTGGGAAAAGATAAAGGCTGATGAGAAAAGCTCTGCCGGGAAAGTTGCGGAACCCGTGCCGGAGTCGCTTCCCGCGCTCATGCGTGCATACCGGATCCTTGCTCGTGCAAACGGTGACGAAGCCGGATGGCAGGACCTGAAGGGGCAGGCGAAAAGCTTTGCCTCGGCAAGCGGGGAATTATTGGAGGCCGTCGACAGCGACAAAACTGTCTCGTCCGAGTTGATAGGCGATATGCTGCTCAAGCTGGTAAATATTGCGAGATTGAAAGGCGTACGCGCGGAAGATGCTCTTCATGAAGGACTCCGACGCCGTCTTTCTGGGGACAAATAATGAGTTCGGATCAGGTCAGGCTGCTTTCTCCGTCTCTTTGTGCTTCTTTCCCTGCTTCTTTTTGCTTGCCGCCTGCTGGACGCTCTTTTTCAGCAGTTCCATCATATCGACGATCTTGCCGGACTCTTCTCTGCCTGCGGCTTCTCCCTGAGCCACCGGCATCAGGCCTCCTGAAGCCGCCTTCTTTTCGATCCAGGACATGAGTGCGTCACGGTAATCGTCGTGATATTGCTTTGGGTCCCAGTCGCCGCTCATGCTGTCCACCAGCATTTGCGCAACCTGGAGTTCCTTCTCGGATACCTTGTAGTCTTCGATGCTACCGGCGGGGAAGTTGTACTCGGCGGGGTCTCTCAGTTCATGGTAATAGCGCATGATATTCAGAACGAGAGCATCTCCCTGTGGGAGAAGTGCAGCCAGGTACTGCCGGGAGCGGATAACCACCTTTGAAACAGCGACCTTCCCGGTGCGTTTGAGAACCTCCCGGAGCAGGACATACCCCTTTTCCGCCTTTTTGCCCGGAACAACATAATAAGGTTTTTCGAAATACTTGTATTCAATAGAATTCAGATCGACAAAACTCTCGATTTCGATGGTCTGTGTGGCATCTACCGCGGCTTTTCTGAAGTCCTCATCAGTGAGGAGCACATAGTCTCCGCCGTCGTACTGGTAGCCCTTGACGGTCTGATCCCAGGGCACCTGTTCTCCGGTCTCTTCGTTCACCCGCTCATAACGAATCGTTGATTTGGTCCGCTTGTCGAGCAGTTTGAAGTGCATCTCGCTTCTCTCCTCGGCGGAGTAAAGCGTGATCGGAACATTCACGAGTCCAAACGATATGCTTCCCTTCCAGATTGGTCGCGCCATCGGGTATGCATGCCTCCGGTTTTCTGAATTGGAACCAGTCTCATCCATTCCTGAATGAAATAATCCATTCCTGACTGGGAACAGTCCTCAGAAAGAAGATAAGCCCGCGGAGTGAATGCTGCTATGGCGCTGATTCTTTGCCTATTCCGGATTATGCTTTTTAAAGGTTTTGGAATCCAGGCGGGTTTCGCGCATAAGGCGGTGCAGGTATTGGCGTTTCAGGCCGGATTCGCGGGCTGCCTGAGAGACATTTCCCTCGTTCCGGGTGAGTACTTTGGAGATATACTCGGCCTGGAACTGCTCGATGAGTTTATCTTTTGCCTCTTTGAAAGGCATAGCGAAGAGATCCTCCGAGGGTTCGGCCGGTTGATGTGCGGCGCCTGCGTGTGCATTGCCGGGCACAAGGATATCCTCGGCGCTGAGGGTCTCATCGGAGGCCATGATGACGCCGCGCTCGATCACATTTTCCAGTTCCCGGACATTCCCCGGCCATTCCCTGCCCGCGAGGTGTTCAAGGCCAGAGTTGGAAATGCGTTTCACATTCTTGTCGTGCTGCCGGTTGTATTTTTCGAGGAAATGACTGACCAGAAGCGGAATATCGTCCTTTCGCTCGCGAAGGGCGGGCAGGCGGATGTTTATGACATTAAGGCGGTAAAAGAGATCCTCGCGAAACTCTCCGGTCTTTATCTTTTCGGCGAGATTCTGATTGGTTGCGGCAATAAAGCGAATATCGGTTTTTCGGATGGTATTTGAGCCGATCACCTTGTACTCGCCTTCCTGGAGGAGGCGAAGCAGTTTTACCTGCATGGCGGGGTTGAGATCGCCGATTTCATCCAGGAACAGGGTGCCGTGGTTCGCCTCCTCGACCATTCCCTTCTTGTCGCGAACGGCGCCGGTGAAGGCGCCCCTGGTGTGGCCGAAGAGTTCGCTCTCAATTATGGTTTCCGGGATCGTGCTGCAGTCAATCGGAATGAATTGCTGCTCTTTTCTCTGGCTGTGGTTGTGAAGCGCGCGGGCGACGAGTTCTTTGCCGGTTCCGCTCTCTCCTGTGATGAGTACGGTGGCGGAAGTCCCGGCAACCTTCTGTATCTGGTTTTGAAGGGAGCGCATCGCGGCGCTCGATCCCACCAGGGTGGGGAAGTCGGATCTTTCTTCGAGCTTCCGGCGCAGGTAGGTGTTTTCACTCTGGAGGCGCTGCAGGTTGAGCGCATGCTCGAGGACCTGCAGAATTCTTTCCTTGCGGAAGGGTTTCGTAATATAGTCGAAAGCGCCCTTGCGGGTGGCGTCGAGAGCCGATTCTATGGTGCCATAGGCCGTCATTATGACAACAGCGGTCCGGGGGTCTTTTTCCTTTACCTCTTCGAGGACCTGGATACCGCTCTTTCCGGGCATTTTGAGATCGGTAAGTACGACATCGAAAGTAGTTTGCACCAGGAGATCTTTTAGTTTGAAAGGATCGTTGAGGGTGGTGACCTCATAGTCTGTTTTTGCGGAGATGATTCTCTGCAGCAAGGCGAGCATATCCTGCTCGTCGTCGATAACCAGAATGACAGCCATGTTCTATCCTTTCCCGTAAAAGATCTGCTTTCAGGAAGGATTTTCACTCCAGACTTGATGGCAGTCAATTAAAATGTCATTTAAAAGTTTCAGTCGCCGGTTGCGCCCTCGAAAGCAGGAGCAGCCGGAGCAGGTGATTCTCATTTCAGGCGACATCCGAGGCAGGCGGAATAGTGGAAACCAAATCACGGATAGAACGGCCCAAGATCTTAAGAATCCTTGGATTGTTGACCCTCGTGCTGGTGGCGGGAGCATCCTGGCTTGCAATCTCCACGGCGAAATATATGAAGGATGTGCTCAGATACCAGTTCAACGAGCAGCAACTGGTTCTCGCCAAACTGGCCGCTCAGCGTATCGAGTCGAATATCAACGACACAATAGGCGACCTGCTGCTCCTCAACTCTCTGCCTTCCATCCAGTACTGCGAGCCCGAGCGCTACGAGGTGCTGCTTGTCTCCACGCTTCCGGTTCTCAACGCCAACAATGTAGTCGCCATTCGTCGAATCAGCCGGGAGGGACATGCGATGTTCGCCGCTACCGACCAGGGAATAAGCCTCAGTCCCGTGGGACTGGTGCAGCAGGAACCCGGGGCCTACCTTTCATGGGCATCAGATCCTGCCAACCGCGGAAAGACCATGGGCACGCCCCTGCAAAACAGGGATACCTCCAAGGAGAGAGGCGCCCTCGTCTTCGACCTGATCACGCCGACCTACGAGGATGCAGTCGATGCCGCCCATCCGCACCCCTCGCGGGGCTTTGCCGGCTATCTCAAGTTTACGCTCAACGTAAGCCGCATTCTACAGAATATTCTTCCTCATATCCGCTCGGGAAAAACCGGCTATGCCTGGGTGCTCGATTCACACGGCAATTTCCTCTACCACCCGGAAGCAACTTTCATCGGTGAGAACGCCCTCGATGCGAGAACAAACAAAAACCCGTCCATCTCCTTTGCACTGATCAACGAAATCCAGCGTGACGAGATGATGAGGGGGAAAGAAGGCACCGGCGCCTACATGTCCGGATGGCACCGGGAGGTCATCGAGCCGATGGAGAAGCTGATCGCCTATACTCCCGTGCGCATCCAGGGGCCATATGTGAACTATTCCTGGTCGGTTGCGGTCGTTGCGCCTGCCCAGGAGGTGGAATCCTTTATAGACACGGTATACAGCCGGCAGTTTCTCCTCCAGGCACTGGTCGTTTTCACTATTTGCATGGGCAGCCTGATAGTCGTGCTCTACGAACTGCGATGGTCCACCCTGCTGGAGCATG
Organism: uncultured Syntrophobacter sp.; assembly: GCA_964539645.1. Taxonomy (GTDB): domain Bacteria; phylum Desulfobacterota; class Syntrophobacteria; order Syntrophobacterales; family Syntrophobacteraceae; genus SbD1. The sequence continues at coordinate 6,040 of CAZIJV010000068.1, forward strand.
AAGTAGCGGTCAAGACCGAGCATATCCGAAAATATGCCGACGAACTGGAGCGCTCCGAGTCCAAATACCGCTCGCTTGTGGAAACCGCCGAAGACCTCATGTTCACTACGGATGGGAATGGTCTGATACTGACCGCCAACCAGCACATGTCACGCCTCTTCGGGGTACGTCCGGAGGAGTTGAATGGACAAAGCCTTTATCGCTTCCTGCCGCGGGAGCAGGTCTACGAGCAACTGGAGGCTATCCGCGAAGTGCTCGAATCCGGCAAGGGGAAAAAGATCGAGTCGCGCTTGAGTGTGCCGTCGGGGAGCTTCTGGTTTAATATTCAATATATTCGGGTCAAGGGTGAGGAGGCGGAGGACTATGCGCTCGGGATAGCTCGGGACATAACCGAAAGAAAAAACATAGAACGCCAGCTCATTAATACCGAGAAGCTTGCCTCGCTTGGGACTATGGCAGCGGGTGTAGCCCATGAAATCAACAATCCGATCGGCATCATGCTTGGCTTCTGCGATCTGCTCCTGGAACGGATGGAACCGGGCACGATGGAATATAACGATCTCAAGACTATCGAGAGGCATGGGCTTCACTGCAAAAGCATCGTGGAAAGACTTCTGAGTTTTGCGAGAGTCAGCGAAGAGACTGATGAGTGCTGCGATTTGAATGCCAATATAGAGTCCATAGTCTCGGTGGTCGGTCATACCCTCGACATGAACAACATCAGGCTCGTTCTCTCCCTGGCCGACGAACTTCCTGCGGTACGCGGGGATTCCAGAGGTTTTCAGCAGGTCTTTCTGAACCTGATCAACAATGCGGTCCAGGCAATGAAAGGGCAGGGGGTGCTGACTATCGTTACCCGCCCCATTGCCGGGAAGACCCAGTCCGTGGAAGTAATCGTCTCGGACACCGGCAGCGGTATCAGACGCGAGTACATGAGCAAGATCTTCGATCCTTTCTTTACCACGAAAAAAGTGGGAGAAGGCACGGGTCTCGGATTATCCGTCAGCTACGGGATCATAACCAAATTCGGCGGGACCATAGAGTGCGAAAGCATTACGGACGAGGAAGCTCCGGGGATGTCCGGCGCCACTTTTAAGGTAATTCTGCCTTCCTGTGAGAAGGAAGCGGAGAACTCTTCGTCCGCATGAAATCCCACATGTCGGCCCATCTGGAACTGCTTCTGGCACGAACCTTGTACTCTGCTTGCAAGGCGGATTAAACAACACGCGTGCGAAATTCCCAAGGTACACTAACCCGATCTTTATGGAATCGATGGGAATCTTTGCGCCGGACTCAGGCGGGCCAGGCATGAATGATAAAAATCGCAGGAATATCCTGATTCTAGATCCCGAAAGAGATACTGCCGAACTTTTTACCAGAGCTTTGGAAACCCGCGGCAACACCTTCAAATGCTATTGGGTGATGACGCCCGAAGAGGCCAGGAGCCTGCTGTGCGAGATCGATTTCAGCTTCGTGCTGGCGGATATCGTCGTGCTCAGGGAAGACCATTTTCAGCTTCTGAATACAATTCAGGAAACGTGCTGCAAAACGGTGGTCATCGTCGATGCCTATCTCACGGAGAAGGAAAGCATCAAAAAGGCGTTGGAACTGGGCGCCCGGAGTTATTTCATCAAGCCCGTTATGATAAGTTCCCTCAGAAAAATCATGGAAGATCTCTCCCTGCCCGTTGAGCCTTAAAAAGGCCCCTGTCCCCGGTAAGTTTCATAGTGTCACCTGATAATTTCACTTTGTCTCAAGCCGAAATCATGAGCATCTTAGTGATCCATTAAGATACTGAAAATACATGAAAAATATTGAGGACGGAGGGCTTCGTGAGTGGCATGCTAATTGCTCTATGTCCCGTGACTTATGCAAATCGAATTCCCCCCGGGCAGAAGGTTATGTTTCAGTTTGATTCAGGTATCCAGATCCAATTTGCAATTCTCACTTAAGGAGGTAGACGAACATGAGTAAGATTTTGAAACTTTTCAGCTTTACTTCTCTGATGTCGCTTTTGCTCCCTCTGTGCTCTTATGCCGCGGGCGGCGGGCCGGTCGCGCCGATGGTGATCGTGGCCGATACGAGAAAGCTTAGCGGAGTCATGGCCTGGTGGGCGAACATGTACAACGAGAGCCATATCCAGTTCGCCCTGATGACCGTCGTACTGATTCCGTTAATTGGAGTCATTTTCGGGGTTGTGGCAGATATCGTTATGACTCACATGGGTATCGATCTCTCACATCGCGATCTGGCCGAACACTAAGCCGGTTGGACGAATTTTTCAGGCAAATCAATTAAAATTGTCTTCGTTACTCAGGAGGTATTTTCATGGAATGGCTCTACATTCTGATGCCCATCGCGGGTGTTAAGATATTCTGGCCCGGCCTTATCATTCTTGGAATCGGTGTTGGTGTTATCGGCGGCTTTTTTGGTATGGGCGGAGCGTGGATGGTTACACCCGGACTCAACATTCTCGGCTTTCCGATGGCGTTTGCGATCGGCACCGACATCGCGCACATGGCCGGTAAATCCCTCATTTCCACCATGCGCCACGGCAAATTCGGCAATGTCGACTACAAGCTCGGCATGATCATGCTGGTCGGCACCGTAGTTGGTTTCGAGATCGGCGCCCAGATGATCATGTGGCTCGAGCGTATCGGCAGTGTCGAAATTGTTGTTCGCTGGCTCTACATCATCCTGCTTATGCTCATTACCTACATGGTCTTTGCCGACGTAGCGAAACGGAAGAGCAAGGAAAGAGAAGCATTGAGGTCAGGCAAGGAACTCGATAGGCTTGCAACCGGTCTTGAGTGGCACAAGACCTTCCACAAGATCAAGATCCCCCCGATGATCAATCTGCCGGTCGCAGGTATCTACTGCTCCGCATGGCTCCCCATTACCGTCAGCTTTCTCACCGGCTGGCTGGCTGGCATCCTCGGAATCGGCGGCGGGCTTATCCGTATGCCCTCTCTGATATACATTGTCGGCTGCCCCACCCACGTCGCCGTTGGTACGGACCTCTTCGAGGTCATGATCTCCGGCCTCTACGGCGCCGCCACCTACACCTATAAAGGCCGCACCGAACTGGTCGCCGCCATCATCATGCTCATTGGCGCGGCTCTCGGCGCACAGGTCGGCACGGTTGCAACGAAGTACATCAAAGGCTACGGTATTCGGATCGCCTTCGGTATTGCGGTAATAGGCTGCGCCGTCTCGGTCGCTCTCAAACTCATCCCCACTTATGTCCCCACTGCAAAGACTTTCTGCGACGTTGCCGCGACGGTCGTTGTGCTCGGCGTCGTAACCGCTCTCACGGCCTATATTTTTGTGAAGATGGTCGAAGGCGCCAAGAAGGAAATCGCGGCCAAAAAAGCTTCGCTTGCCGCCGGGCGGACCAGTTAGATCGACGAATCCGGATTAATCCGATTGATACAGGGAGACTGATAATGGCAAGGTACTACCGATTGATAATAGCAATGCTCCTGATTCTTCCTCTTGGATTTCTTGCCGGGTGTGAGTACGGCAAAGTGGACCAGGGAAGGGTCGTAAAGCTCGATAAGGAAAAGGGAACCGTCACCCTGATCCGTGACGTAGCCAATGATTCTCAGAACCCCGACTACACTCATCTTCCCCCCATCACCTACATCCTGCCGAAAGACCCCGCTGAAATGGGTCCGGAACCGAAGGTCGGCCTGAGGATGAAGCTGGATACCAAGAAGCACGAAATCACCATTTTCGACCCGGTGTCGCAGAAATTCCAGACCATCGCCTACACTCTTATCGATCAAAAAGAGAACGTGGGGAGAAGAGACCCGGCGGTCTATGACGAAGCGCAGGGGAAAATGAAGAAGTTTCCCGCAATTAACAAGGAAAAGAAAACCATCACCATTTATTCCGACCGCCAGCACATCCTTACCACCTTTTCGCTGCCCGATGAGGCCTTCAGTCGTCCGGAGTCTACCTGGGATGCCGGGGACGAAGCACGGATATACTACAAGGAAGAGGGTAAAGCGATTCGCTTCATGAATGTCAGCAGGACGGACATCTACAAAAAGTAAGCACGACGTTGACAGTGTGGCCGCGCCGCCCCCGGCCGCGTCCGGGGGCGGCCCTCTAGTGTTGGCCACCCGCTTGCCGATAAGCTCGATAATTATTTGCTTTCAAGATGAGTATAAACGATAAGAGATCCAACGTAGTACTCGATGGAGAGTAGTCGCCAATGAACATTCAGCAGAAGATTGCGGTCGGAATCACGGACATCGCTGTTTTGACGGAATTGTGCATCAGTATGTATTTTGCCAACATGGACCTCGATAACTTTTCCTCGGTCTTCTTCAGATATTTCCTTTCCATGCTGGCGCCCACCCTTATCGTCGCATGGGTTTCCATCAGACGGCTGGGTGGTGAGGAGCCTGCGCTCGACAAATGAGCCTGGAACGAATCACGATCCTCAAAAAGCGCGTTGCATTGTTCGGTGCGGCTTTGTTCGTTCTGTCCCTGCTTTGTGGGACTGATGGAGGAATTGCCTACCTGCGGGAGCCCTTCAACAGTATTCGCATGCTGCCGGGGGAGAGCGCCAGGCTTACCGGTCCCATGGCGCCCGAAGCGCCGGGCCTGGAGGCAATGACGTTTCAGAGCGACTCGCGCGCCATCACGATGAACCTGGAGGAACTCATATCCGGTTTCTGGATGGGGGCGAGGATGTGGAGGGGCGCTCTTCAACTCAGCCCGGATATTGAACCGGGGATATACCTGGTTTCCATCTTCGGAAAGGACGACCAGAAAAAAGTCGGCGCCAACACCTTCCAGGTAATCGTCTACAAAGACCGTCAATCCTACCTTTCGGATTCAAAATCGCTCATCCTGCGCTATTCGGGTTTCTCGCCGTGGATTGCGGCGGGGTTTTTCTTCCTGCTCATACTCCTTACCTGCGGGGTGCTCTATATACTGGCCGGAAAAAGAGACAGGCTCCTGGCTGAACTTGGGATCGCCGAAATATACCACATCGCCCCGGATATCAGCGGTTTTGCCGTCTACTTCGGACTGGGACAGAAGAACGGAGTGGAAAAGGGATCGCTCCTTCTTGTCATGGATTCCAAAGAAGAAGTTATCGGGGAAATCACCGTGGACTCTGTTTCGGAGACGGACGGCATGGCGAAGGTCGGCTCGGATTCCAAGATCAGAACGGGCTTCATGGTCAAAAAGGCCTGAGGCTTGCTCTTCCCTTCATGAACGAGGATGAGACTCTGCCCGTTGTCTCACTGCGTGAAAAGTACCCACGGGGGGGCCGGAAAAACACGGGCACAAGGACCCTACACTGCTGCCCCCTGCACACCTTTTTTCATCAGCGCCAACAACCTCATTGAAATCGCCATGCATGTACTCACTTGCGGCGCCAATGACGCTCGGGCGCTTGTAGCATAGGCCCTTGTGGCCGTTGTCCCATTGCGTGAAAGTACCCGGGGAGAGGCGGGAAAGCACAGGCACAAGAGCCCAACACTGAAACTCTCAACCCTGCAATGAAGTTTCACATAAGCTATGCCACCCACGATAGAGCGGCAATATAGCGTGGTTTGAACGCGGGCGCTCTATTTTGTCCCTTGCTTGCGCCTTTAAAAGTGGGGTTACATAAGTTCTTTCCTCCGCTTCCCTGGGAGCATCAAAAGAACACCAGGATGCATCTCCCTCCTGTCCTTCGGACCCAGGCAACGTCTTTTGTTGCCCGTGCCGAAGGCAGGAGGGGAATACCGGATTTCGATTGTATTGCCGGACGGCCGGGTTATTCCGCCGACCGGAAAGGTGGTGAACATGGTCATGACGACCGTGGCAAGGGTCGAGAACGGGCGGTTTGCCGAGGAAATCGTGACCTTCGATACCCTCGACTTTTTCTCACAACTTGGCGTTGCCAACATCGATGCAGAGCAGCCGTCCGGCCATCCTGCACCGTCCTTTGCAGTAATGAAAGCCGTAGCCCGTGCAGGCAGTAAAAGCACCCTCATACTATTCGTTCTCCTCAGAAGTCATTATCCTTGTGAATAATCACATATCACGGATATGCCGGTGCAATGCCCATGGATAGACCAGAGGGCAAAAACATGGTTTACATATAGGAAAAACGCCGGTTACACTGGCGGGGAAAACCAGGTCGGCCACATTTAGCACCGGCGCCTCGCGCCACCGGCAGGTCTGCGCCGGCGCCTCCGTCCTTGCCCGGCGAACATTAGCCATGAATCGGGAGAACTATGAAAATTCTGCTCATCTATCCCTACTTTCTCGAGGAGCGTTATGAAGAGGAGAACATCAGCTCTGTCCCAATGGGGCTTTACTACCTTGCCGCGCTTCTGCTCCATGAGGGCTACGATACAGAAATAGTGAATTTTTACCGCGGCGGCAATCCTGAAAAGATAAGAGAAATACTGGCACAGAAGAAGGCGGACATTGTTGGAATTTCGGTATTCAACGCCAATCGCTGGGGTGGCGTCGAGATAGCGCGAATCGTGCGGGAAGTGAACCCGAAGGCCAAGATTGTTTTCGGCGGAGTGGGCGCGACGTTCCTGTGGGACCATTTACTGCGAAACTTCCAGGAGATCGACTGTGTGGTGCTGGGAGAGGGAGAACATACTTTTCTGCAACTGGTGAGACTTCTCGAAAAAGGCCCTCGCCCCGATCTCGCCGCTCTCAGGGGGATCGCATTCAGGGATGGGTCGCAAATCGTCCGAACTGCGCCCGCCGATCCCATCCAGGACCTGGACTCGCTGCCCAACCCCGCCAGGTACTTCACCTACAGGCACCTCTCCCTGACCAGGGGCTGTCCCGGCAACTGCACCTACTGCGGCTCTCCTCGGTTCTGGGGACATAAGGTGAGGTTCCATTCCGTTGGTTATTTCGTGGATCAACTGGAGCTTCTCTATCGTAAGGGGGTCAACTTTTTCTACATCTCGGACGACATCTTCACGATGAAAAAGGACCTTGCGATAGCCGTGTGCAAGGAGATCCTGAATCGCGGCCTCTCAATATCCTGGTACGCCATTTCCCACGTCAACAACGTGGATGAGGAGATACTCTATTGGATGCGAAAGGCCGGATGCATTCAGATCAGCTACGGGGTCGAGAGCGGATCAGAAATGATACGAAAAAAGCTCAACAAGAGGATTCGCAACGAGCAGGTCAAAAGGGCTTTTTCCCTGACGACGCGTTATGGCATCCTGCCCCGCGCCTACATTATCTATGCATGCCCGGGTGAGTCGCCGGAAACGATAAAGGAAACCGAGGAGTTCATTCGCGAGATCAAGCCTCTCAGCATTGTCTTTTATGTTCTGCGGGTTTTTCCCGGTACGGCCCTGTACGACGAGGTGAAAGAAAGAATGTGCCTCACGGATGAGGTATGGCTCAATCCCATAGAGGATATACTCTACCTCGAAACTGATCCCGGCTTGACTAACGAGGACGTTCTGGCTTTCCGGGACAGGTTGAGAAAGGCCTTCTATGAAGGACTCCCTTCTTTTGTGGATGCAATAGAACTCGAGGATATCCGGGAATTCCACCCCTTGTATGCCGATTTCCTCTCAAGGCTTGGAATGACTTTCAGTCATGGGGACTATGCCGCAATCGAAGCCATACCGGATAAGGAGGCGACTGCAGTCAGACTTTACCAGAGGGCCTTGTCCTATTCCCCTCACCCCAGGGCTTACCTGGGACTGGCAATGATAAAGCAGAAAAACCGGGATTTCAGGGGATCGATCGAGTTGCTTACGGAAGGCGTCCGGCTTTTCCCGGATAATGAATCGCTGCATGTCTGTCTGGGAGTGAGTTATATGAACCTTGGACGGTTTGACGATGCACTTTCGAACCTGATGAAATTCCAGCACGCACCGGATGCGCTTCAGCAGATCGCGGCCTGCCACAAGGCGCTGGGGCAGCGGGACAAGGAGCGGTTCTTCCTGGAGAGACTGAGAGTATTAACCACGAACGCTCAGTATTGACCGATCCGTAAGGAGCTGCGCTATTGGAGGACCGCCGGATACGGGCCGAAGCCCCTGATCCTTGTTGCTAAATCCCCCTGCTCGTCCTGCCCGGCTGAATCAGAAAGACTCGGTGGATATAGCGCCCCCCTCTCAATCGTCCTCTCGATACATGTTGACCCTCCTATGCCGGATGGGTAGTATAGAGTGAAAAGTGAGGTGAAACATGCAAGACTACAGAGTGGAAACAAGGATATCGAGTGACGGATCCCTCACCATAACGGACTTGCCTTTTCAGGCAGGTGATAAAGTAGAAGTCATTATTCGCAGCCATGAGGATGGAGAGAGAAGGGGTACATGCTATCCTTTGCGTGGAAAGCCCATCCGATACACTGATCCATTTGGCAGTGTCGCCGAAGAGAATTGGGAAGCTCTTAGATGATTATCCTTGATACTCACATTTGGGTATGGTGGGTACATGGGATGAACGGATCACCAGTACACAGGCTGAAAACATTAAAGCCAATGAGACCGGCATCATTGGCATAAGCGCAATCACCATCTGGGAGATCGCTAAGCTCGTTGAATACAAGCGGCTGGAGTTGCCGTGCCCATTAGGTGAATGGTTCCATGAGGCTCTGAGCTATCCTGCCATCCGCCTGATCGCGCTTACGCCTGAGATTGCCATAGAGTCCACTAAACTTCCAGGTGACTTTCACCGAGATCCGGCTGATCAGATCATCGTAGCGACTGCAAGGCTTCACAGCGCTCCGCTTATCACCTCCGACAGAAAAATCCTGCAATACTCCTATGTGAAGACTGTAGAATGAAAGGATGGGGGACTCGAGTCAGCTCGAGTTGCCTGCATTTACAGCGAACCTATGGATTGTTAAAATCTTAGCGCTGGCTTTCAGGTACCAAAAGGGGGCCTCCTGACAGAGGAGGAAATTCGTCATGCGTTCAGAGCAAAACGAGATTCTCTGCCCGGATACGCCTGCCGTAGGACTCATACAGGAGAGCACTTCATGTTGCATCGTCTGGATCTATTTGAGCGGATTGTCATCCACGTCCTACTTGTCATGATGGGGGTGGTAGTACTGCTTGCCACAATAGAGTTCGGGTGGATACTCGTAAAGGACGTGTTGACACCGCCGATTCTTCTGCTTGAAATAGATGAGCTACTGGAGCTCTTCGGCCAGTTTCTGCTGGTGCTGATCGGAATTGAACTCCTGCATTCACTGAAAACCTACATTGTGCACCGCGCGATCCATTTAGAGGCAGTGCTCATGGTCGCATTGATTGCGGTTGCGCGAAAAATCATCGTCCTCGATCCCAAGGCGTTGCCCGAAGGCGCCCTTTTAGGGATTGCTGTAATGGTGCTCGCGTTGGCGCTCGGATACCATTTGGTGCAGCGCAGCCGGAGGAAGGACAAGAGTAATGACCCTGGCTCGGAGACCAGCTTATGACTATTGAATCCACCGGAACCACGATGCTCTATTTTGGCTTCACGCTGGTTGTCATTGTCCTGCTTGCTGTTGATTTTTTTGTACTAAAGACCCGGGGCGCCCACCGGGTGAGCATAAAGGAGGCAGCCTCATGGTCATTAGTGTGGATTGCTGTCTCCCTCATCTTTTGCGCCTGGTTCTGGTGGTACCTGAATGGGCGATTCCCTCGCGAGATCGCCAATGAGAAGGCGTTGGAATACCTCACCGGCTACCTGATCGAGAAGTCGCTTGCCGTGGATAATGTCTTTGTGTGGATCACCCTGTTCAACTTCTTCGCAGTGCCCGGACAATTCCAGAAACGTGTGCTGCTCTATGGCGTTCTGGGCGCCATCATCATGCGGGCCGTGCTCATCTACCTCGGCGCGCTGTTACTCGCCAAGTTCCACTGGATTCTTTACGTCTTCGGCCTGCTCCTCTTACTTACCGGTGTCAAAATGATAATGTTCGCCGAGCACCAGTCGGATCTGGAGAAAAACCCGGTTCTGCGCTGGATGCGCCGGCACATGAAAATCACGGACGAACACCACGAGGAGAAGTTCTTTATCGTAAAAGAGGGAATTCGCTACGCCACCCCGCTGTTCCTGGTATTGGCGCTGGTGGAAATTACCGATCTCATTTTTGCAGTGGACTCCATTCCCGCGATTTTTGCAATAACCGACGACCCGTTCATCGTCTTCACGTCCAACATCTTTGCTATTCTAGGCCTGCGTGCAATGTATTTCCTGCTGGTCGACGTTGCGGAGCGGTTTCATCTGCTCAAATACGGGCTCGCTGTCATTTTGATGTTTATTGGCGTGAAAATGCTGCTGCTGGACATCTACAAGATACCGGTTTGGATCGCGATGGGCATAGTAGCTTTGATCCTGCTGGTATCGGTGGTGGCGAGCCTTGTCACATCGCGCCGCATCAGCCCGAAGGGAACGTAGCAGACTTCCGACAGAAAAATCCTGAAGTATTCTTTTGTAAAGACTGTAGAGTGAAAAAACGTCAGCATATGGAACTGGTTATCAGCACTGTGTATGAACCGAAGCTTCCGAAGTGGGAGACTCCTTACAAGAGAGGTCTGAGGCTATGAAACCTTGCTCGACCCTTCCTGCCCGGGAGAATATGAAGAAAAGCGAATCATCCACACCGTCAGGCGCTGCGGCGAAGTGGTCGTGTTTGAAAACGTCCTCGCTGAAGCAGCAGGGCTGGTAGTTCAATGATGGCTGTTTTCCAGGGGATGTAATGGTGGATGGTGAAGCGCCGTACCCTGATACGGTCACCCGGCCGCATACTTCACCTCTGCAGTGCCAATCACTTCATCACGGAAATGACGGCTGAGGTCCCCGGCTGTGCGCAGGTCTATCCGCCGTCCCCCGAGAAGACTGGAGAACTCTGATTTAATGGCGGCAAGGCCAATGAGCCCGGGCGCTTCTCCGGGCTCGAACTCAACCAGCAAATTCACGTCACTTTCCGTCCGATCTCTTCCACGGAGCACGGACCCAAACAGAGACAGCCGCACAATATGGTGTTTCCGGCACAATTGCGCCAGTACCTGAGGATCAATGGGCAGTCGATTCATATCGCATCCTCAAAAAGTCGGGTGATCTCCAGGCTCTCGTTCTGAACAATTCTGAACTAGCAGAAAAGTGTCAATGCGACCCCTTTTCTCTTTGGCCTGACTGATAGACGTTACCGGTGACATTAAATTGAGTATACAATGCCGGTCATGGTACAGTACCAGGATAAAAAACTAATTCACAATTACTACTTGAGCAGATTTAAATGATGACTCGGTTGTTGGAAATGATCGGACTGTCCGAAACGGCGGAGGGCGAGAAATGCGATTCAGTCGAATTACGGTAAATCCCAACCAGATGGGCGGGGTTCCGTGTTTGCGTGGAGTGCGGATTCCTGTAGCCACCGTTGTAGATATGCTGGCTGACGGGATGACCACGGAGGAGATACTCGCAGCCTACCCTGATCTGGAGCGAGAAGACATCACGGAAGCACTCCGGTATGCTGCTGAAGCAGTCAGGGAACGTGAACTACCCCTGATCGGGGTGGCATGAGATTTCTCATCGACAATGCTCTCTCGCCTTTGGTTGCGCAGGCCCTGCTCAACGCAGGTTTCGATGCCGTGCATGTCAGGGAAATCGGCCTGCAGGCGGAAGAGGATATTGTGATTTTTAAGAGAGCTACCTATAAGTTCTTGAAAGCAATGCCTGTAAGGCTGAAGTTCGACCTTCCTGAGGCCGGGCGTTCAGTCATGGCGCCTGCGTGTAGTATTTTCGGTTCATCGTCCAAAAGCCTTGGGCTCCACATCCCTGCACCGCTGATCGAGTTGATGGACAATCCGCATGATCATCGCTTTCGGCAATTCTTCTTTTCTCTTCGAGATATAGGGGGGAATTTGCCTGGGGTTCAGAGCGGCAATCCCATCGGGCGTTATTCTTCTTACGTACCATCCCGGCAAGGTCAATATAGAGTTAACCGTAACCGGCTCGCCAACAGCACTTGATATCCATTTTGACAGCCGCTGGATGCGCTGGGTGAAAGGATACGAAACTTACCTCCCGCGCCCGGTAATCCGCTCGCTCAGGCGCTCCAGCAGGACGTAGAAGACCGGAACGAAGGGGATGGCCAGGAGGGTCGAGGAGAGCATGCCGCCGAAGACGACGGTCCCGATGGCTCTCTGGCTGGCTGCGCCGGCCCCGAAGGCGACCAATAGCGGCGCCACTCCCATGATGAAGGCAAAGGAGGTCATGACGATTGGGCGGAAGCGCCGGCGGGTGGCCTCGATTGCAGCCTCTTCGACCGGCATTCCGCCGTGGTGCAGGTCGCGCGCAAATTCCACGATGAGGATGGCGTTTTTGCTTGCGAGAGCGATCATCAGCACGAGCCCCACCTGGGTGTAGAGATTGTTGTCAAAGCCGCGGACTATAAGGGCGAGGAGCACGCCCGCCAGGGCGATGGGGACGACCAGAATGATGGCCCCGGGAGCGCTCCAGCTCTCGTAGAGTGCGGCCAGGACGAGGTAGACGAGGATGATGGAAAGAGCGTAGATGAAATAGGCCTGGTAGCCCACTTGTTTTTCCTGGTAGCTGGTGGAGGTCCAGTCGTAGTCCATACCCTGCGGGAGTGTGGAGGCCGCAAGCTTTTCCATTTCCTTCAGCGCCTCCCCGGAACTGAAGCCGGGGGCTGCGGAGCCGAAAATGGCCGCCGCCGGATAGAGATTGTAGCGCGTTATGAGTTCCGGACCCTGGATGCGCTGAATATCGAGAAGCGTTCCCAGGGGAACCATCTCGGAGTTCCGGTTTCTCACGTAGAGGTTTTTGATGTCTCTGAAATCGAGACGATAGGAACTGTCTGCCTGAACATATACCTGGAACACCTGGTTGAACTTGTTGAACAGGTTTACGAAGGAGGCGCCCAGGTAGGCCTGGAGGGTATCAAAAACATTGGCGAGCGGAACCTGGAGCGACTCGACCTTGGTTCTGTCGATATTCAGGTAGAGTTGCGGGCTGTTTGCGCTGAAGGTGGTGGCAAGTCCCCTCATCGTCGGGTGCTCGTTCCCGGCCTTGACAAGCTCTGAAGCCGCATCCTGGAGTACATTGATTCCGAGGTTCCGCCGGTCCTCCAGCATCATCTGAAAGCCCCCGGTCTGCCCGAGGCCCCGGATCGGCGGCGGGACAAGAACGAAAGCCTGTGCCTCCTGTATGGACTGAAGCTCCCGGTTTATGTGTGAGACGATGACATCCTGGTTCAGAGAGGCGCCGCGTTCGCCCCAGTCTTCGTAGATGACAAAGGTGGAGGAGATGTTGGATAGGTTGGCGCCGTCGAGAAGTGAGAACCCTCCGATATTGACCCAGTTGGCCACGCCCGGCGTGTTTTTGAGGATTTCGCCTATTTTTGCAGAGACTTCCCGGGACCGCGGCTGGGAAGAGCCTTCGGGCAGGCGGGCTATGAGCACGCCGTATCCCTGATCCTCCGTCGGAAGAAAGCCGGTTGGCCGGTTCAGGAAAACCCAGAGCGAGGTGCTTATCAGAACCAGGAAGAGAAGCAGCATCGTAAGGGGCCTTTTCACCATTCTGGTGACAATGCCCATGTAGATATCCGTTGTCTTGCCGAAAAAACGGTTGAAGCCCCGGTAGAACCAGTTGGGGGGCTTTTCGTCGGGCGGTTTCAACCAGAAGGCGCACTGGACCGGCTTTAGGGTCAGTGCGTTGAGGGCGCTTATTACCGCGGTGGAGGCAATAACGAGCGCGAACTGCCTGAAGATCTGCCCGGTGACTCCGGGAAGAAAGGCTGCCGGGAGGAACACGGAAACCAGCGCAAGGGTGATCCCCATGATGGGGCCGGTCAATTCGTTCATGGCCTTGATGGTGGCTTCTTTGGGAAGAAGACCCGTTTCGATGTAATAGGAGCTGTTTTCCACAATAATGATAGCATCGTCGACGACAATGCCGATTACCAGGATCAGCGCAAACAAGGTCATCAGGTTGACCGTAAAACCGAGCGCGGCCATGGCGATGAAGGCGCCGATGAGCGTTACCGGCACCGTGGTGGCGGGCACCAGCAGCGCCCGCATACTTTGAAGGAAGAGGAGTATGACCACCAGCACGAGAATCGCGGCGACAACGAGAGTGTGATAGACGCCGGAGATCGCCTCACGAACGAATTTGGTCGTATCGAAGCGGATAGCGTAGCTCAAGCCTTCGGGAAAGCTCCGGCCCATCTCCTCCATAGCCTTGTAGACCTTGTCGGCGACGGCGATGGCGTTGGCGTCGGGCAGGGCAAAGATGACGACCTGTGCCGATTTGTGCCCCGATACGTTTGCGTAGTTGCTGTAGCTCTGCTGGCTCAATTCGATGCGAGCGACGTCTTTCAGGTGCACGATCTGTGCTGCCGGCCCCGTCTGGGTCTTTACGATGATGTTTTCAAACTGGCCTGGGTCGGACAGGCGGCCCAGAGAGTTGATGGTAAACTGCAGGGAGTGCTCCTGCGGGACCGGCGGCGCTCCCAACTGTCCGGCGACTACCTGGATGTTCTGACCTCGGACGGCCGTAAGAACATCCAGCGCGGTGAGGCCGAGCGACACCATCCTTTCGGGATCGAGCCAGATCCTCATACTGTAGGGACCTGCGCCGAACACCCGAACCTGCCCGACGCCCGGGAGCCTTCCGAGGGGATATTGAAGGTTGATGACCCCATAGTTGGAGAGAAAAGCTTCATCGAAACGGTCATCCTCGGAAAAGAGGCTGACCACCAGCAAAATATTGGGAGAGACCTTCCTGATGGTGACTCCCTGTTCCTGGACGCCTCCGGGTAGCTGGGCAAGAGCCCCGTTGACCAGGTTTTGCACCAGCGCCAGGGAGGCGTTGAGGTCCGTGCCCACCTCGAAGGTGATGGTGAGCGAATACGAGCCGTCGCTGCTGCAGGTAGAAGACATGTAAATGGAGTTCTCAACTCCGTTTACCGCCTGCTCGATCGGGATTCCGATGGTCGCGGCGACCACTTCCGCACTGGCGCCGGGAAAACGCGTGGAAACCTGTATAGTGGGTGGAACGATCTGCGGATATTGCGAGACCGGCAGCCTGTAGAGCGCAACCAGGCCGATGATGATCGTAATGAAGGCGATCACGTTCGCGAAAATAGGGCGTTCGATGAAGAATCGAGAAATCATTGATCACCCTTCCCGCTGATGTTATCTGCCTGCTGCGCACCGGTCGTACCCGGTTGGGGCGCACGTTCGGGGGTCACCTGCCGGCCGGGAACTGCACGGAGGAGGCCTTTGACGATGACGGATTCGCTGCCGTCGAGGCCATCGCTTATCATGTAATAGCCTTTTCTCTGACTTCCGACTTTGACGCTCCGGCGTTCTACCTTGTTTTCGTGGTCTACGATCATGACGTACGAGCCCAGTTGGTCGAAACCGACGGCGATCTGCGGAACGAGGAGAGCGGGTTTTTCGCCTCCCGTCGGAACCCTGATCCTGGCAAACTGGCCGGGGAGAATCGTACCCTTGGGGTTGGGAATGACCCCCCTCAGCAGAAAAGTGCCCGTGGTGGGTGTGACGGTGGCCGAGGTGAAATCGAGGTATCCCTCGTGCGGGTAGCCTTCTTCCCCGGCGAACCCTACCTGGATGGCAAGCTTCTCCCTGCCCCCGTTCGAATTCCCGGTTTTAAGCTGACGGGTCCCGGCTATTTCCGGAGGGACATCGGTCTCGCTTCCCGTAAAATAGACATAGAGCGGATCGACCTGTGTCAACTCCGCAAGCAGTGTGCTCCCTCCGGCGCCCACCAGGTTACCGGGATCGACAAGCCTTCGATCTATTCGTCCCGCGAAAGGGGCGGTCACCCAGGTATAGCCGAGATCAAGCTTGGCAAGATCCCGTTGCGCCTCGGCGGACACCAGGGCAGCCTGGGCGGTGTCGCGCTGAAAACGCCAGTTTTCGACGTCCGTTTCGGCAGCGGCCTTTTGCTGGTAAAGCTTTGAGAATCGGGCAAATTCGGTTTTGGCGTGTTCGAGAAGCGCCTTCTGGGTCAGAACGTTTCCCTCTGCCTGCCGGAGGCGGGCAAGGAAGGTATTTTGCTGAATGAGGAAAAGCAGTTGATCCTTCCCCACGAGATCGCCGTCCCGGAAAAAGACTCCATCCAGGTATCCCTCTACCCGGGCGCGGAGTTGGACTGATTTGACCGCCTGCGTGTTTCCGGTGAATTCCAGGTAGTCGGTTACGTTCTCCCTGAGTGGGGTGCTGACCGTCACTTTTGGAGGCGGAGGCGGCGCGGCCGGGGGCTTCTGCTCGCAAGCGCAGCAGAAAACCAGCAGGAAAAAAAGGAAGCCCATCGTTAGGGACCGCTGAGAGGAGAAGGCCGGTTTGCGGCCACCAATGGCTGCGGCTTCACTGCGAGCCGCCTGCCGGGCCATACTGCGGACTTTTCCGGAAGAGGACAGGGGGTAAGCAAGAATCGATTCTTTCATTCTCTAAGCCATCACTTTGCGTTTGTGAGATCTGAAACGACTGTCTACCAGTCCGGCCCGCGAAGTCTTGACGGGTTGGGGGAAGATTGAGGCATAAAGTTTATGGGTAAAAGGAGATTGCCCCAGTTGGTTCGTCTTTCCATGACCTCCCTCATTTCCGGGCCGACAATGTCCCGGCCCTCGCGCATCTGCCATCCTCCCCCCAGAGCCCTGTACAGCGCCACAAGGTTTGTGGAAATGCTGCCCATCGATCCTGCGAGGCTGTCCTGAGCTGCGAGGAGAGCCTGTTGGGCGATCAGGACGGTAGTATAGTCAGTGCTTCCCTGCTGGTATTGAATGAGAGCCAGATCGGCGGAGCGTTTTGCCGCCGCCGCGCTCCTGGCCAGGTAATCTGAATTTTCTTGAGTACGGAGAAATCCCGCGAGAGAATCCTCGACCTCCTTTTGAGCTTTCAGGACTGCGTCGCGGTATGCAAGCAGCAGCGCCTGAAATCGGGCATCCTGTACCCTCACATTGTTGGTGATAGTGCCGTAATTCAGGATGTTCCACTGAAAGGAGGGGCCGCCGGTGGCGGAGAGTGCGCCGGCTTTGAAAATATCGGATAGCTGCGCACGTCCAATCGTAGAAGCCTGGAAACCAATAGAGCCGGTTAGAGAAAACGCGGGATAGAGATCGGCCTTCGCTACGCCGATCCGGGCAGACTGTGCTGCGGCCTGCAGCTCGGCGCCGCGTATATCGGGACGCCTTCGGAGCAGGTCGGCGGGGATGCCCGTGGATACATGCGGGGGAGGAGTTGGGATTTCCCGGGGCCCCTCCAGGAACTCGGCGAGGTCGCAGGGCGGCAGGCCGATGAGAACGCTTAGAGCGTTCTTTGCCTGTCTCAATTGCGCTTCCAGGATGGGAATGCCGGCCTGAGTATTGAAAAGCAGCGTTTCGGCCTGGGCGAGGTCTCTTTCGGAAGAGGCCCCTCCGCTGAAGCGTGCTTCCGCTATGCGCAGGCTCTCCCGCTGAAGGTCGAGGTTCTGATGGGCGATATCCAGCCTTTTCTCCAGGGTCCGGATCTGGATGTAGAAAGTCGCCGCATCAGCAGTAAGACTCACCAGCGCACTGTCGTAGTCCGCCAGAGACGCGTTCAGGGAGGCGTCCGCGGCTTCGACGGCCCTGCTGAATCTGCCCCAGAAGTCTAACTCCCAGGCGGCGTTCAATGCGAATTGATTTTGCCAGAAGCTGTTTTGACCGCCGGCCTGCACGGAGTTTGTCCGGGAAGCCGCGCCCGCGGCAGAGGATTCGCTGCCGCGAATGAAAGAGAGTGATCCGGTTGCCTGCTGTCTTTGGGGGAAAAGCCCGCCGATGGCGATTCCCAACTGTGCACGAGCCTCCAACACACGTGTGGCGGCGATTTTCAAGGAGAGGTTTTCGCGGTAGGCGGCATCGATGATGCGGCCAAGAGACGGATCCTCGAAGGCGTTCCACCAGTCGCGGTAATCCGCGGACCTGGAGCTGAGCCGCTCGTCGGAGGCTTCGATCCATTCCGGAGCGACCGCGGTTGGAGGAGGCGAGTAATCGGGGCCTACTTTCATACAGGCTGAAAACAGCATGAGAGCAGCGAAAATGGATAATGCAGAATAGGATCGTCTGGAAAAACTCATTTAGCTGCAATTCCAAAGTGTGGTGAAGCGGCATCGAGGAGGTGCAGCGGGAACTCCGGTGTACCTCTGATCGGCTTTGAATTTCCGGATAGGATAATCATAGAGGTAAGGGGATGCAGCGGGTGAGGTGCAAAAGCAGTTTGTTCGCTGTTCTTTTACCACGAAGGGTCGTGGTGCAGAATAGCCGCAATCAAAGTGATCCAAGGTGGAGATCCGACTGTCTTGCAGGTGTGTTCTTTTAACAGTAGAGTAGAGAGGGAGCCACAAGAAGTTTAGGCCACATGCTTCCATG
>CAZIJV010000069.1:0-23902 GCA_964539645.1 uncultured Syntrophobacter sp.
AAGAAAAAACATCACGATGTTGAAACGATACTCTCTTAAGTTGACGGCTATGCGCCATAGCGTGGTTTAAACCAGGATGAAACTTCATTTTGTCGCCTCTGCGTGTTCCTTTAAATATGAAGTCTCATATAAGCTTGCCCGTCCCCTCCCAGTCACGCTGAAATCATGTAAAGACCGCATAGCCGGGCTTTTCCAAGCAGTTCAAAAGAAGACCTGGATGCAGTTCCCGGGCTGGATTCCGGCTCAGAAGCCCTGCCGGAATGACGTAGGGGGAGGCCCCCCGGCAAACCGGTTTGGCATTGGAGAGGGGACCTGGAACGATGGGAACGTGGCCTTTTGGCAAGTTCGGCCAGTATCGTTGCGACGTAGATTGTACAGGGCAGACCGGCGTAGTTGCGCTCCTCGGGCTATGGCAGGATTCGCGTGCCCCGTCATTCCGGCAGCGCTCCTGAGCCGGAATCCAGCCGAGGCGCCGGTTTTCAGCCTGTTTGAACGAGACTCTGACTTTGAAGTCAGATAAGAGTCGAGGAGCCAAGTTGTAGCGTGGTTTGAACAAAGATGAGACTCCGCCCTTCGTCGACGGTGGGCGCGATGAAACCGCACCAACGCAATGGCCGGCGCGCTTGCTGCTGATAGCGCGCGGCGCGCTACTATAGTGCTAAAACGGGAGTACCGTTACTTCCGATCCTGCATCGAGCCCCTCCACGTGTTCAGGTATGATCACGCAGCCATCTGCTCTCGCAAGTATACTTATAGCTCCGGATTTTCCGAATATGGGAGTGGCTCCGCGCAACCCATCGGCGCCACCGGAGAGGATAACCGGGACGTAGTCGGTTCTGCCGTGAACAGATGGGACCGGCCTGCTGAGAACGGCGCGGAGGTGGGTGCGGCCAAACCGGTCTTCAGACTTTCCCTGAAGCTTGCCTATGGACGGAATGACAAAAGCACGGCATGTAACGAGAGCTGAGACAGGTTGTCCGGGAAGGCCCCAGAAGACTACTTTTCCCGCCCTGCCCAGGATCACCGGCTTTCCGGGTCGTATGGCGACTCCATGTACGAGCAGTTCGGAATCGTCCAGGCTCTCCAGCACTTGTATGGTGTAGTCCCGAATGCCGACTGAACTCCCGCCCGAGAGCACGATAACGTCATGATCCAGCACAGCGCTTCGGCAGACCGAAACAAGCTCGTCGAGGTTATCCGGTATGGTTACACGAGTACCGATCAAGCCCCCTGCTGACTCTATCTGGGCCGCAAGAGTGTAGTTATTGATGTCGCGGACCTTTCCGGGAGGAAGCGAAACCGCATCCACGGGTACAATTTCATCTCCTGTGGAAACCAGGGCGACCCGCGGCTTTTTGAAGACTTCGACCTCACCCACTCCGATTGCGGCGAGAAGACCGACATCCTGTGGCCTGAGCGTCCAGCCCCTTCTGAATACCTTTTCCCCCTCTGAAATGTCTTCTCCGACCTGGAGGATGTTCTCACCCGGCGCCACGGGGCGGGTCACTTCGATGGTCGTGTCGTCCAGTCGCGTGGTGTACTCTATCATAACCACGGCATCGCTGCCTTCGGGCAACATCCCCCCAGTCGGGACGGCAACCGCTTTTCCCGGCAGGACTGCGCCGCTCGGGGACTTACCCATTAGCACCTCTCCAGTGGTCTCCAACAGAGCGGGAAGGGTTTCGGAAGCTCCGAAGGTGTCACGAGCCCGCACCGCATATCCGTCCATGACCGAGCGGGCAAAGTGGGGCACAGCTTCACCAGCCGGAATGTCACCGGCAAGGGTTCTTCCGCCTGCAGCAGACAGGGGAACGCGCTCGGCGGCGAGCGGTTCGATCCGGTTCACCAGGGACAGCACCTCTTCAGCAGTTTTCACCTTGAGAAACTCAGGCATGAAGCTTTCTTCCTGTGGCGGGAGGTTCAGTGAGCCGGAAAAGGCGCGGACGAGCAGCTCAGGTAAAAAATCCGGCTCCTTATCGGCAGGGTTTCATTGAGAAAAGAAAACCCGGATGGATTGCTCCATCCGGGTCCGGGTCAGCTTACGCTAAACCGTTTTGAAACTTAGAAGTTCCACTGCAGGCGTGCGCCAAGTTCAAAGGCATCGTCTGCATGGTTCTGATAGAACCTGATGTCATTCACATTGGCGCCCAGCGGGATCGGTGCGAATGCATCGTCTGCAATCAGGTATGCGCCGACCAGAGTCAGGGTCAGGCCGTCCACGATCTTATGATCAAGATAGAAATCAAGTTCGTGGCCGATACTGCTGGACATGTTGTAGCGCGTGCCGCCGGAAGCCAGGTTGAAGGAAGTCGGAACCTTGTTGGCCGTGCCGAAGTACCAGTACGAACCGCTGATCTTGGTCGACTCAGTCACCTGCCAAGCAGCGCCGGCGGTAATCGTCCACAGGTTGGTCGGCATTCCGTAGCCTCTCCAGTAAACCGTGTCGAGACCACTGTTCGCGCCGATCCTTCCGGCACTCGTGCCGGCGGAGTATCCGCGGATGGCATAAATGTCGTCACCGATTATACCACCACCGATGATTTCAGAGAAGTACTTGCTGGTGCCCAGAGCATAGGTGAACCATTCAACATCCGAGCTTCTCATGCCGTTGAAAGGAAGCTGGTCATCGGGAATCCCATTCTCAGCCACTACGGAAGAGAACTCAGGACCGGAGGTGTAGAAACCGCCGATGTTGAAAGTATAAGGACCACAGAAGTAGCTTACGCCGGCGTCAACCATGAACCCGGTGTAGTCGACCGAGTCAGTGGCGCCGGAGAGAGCGCCGCCGGGGCCGCCAAAAACAAGCCGCGGGGTCTTGAAATCAACGCTGCCGAGGTTTTTCACGAAGTTGACATAAGCAAGCAACCAGTCGATCTTGTAGGTGAAATTGAAGCCAAGATTATACAGGTTGTTGGAGTCAACAAGGCTGGGGCCGAGAACGGTGGATGCCCCAGTGATAGGGTTGATAGCGGTGTTGTTGGGGAAAAAGCCGGAGCCGCGTCCGGTAAAACCGCCCGTTGCAACGCTCAGGGTCTGAGGATCCATGCTTACGGTGCTCTGGTGGCCATTCTGCCAGAGGAAAATACCGGAAGCCTTGAAAGGACCATCTGCATAGTCAAGCGACAGGAAGAAGTCGTCAACATTAAGATCCGAAGAAGTGAGCGACATGAATCTATTGCTGCCGTTGACGTCGTTCAGAGCATCGGCGCCATACTGTCCAGCCACATATCCCAAAGTGATGCGGAAAGGATCGAGCTTGGTGACCAGAACCGCCGCCGAGAATTCTTCGTCAAGCATCCAGGAATCCAGCAGAACGAGCGGCTGGATACCGACAACTGCCGTGGAAGGCGTGCCGGGGATATTGAACTCAACATAGGCGCTCTTCAACTCAACATTTACGCCGTCAGCGCCGACGCCGCCGCCCTGGCCTCTACCAACAGAACTGGCAGTCCGGCCCCAAACGATGTCGCCCATTTCAAATCTCGTTACCACCTTGAGGTTCTTGCTGGCAAGAAAAGTGAAATAGAGGCGAACCCGCTGGTCGATGAACCTTCTGTTATCATCGCTGTTATAGCCGGTTCCGGTGAAGTTGTCATAAAAGCCGTCGGTGTCCGTCCCGTCGCGAACGTTGTCTTCAGCGATGAAGCGCGCACGGAACTGACCGCCATACTTAAACTCGACTGCCGCGAACGAAGGCGTGGCGATAGCGATCGCCAGCAACGCAACGGCAAAAATCAACAGGTGCTTCTTCATTCTCTTTCCTCCTCAAAAGCTGACGTTATTACAGACTCTTTCCTTACAAAGCCCCATCCGCTTGATATCTATGGCTATTCCACCTCCTTCCGGTTTGCTGAAAGGTTAACGATTTGCCCCTTTACCACAACTGTCCGCAATCTATTTCAAATTTCCAATAATTGTCAATAAAAATATTTCGCCGGAAATCTTTTTTTATGTAGACGAGCGGAAGCGCCTGGATCGTCTGTAGGCTGTCAATAATAAAAGCTTGCTATGAGCGATGAACCTGCTTTATTGTACCTGTCTTTTGGAAATATGCCGCAATGTACGGGAAGTATGGAAAAATTGTGATTTTTGCCGCTTACGCGGCAAATCGTGCTGACTTCGGTCGCCTTCGGCCCTGAAATCTGTTATCCAGGGTAAAAAGGGAGAATCTCCGAATTTTGCGAACCTAGGGAGATCTATTGATTTTGATCCAAAAGGAGACGTAAATGCGCACCAGACGAGCCGCAGTTTTATTTCCATTAATCATGCTGATGCTGCTTGGCGCTGTGCCCGCAATCGCCGCGGCCCCGGCAACCGATCAGACGGCAAGGATCGCCATTTTGCCCTTCGCCATGCATACGCCTTCAAACCTAAACTATCTGCAGAGCGGTATCCGGGACATGCTCACATCCCGCCTGGCGCAGGGCAATACCCAAGTGGTGGAAAAGGCGCAAACTGAGCAGGCGGTAAAAGGAATCAAGGAAGTGGGCCAGAATGAGGCTCTGCGTATCGGCGCCGCGCTCAAGGCGGATTACGTTCTCTTTGGAAGTATCACGGGGATGGGGCAAGCGATCAGCATAGACGCGAAGATGGTCCCGGTCTCCGGCAAGTCGGAACCTCTTTCCTTTTACGCCCAGACAAAGAACCTCGATGAGGTGATCCCGCAGATCAATAAGTTTGCCCAAACCATTAATCAGAAAACTTTCGGCAGGGGCGAACCTTCCCAAAGCACTTCCTCAGAAGCGGAGACGCTTGCCACCAGGAATCCTGAACTCCTTTTGCCCGGCGCAATGGTGTCAGGGGACAAGATATCCTATCTGAACCCCAACTTCATCGAGGTGACTCCGGAGGGCTCCGTCAGGCAACCAGGTCTGTGGAGAAGCCAGACCTTTCAGGGTGGTATCATCGGCATGGATCTCGGGGATGTAGACGGGGACGGAAAGACAGAGATCGTCACCATCCAGGGGCGAAAGCTGACGATCTACCGTAAGGAGTATCAGGGACTGAAGCCGGTCGGCATCTTCGAACCCACTGCGGTGGACCGCTTTATCTATGTGAGCGTGGTTGACATGAACCGGGATGGAAGATCCTACATATACCTCACCAATCTCAGGCGGAAGAACGCCGTGCGCTCGGCAGCCGATAAGGCCAGAGATGCAATAGGCACCGGCGAGGATGTTTCCTCTTACGTGCTCACCGTTTCTGGCGGCAAGGTCCAGGTTGTCGCGGAAAAAATACCCTACTTCCTTAATGCGATCCATCTCGGCCAGAGGGGAAAAGTCCTTGTTGGACAGGCCCAGGGAGAAAAGGACACCAATGCTTTCAGGGGCGATGTCTACGAGATGCAGCTCCGCGGAAAATCGCTGGTCCCGACCGTGGCTGTAAACGCTCCCGATGGCTGCAATATTTTCAATTTCGTGAAAGCAGACATCAATAACGACAAAATCGATGAGACCCTGATGATCGATGATTCCCACAACCTGCGGATTCTCAGCGGCGCAGGGGACCAGATCTGGAAAGGGAGGTATCTGTTCGGCGCGACGACCAACGTCTTTGAATCGAAGGTGGAAGACCGCCGGTGGAACCAGGTCGACCTTTTCGCGATTCCTTCCCCCATGCTGATTGCCGATCTGAACAAGGACGGCCTTCTTGAACTGGTCCTGAATCGCAATACCACCACCTTTGACAAATTCCTGCCCGATTCGATGAAGCTCTACGACAGAGGTGAGGTGATATCTCTTTCCTGGGACCAGATGGGGATGGTAGAGAACTGGAAGACCCGGGAAATCGAGGGGCAGGTCACCGGAATCAGGATTGGGGATATCACCGGGGAGGGAAGGCAGCAGTTGGTGATCAGCATGGTGCTTGCCAAGGATCTTCTTAAAATTTGGGATTCCAAAAGCACCATCTTCAGCTACGACCTCAACGTTGATACGGCGCTCGGCAAAACGGTCAAGGCGGATGAAAAGGAGACCGTGCCGGTCAAGTCCGGCGAACCGGCCGCCAAACCAAAGGCTGCCGCTCCCGCCAAGAAAAGATACTAAGCTCCGCTGCTCTATCAATTCTGTTTTCCAGGACAAAATCCTCCTCGGGGGGTTTTGTCCTGGAGTCTCGATTCCCCGCAACTCCTCTCGAAGTGGGTTGATCTTCTTGCCGCTGCCGCTATATTAGTACGCTATTCACTATAATCCTGCTTTGCATGGAGGGAGTTTGAGCGAAAGCGGCAGAACGGAAAGAAGCGCTGCGGCGCATCCCGGCCGGTTTGAAAAGGGTCATGAAAGGCTCTGGGTCTATGAACTGAAGGGCTCAGGCACACCTCGAAATGTTCCCGCAGAAGGGCTGGTTGGAGTTTGGCCGGAGCCGCCCTGGTATTATCTCTTTTATAGACAGGATAGTCCGGAAGCCGTAATGGAATGGCTAGGCGCCAACCCGGAATGGGTGTTTACCTCGAGCTACAGCTTGCCCTACAGCTCATGGCAGGACAGTTCCCCTGCCCGGATCACCGTCGGTCCCTTCTCCATCGACTTGTCGCCCGGAGACGCCGTAAACTGTCAAGAATCCCCTCTGCCTCACGCCTCTACCGATAGCTGCTCAGGCCTTATTTTATCTGCATTCTCCAGGGAGGACCCGGGAGAACCTCCAGCCGAACCCCATTTTGCC
This sequence comes from uncultured Syntrophobacter sp., assembly GCA_964539645.1. Lineage (GTDB taxonomy): Bacteria > Desulfobacterota > Syntrophobacteria > Syntrophobacterales > Syntrophobacteraceae > SbD1. The sequence continues at coordinate 6,661 of CAZIJV010000069.1, forward strand.
GGCGCTGTTCCCGTCAGGTCCGTTCCCATTCGCATCGATCCCGGAATAGTCTTCGGCTCCGGTCTGCACCCCACGACCAAAGGGTGCCTGCTCGCTCTCTCCGAGCTGTTCGACCACCGGGATATCCGGTCAGTGGTCGATCTGGGCACGGGAACCGGCATCCTCGCAATTGCTTCCGCGCTGTCCGGCGCCAGTATCGTTCTCGCCCTCGACAACAATCCACTGGCTCTGAGAGTCGCTTCCCAAAACGCCATTGCCAATAATGTCCAGACCACTATCGGTTTCGTGGCCGCCGACAGCCTCTCGTCAATATCCCTTTTGCCGGACCTGCTGGTGATGAATCTCGAGTGGCCGAGCCTGGAAAAAATACTTCGGGCGCGCGCGTGGCTCGGCGCACGAAGGATAGTGCTAGCCGGTTTTCTGCCGGGAATGCTGAGCAGGGTGGCGGAATTGCTTCTTCCCTGCCTGAAGATAATAAAGAAAATTGAATGTGAAGGCTGGCCGACCATTATTGCCGGTACTGCCACGCCTGAACGAACGCCTGGATCGTGATAACGTGCGGATCTTCAGAGAACAGGTCTAGAGATCCGCACCGCTTCCATGTGAATACCTGCGGCTCATGCTGCTGCCGATCATCTCCTCCAGGCTCTGAACAAATTCTTTCATCTGTGATGCCTGCGCGCTCATTTGCTCAGAGGTTGAAGCCGATTGTTGCAGAGAAGGATCTTTTTTGAGCGACGAGCGAACGGAATAGCAAAAGAGGGGATATTTCGTCCGAAATGCCGGAAGCAGGGCGCCTCATTTTACGCCGGCCCGGTCCAGAAGCTCACGCGCGTGTTCGCGCGCTTTTTGCGAGATGGATACGCCCCCAAGCATCCGTGCCAGCTCTTCTGAACGCTCGGATTCATTAAGGATGCGGATGCCCGTGGTGGTCTCATTTGAGGAGGCTTCTTTTTTCACCAGGTAGTGATGCGTTCCATAGCAGGCTATCTGGGGAAGGTGTGTAATGCATATCACCTGGTGTCGAGCGGCGAGGCTCTTGAGTTGAAGTCCGACGAGTTCCGCCGTGCGACCGCCGATGCCCGCGTCCACCTCGTCGAAAATAAGTGTTTCCGCATCACCCTTGCGGCTTAGTAGACTCTTGAGGGCGAGCAATATCCTGGACAATTCCCCGCCTGAGGCTACCTTCGCCAGCGCTTTGAGTTCTTCTCCCGGATTAGCCGAAAGGAGGAACTCGACACGATCTATGCCGACCGGAGTAAAAGGGGGCGCCGATTCTTCCGTGTCGTGGAATTTCACGGAGAAGCGGGCGTTCGGCATATCCAGTCCGGCGAGATTCAAAGAGACTTCGCCGGAGAGTTTCTCAGCGGCTTCACGCCGTTTCACCGAGAGTTGGCCTGCTTTTTCGAGGTATTCCCGGCGAAACGCCTGGATTTTCGTCTCAAGTTGTTCCTCGCGCAAGCCCGACTCCTCCTGAACACTCGCCTTTTCTCGAAGCTCAGTCAGCCTTGCGATCATCTCATTTGCCGAGGCGCCGTACTTTTTCCCCAACCTGCCGAGCAGCGCCAGGCGCTCTTCGACAACAGCCAGCCGCGGGGGATCGAACACGATCTGCTCTGAGTATTTTCGCAGCAGATGAGCAAGTTCCTTGAGATGAATGCGGCCCTGCTCCAGGTACTCGGCAAAGTGTTGTTGCGACGGATCTATCTTGAATATAACGGAGAGATTTTTTTCAATCTCTGAAAACCTCTCCAGGACGGCGCCCTTTTCAGAATACAAAATCCCGACGGCTCTTTGAGAAGCCTGTTCCAAGGCGCCGGCGTTCCTCAGGACCTCCCTCTCCCGCATGAGCACGGCATCTTCATCAGGCTGAATGCGCGCGCTCTCAAGTTCCTGGATCTGGAATCGAAGAAAATCCGTCTCTGCGGTCTTCTGCTCTCTCCATCTCCTGAGACGCCCGAGTTCCTCACGCTTTTCCTGCCAGATCGAGTAGACTTTTCCGACATCCGAACAAATCACTTCGAGTCCCCCGAAGGAATCTAGCAACCCAAGATGAGTTTCCGGATCGAGAAGGAGTTGGTGCTCGTGCTGTCCTGAAATCGAAATCAGCAGAGGGGAGAGTTGCTGAAGCTGCTGAACGGAAGCGGCCTGGTCATTGATAAAGACACGATTTCGCCCGCTCCGGCTGATACTGCGGCGTATCACCAGTTCGGCGCCGGAGTCGATGCCCCACTCAGCCAGCAACCGCCGGGACGGGCTTTGGGCCTGCTGGGCCAGTATCGCTTCAACACTGGCTTCCACCGTACCTGTGCGTATCATCTCCTGTGATGCACGGCTCCCGAGAATGAGGTTCAGTGCTCCAACCAGGATCGATTTTCCCGCTCCGGTTTCTCCGGAGAGCACGTTGAACCCGTCATGGAATTGGATCGCCAGGTCACGGATTATGGCAAAATTATGTACAGTGAGTTCGTTCAGCAATTTTCGGGTCTTCCTTCTCGGAAATTGAGCAATTCTACCAGCAAAAGAGCAAAAAAATAACCCTATTTGTACTGGGATCTCAGCCTGCAGGTCGCCGGAGTTTTGGAAGGGCTATGGGAGGCCTGCCTGCCTGGAGTCTCAGCCCTGTGCTTGATTTTGCACAACGCCTTGTACTAAATTTCTCTTGACATTCAAAGATTTGTGCGAATAATGTGGTCTTGCGTGCGTTTGTCTTTTCCCGGATCACTCTCTTCAATCATTCCAGGCGTCCCAGACGGGCATTGACCGGCCAAGGGAAGTGAGCTTCTCTTCAAAGGGATTCCAATGCCTTTCCGTTTCCCTCGATCCGTATGAGGGCAGTTTTTGTGATTGTCCATCCCCGGGAATCATTTCATGCCATGCTCCCTGCTGCTCCGGCCCGATCGCCGGCAGCCGCCATATTGAAAGCGGAGCTGATCCAACAGGAAGACTGATAAGGGCGAAGTTCGCGGGTTCAATCCAATGCGGTTTTTAGTAGGAGTTACAGGTGTTGATGTGAACATTTTCACCACCAGGTCTCAGCTTTTTTCAGCCTAGCCCTGGTATTGAGCTACAGGCACACGGGCGTTCTATTTTTTTTGCCCGGCATAGTGAGCCTCACAGGGGAGATGAAAATGAAGGAGAAGCTACAGGAGATTTTTACACGCCACCACGGCACACGGGATGCCCTGATTCCGATCTTGCAGGATATCCAGGGCGAATTTGGCTACCTGCCGCCCGAAGCCATGGACGCCGCGGCACGCTTCACCCGGATATCTCCGGTCGAAGTCTATGGCGTGGCCACCTTTTACGCGCAGTTCAAGTTCGATCCGGTGGGCAGGAACACGATCATGGTCTGCCAGGGAACGGCATGCCACGTTATGGGCGGCGCCCGCATTCTGGAGGAAGTGATAAACCAGCTCCAGGTGCAGCCCGGCCAGACTACCAAAGACGGCCGGTTTACGCTGGAGACCGTCGCCTGTATCGGTGCATGCGCCCTGGCGCCTGCGATGTTCGTCAATAAGGATACCCATGGTCGCATGAAACCTGAAAAAGTAGCGGAGATTCTGAATGGAGCCGGCAACTAAACTGCAACCGGAAAAGGCGCGTCAGGTGCTTGTCTGTCGGGGCACCGGATGCGAATCTCAAAAAGCCAACCTCATATTTGAAAACCTCCAAAAGGAGATGGACAAAGCAGGGTTGAACGGGTCCGTGGAACTGAAGTTCACCGGCTGCCACGGCCTGTGCCAGATGGGTCCGACCGTTATGGTCATGCCCGCGGGCACATTCTACTGTCATGTGGACGCAGACGATGTCTCCGAGATCGTGGAGATGGACCTGGTGAAGGGCGAGCCGGTCGAGAGGCTTCTTTTCCTCGACCCGAAGACCAAGGACCGGGTGCTCGATTACCGGGATATGAATTTTTTCAAACCGCAGCGACGGATCGTCCTTCGAAACACCGGCTTCATCAACCCGGAGCTGATAGACGACTATCTCGCCGTGGGCGGCTATGACGGAATCAAAAAAGCCCTGAAGATGACCCAGCAGGAGGTCATCGACGAGATGAAGAGATCGGGGCTTCGCGGACGGGGCGGCGGCGGTTTCCCGACCGGCATGAAATGGGAGTTCGCCAACCGCTCGGTCGCCGATCAGAAGTACATCATCTGCAACGCGGATGAAGGCGACCCGGGGGCCTTCATGGACCGTGCGGTGCTCGAAGGCGATCCGCACAGCGTGCTCGAAGGCATGATGATCGGCGGCTACGCGATAGGCGCAACCAAGGCCTACGTTTACGTGCGCGCCGAGTACCCGATGGCCTATGAGCGAACGCTCATGGCAATAGACCAGGCGCGCGAGCGCGGCTTCCTCGGAAAAAATATTTTCGGGTCGAACTTCGATTTCGACCTGAAGGTAAAACTGGGCGCAGGGGCCTTCGTGTGCGGCGAGGAAACAGCCCTCATGGCCTCCATCGAGGGAAAGCGCGGCATGCCGATGCCGAGGCCTCCCTTCCCGGCGGTAAAAGGCCTTTTCGGAAAACCCACCAACATCAACAACGTCGAAACCTTCGCAAACATCCCGGTCATTATGACCAAGGGGGGAGACTGGTTCGCGGAGGTTGGAACGGAGAAGAGCAAGGGAACCAAGGTGTTCGCCCTCGCCGGTAAAATAACCAACAGCGGCCTGGTCGAGATCCCGATGGGCACCCCTCTTCAGACAATTGTAGAAGATATTGGCGGCGGCATCCCGAACAAGCGCAAATTCAAGGCTGCCCAGACCGGCGGTCCTTCCGGAGGCTGTCTGCCGTTCAACCATTACGACGTCCCGATGGACTATGAAAACCTCACCGCGCTCGGCGCCATCATGGGCTCAGGCGGGCTCATCGTAACCGATGAAAACACCTGCATGGTGGACATGGCGAGGTTCTTCCTCACCTTCACCCAGAAGGAATCCTGCGGTAAGTGCGTTCCCTGCCGGCTCGGAACCAAGAAGATGCTCGAGATCCTGACCGATATTTCCAAGGGCAAGGGGACCATGGAACAGCTCGATCAATTGATCGAACTGGCTGAGGATGTGAAGGCGGGATCGCTTTGCGGGCTCGGGCAGACGGCGCCGAATCCGGCCCTGTCGACCGTGAGGCATTTCCGCGAGGAATACGAAGCGCACATTCTGAGGCATGAATGTCCTGCCCGGGTCTGCGTGCGGTTGCTCAAGTTCGAGGTAAACGAGGAGAACTGCACGAAGTGCGGCTCCTGCTTCAAAGCCTGCCCGGCAGAAGCCATAACCTGGAAGAAGAAGGAATTCGCCCGGATCGACAAGGAGAAGTGCATCGCCTGCCGTTCCTGTATCCTGGCCTGCCGTTTCCATGCAATTGATTAGCCGAGTTGCTGAGTCGATCCCCATTCACCCGACGGATGCGGGAATCGACTGACGCAAAGCAAGAGAGGACAAATGGACGATAAACTGACACTTACAATAAATGGAATGAGTGTGCGAGGCCGAAAAGGGCAAACGGTGCTCGAAGTCTGCCGGGAAAACAGCATAAAGGTCCCGACCCTTTGCTATCATCCCAAGATGCCTCCCTACGGGGGCTGCCGCCTCTGTATAGTTGAAATTCAGAACATGCGCGGGCTTCCTCCCTCCTGCACTACCCCGGCAACCGACGGGATGATCGTAACCACCCATACCGAAAGATTGGCCAAGGTTCGTAAGACCGTGCTGGAGCTTCTTCTTGCCTACGGCGATCATAACTGCCTGCTGTGCGAGCAAAACGGCTCATGCGAACTCCAAAACCTTGTCTACGAGCACGGAATTGACGCCGTGCGCTTCACAACCGATTTTGTCAGAAAGCCCATTGACGATTCCAGCACCATGATGGTGCGCGACCAGAACAAGTGCGTTTTATGCGGGCGCTGTGTTCGCGCCTGCCTCTCGGTCCAGGTGAACGGGGTCATCGACATAGCGGCACGCGGATCGGATTCATACATTACGACCTTCAATGCGCAGCAGATCAAGGACTCGAACTGTGTCTACTGCGGCGAGTGTATTGCGGCCTGTCCTACGGGGGCGCTCACCTACAAGCAGGCCCGATTCAAGGGGAGGCCCTGGGAATTCAAAAAGACTGTCACCACCTGCGTCTACTGTGGCGTGGGCTGCCAGATGGAACTCAACGTCAAAGACAACGAAGTGGTGAAGGTGACCTCGGATGCCGACCTTCCCGGCCCCAATAAGGGGAGCCTCTGCGTCAAGGGTCGCTTCGGCATGGATTTCATCAAGCATCCGGACCGTCTCAAGACCCCTCTTATCAGAAAGAATGGCGAACTGGTCGAAGCAAGCTGGGATGAAGCGCTGGACCTGGTGGCCGATAAGTTCGCAGAGATCAAAAAACAGTCCGGTCCGGACTCTCTGGCCTTCTTCTCCTCTGCCCGGTGCACAAACGAAGAAAACTATCTCCTTTCCAAGTTCTCCCGCGCGGTGATCGGAACCAATAATGTCGATCACTGCGCCCGTCTCTGACACTCCTCCACGGTGGTCGGTCTGGCCGCCGCTTTCGGCAGTGGTGCAATGACCAATTCGATAGAGGAAATGGAAAGATCGGATGTGGTCCTCATCACCGGCACCAACACGAGGGAGATGCACCCGGTAATTTCGACGTACATAAAACGCGGGGTGGTCAGCGGGAAGACAAAACTTATCGTCGTCGACCCGAGAAGAATCGACATGGTCGATTTCGCCGAGGTCTGGCTGCGTCAGAAGCCGGGATCGGATGTCGCCTGGCTCAACGGTATGATGAACGTCATCATCAGGGAAGAACTCTACGACAAGAAGTACGTCGAGGAGCGGACCGAGGACTTCGATGCTTTGAAAAAGACCGTCTCCTCCTATACGCCCGAACGGGTTGAACAAATTTCGGGGATTCCTGCAGACGACCTGATCCGGGCGGCCCGGATTTATGCGCAGGCGCCCGCCGCATCTATCGCCTACGCAATGGGCATCACGCAGCACATAAACGGCACCGATGCCGTAAAGAGCGTGGCCAACCTTGCCATGCTCTGCGGCAACATTGGAATCGAGTGCGGCGGCGTCAATCCGCTTCGCGGCCAGAACAATGTCCAGGGCGCCTGCGACATGGGATGCCTGCCGAATGTTCTCACCGCCTACCAGTCCGTAACCGTGCCCGAGGTGCGGGAGAAGTTCGCCAAGTTCTGGGGCGTGGATTCCATTCCGGAAAAACCGGGAAAGACCATCGTCGAGATTATCGATGCCGCCGCCAAGGGGGAGATCAAGAGCCTCTGGGTAGTTGGCGAGAACCCGATGATAAGCGATCCCGACCTGCATCACGTAGCACAGGGCCTGGACAGCCTGGAGTTCCTGGTAGTACAGGATATTTTCCTGACCGAGACGGCGCAAAAGGCCGACGTCGTATTCCCCGCGGCCAGCTTTGCGGAAAAAGAGGGTACCTTCTCGAATACAGAGAGGCGGGTACAGCGGGTAAGAAAGGCGGTTCAAGCGCCCGGAGCGGCGCGGGCTGACTGGGAAATCATCACTGAGCTGGCAAACCGCATGGGCTATAAGATGAAATACCCGGATGCCGAGGCGATCTTCGACGAAATGACCAGGGTAACCCCATCCTATGCCGGAATGAACTACCAGAGGCTGGATAAGGGAGGGCTCCACTGGCCGTGTCCAACGAAGGAGCATCCGGGAACCAAGTTCCTGCACAAGGACAAGTTTGTCAGGGGCAAGGGCAAGTTCCACGCTATTGAGTGGATACCTCCGGCGGAGCCGACGGACGCGGAGTATCCTTACCTGCTGACCACAGGAAGGGTGTTGTTCCAGTATCATACCGGGACTATGACGCGGCGTTCCGAGGGCCTGAATGCCAGTGCTCCGGAATGTTTCGTCGAGGTGAACAGCCAGGATGCTGCGAAGTTGGGAGTCGCAGACGGCGAAATGGTAAAAGTAACCTCGCGAAGAGGAGCGCTCACCGCAAAGGCGCTGGTGGGTGAGAAGACAGAGGTGGGTACGATCTTTATCCCGATGCACTATTTTGAGGCGGCGGTAAACAACCTCACTATCGCGGCTCTCGATCCGCAGGCGAAGATCCCCGAGTACAAGATCTGCGCCGTGAAAGTGGAAAAGGCAGCCTAGCCCAAGCAGTACGATCAGGCAGGCCTGTTGAATGATGGAGCGGGACGGGGGAACCTGTCCCGCTCTTCAGTTTTATGGGATGCCCAGAGAGTTTCGAGCGCGAATAAAAGCCCGTCCGACAACTGCCGGACGGGCTAAAAGAGTGCTTTTGCGTGATTGTTAATAGTACACGTCTACTTTTTCACCTCAGTTGCCGGAACCCCGCCCGCAGCGCCTTTGCCGGACCAACTCGGCCGCAGGTAGATGAACCAGTACATGAGACCAACCATAAGTCCGCCGCCGATAATGTTTCCAATCGTGGCAGGTATCAGGTTTCTCACAAAGAAGTTGCCCCAGGTCAGGATGGCGCCGCCATTCTTAAGCTTCTCCGCGACCGTTGCAAAATATGTCGGGTCGAGGTCTTTTATAAAAAGAGCTGACGGGATGAAGTACATGTTGGCCACGCAGTGCTCGAAGCCGCATGCAACGAATGCCGATATGGGCGGGAGGATAACTAAGACCTTGTCTGCGTTGCTTCGGGCGCCAAAACACATCCAGACAGCCATACAGACAAGTGCGTTACAAAAGATAGCCAACGCTATACAGGGTACGAAATCGAGGCTCGTCTTGGCTACCCCGATATTTAGAGCGGTAAGACCGACGGCGCCTGCCGCCATTTTGTGTTGTCCGCCAATAAAGATCATGTACGCCGTCAGTACCGAGCCGACAAAGTTGCCGGCATAGACGATGACCCAGTTCCGGAGCATCCCGGCGGTAGTGACCTTTTTGCTTACCCAGGCCATCGGGATGAGGCAGTTACCCGTGAAGAGTTCAGAGCCGCCGATGACGACCATGATGAGGCCCGTGGCGAACACGAGGCCGCCGGCCAGTCTCTGGAGTCCATAAGGTACTCCGGCGGCGGCCAGGCCAGACCAGACAGTGGTTGCGTAGTTGGCTCCCATGGCGATGAACGCACCGGCAAGAATACCCAGCGCGAACATCCTGTAGGCTCCAAGACCGGCTTTGGCTATGCCGATATTTTCAGCCTTTACCGCTATATCTTTGGGCATAAGAGCATCAAATGAGGGGACACCATTGCTCATTGAAATTCCTCCTGATCAAGATTGAGAGAACGCGTTTTAAGAGAAATAATCTACAACGGTAACTGGAACCGCATGGACCCCGCTTTCCATTCCGATGGCTTCCACGTGCGTGCGTTTCTGCCACTTTCCCCGGAATGAGCAAAAATTGAGAAGTCTCCTCTCGATGCCGGGCGCCGGCAAACGACTGCTTTTCCGTAACCACCTAAGCCTGAATAAAGGCTTGCCCGATGTACGGGGAATCACTGCCATAAATTGTATTGTACAGTATTACCTCCTCATGGTTCAGATTTGTCCCGTTTTCCGTGAAAAGCTTCACATTTTCCACGCCATTACGCCTCGTTCATTTTGCATTTGCTCAATAACACCCTAAAAAACTCGGCTGGCCAAGTCAAGAGAAATTTGTTACAAGCGATTGTGCTTTTAAAAAAACCTCTCCGTCGGACAGGGAGAATCCCCACATTTACCATCTCCCGGCCTCTCCACCCCGCGACCATCCCTCGCGGCGGGTGAGAATCATTCACTTATCTTCTTGTGAGAAGCTCTTATTCTTGGTAGAGTTCCTTTAATCCCGTTGTACACCCTTTTCGCAAGGCTAATGGGGGAGCAGAGATGACTCAAAGCAAGACCACATGCGACGAATGCGTCAATGCGGGAGAAGGCCCCCCCAGCGAGTTGCTCGAGTGCATAATCCAGAGAGTGAGGGAAAAGCAGGAGAGCTACAGGCGCTATAACTTCGAGAGAGCCCAGGAAGAAGCATTTGCGACGTTCTTTGATTTAGCGCAGGAATTCATCAAAATCGAGAGTCTCTACCAGGTCTGCGTAGCCGTTCCGAAGGAGTTCTTCGGCCTGGAGAGCCGGATCTACGTAATCGACCCCAAAAGGTCCCAACTGGAGATGGTCTGCACCAGCAGGCGGGGGCTGATTCCTCCTGAGGAGCGTCGTAATCACAAGGCGGTTTTTGTCGAGGAACCGGTTGAACAGGAGGGATCATGGCTGTTCCCGATACGCGGTAACCGTGCTTTGGCAAACTCACTTCCCTTTCTCGGCCAGAGCTACATTCTCGGTGTTTTTGAGATATATCCCAAGCAGGAAGTGACTGAGCGAACCGTTTTCTTTTTCGAAAAATTCACCAACCGCATTGGATATAATCTGCACCAGAAAATATTGGTCCAGCAGAATGTCAATCATATCAAGTTTATCAATCAGCTCGTATCCGACATTGAGCATAATGTCATCTCGCCAAACCTCTACTACAAACTCTTCCTGATCAGGTTGAGAAGGATGATCGAAAAATACAAGGAAATCGATACGGTCATCAAGCGCACAGTCGAGGAATCCAAATCAACCTGTGAAAGCGCTGTTCAGGTGCTCCAGAATGCCGCAGTAACCCTTTCCGCCACAAATCGTGACCTGCGTGCCGAATACACCGCATTTTCCAAGCATTACGAACATACGAGCCTGTTTCTTGAGACCCTTTTCCGTAAGGACCATTTTCAGAAAGGCACTTATGTTCTGCGAAAACAAGCCTGCAACTTTCGAACCGAAATAATCGAGCCGCTTCTCGACCGATATAATCAGCAATTCAAGCGCAAGGGCATCAAAGTAGACGACCGGCTTGAAAATGTGCCGGACGAACAGGTGACTCTCTTTGTCGATAAGGGCCTAATATCGCAGGTTTTCGACAACTTCTTCTCCAATGCGCTCAAATACACTGCGGAAAGAGTAGATCAACTGGGACATACGATCAAGTTGTTCTCATTCAACAGGCAAATCATCAAGGATCTCTTCGGCGAAGACAAGCCCGGAGTGCGGTTCAACTTCTTCACCACCGGCAATCCACTCACAGCCGAGGAGTCTTCCAGGATATTTGAAGAAGGATATCGCGCCGAGGAGGGAATTGAAAGGGGCACCGGGCACGGACTGCATTTTGTCAGAAATGTCGTCGAAATCCATGGCGGAACCGTGGGATGCGAGCCGCAGCCTTACGGGAATTTGATCTATTTCATCCTGCCTTTCAAGGAATAGCACAAGGCCTTTCGGTTTTCGGTGAACAGGCCGAGCCTCATTGCCGGATTTACCCAAATCCTGTACTATCCCTGCGACTCTGGACATCCCTGAATTCTGTATTAACCTGCTGACTGAAGAATCGTTCGGTACAGGTTAAAAAGGCTGCATAATTCGCGGAGTGCACAATCATGAAGACAAGATGGATTCTTTTTCCTTTACTGGTTTACCTGGGTATTACATTTCTCTCTCCCGCAGGCAGGGCTGCCCGGCCAGATGGAATAACGCCCGGAGATATCGCCGGAAAACCGGACAAATTCTGTAAGGTCGTCAAAGAGCCCAACCCTTTGCTGCTCGGCGGGTGGAAGGGTGTTCACGAGAATTTTCGCCCGAAGTTGGGTGCTTATCAAAAAGAACCGGTCGAGTTCTACTTGAAAAAGGTTGATGATCGCTACGCCATCTATTTTTATAGATTCAAAAAAGAGTCCGATGAGAAGAAATTCAGGGGCTGGCGGGAATGGGAAATCGACGGAGACCAGATCCGCTCAGAGACCGGTGTTCGACTTTTCGTCAGGGATGGCAAAGTCTATTACAGTTGGAAAAATGACAAGCCGACCCAACTGTTGAGGCATGAGAAACTCGAAGGCCGCTGAAACGAATGATACCGGGTTTCATCAGGGCAAACAGGCCGACAAAGCATGTTCGCCGACAGAGGCGGGCATACCGATATGTATGCCATATATCCTGTCTTCCTTAGAGTTCGCCGGTTCACGAGCTTGCCCTAAATTTTCTTTATCTTCGAATAAGTTTCAAGCAATTTCACCTGTACACTTCAATCCCGCTTAATGTAATCTGGCGCGGAATTTTGCCCCGCTTGAAAGCAACAGCTTTTTCACAACATTCATTATGGTTTCGATCGATTTCTCTTAGGTAACGGTATCTGATCAGGAGGAAAAGAGGGATGACCGATCATTTAAAGAAACTCCGCGATATGCGTGAGCGTGCGATGCACGGCGGCGGCGATGAGCGACTCGAGCAACAGCATGCCCGCGGCAAGCTCAGCGCACGTGAACGACTGGCCCTCCTTCTTGACGAGGGAACCTTTCAGGAACTCGGAGCACTGGCAACTCACAACATTGTCGAATTTGGAATGGACAAGCAGCGCTATCCCGGCGACGGAGTAGTGACCGGTTTCGGAAAGATCAACGGGCGCAGGGTAGCCGTTTTTGCACAGGATTTCACCGTTCTGGGCGGCTCGTTCTCCGAGGTTCAGTCGCGGAAGATCTGCCGTCTCCAGGATGTTGCGCTCGAGAGCGGCATTCCGATAATCGGGTTGAACGACTCAGGAGGGGCGCGCATCCAGGAAGGGTTCCGCAGCCTTGCGGCCTATGGAGAAGTCTTTGTGCGCAATGTTCTCTCTTCCGGAGTAATTCCCCAGATATCGGTCATGATGGGCCCCTGCGCCGGCGGGTCTGTCTATTCTCCTGCGCTCACCGATTTTGTCATTATGTCCCGGCGCACCAGTTTCATGTTTATCACCGGACCGGACGTCATCAGGGCAGTCACCGGCGAGGAGGTGAATTTTACCGACCTGGGCGGCTCGCTGGTGCACAACAGCAAGAGTGGCGTGGCGCAGTTTGCGGCCGAAAACGATAATGAGGCAATCGAACTGGTGAAATTGCTTTTGAGCTACCTGCCGCAAAACAATATGGCAGATCCGGCCCAGGTGGCGCGCTACGACTCTCCCGACCGTATGGAGGAGTCTCTCAATTTCATCATCCCTGCCGACGAAAACGAAGCCTATGATATGCATGATGTCATCAATGCAATTGTCGACCAGGACAGCTTTCTCGAAGTGCACCGCTACTATGCAATGAATGCGGTGGTGGGTTTCGCACGCATGGACGGATATTCTGTAGGCATTGTCGCCAACCAGCCGTCCCACCTGGCGGGGGTGATCGACATAGACTCCAGTGACAAGATCGCCCGGTTCGTGCGAATATGCGATGCTTTCAACATCCCGATCATCACCTTTGTGGACACGCCCGGGTACATGCCGGGAGTGAGCCAGGAGCACTACGGCATAATCCGCCATGGCGCGAAGGTCATCTATGCCTATTGCGAGGCAACCGTGCCCAAAATATCCATTGTAACGCGAAAGGCGATCGGAGGCGCTTATATCGCCATGAGTTCGAGGCAGATGCGCTGTGACGCGGCTTTCGCCTGGCCCACCGCCCAGATAGCGGTCATGGGCGCCGAAGCAGCGGTGCGCATCCTTCGGAAAAAGGAACTGGCCTCCTCTCCCAACCCGGCGGAACTTGAGGCGAGTTTTGCCCAGGAATACCGGGACCAGTTTTTTACTCCCTACCATGCGGCCAACGTTGGGCAAATAGATGAGGTGATCGAGCCCGAGGAGACCCGCCCACGTCTCATACGCGCTCTTGAAGTGCTCCGCACCAAGGTAATGCAGAATCCGCCCAAGAAGCACGGGCTTCCCCCGTTGTAGAGGCAACAGGCTTCCTTCATTTGAAATGGAGTGACTATGAGTGCATTAGGTATCGGTGTGCAGCTTACCATTTTTGGAATGGGCCTGGTTTTTCTTCTACTGGCGATAATGGCCCTTCTCATAAAGCTCCTTCTCAGGAGTGATTCTATGCAGCCGGAGCCGTCAGAGGCCGAGGAGGAAGAGAAGATTGCTCCTGCTCCGCTTGCGGCAGGCCTCGATGCGGATTCGATGGCTGCCATTATCATTGCAGTCACCAGGCATTGCACGGTGTGCCGCAAGGAGGCCGCGCCGGTAATGCGGCAGCACCAGCCGGGGACCTTGCCCAGTCGATGGGTGAGCGTTGGGAGATCTTTGCAAAATGTCAGTTGGCAACCGGGCCGGAGGCGATAATGAGACGCTATAAGATAGAGATAAAAAATAAGGAATATGTCATTTACGTGCAGGAGTTATCGGCCAATCGTTTTCGAGTGGTGCTTGACGACCAGGTGACCGAAGTTCAACTCCTGTCGGACCAGGATATGGCCGAATCCACGATTACCCCGGAGATCCGTCCCCTTAGGTCTGAAGATGAGACAGCCATCGAAAGACCTGAAATGTCATACAGTCCGCCACCTCCGGAGACCCTCAGGCCTTTGCCCAAAGCACCTTCTCCCGCTCTGCCGCCAAAACCTTCACTGCCTTCGGACGGAATCCGCGACGATGTCAGGTCTCCCATGCCCGGGGTGATTCAGGCTATAGAGGTAAAGCCCGGTGACAGGGTCACCCGCGGCCAGACCGTGGTGGTATTGGAAGCAATGAAGATGAAAAACTCCATCAAGTCATCCCGGGACGGGACGATTTCCGAAGTGGCGGTGCGCCTCGGACAGACCGTCAGCCACGGAGACATCCTTGTGAAATTTGCAAAGGAGGGGCAACCGTGAGCATCGATTTCTCTCAGCTCCTCAACGGCGTGATGAATATAACTCCCGGCTCCCTGTTCATGATAGGGATAGGCGGAGTCCTGATCTATCTCGCCATAGCGAAAGACTACGAACCGATGCTCCTTCTCCCTATCGGCGCCGGGGCCATTCTGGCCAACCTGCCCCTGTCGCCCATGCTGCACGATGAGGGCATGCTGACGATACTCAAGAAAATGGGAGTGGACAACGAACTCTTTCCACTGCTCATCTTCATCGGAATCGGAGCGATGACCGATTTCGGACCCCTGCTCGAAAATCCCCGTATGATGCTCCTGGGCGCCGCAGGCCAGTTCGGGATTTTCGGGACACTGATGCTGGCGCTCGCCCTTGGGTTCGATCTGAATGAAGCAGCCTCAATCGGCATTATCGGGGCCATCGACGGGCCGACCTCGATCTACGTGAGCAACCTGCTGGCGCCGCACCTGCTGGGGCCTATAGCCGTTACGGCCTACAGTTATATGTCCCTGGTGCCCATCATACAGCCGCCGATCATGCGCATGCTCACCTCAAGGAAGGAGCGGCGCATCAGAATGCCCTATACGTCGCGCACCATTACGCGCCGCACTCGTATCCTCTTTCCGATCGTGGTCATCATCGTGGTCGGTTCACTGGTGCCGATGGCCATTCCGCTGATCGGAACGCTGATGCTTGGAAACCTTCTCAGGGAGTCGGGCGTCGTGGAAAGGCTCACCGGCGCCTCTCAAAATGAGATCGCAAATGTCGTGACCCTGTTTCTGGGCCTTGCGGTCGGTTCCACAATGGTTGCGAGTTCATTTCTGAAATTGCAGACCCTGGCCATCCTGGGACTGGGAATTCTGGCATTTGGACTCGATACGGTAGCCGGGCTGCTGTTTGCCAAGTTCCTGAACTTTCTGAGCCGGGGTGGATTCAATCCTTTGATAGGAGCGGCCGGAATCAGCGCTTTCCCTATGGCTGCCCGCGTTGTGCAAAGAGTCGGGCATGAGGAAGACTTTGAAAACTTCCTGCTCATGCACGCCATGGGCGCCAATACCGCCGGCCAGATAGCCAGCGTGGTCGCAGGCGGAGTGCTGCTGGCGCTGCTGGGCAAGGGGTGATAGAGGAAGCGCGGAGCTGATAATCTGAGCGAACCCCGATGCCCTCTCCGTTAAGCCCGGCAAGGAGTGGCTGTAAGGCTATATTCCAACAACCAGAGGTTTTTCTGTTGACGATTATACAAAAATATAGATATTTAAATAATGAATGAAGGTGAAATCCTAAAAGAACTTGAATGGATCGCGTCAAGCCGGAAAGACATGAAGGCTTTGCCGCGAACAGTTCAACGCGTTTTCGGCTACGCACTTCATGCCGCTCAAATGGGAGAAACACCCCCCGAGGCAAAGCCGCTTAAAGGGTTTGGCGGTATGGGTGTGCTGGAACTGATCGAGGATTACCGAGGCGATACATACCGCGCTGTTTATACCGTCCGGTTTGCCGCCAAGGTTTATGTGCTGCATGTGTTTCAGAAGAAGTCGAAACGCGGGATAGCGACGCCCAAGCAGGACGTGGATTTGATCCGTGAGCGGTTAAAGCGAGCCGAAAGCCTTTATAGCGGCAAGAACAAGGAGGTTTGACATGAAAACAGATCACGAAAAAAGCACCGGCAATGTTTTTGCCGATCTTGGTTTTCCCAATTCGGAGCAAGAGCTTGTTAAGGCCAAGCTGACAGTCCAGATTTACAGGCTTCTTAAAGATCGTGAGTTAACCCAAGCCGAAGCTGCAAAACTGCTTGGGACCACACAGGCGCAAGTTTCGGCGCTCATGCGTTGCCGTCCTGTGTCGGTATCCGTAGGCCGTTTGATGGACTTTTTGACAACGCTCGGGCAAGACGTGGAGGTTACTGTTAAGCCTGCTTCACAGCGTAATAAGGGGCAACAAGGACATATGTCCGTCACGGTGCAGCCCGCCTAATGAAAAACGACCGGAAACACCTTACCGAACGTGAAGTTGACAGGCTCACTGATGCCACCACGGGCAGCCGCTACGCAGCCCGCGACAAGTGTCTTTTGCTTCTCAACCTTCCGCTAATATCCGGGCGCAGCAGCGTAACGCCCGAGATGGCCATCCGCCTTGAAAAGGCGCTGGGAAGTACTGCTGACACGTGGCTTCGGATGCAGATGAACCACGATCTTGCGCAGATGCGCAAACGCTCCGCCGATATTACCGTTGAACGCCTGACGCCAAAGGTTGCTTAAACCTCATGAATGGCTGCAAGCACTTCTTGGTTAACGAAGTTGATAAGCTTCTGACCGCGATCAAGAGTAGCCGCAATCCGGCCAACCTCCACAACAGCCTGGAGTGCTTGAAGATCGAATTTAGTTTCATCCTCACTCAAACTACGTTCGATGCTGACTGTTCGGCTGGATTCCGGCTCAGGAGCACTGCCGGAATGACCGGGCGGGTAGATTTTGCAGCATTTTTATCCGTTAACTCATGACCTACTGATAAAAGCGATTACCGAACCCCTCTCGCACTAGCCCTGCCCTTTACCCGTAAATTGAGACTGGACAAGCTTTGCCATGCCGTGT
>CAZIJV010000070.1:0-23274 GCA_964539645.1 uncultured Syntrophobacter sp.
CAGGCTGCATGATTGAAACCGCTACAGGTGTCGTTCCAAAAGAGCCGCACCCAAATAAGATAGAGAACATAAGTTAAACTAACTGAAAATGAAAGTATTTATCTGCGGCTACTGACGGTACGTTCTTTTCTGGATTGCAGATCTTCGTAGTTGATTGTGGTGTTTGGGACTGCGGCTGTCTCCCCGGGTTTCCTGTTCTCTCGATACCAGGCGACCCGCCAGAGATTCCCCCAGTCGCTTGTAAGCTTTTTCCGAGAGGAGGCCTGCGGCCAAAGCAAGCCCGTAGAGCGACTCCCGCCGAATCTCCAGGATACTGCCGGTCGATACGACTGCATGAGTCACAACATCCACGATGAGGAACGCAAGCCCAAGGAATGCTCCCAGAAACGGTCTGAAGAAAAAGTCTTCAACACTCAGCGCTGTTGTCCCCTCGTTCTGGCCCAGGCTTACCAAGCTGCAAAGCAGAAAGATCAAGCTTCCAAATGCGCCGATCACAATCACAATTATGCCAGTGTCGGCAAGTTCCAACGCTCTTCGTGTATTTGCCGCCGCCACCCGCTGTGCCTCAATCCAGGCAACAGCCGCACGAGGAAGTGCGGTAACCTGGTCGTAGTTGATCGTTTCGCGGAGCGATGCCGGAACAGTCTCTTTGCGTACGCCGTACACGCGGTTCCGCTCGTCTTCCAGGGAGACATATTCGCCGAGCCAGTTCTCAATGGTGTTGAAGCATTCGACCCACTGCTGCGCCCATACCTTAGGCGGCCGCTGCAAGTTGTCATTGTCCCTGGACGCACTCTGCCACTTTGGCCAGATTTCATCCAGAACCGCGCTTACGGGGGCCATCTGACCATGTCCGGGATAGCACTGCGCCCACATCTCGTACAACTGTATCGCCATCTCGGCACTAGCTGCCTTTCCGGGATCTACTGAGCGAAAAGTTGAAATGGGCTTTGTATGGAGCAACCATGTGGACACGCTGCCCGTCAGCGCCGCGACTCCGAGTGATGAAAGGCCGATAATCCACACCGTTAGAAGAATACCTCGGACTAACCGTTCCATCGACATCGCTCCTTATCAGCAGAGCTTCTTTTCCGTTCCGCAATTTCAATGGCTGCCAAGCCAGGTGAGAAACCTGCCCACCAGCCTGTTTGCCACGGTTTGCTCGCCTCCAGCCTGGAGAAATATGGATTCCTGGAGAGGCCTGAGCGCCTTTCTCGCCGCTTTCATAAACAACGACCTGGACTTATGGGTGAACTGGGACTCATCCATATACGCCCCGGCCATGTAGATCAGGTTTCCGAAATAATCGCTCGAATCGAGTCCGAAATGGGTGAACATGCTGAGCGCCACGGGCACGTTCAGCCAGGGACGATAGGGATTGGGATCTCCAATGAGTTCGATTTCCGGCTTTCCGAAGGCCTTTACCGCCAACTCCATGTACTGGCTGATTTTTGGCTGGATGCCCATCTTGGAGGCCCCCACCCAATCTACCGCCACCAGGCTCTCACCTCCTATGATCGTCTTGGTGATATTCGGCTCGGAGTCCGCAAAAATGCCGAAGGGACCGTCGGCGCTCGTATAGGCGTCGATCAGGCCGAAATGCACCGGATAGGCGCGAAGGTATTCAATGGTGGTGTGATAGATGTCTCTTCCGGTATGGTATTCAGAAAACTTGTCCGCCAGGGGCAGAGCCCCGTAGATGTTTTTCAGCGTAAGCGTGTAATAGGCATAGGCATGGGTCTTGTTCTTGGCGAAAGAAATTCGATAATCGGCGTTCTTCCACGTTTGAGGGACGGGATGCATGCCCAGGTGGGGACCGAGGAACTCGCGCTCCCACTGGTCGGTGGTGAGATCGACTACCTGGTATCCCCGGCTCCCATCGATTGCAAAACCGAGATAGTCCGCCACCTCAGGGACGCTTCGCCCGTTAAAATACTCGCCGTAGGTGCTCTGAGCCTCGACGACCGAAATGTTTTTGAACCCGCCTCTCTGTCTCAATAGGTGAACCAGGTGCTCGACCAGTTGTGGATCGGTGTAGGTAGTATGATCATTCCTATTATAGGCAAACATGAAGTTCGGCTTTATCACAATAGAGAAGTCTTCCTTGAACTTACCGCAGGCATCCAGCCTTGCCGCAACCTCGTTGAGAAAACCGGTTTTTTCCAAAACGCGATCAAGAGCCCTGTGCTTGTCCGCATCCCTGATTGTCGCCACAATGGTTTCTTTTTTCGAATTCTCCGCCTCCAGCCTCATCAGGTTCATATCTTCTTCCAGGGCGAGGCATTCCCGGCCCGCTGCATCCCTGACCCGGATGATGCGCCGCTGGAATACCGCCGTAGGAAAATGATCGTTATTGACTTCGAGAAGCGGGAGACCCAGTTTTTCAAGATCAGGAACTCCACCGGTGCGGTCGATGTCGTTTATGCTCAGTTGATTATTCTCCAGGAGCAGTTCTTTCGATGTCACACGGGAGATGACCGCTCCGACGAAAGCATCGACCTGGTCTTTTGCCAGGCGCTGCCGTTCGTTGCGAAGCGAGTTCGCATGAATCTGCACCCGGGCCGTTCTTTCATCGGGATCAAGCGAACAGATATAGCCGTAGAGCAGAGTGGGCTCCCTGATGTTGCGAATAGTCGAGCTTTCGGCCTCTCCAAAAGTTCTGTCCGCTTCTACAAGGTGTTCTGCCTCCCAGTCTCCCTTGCTGATCTTCAAAGTCCCTTCGCTGACCGAAACCGTGTGAGGGGTAATGAATATCCCCATGAGATGTTCTGATGGTAGAATGCTCCGGAGAGTCCACTTCAGCCCGGAAGCCATTCTTGCGAGAACATCGTTCGCGGCGAGGAACGGAAATGGAGTGATTTGAAAGGGTTTTGCATCGAACCTGATACTGAATTCCGCACGGTGCTCGATCAGATCGGGATCTCCGGCAGAAAGTTTTGAAAAGGAGGTGGAATAGCCGAGCGGTATTTCAAAAAGAGGCCCGCGATAGGTGTATTTCCCTTCACCGACGCTGAGCCTCAAGCCCTCCAGAACTCTTCCCGTCATGGCAAATTTCCGGTAGCCATCATCGGGATTGCCAATGAGCAAAAGGACATCGGAGAATATCTCTCCGTCTCCCCAGGGAAAATCCCTGTCGTGGACTCCCGAGGCCAGGAAGAAGTCCTGTTGGTTACCGTCGAGCAGGACTTTGCCGGAAAGCGCCAGATTCTCATATTCCGTATCGTATAGAGGATTTATATTACGGAAATACTCCTGCCGAAGCACCCCCCAGGCGAAGGAGAGAAAGGCGCTTTGGGCCCTCGCCTTTTCGGTTAGCCAGATTGTTCCGGTCACTTTCATCGAGGCAAGCAGTTGCGCCGAATCTCGCAGATCGAAAAAGATCTGGCCGGCGCCGTACACAGGCGCATTTCTGTCCGGACCATCGTGGATGGTCGTAAAAAGAGTGGTCATGTCCGCGGTCATGTCGTCGCCCGGATCATCCCGGATCACTTTGTGTCCGTGAAAGTGAAATTCCTTTCCGTCACCCGGGCTGAAGTTGAAGGTGTAGACCATTTGACGCATACCGCTCTCCGGGTCTATAGAAAAGAGATTAAAGGTTCCGGATTCAATGGGGAATGTACCGCCGAGGGGAGCGAAATCAAAAGTTCCCTCCAGCCTGGCCATATGCTGAGGGTCTGCAAGAAAGTCATCCAATTCGTCAATGATGACCTTTACGTCGATTCGGGCCGTTGCGGCTTCTTTCTGCCCGGTGATTCTTCCTTCCAGGAAATCAGTTTTGCCGGGGCTGATCCATCCGGACATGCTTTCCTCAAACTCGAGCCCTACATTTCTCTGGCTTCCCATGGTCTTCTCCCCATCAGAAGGTTTGCTGTTCAACAAATGAACGTAAAACCGAACCGGGCAGCGTGGTAAATATTGCTCAGCGCTTGTTGCGTATACCTGTCAAGAGAACTGGAAACCAATGGCGAAGAAGGGGTTCGAAAATGAAAATGTCTACTCCTGCCGGTTGCAGTTATCCGGCATGTAGAGAAATCTACACTGAAGCGCAGCCGGGTTCAATCCATTTCGAATGGGATTTTTGCTTTACGGATTCTCGAAGATACTTCAGCGCTGCCTCGGCATTAGCGGGCAATGATCCGTTGCTTTGGTTCAGTTGAGAATTAGCATTAAGTAAATGGATGCTTTCATGATGGCAGTCTCAACCAGAGTTTGTTTCTCCAAATCGAGACGCTCAGGATATATTTCATCGGGGAAGGATTAATCACAATGGACAAAAAAGAAGTTCTTCGCGACTATGTGAGTGATATGCTGGCTGTGGAAAAGCACTGCCTGGAGTCGATCGAAAGGCAGACAGGTGATGAGAAATTTAGTCGCTACAGGGATGCGCATGACCTTCTCAGTAGAATCGAGAGTACCCTGAGTGCACATATCTTCGCTTTGGATCACTACCTCGAGACAATGGACGCCGGAGTTGGATCACTCATTAAAAAGGCGGCTTCATCGGCTGTTGGAGCAATTTCGGGATTTTACGGAAAGCTCAGGCCCGAGGACCCCGTATCGAGGAGCATTCGGGACGACTACACCGCACTCAATTTGGTGGCAGTGAGCTACACTATGCTTCACACAACCACTCTTGCACTTGACGAACCCCTGCTGGCCGAAATGGCGATCAAGCACCTGAATGAGATAACACCCCTGATTGTGTCACTCTATAGAGTAATTCCCTCAGTGGTGGCGATGGAGCTTACCGAGGAGGGTAAAATTTCCGACCCCATGGTCTGGAAAGATACCGTAGAGCGGACGCACCATGCCTGGAGCCACGAGGTGGTAGGGGATTATCATTAATCAGTTCAGAGGCTTGCCAGGTAAACCGCCTCTGAAATAGACAACTCCTCCCGGTTGCTCAGCTTTAATGACAACCGGGAGGGGCTGTCCGGCCTTATGATTACCCGCTCACCCGAGGATTACGCAGGAAAGAGCCCTCTTTACACTATATGCATTGACAATAAGCATCCGGCAGACGACAATAGAACAAGTGTCCCTTTGTCTCCGGAATTGGATCCCCAGGCAGAAGTTTTTCGGCATGAGGATTGCGGTGAAACCGTTTCCAATAGCACCGCACGGGTTGTTTCCGGTTCTGCAACGATTATGCACTGCACCGCGTTCGAACCCGGTCATCGGCTAAAGGCCAGAGAGCAGCAAGATAATGACAAAACAGCCACGGGGAGCATCTTCATTTCGCAAGCCCACGAGGCAGGTAGATGCAATGCCTCCAAGCACAAAGAGATCTGTCGACGCATGGCGACCAAAGCTCAACGATAGAGTCCAAACGCCCAGCGGCGTCGGCAAAGTGATAAAGATCTCGGGCGATATGTATTTGGTAGATCTCGAAAACCAACTCGCCAATATCTGGGAACGGTTGACCTCGATCAAGCAGCCCAAATAGCATTTTTCGACCCTAGTGCTTAGTATAGTACTTTGGACCTCATATGGGGAGATTTGTAATGGAAACACCGCATGCCCTGGTAAAGGATCTGCGTTCAACCGGATACTTTTACGATGAATTAAAAAGTTATTCTGAAGCACCGGAGATGGATGTCTCTACCTATTGCAGCGATTTTGCAGTTCCATATCTTGTGAAGACGTCGGCAACTTTCGACAGGACCGGCCAGCCTTACAGGAGCAGAATACTAAAATTCGCCGTACAACAGCTATCAGATACCGGCGATATAGTAGACTCTATATTTGGACTCAAACAGGTGGCGGCCTCTGAAATCGATGTGACCGGAAAGGCAGCTCTTCTGGACCAGTTGGACAAACTCAAATCGCTTGCAAACCGACAGAGGCTGGAGTCGGCAGAGTTCCTGAACAAGTTTCTCGTAAATGTTATCAAAGTGTTCAAACTTACTGAACCGGCAACAACTCGAAGAAGAACCGATGATGCAGAAGATCCTGCGCATCAAGCGGTTATGTCGTGCTGGGGGGCTTTGGAATCATAGGCGGCCTTACAATCAGTGCGGTGAATCTGCGATAGAAAGAAGGAGTCGGAGAGAATTGTCCGGCTCTTTTCTTTATAAAGAGTAATTCGGATTTGGAGATACATGATGGCTCAACGATCAAGGGATACTTTTCAAAAGCGTGAAAGAGAAAAACAGAAGCAACTGAAACAAAGAGATAAAGAAACTCGCCGCAGTGAGGCCCGGAAAACCAGGGCCGAGCGTGTGGCGACCAACAGCAACGAAGACCCGGATATTGCAGGTATCAAGCCTGGACCACAGCCTCTTCCCGAACAATGGGAATGGAATGGGGGCGCCGGGGAGCGGAACAAATAGGCTGCACATCCGGTCTTGTACCGGTTTGCGCATGGGAGGGAAGGGACTTGGTCATCTGACTGTCACGGCATAAGGAAAAAACCCAGTGTCCGCCTGCTGTGCTCATCCATACTGAGAAATTTCGCACCGAAGCGTTCTTTACTCACATGGCAGACCGATGCGACACAATTGACCTGTTTATCATCCAACTGGAAACTGACTCGGATATTTTGATTGGGGCGCAGCATTTCGCCGCCCTCTTTCATCCCCCCTAGACCCCCCTGGGATATATCCGTAACCTGCATAAGAGAGTTGCCGCTCATCTCTCCGTTGATCGTATACTTTGCCAATATCTTTACCGTCTTTCGATAATGCTTTCTTTTCTCGAAATGGATCAGATAAGCGCAGCCGCAAGAGCATTTTGCGGTAACTGTAACCGGGATCTTCTCATTGGAAAATTGTACGTGTTTTGAATTGCCACACTTCTGGCATACTACCGTTCCGCTCCGCTCTTCATTTAAATATACGCGCATTCTTTCCATATAAAGCTCCAAAATTCCGCAATCCTCTGATAGCCAAACCTGCGCTTCTCCGATGGATAACCGTAAATAGCAAAACTGGGGCCAGCCAGGAGCAGGGCGTTTCTCTGCGCTCTCAATCTCTATGATTTCATTTAAATCGACATCTTGCGCCCTAAACTCCAGAAGAATCGGCGTCCACAGTCCAGGATTTTGGACGCGAGGCGCTCCTCTTTGTCTCACATCTTGGACAGCCCGGCAGCCTATGGCTTCTTTTGAACCCTCTGAAACGAAACTACTCGATTCTCCCCATTTCATCATTACATCGAGATAGATAGTTTTCCGAAATCGGAATACCAGTAAGAGATCACTTACCAAGGAGAAGATCATGGCAAACCCATTTTTTACCCACCTAAAAAAAGAACATCGGGAAGTCAAATCCATTTTTGAAAAAATGGAAAATGGAGATGGGAACAGAGGGAAGCTCTTTTCAAAGCTGCGCGAGGAACTCCTGCCCCACATGAAAGCGGAAGAAAAGATGTTCTACCCAGTCCTGCTTGAAAAAGAGGGCGCCCGGGACGAGACACTGGAATCAATTGAGGAGCACCACATCACCGAGGTGCTTTTTAAGGAAATGGAGAAGCTTCCTATCTCGGAAGAACGCTGGAGCGCAAAGCTTAAGGTCCTGAAGGAACTGGTCGACCACCATGTTAAGGAGGAAGAAAAGAACCTGTTCAAACTGGCGGAGAAAGAATTGGAGAAGGAGCAGTTCCCGGCGCTTCTTGAGAAATTCGAAAAGGAAAAACAAAAGCTCAAGAAGAACCTCCAGGCAAAATAGCACCCGCCAGGGCGGACCTGCTCCATGTGCGTCCGCCCGACCTGAATGCACCCATCCGCAGACTTCCAGTACTGAAACAACCTGATTATTAACTGATAACCTCACAGATTAATTCATCGATATATTGAAAACTCATGGAAATATCATCACAAACAGTTAAAAGGTGCTGGTGAGGTTGGTCTGTTTCTATTATAAGGAGTTTCTACAGGAAAAATGCGACATGATTAAAGGGACTGACGGCTGAGACAACCGCATTCGGGGGGAGCGCAGTGTCAGCCCGAATTGGACCGGCGCTCGCAGGTTGCCTGTTTCGACAAAAAGAGCGAATACTGCATCGCGGCGCAGTATGGTTAGCCGGGTCTTTCATCGGGGGGAAGACATGAATGAGGGGCTGATATTCTTCATCGTAGAAGATGACAAGGTAATGCGGAGAATAATTGCCGATTTCATCCGGCAAATGGTCAGGGCGGGAGAGATATCGGAGGACATGGTATTCGACGCCTCAAGCGGTGAAGAGGCTCTGGACTTGTTTAAGACAATTTTCAATACTCACCCTGATGCACAGCCAACCTACAGAAACGAGCCCGTTACCCCCTTGCCGGGCCGGCAGGATAGAGCCGTTGTCATCTGTGATGTTGAGATGGAACCTCTCGGCGGACTGGAACTTCTGCGCACCTGTAAAACGGACGAAGTGCTCAGAAATCTGAATTTCGTTATGATGACCCAGAAGCCCGACATCGGCCTTGTCAGCGAACTGGGTGAACTGGGAGTGACGAATATCCTCGTCCAACCTCTCACCATGGAAAAATTCTCGCAGACTATTCGCAATATGGCGGCGCGGCTTCTCAGCGACGAACACAATTATTATAAGGAAGTCGAGCGCCTGTTGGAATTGGGCGACTACAACGTGGCGCTCACTTTATTGAAACACGTCGAATCGAAATACACGAGCCTGAAGTGGGTCATCTTGAGAGGAAGAGTTCACCTCGGCCTCAAGGAAACCGAACGTGCGGAGAGCGAATTCGAACAGGCGGAGATGGGCGCTCACATCGCCTCGGTAATTGCATTGAAACATATGGTGGAAGTCCATGAGGCTGAAGGTGATAAGAAAAAAATGATCAAGAGCCTCAATAAACTCACTCTCAAGAGCCCAAACAATGTGGACCGCAGGTTGAAGCTGGCCGAACTCTACATCAGTGAAAATCGCAGATCCGAGGCCAAGGCTGTCCTGGACTCGCTCGAAGTGGAAAAACGTGCAGATCAAGACTTAAGGACTAAAATAGCCGACCTTCTCGAGAAGGCGGGCTACCTTTCGGATGCATCCAATATCAGGGTGGAAATGGTAGACGATCAACTCGATGATTGCGTGTTCTGCAACAACGTTGCAATCGGTCTGCGAAGGCAGGGCCGTTATGAAGCGGCCGATGACATCTATAAGAAATTGATTAAAGAGCACCACGCGGAAGCGATTCTTTGGTTTAATCGCGCTGTGAATCTTGCCGCCTGGGGCAGGGAGCAGAAGATTCTCACCATCCTCAGGGAGTCCCTCGAGCATTATCGAACCGCATTGAAGCTTAACCCGAACCTGGCAGAGGCAGGCAGAGCGATTCAACAACTGAAAATCGACATCAAGAGGCTGGCGGAAGAGTATGAGAATTAATACTGGGGTGGCTTGAAAATGAATAGAGCGATTTCATAGGGCATGTCGGCAACTAATGATTATCATATTCCGGAAGATGACCTTGTAACGAGGATTTCGGATAAGCGTTCAATCATATAAGGAGTATGGAATCATGACCCCGATGGAATCGTTGAGCAAGCCGAGAGAGGGCTACATCAGGTTTTTCTCCCCCTATACGCGCAGCCTTTCTCC
This sequence comes from uncultured Syntrophobacter sp., assembly GCA_964539645.1. Lineage (GTDB taxonomy): Bacteria > Desulfobacterota > Syntrophobacteria > Syntrophobacterales > Syntrophobacteraceae > SbD1. The sequence continues at coordinate 9,541 of CAZIJV010000070.1, forward strand.
CGAGGAAATCTCGCCTGAGGAAAGGCAAAGGACGGAGGCCGGCGACCGGGGAGTATGGCTTGAAGTGGAATGTCCCAGGAATAACTGCATTATATCGAGCGAGAGGATCTCAATAGAAGTCAGGTGCGTTGAGGAAAAAAAGGAAGGTCTGTGGCATAAGCTTTTCTGCCCGGAAGACAAGTGTTTTGCCCAATCGGCATCTGAGGTTCCTTCATAACCTCCTTGAGCATAGCCCGGTGGATGAATCGGCCGTTGTTCGTTCCGATTCATCCATTTTTTTGGCCATAAGCCATGAGCATTTCATATTGGCCTTTAAAGTAGGGCAGGTGTCTTTTGAGACGGCCGAATACTATTCGGGCCAGGATGTAGGAGAGTAGAAAGATAAAGAAGTAGTTGATCCCGGAGTTGTGGAAGGGAACGGGAATTCCGCTCTGGCCGAAGGGGCGCTGCAGCCAGTCCAGGGCGAAAAAGGCGGGCCAGAGGGAGGCGGCGGACAGGCCGACACGGTTAAAGAACACCTGGCCGTAAGCATCGTTTGCCTGTTTGTTGAGCGCCCTGTAGCTCTCCTCGTCGCCATAGTCCCGTGCTTTCTGAGAAAGATCGTTATACCTTACCAAATCATCATTAAGTTTGTCCAAGTGCTTGCGGTTGACTCGAAAAGCAACCGAAATGGTAAATTCTCCGATAACGCATGCGAGCAATGCGACCAGGAAGGTACCGATCAGCCCGTCCAGACCGTTTGCTCCGGTCATCCCGAATAAAGCAATCAGATACGGATCAAATAATTCCCACATTTTATTCGGCTCTCTTTCCCGCGAGGTCAATTCGGTGAAAAAGCCCAAGTCCCCTATGGGACTCGGGCTGTACAATCAACAGATCAAGGTATCCAGGTCACTCCGAAGAAACCCCTGGTGACGTAGCGAACTCCCACATACATAGCGAGAATGATAAAGATTGTCTTGAGCCATTTGTCGGGTATGTACTTGCCAGTGCGCGGCCCTATCATCGAACCGATAAAGACACCGACAAGTTCGGTACCGACCAGCGCCCAGTCCATCCCGGCGCCGGCCACCTTAAGATAAGTCGCGATGCTGGTAATCATGCTGATGAGAACGGCCAATGCTGATGTGCCTGCTACCACGAACATCGGCAAACCGACGATGCTGGTGAGATAAGGCACGTAAAGGAAGCCTCCGCCCACACCAATGAAAGCGGAAATTGCGGCAATGACCACACCGCCGAAAAAAGCTGCAATCGGGCTGAATGTGAAATCCGTGCCGAAAAAGGTCATGGTGGACTTTGTGACGCTGAAGGACTTGAGCGTTACGCCCGCCGCCGTAACATCTTTCTTTTCCTTGATGGTTCTCTCGAAAGCCTGTGCGGCCTCCTTGACCTTTTTCTTACCAGCCTGTCCCCGGGGAGTAAGTTCGTATAACAGGACAAATCCCACTACCAGTACGAATACACCGAACCAGCCCTGATACTGACTGAAGGATACTTTGCCGCCGGTAATCGACGCGGCAAGGTATGCACCGGCAATCGAACCGACACCGAGAGCGAGACCAAGGGGCCAGGACATACGCCTTGATTTCAGATAATTTATGACGCTGATAAAAGAGGAGAGACCGACCAGGAACTGGTTCGACGTACGGATGCTGTCCGTAAGGGTCTTGTTGAGGGCGGGCGCGCTGTCCTTAAAGGTGCGCACATAGTCGCCCAGGCCGAAAATGGTCATGTGTCCGACACCGGCCATGATGCCGCCGAATGCGCCGACAGTTGAAAAAATCCAGCCTACCCACACTGCCCACATAAAAGCAAGAATGGATGAGACCTGGGGTGAGCCGGGAATGCCGAAGGCGCCGCGTGGCGCATTCGGATCGATCTGGCCCTTTCCTTTACCCTCTGGTGCTTTCGCCACTTCCTGGCCAAGTTTTCCGGGTAGACCGAAGTCTTTGCCTACAGGCTTGGCTTTGACTTCCGCGGGTTTCTGTTCCGCGGCGGGCGGCTGCGCCTGAACCGTTGCCGGAGGCTGCACGGTCGCGGGTGGCTGCGTTGGTGTCGTCGGCGCAGCCTGGGCCCACACACCTGCCGCCCCGGCTGTCATTACGGCGACAAGAACCGCAAAAGCCAGGAAACCACGTGAAATTCGAACCTTTTTCCGCATAGCTTCTTCTCCTCATGATTGCTTGATTTATTAATTAGTTCTGCAGCGCGTTAAGGCAAAATATATGCCATACCTCCGGAAATGACGTCCTTGAAGCCCTCTGCCGCTCTGACAGCGCTCCCGGGGGCCTCCCGGTCGGCCTTCAGGACACTCTGCTCCGCATGCTTTTTTGCGCAGGAAATTCCGGCGCACACAGCGAGGTAAAGATCTTTTTTAGCTATTACAATGGATTAGAATGTGTGCAAGAAATCGATTGCGGTGCAATTTTTTTATTGCTGCCCACGCATCGCACGGCATAGGCAACAGAAGGAAGGAGACAACCGAAGAGATAATGAGCCGGCAGGGGAAGAATAGAAGTGGGGCGAGGGCTCGAAGGAAAGCTTACCGACCTTGTTTCCGGCCGCATATTAAGAGAGGTGATTTGAACTCTCCTCGGTGATGGAGGTAGTTGATATTTAATATCAAAGGTACTCCTGAAAGCATGTTTGAGATAAAATTCGCGTAACCGCCGACGGGAATGCCCTGGTGTTTGTGCCTCACCAGCCGGGGATCATCATCCTCATGGACATGAAATCGCCCCGCCAGCCCCGGATCAAGAGACCTCGCCGCAACTCCCCAGTGTTTCTCGGTATAATTCCGCACAAATTTTTCATAAATCACGCGCGGCATTATAGAACGTGCGGCTTCCTCAAAACAGGACGGCTTCCCGAAAAAATCAGGTTTCCAGTCTGCGCCGACCACTTTCCTGATATAACTTCCGGAGATCGGCCAGTTTTCGTATTGCCCATCCACCAGGGACTTGATCACGGCTTGATATGGATAAAATTCGGCAAATCTGTTTACAAATTCCCAGATGGAATCGTCATCTGCCCTGAAATAATGCGGGCCGTACGTATGGATGCGAATACCACTCGGATGCAGGTGATCGTACACATTGCCGCCGGCATGGTTGCGCCTTTCCAGGACCAGCACTTTGTTTCCGGCTTTCCGGAGCATGTGGGAGATGACCGCCCCGGTCAGGCCCGACCCGACGATCAAGAAATCGTAATCATTTCTCACCGGTGAGTTCCAGATTGGCGTGAGCGGAAGGATAGAACATCCGCTCAGCCCAGCAAAAGCATATTTACGGCTGGTATGGCGCCCTTGCCCGAATCGGCAGCCGAGGCGAGGTAAACATTCATCTGGTTCTTTTCCGCATCGAGCGGTGTACTGCCGGAATGTCCGGCTACAAAATCAACATACGGATAGGCGCCGTTCCATGTATTCATGGCCGCTTTTTGATTCACTATGGAGGCCGCACGAAAAATACCGGCGCGTGCAAGGGAAGAGTCGTTTGGCGCATCGGGCACAATCGGCCTTAGAACGTATTCCGATGCGTACCAGTCTACGGCAAAGGGGTCCCTGCTGCCGAGCACTGCATTCCAGCGGACGGCGGAGTTGCTGTCATAGTTGCTGATGTTGGCGACCCATATCGCATCGATGATGTTCAGATCGGGGGGGCGTATTAAAGAGATCTGACGGCCAATCAGTCCGTAGGTGTTGGACTCGTCGCCTATTCCCCAGAACCAGGTGTGCATCGCATCCCACGACTCAAATCGCCCTCCTCCCAGCCCGTCGCAATTGACGAAGCCGATAAAATTCTTCCAGGCCGCAGTGGTTCCGGCCATGCAATGTTTTTTGAGTACGGGCATATTGATGAAAACGAGCCTGTCGGGCTGGTAGGAATACCCGTCCCACAGGCCGTGGCGCATGCTTATGTATCGTCCTTCGGAGGTGCGAAATTTGGGATAGGAGTACCCATTGTCGAGAGAGACTCCGGGGGTGCTGTCGTTCAGAAGGACATAGGCGTCCTCCATATTGTCGTTGCTGTACTCACAACTCGCGGGCGAAGAGCCCAGGTCGCCTCCCGGAAGAAGGCTGGAATTGAGATTCGTCCAGTTCTGAAGAGAGACCGGATGGGCCATGCTTCGGAAAACACTGATTACGTTGGCCAGGGTTTGATCCTGGTCCTGGGCATTTGAAGGTGTTCTCGATGCATAGTCCCCTATCCCGATCGGCTGGACGTTCTCCGCCACCACAACCTCTCCCGTAAAACCATCCGGGTGGTTGAGAATGCGCCAGATAAGTCCCTTCAGCAGGTCGGTGCTGGTCCCCAGCCTCCCTCTTCCGGTGGAGGTCCCTTCCCCCACCCATTGATTATTGACCTTGATGACCACCACACTATTGCTCGGGATAAGGCCCTGCGGGGAAGAAGCCGTTCGGAAAAAGGGAGCGCCCTGTCTGTTCATGAGTGAAACCAGGGCTTCGATTCCGGCGTCGCTCAGGACCCCATCGACCGGCCCGGGAGGAAGCGAACCGCCTGCAAGACTGTATGCCGGCGCCGGGATATCCTTGACCACGAATACGTCCGACACGGCTGTGACGCTGGTCCAGGAAGGCAATTGGAGAGTGTGGCCGGACGCCGTGCGGGGTGAGACTCCGGCTGCAAAAAGAAAGGAGCCCGCAGCCAGCTTGGAGGCTGTTGACAGGAACTCACGTCGCGTCAGTGGACACCTGAAACGCGACGATCCCGCACAGCCGGATTTCTCCCTTTTCTCGTTCATGGTCGCTCCTTCGGCAGGCTTTCGATGGATGAACCAAACCATGAGACATCAGCTTAATACTATCCGTCAGGTTGACATTCGACTAATCTTTGGGAAGCAACCTTCCTGATTGCCTTCTTAATTTCGGTCCTGGTGAATTGACCGGTCTTGACGGAACGGGCTATGAGCCTTCCCGTGTTGCTTCGAGGCAAACAAGCATCTTTACCGGTCGCCGTTGCATCGGATCTCACTTTTCTACCGGACGCCAGATCTCTTCTGGCCATGTCACTCTCTTCCCAAAATCTCAAGCCGGCATGCCATACTCCATACACCCTACCATCGCAGTTCGCTGATTTCAAGCGGCAGCAGTCCTGCTTGGCCCGTTCGCCTCAGGCATGGCCTGCATCGGTATCGGGTCATCCCGAGTGAGGATCATTATTTCATGGCTCCACTTACTCCGGCGCTGCGACCAGTTGGGGCATGTCAGCGGTATTCTCGAAGGCGGACGGGTCGGCAGGGGTCAGCCAAAGCGCCCCTTCTGCCGCTCTTCGCCTGGTCAGTCCCGGCAACTCTCTCTTTTCACCCGTTTTGGGATCGGTTGCTTTATTCCACCGGGCCAGTTCGTAGGGTACGGAGTCATAGTCTCCGCCGTTCAACTTTTTCAAGAGCGTGCTGCCGGAGAAATTCCCCCTGCCGACGTTGAACACGAAGCTCACCAGGGCGGCGAACTGGTTATCGCTCAGGGGAACTCGGACCAGGGAATTCACATAAGTTGCGCTCTCCGCCAGGTCCTTATCCAGGAGATCTTCGGCTTGGTCGATAGTGACTCTCTGATGCGGTCTAACGTCCCTGGTGTGACCATAGCCAATGGTCAACACACCGGCCGGGCAGATGTAGGCTTCCAGCTTGCAGCCTTCACATTCCTTCACCAGTTTCAGCCCCAAATCGTTTATCGATCTCTCTCCAAACCTCAACTGTTCCTCAGTGAGCAGAGTGTATGAGAAGACCGGCCCCCAGATTTCGTCCGAATCAAAGCAAATGTCCATCAGGACCGCAAAATCTCGGGGCTCCGCAATCACTTGGCACCCGGCGCTGTTTTTCCCAACGTGAGGCTGGTAGGCCGCCGTCCTGTGAATGTTTATTCCGAAATACCCTACGTGCAGGTTGGCGGGATTGATGTCGATGACATCGTCCCTGTCCCTGTCGCGATAGACGGGAAGACTGGAGTGCTGGACGAGAGCCTTGTACTTGCCCCTGTGCACCCCGATAACGTGGCTTGAGCGATGCTGTCCCTCTTTCAGGATGGCGGTTCCTTCGATACGGAGCGGGTGATTGAGAAAGTAGAGTCCCGGATCTGTCGTCGCCGGCCAGACGTGGTACTCCCAGTCGTTTATCGCCCAATTCATCCAGAAAACGCCGATCAAATCATCGAAAGAATCCGGTACGGCGCTCGATGATCGCACGCCGAAGATATTCAGATCAAGGTTCTTCCGGTTCCCGTCTTTGTCTATCCCGTCGCAGACCACATACTTCATCCGACTCATGGCATTCTTGACCTGATCGATTCCCGGCATCTGCATAATAGACTCCTTTGGTAAAACTGGACCGGCTATCTAGCATTCGAATCACAATCCCCGGTCAAACCGGAGAGCCCATGGAACGTTGCGTGAAAGCTGTTCAATGAAACGATAAAGAATAGTCGGTGGAACTGAGGCAGATTGAAATCAATACGTAGTAAGCTCGTGCAATTATCTGGATCTTACCGGTCGGCGCACCTGCTGTCAAGAATGCGGCTGCACACGCATACGGCCCCGAGGCCAAGACTGCCGCATTCTTGCCGGACTGCGCCGGGAACGGGTTTATCGACCCCCGCCTTCTTTGCTGATTGACGCGCACTGCAAGGCTTCTCTATAATCACTCCCAGGCTCTGAATGGTTGACGTCATTTCCGGCCGCTTTACCCGCTTTGACCCCGCGCCGCGAGGGAACGAGGAGAAAAGCCATGCCCGCCGATTTCCACAGGTTTCGCTCGTCTATTGCAGTTCTTGCCGCCCTGATCGCTATGAGCGCCTTCAGCCAGAGCGCCGGTGCGCAAGGTGAAAAGGAGCGAATCCACGGGCCGATGCTTGCGGGGACATGGTACCCCGGAAACGCCGACGAACTCAGGACCTACCTCCAGAGATGCCTGCAAAAGGCGCCGCAGGGGCATACGGACGACCAGGTGCTCGCACTGGTGTCTCCTCACGCCGGTTTCGTTTATTCGGCCCAGGTGGCCGCCTATTCCTACAGACTCCTCCAGGACCGGAAGTATGATACCGTTATCCTGCTGGGACCCAGCCACCAGTATCCCTTCAATGGAGTGGCGGTTTATGACTGCACGGGAATGCGCACTCCCTTGGGCGTGATTCCGGTGGATAAGAGCCTGACGGCCGATCTCATGAAACGCGACCCGCACATCAGAAATATTCCGCAGGCATTTGAAAAAGAGCATTCGCTCGAGATCCAGTTGCCCTTTGTTCAGACCCTTCTTCCGGCGGCGCGCCTGGTCCCTGTGGTAATGGGCTCGCACGATCTCGCAACCTGCCGTCGGCTGGCCGATGCCATAGCCGATTCCATACGCGGCAAATCCGTGCTGATTATCGCCAGCTCCGACCTTTCACATTTCCACTCCTACGCCGATGCGGTGGAAATGGATCGAAAACTGCTGGACAAGCTTGGCGCCATGGACGTGCAATCGCTGGATGAGTGCCTCAATTCGAGCAAATGCGAAGCCTGCGGCAGCGGCCCGCTCCTTACCGCAATGCTTGCCGCAAAACGCCTTGGAGCAAACAACTGCAGGATTCTGAATTACGCAAACTCGGGAGATGTGACCGGGGAGAAGAATTCACCCCGCGGTGTGGTAGGCTACGCTGCCGCGGCGTTTTTTAAAGAGCCGCGTGACAAAGACTCGGCTGATTCGGCGAAGAAAAAAGGGGTCGCAACCGATCCGGTCCTGAACGAGAAGGATCGTGCCGAGTTGCATGCATTAGCCCGTAAGGTGATCGAAGCCAAGTGCGGCGATTCCAAAATGCCGGCGGTCAAGACCCTCTCGCCGAAGCTCAGGGAACCGGGCGCCGCTTTTGTCACTTTGTACAAGAATGGAGAACTACGCGGCTGCATCGGGCACATCATTGCCCGTAGGCCCCTGATCGAGACGGTGGCCGAAATGGCCGAAGCGGCTGCGCTGCATGACCCTCGTTTCACACCGGTCAGATCTGATGAACTGCGTGACATCAAGATCGAGATTTCCGTTCTCACTCCTCTCAGGAAGATTAGCTCGCCGGAGGAGGTAGTTGTCGGCAAGCACGGGCTCGTGATCAGCAGGGGCGGATCGAGCGGCCTTCTCCTTCCTCAGGTTGCGACCGAGCAGGGCTGGGACAGGAATACTTTCCTGGAATATACCTGCCTTAAGGCCGGCCTGCCCCGCGACGCCTGGAAGGATTCACAGACCGATATCTACATCTTCTCCGCCGAAGTGTTCTAAGCCGGTACAGGGGTGGCTCATGAAAGCCGGTTCACCGGGAAGATCAATTATGGACAGGAGAACTTTTCTGGGCTGCTGTGGGTGCGCCCTGCTGCTGGCCGGCTCGCAGGCGCTGCCGTGGCCCTTCGATGTATCCCCGGCCAATGCTCAGCAGTTGAAAAAAGGATTCCTCGGCGCGAAACTCTCACCCTACTTCACCGCCCTTTCGGACGGCAGGGTTCGGTGCGAGCTTTGCCCCCGCCTGTGCGAAACCTCCGGAGGGGAGCGCGGATACTGCCGCGTGCGTGAGAACCGGGAGGGCAAATACTATTCGCTGGTATATGGCAACCCATGCGCTATCCACGTCGATCCCGTCGAGAAGAAGCCGTTTTTCCATGTGCTTCCGGCCAGCACATCCTTTTCGATCGCCACTGCCGGATGCAATTTCAACTGCAAGTTCTGCCAGAACTGGGAAATCTCACAGGCCTCCCCGGAAGATACGCTCAATTATGAAATCTCCCCCGAGCAGGTGGTCGATAAAGCCCTCCAGTACCGTTGTGCTTCCATTGCATCAACCTATGTTGAGCCTACCATCTTCATAGAGTACATGATCGAAATAGGCAGAATCGCCCGGCAGAAGCGCATTCTCAACGTGATGCATTCCAACGGCTACATTAACCCGGCGCCGCTGGAAGATCTGTGCGCGGTATTGGACGCGGCCTGCATAGACCTGAAGGGTTTCACCCAGGACTACTATGGGAGCATGACGGAGGGAACTCTCGAGCCGGTCCTGGCCACCTTGAAGACACTCAGGCAACGCGGCGTACATACGGAAATCGTGACCCTGCTGGTGCCCGGAAAGAATGACGACCTTGGACACATAAAAGCCATGTGCCGCTGGATCATAAAGGCACTCGGGCCCGAAGTCCCGCTCCACTTCACCCGCTTCTATCCCCTCTACAAACTCAAAAGCCTGGAGCCGACCCCCGTATCCACACTGGAGGCCGCCTGGAACGCCGCTCGGCAGGAAGGGCTCCACTTTGTCTACATCGGGAATATTCCGGGTCATCCCGCCGAAAACACCCTCTGTCCCCAATGCAGGCAGGTGGTCATCGAACGGTTCGGATACAAGGTGAAAAACTCCTCGGTCAAAGACGGAAAGTGCGCCGGGTGCGGCAGGAAGATCGCCGGCATCTGGAAAGAGGCCTGAAGCCCTACTCAGTCATTTCCGCCAATTCTTTACAAGTAGCATGGCCCCTTGTGGGCGTTAAACAAAGGCCGGGCACAAGTCCTTAAGCTACATCAACCAGTATTACGACCAAAAAGCACAATCGAGCCGGCAAGGCAGGCGAGCGCCGAAGTCATGAGAGTATGCGGAATTCCAAAAAACGGGATGATGAAGAGCGAGCCGATCACCGCGCCGCCGGCCGCGCCGATGAGGTCCGCGGCATAGAGAGCTGCCCCTTCGGTACCGCTGCCCCGCAGGTGCGCCTTCGCCGCCACCGCCATTGAGAACTGTCCTCCTCCAAGACCTCCGGCGATCAGGGCCAGCAGGGCAAATACCGCCTCGTGGCCGCCAAGAAGGTAGTCTGCCGGGCGATTTTCTGAAGAAAGCAACAGCACGGCCAATAGAGCGGCAAATGCGCCAAGCAGCACCTGGCTGAGAAACAAGATCAATACAGGATTACTCAAGTTCTTTGCGACCCGCTGCCCCGCGCCCGCGCCCGCAGCCATACCCGCCATAAACAACGCAATGATCAGCGCCAGTTCCCTGTACATGGCGCCGTATAATACCTGGTAGACAAGCATCAGAACAATCTCGAGCAGTATCAGAACGGCGCCGGCGACAGCCGTGTTGAACAGGACCACTCCGGCGCGGCCGGATACTGCACGGAAGGCAAGCGCCAGGGCAAAGACCGCTATGGCCAAAGCGCCTGGAAACCACATGCTCCAGCCGGTGGTCTTTACGCCCCAAATGGCGCCAAGTGCAGGATGGAGCTGCGCCCCCCAGAGTCCAAGCGCATGCCGGAAGCAGACCGGCTGAAAATCCCGGTTCACCCCTGCAGCCGCGCTTCCCGCAAGTACCGACTCCATGTAGGCGAGCCGCATCGGGCTGAACCAGTCGATGATTTGGAAATCGTGAAGATACCGAAGCTCGAGTTTTCGTTCCCGGAGCCTGTCGATCAGGAGCATTGGGTCGTTGGAGACCGCCTCTGTCGCTCCGGCTATGAATCGCACCCCATCACCGGAGATGGCGAAACTGGACGGGAAAACATTATCCAGCGTATTCTTGAGAGACTTCAGAAGTTGCGCCTCCCTAGGGCCGATGATGTCGTGAGCGCTTGCGATTGCGAAAGAAAAGACGCCCTCGGGCTTTAGGGCCGCCTTGATCAGGGAGAAAAACTCCACGGTATAGAACCTGTTCATCTCGGCATTCACCGGTTCTGCGGCCCCCATGACGATCACATCGTATCGGGCGCCACTCGAAGCGAGGAACCGCTTCGGGTCGGTGAAATGCTCTCTCAGTACGGGAGAGGAGGATACAGCCCCTGTCACGTTCTCGACTAAGGTCGCCAGATCCCGGTCTTGCCGGACATAATCGACACTCCGGATGCCGGGATGCCCAATCACCTGCGTCACCAGTTCCGGGGAAAAATCTCCAAGTATAAGAGTATTTTCCGGTTTGGGATGATGCAGAAAAGAAAGATGTGCACCCGGTTCCGCCATTTGCGGGTCGGGAAAGGAATAGAGCCAGAGTCCGTTACAGAAGAGTGAGAACTGCTCCGATTTTTGCAGGAAGGCAACGTTATGGTACGCAGTGTCACGCGCTTCCAGAAAACCGGCGCCCCACTGCACCCGGCGGGACCATGAATCGATTGTTCCGGCACAGACCAGGAGGATGCCCATTATCGCCGCCACGGTCAAAGAGAATCCCAATGCCGGCGCCCGGCCTCGAAATCTTTGTCGAAAGAAAATCGCGCACAGCACTCCAATAAGGACTGCTGCCAGCACCATGCTCCCGGTGAAATTTGTAAAAAGGGGGAGCGCCACGAAGTAGTAGCAGACACCTCCCGCCGCAGCCCCTGCCGCCTCCGCCAGGTATATGGTCGTGCCGTCGTTCTTACTTTTGGTGTGTTGGAACGAGCCGGATGAAAGGGTCCAGGCAAGAGCGAACAGGGCGCCGGAGAGGAAGCAGAAGGGCGCCGTCGAAGTAAGGGCGATCAAAAACATCCGTCCCGGCATGATCAACTCGCCGATGGGAACGGACCAGAGCGCCCTCGCTCCCCGTATCCATAGGAGAGTTGCAGGCAGCGCAAGGCACAACAAAGCGAAGCCGCAGACAAGAAGCGCATGGTTCGCTGGGCGCTCTTTAAAAAACCTGCCTCCAAGGCCGCTTCCGGCAGCCGTCCACAGGAGCCAGCAGGCAAGGACAAGTCCCGTGGAAAGCTCGTTCCCATGAAAAAGCACCAGCAACTCGCGAAGCACGAGGACCTGCCCGACCGCCGCGCTGAATCCGGCCAGGAAGATCACAAAGGTGAACCGGAGCGCCATATCTTCTTACTGCTTTGCGATTCGGGTAAGCTGTTCCGCAAGACAACGGATATGCCGCTCGTCCGTTCCGCAGCAGCCCCCCAGGATCTTCATCCCAAGCTCCCCGTGCAGTCCGGCGACGGTTCGTCCGAAAACCTCGGGCTCTTCTTCCACCAGGCCCGCGCTCTCGTCCAGTTCTTCGGGGCTGAGCGCCGCCGTATTCGCAAGCAGGCCAACTACTCTCTCCCTTACAAAAGGGGATGAATTGACTTCATGCAGAAGGGCGGATCTGAAGATTGAAGCGTGCGTGCAATTGACCATGTACGCAAGCGGGCTCGGACTCGTCGCGGCGTCGATCGAGGCAATCGCCTCATTCAGGGGCGTCCCATCGAGCAGAGCGCCCTCCGGACGGACGACAAAACTGATAATGTATGGCTTCCCCGTCGCAGCCAGCGCCCGCGCAATCCCAGTCGCCTCGCTCAGCGCCGGTAGAGTGGCGGCCAGGAGAAAATCCACTCCAGCCTCAGCCAGCCTCGCTGCCTGCCAGGCGTGAAACGCCTGCGCCTCGGCGAGCGACAGAGCATCAGCCGGATCGTAGGCGTTGCCGCGGCAGCTCAACAGGCCGCAGATGGCCACCTTTTGAGCATATTCCCCGTAGCGGTTTCGCAGTGCATTGAGAAAACGGAAATTATCGCCGTTCACATCGAATTTTTCATAACCGGCAGAAGCAATGCGCTCCCGACCGGCCCTCCAGGTGGGAGTGGAAAGCAGGAGCGGTAAACCGTGCTCGAAGCCGATATCCAAATATTGCCCGCAGATGGACGCAAGAGCCTTGCGCCTGTTTTCGTCATAGATAAACGCGGAATTCACGATATGCGGATCAAGCTCAACATCGCTGCTACGTCGCAAGCGCTCGATAATGGCCCCTTCTCCGAGAATACAACGGGAACGCTTCAGCAGTTCCGGGAAAGAGAACCTGACCATTCTGTCCTCCGCATTTTCTGATTCCACAGGCGCATCATTTCTGCATCAGCAGGTTATGTATGGCGTCCAGAACAGTTGCGGTCTGATATCAGCATCAGTCCACAATCAGATGTCCAATGACAAGCATGGAAATCAAAGCCGCAAAGACCGCGGGTTGTGTGTGCACCTTGTAGATGCTTCGCAGTAACGATTTCGGACATAGCTTGAATTTTAAAACGATGCCAAGGCCTACGATTACTCCCATAGTGAGAAGCCCCCACTCGGGAAGAGCCGTCGAACGGCACCGTGAAAGGCTGAAATGGATGAGGGCAAGCCCCAGAATCAGTGGATTAAGGGTATAATGAAACCACATGAGGTATTTCTTCTGCACACTGTTGAACTTCACGAGAGAACCCTTCAGGTCGGGACTTAATGGCGCGAACCTCTTTATGCCCCTGACAAGCAGGCTCAAGGCAACGGTTAAATTCGCCGCAGCAAGACTCCAGGCCGTTATTTGGCCGGTCGTCTCGTTTCCTTCGTCCGCCTTCCGTCCCGGAAACAGCCTGCCGCTGAGTGATCCCCGATCATGGTCCTTTTTCTCGTGATACCCTCGTCTTTTCCCATGATCATCAGCAAAAGCGATATCTGGAGCAGCCGTTAAACAGGCAAGAAACAGGCAGCCAGACAATACTGCACAGAAACGTAACCGTGCTTCGGCTTTTCCCATTGATCCCTCCTTTCGATAATTCACTTCATTTCTGCACCGGGCAATTATACACGTCAGCCAAACCAGATGCGAAACGAAAATCAGAAATGCACCTGCTGCAGGCAGCCTGCGAGAGACTGGTTTCCCCGTCGCTCAAACCACGCCGAGGCGCGCCGAGGCGTGGCCAAGGCGTGGGGGCTGGGCTTATGAAAATTCATTTTTCGAGGAACATGCCGGGATGATAGAAATAGTAGTAGGGCAGGCTGCTCATGCCCAACCACCCGCGT
>CAZIJV010000071.1:0-23258 GCA_964539645.1 uncultured Syntrophobacter sp.
CCCACCGTCCCGAGGGCAAACACACTCTTCTCGAAAGCGGTGGGCACTAAAAACCGTGCCCACCCTACGCTTGCCCATAGCACTGTGATGATTTTGCAGACGCGGGTGGTTGGGCATGAGCAGCCTGCCCTACTACTATTTTTATCATCCCGGCGTGTTCCTCTAAAAATGAAGTTTCATAAGAGCTGGGCCGCCGGTTTTCGGCCTGTTTGAACGAGACTCTGACTTTGAAGTCAGATGAGAGCCCGGGCGCCGCATCCGGGTGTTCTTTATGATGTGGAGCTGTACCTGATTGTCCATGAGGTATACTACCCATGTCAAAATGGAGTCTGTTGCCTATGGCGTTTGCCTGAGGCGCCCGTATCTTGGTGAGTCAGAATAGGGTGACCGGTCCTGAGGAAGGATCGGATGTGACTCTGACTTCATCATGGAGAATCCCGGAAATGATGATTTTGGTTATTCTGGACGGCAAGAAGCTGCTCAAATGATTCCGGGAAAGGAGATGAATATGAAAGATATCTTCAAGAAGATCGGCAGGGCGTCGCTGGTCGTTATAATCGCAGCCGCAATGGCGGGTTGTGCGGGCATGAGCAATACGGAACAACGGATGTTGAGCGGCGGCGCCATAGGGGCCGCCGGAGGGGCGGCTCTCGGAGCAATCGGGGGTAATGCGGCGCTTGGCGCCGTAGCGGGAGGCGCGGCCGGAGTAGTCGGCGGAGTAATCGTCGATCAATATGAAAAGAGTAAGGGAAATCCTTAAGGATATTGAGAAATCCGGTATTTATCCCGTTTGCGGGAAGCGGCAATGGGGCCGGTCGGGCCGGCCCCCGCATGCCGCCTGTAGCTGCGGATTGTTACGCCGCTTTTTCCCAGACGCGGTTGGTCAGCATCTTTTGCAGTAATTCCACATGACCTTGAACGTCGCGATAATGATGATCCACAAGCTCTTTGATGCTGGGAGTGAACGGAAGAGCGGAAGCTTCACGGTATTTCTTCATGATGTGCTCTTCGTTCGTCATCATTGCTTTGAGTGCGCCTTCGATTCCCATGCTGCCTCGAACGGCGGTAAGTCCTTCCATGAGGTACCCTTTGAAATCGGGTGAGTACTCCGGAGGTATAACGCCCAGCGCCGTTATCACTTTCCCCAGGCTCACGACATGCTGGTAATGCCGGTTCCGGAAGTCTCTGAGTTGATCGCGCAGTGAAATCAACTCGGTGGAAGGTATGGCCTGATCGCAGGCGTAGACGGCATTTATATCGAGTTGTGCAAGTGAGCTAAGCACCCGCGCCATTTCTACGTTGTCCATCTTTTCCATCGCTTTGTCTCCATGGTGTGGGCAGTTGCGGTATCCGGATCTGCCCGATTTTTCATCGGAATTCAACGGGCAGGACTATCGGTATGGCGTCGGGGTCCTGCGATTCGATATGAGCGCTACCAAAAACGCGACCACAAAGATCAGGAAAAGCACCTTGGCGACCCAGGCGGCCGTCCCCGCAATGGCGAAAAATCCCAGTGCTCCGGCAATAATTGCCACGACAAAAAACATCAATGCCCATGTAAGCATCTCTTTCTCCTGTTTTATCAAAATGACCTGTAAATGATTTTATACTCCTGCCTTGCCCTGCCCGGAACCGGACAGAGGGCGCGGCTCTCCTTTGACATGCGATATTACTATGAAAAAGATAGGTATGAATGCCGGGATAGTACAATACAGGCCCGGACTGTATTTCCGTCCCGTGCGAGTGCTTCTTCATTCGACACCCAAAGACAAGCATGGAAGATATATCGCCACGCTCTATGTCGATGATCAGGATATAGGCCTTCGCCTGGTAAAAGAGGGGCTGGCGATGGTCTATACGGTCTATCCTTTCCCGGCGATGTCCTTTTACCTGCAGGAACAGGAGCTGGCCAGGGCGGGCAGGCGCGGTTTGTGGGCAAATACGGATGTGGCCACGAGAGCCTTGGCCCTGATTCGCGAATGGCAGGGAAACCCCAGGCAATGATTCAGGTCATCCAGTACTTTCTGCGACATCTTCTCCGGAACCCTCCGGTTCCGCTGCGAATCTTCATCATGCTCGGAGCGATCCTGCTCTATGGAACCAGCGGGTTCGTATACTTCGAGCTATCGGAAAATCCCGAATTGAAGTGGTCTGATGGGCTGTGGTACACGGTTGTCACCATGACCACGGTCGGCTATGGGGATTTCTTCCCCAAAACCGCGGGCGGTCGATTCCTCGTCGGGTGGCCGGTCATGGCCTTCGGCATTGGCCTTCTCGGCTACGCCCTGTCCATTATCGCGGCAACCCTCATCACCTCCAAGAGCAGGGAAATCAAAGGCATGTCCTCGTTTGAACTGAAAGATCACCTGATAGTCATCAACTTTCCGGGTCTGAGCAAGGTTGAACGCATCCTCGATGAACTCGCCATGGACCCGGCATTTGGAAGATCCGGCCAGATCGTGCTGGTGGATGAGTTTGTGGAAGAGTTGCCCGCGGAATTGCAGAAAAGGGGCATCCATTACGTCCGGGGAAACCCCGTGCGGGATGTCACCCTGACCCGGGCCGGAATCGACCGCGCCCGCCATGCCGTCATCCTTTGCCGCATACCGGGAGATCCGGCCTCCGACAACCTCAACGTCGCCATTGCGCTCGCCATCGAAGGGCGCAACCGCTTAGCCAATACCGTGGTGGAATGCGTGGACCCGGCTTCGGAGGAATTGCTCAGAAAGGCAGGCTGCGACAGAATCGTGTGCACGTCACGATTTGATGCGCATTTCCTCAGCCAGGAACTGCTCAATCCCGGCGTACAGGATGTTATCGGCGACCTGTTGAGCGCCCGGGACGGCCAGCAGATCTATTTCATCGAAGTAAGCCGGGACGCAGCCTTCGAGGAGTTCGTCAAAATCTGCCGGGAGAACAGGCACCTGGCCCTCGGAATCAGCTCCCCGCAAGGCATTCGGCTGAATATCTCCGAACCGGCAGCCATGGTCCGGAAGGGGGATTTGCTCATCACCATCGGCCCATCCCGCCTCCCGAAGCTCTAGCCGCGCGGCAGCTTAATGTGCGAAAGGATGCCGTTCCATCTATTCCGCAATTGCTTTCAGCAGAGCATCGCGGGCATCCGAGAAAAATTGTATGTCGACCTTGGTGGCCATTTCGTCGGAGAGATCAAATAGTTGTTTGCGGCAGCCAACCGGCATCAAGAGCGCCGTAGCCCCCTTTTCAACAGCAAGCTCTGCAATAGATGCCGCATTATGAATCGGCTCTATCGACCCGCCGAGATTGATTTCCCCAACGAGGATCAGCCCGCCACGCACACTCTTTTTTAGGACCGCTGTGCAGAATGCGATTAGTGACGCCACTCCGAGCTTCGCGCCGGATTTAGAGGCATCGAATGCCCTGAGTTGGACCGAGAACTCGTGTTGCCGGGGATTCTTATCGCCGATGAGCTGATTAGCACGGGCATAAAGGTTTTGCTCGGCGAAGCCCACACTTTCTTTAAAGGCAGGAGGAACAGGCTTATTCAAAATTTTTACACCCGAGCCCGGGCCTTCATTCACTTCGATCCGGTACAGGCCTGCATGATCATCGAGGCCGCCGGGGCTTATTGCCCACACCTGACCGGGTTCCAAAGGGTCGCTTCCGATGCTGTTCTCGCTCTGCAGCTCAGGTGTAGAAACAAACTTCTCAACCCCGTCTGTTCCCATGACGTAGCTGAAGTGAGTGTTTCGGAACTCGGCTGCGCCTATCCGCTTCTGCTGTTCCTTTACGCGCCTGCGAACCTCGAGTGCGATTCGAATCGCCCATTCAATTTCCTCATCCGGGATGCCATCGTAGCCAGCGGGATAAAGTAACTTGAGCAGGCCGCTAACCGTCTTATTTACGGCATTCGTATCTCGTCCGCTGAGCGCTCCACCGAAATAGACTTTGTTCTGGAGTAGCGATATGCGGCTCTGATTGCGGAGCTGGGTCCAGCATTCCGACAGAAAATCGCTGACAAGGCCGAAATGGTTAGTGAGCAACTCCTTCTGGATCTTAGGAACGTCCCATCCCGGAAGATAGGCGTGAATGCGGTCCATATATGGCGTATCGTCTCTCATCTCGGGCGGCATCGGACCGAAGAGATGCCCTATTCTTTGCTGGTGCTCGACGTCGACCTCAAAGTTTCCGACCAGGACAATGCTGCCGTCGGCCCGGATGTTTTCCTTTCCACGGCTGAATTCTCCGGACTCCATGTAGCCCTTCATGATGTTGACGCCGTCTTTCTGGTCAAACGAAATTCCGGACACTTCATCGAAGCAGACTACATCATATTGGCAGACCAAACCGCGCCGGCCGTTCGAGTTGTTCACAAACATGCGGGCGACTGTGGCTTTCCCGCCGGATATGAGATGAGCATATGGAGAGACTTGTTGAAACAAATGGCTCTTGCCGGTACCACGAGGGCCAAGCTCGACCAGGTTATAGTTTCGCTCAACAAAGGGGACCATTCGAAGGAAGAGCGCATTTCGGGCTCGCTCGGAGAGTGTCTCCGACTCTATCCCGATGCTCCGCAGGAGAAGGCATTTCCACTGCTCGGTCGAGAATCTCCTGCGAGCTTCTCCCAATTGATCGAGTACATCTCGCTTGGAAAGCTGAATCTCCCGGAGAATTTCGACTCCAAACGGGCGTCCCTTTTTCTCCTGAGCTATGGCGGCATCGTAGGCCAGAGTAATCTCAGCGTAAAAACCACCCGTCAGCATACGCTCATGCTGTTGGGTCAGCTCCGGACTGATCCGAACATCCTGAAGCCTCAAACTGGGGAGTGTCGCAAGGTACGAATCGGTCCTAGCATCGAGTCTCGCGGTAATGAGGTCGATAATCTTGACTTCTCCGTTCTCCCTTGCCCTGGCTTTAAAAAGCTCTTCCTCACCCGCCTTCACCGTTCGAGATTTAAGCTGTCGTTGAACGACATCGAGCCCTTCCTCGATCTCTTCCGGATCGGTTGTTGCACAGTAGCGTCCCAGCAAGAATTCAACAACATAGGTGGGAACAGGAAACTGTCGGCTGAAGGTTCGGACAAGGTCCTTTCGAACCAAATATCCATCGAGGCACGAGGCCGCCAGTCTGTCGATATCGTCCAACTCGATCATTTGCTGCCTCCACCAACAGTGGTTTCAGACTGAGCCACGAGTTCACCCTTCTGGTCGATCAATACAACGGTAGCCCGGGAGCCTTCCAGGTCTTCGTCTTCGATGACAACAGTTGCAGTCCCATTTTCTTTGAATGGCTTGGTGCTCACTCCAATACTGGACAAGGCGTTACCCGGTTCTGTGCGAATGTCCAACACCAAACCCGAGAATGCTCCTTCCGCGGCAACCGTGCAGCGCAGTCCTTTCCAGGCTACGTCGGTAATTTCCACAGACCGCGACGGTTGCCTACTACCCGCATGAGTGATCGTTAATTCAAGAGTCAGGCATTCCTGGAGGCTCAGTCCTCCATGTGCGTATTCAAGCCCATTCCGGTAGCAACTCACCCCATCAGCAAGGGCAAAGCTCTTCGCAGGGTTCCAGTACCAGGGATAGAGCCGTTCTTCGACCGCAGCGCCGGGCTTGATGGCGGCGCAGCGTCCCCACTTGTTTTCGCTGAGGCTCGCCGGAAGCTCTGCTTTGGGTAGTCCTCCCGGGAGGAGAAGCCAGCCGTGGTCGGTCACGATCTTTACACTCTTCCAACCGGCAGTGATAAGCTGTCCTACTCGTTCCACTATCTCTGCTAACAGGGGTTCCACGTGTTTGGCCAGCTTCCATCCGTGATCGTGTCCCTCGTTATCGATATCACCGAACTCGCACCATCCCTTCCATGATGAGGTCCAGGTGGTCCAGGGAGAGAAGATCCTGATAATCCTCGAAGACTTCTATCCCCATCCCTCTTGCGTACTCATAACATGATTCGGACTTGTCGATGGCAATGGCCACCAGCCTCAGTCGCGAGGATTTTGTCCGAAGATTGTTCATAATGGAGACGCAACGGGGCCATTTGACCACCATAGCGACATTGAGGAGCTGACAGGTCTCGGAGGGTGGCGCCGTATTCAACATATTTTTGCCCCGCGCAGAAGGAAGAGAGTGTCATTCAAGCAGCTCGATCAGCAGGCCTGTTGCCGGGCAAGGAGCAGGCCGGTCCCATTTTTCAATACTGTTTAGGTATAGAAAGACATAGTTTATAGCAGGTTGTCAAGTGGCAAAGAGGTTGAGAAAAGTACGGAGAACGATCTTATAAGCCGTCCAGGATAAGTTATAAGCAATCCCGAATCGCCCTCTTCCTTTTTAGGTGCGGAGTTATTATCTGATGAAGTTAACAAGACTTTTCCGGCAGTGTGAAAATCTTTTTGCAATTGAGTGATTCTAACAGAATTTATGTAAAAGAAGTCAATTTCCGAATCATCCGGAGTGTTTTTCAGCCGAGGTTCGGGTTTGATTTGTCCAAGAATACTGTTAACTTATATTTCTGGACGTATCTGAAAGATTTAGAGGGGTCGAGTCGGCCCTGAAATCTTTGCATCTTCTCAAGGAGGAAGTATATGGCTACCCGCATTGCGCTAAACGGATTCGGACGCATCGGACGCACCATTTCCAAGGTCATCATGGATCGCAATCTTCCGCTGGAAGTAGTGGCCATAAACGACTTGGCAGCCCCTTCGGAACTGGCTTACCTGCTGAAGTATGATTCTGTACACGGCCGCTGGCAGCGTGAGGTCAACGGAACCGAAGACCAGTTGACCATAGACGGCAAGAGCATCAAGTGCCTTAAGATCACTGATCCTGCCCAGATGCCCTGGCGGGATTTCAAGGTTGACGTGGTCATAGAGGGTACGGGGCGCTTTACCAGCCGAGAGGGGGCCGAAAAGCATCTCGCCGCGGGGGCTCGAAAAGTGATAATCACTGCTCCCGGCAAGGGGATGGACGCCACGTTCGTTATCGGCGTCAATGACGGCGCCTACGATCCGCGTGTCCATAACATCATCTCGAATGCATCCTGCACGACAAACTGTCTTGCTCCCATCGCCGCCCTGCTGCATGACCGGTTTATAATCGAACATGGTCTCATGACTACCATCCACTCCTACACCATGGACCAGCGGCTTGTGGACGCGATGCATAGCGACAGGAGAAGATCCAGGGCCGCAGCTCTCTCGATGATACCGACCACTACGGGCGCCGCTCGCGCCGTCTCGGAAGTAATTCCGGATCTTAAAGGCAAACTGGACGGCGTCGCCATCAGAGTGCCCACTCCAAATGTTTCTCTGGTCGATCTCGTTTGCAGGGTAGGCAGGGATGTCACAAAGGAAGAGGTGAACAAAGTCCTCGAAGAAGCTGCAAATGGCCCTCTTAAGGGGATTCTCCAATATGTAACCGAGGAATTGGTGTCGGTAGACTTCAATCACACTTACTTCTCATCCAGTGTGGATTCCAAGCTGACAAACGTAATCGGCGGCCGGATGGTGAAAGTGTTTAGCTGGTATGACAACGAGTACGGGTATTCAAGTCGTGCCGCAGATCTTGCCGTAATGGTCGGAAAATCGCTCGAATAACGGCAGCACGCCCGGGCCAGCGCATCGGCCCGGAGAGCCCTCCAGATTGTATGAAGGGAGAATCTCGGATGAAGACGCTCGATGATATTCAGTTCAAGGGGAAGCGCGTGCTTATGCGGGTTGACTTCAATGTGCCCCTCGACAAGGAGCGGCATGTAAAAGACGATCTGCGGATTCGCGCGGTCCTGCCGAGTATCAGGAAAGTTCTGGACTCGGGAGGCAGGCTTATTCTGGCTTCGCACCTGGGAAGGCCGAAGGGGAAAGTGGTCGAGGAGTTCTCACTCAGGCCTGCCGCCGACTACCTCGCGAAGCTGCTCGGAAAGAATGTGCCGCTCGCCCCCGACTGCGTGGGGCCGGAAGTGGTCGCGCAGGTCTCGAAGCTGGACGATGGCGATGTGCTCATGCTGGAGAACCTGCGATTTCATCCAGAGGAAGAAAAAAACGATCCGGAGTTCTCAAAAAAACTGGCGCAACTGGCCGATATCTATGTGAATGAGGCCTTTTCGGCATCGCACCGCGCGCATGCCTCCGTAGAAGGCGTAACGCGCTATCTTCCCGTTTGCGCTGCCGGCTACCAGCTCCAAAAAGAGATCGAATACTTCAAAAAGGCGATGGAAACGCCGCAGCGGCCTCTGGCCATCATTGTCGGGGGCGCCAAGGTCTCCACGAAAATTGGCGTACTGCAAAACCTGATCACCAAGGCAGACTACCTCATCATTGGCGGGGCTATGGCGAACACCTTCTTCAAGGCCCAGGGCAAGGAAGTCGGTAAATCGCTCGTCGAGGACGATCATATGGAGACCGCGGCCACACTCCTGCAGGAGGCCAAAAACAAGGGAGTCAAGATCTACCTGCCGGTCGATGCGGTCACTTCCATAAGCATAGAGAGCTGCGGGGACGTTCAGCAGGTATCTATCGACAAGGTTGCGCCGGATACCTCCATCCTGGATATCGGATCGCGTTCCATCGAGGTCTTTGAATCGGTGCTTCAGAATTGCAGGACGATAGTATGGAACGGCCCCATGGGCGTTTTCGAAACCCCTCCCTTCAATAAAGGCACTTTCGCGCTCGCGGAGTTTCTCGGCGGCCTCGACGCACTTACCGTTGTGGGCGGGGGCGATTCGGCCGCCGCGATCAAACAGGCGAACCTGGAAGACAAGGTGAGCTACGTCTCAACCGGAGGCGGCGCTTTCCTGGAAATGCTGGAAGGAATTGAGCTGCCGGGGATTGCGGCCCTGGAAAGCCTGAACAGAAAACCACTCGTTGCCGCCAATTGGAAAATGTTCAAGACGGTTAGTGAAGCTCTATCTTTCGTAAAATCCATCCAGGAGGAAACGGGACCTCTGAAGGACCGGGACGTGGTCATAGCGCCCCCTTTCACCGCATTGAAACCGGTTCGGGACGCTCTGAGGCAGGGAGGATTCAACCTCTCTGCACAAAACTGCCATTTCGAGGAGAAGGGGGCTTTTACCGGAGAAATATCCCCTGGCATGCTCAAGGACATCGGGTGCGAGTATGTTATTGTCGGTCATTCCGAACGGCGCCAGATATTCGGGGAAACCGATGAAATGATCCGAAAAAAGGCCTCGGCAGTTTTTCAGGCCGGAATGATACCCATTATCTGCGTCGGTGAAGTGCTCGATCAGCGGGAACAGGGCAGGACTTTCGAGGTCGTCGGCGGCCAGGTCGATAAGGCGCTGGAAGGCTTGAGCGCGGAGCAGGCCGAAACGGCGGTTGTGGCTTATGAGCCGGTGTGGGCGATCGGCACGGGTAAGACCGCGACACCCGCCCAGGCCCAGGAGGTGCACGCTTTTATCAGGAAGCGGATCGAGTCCCTCTATAACAAAGAGGTTGCCGGCAGGATCAGAATATTGTATGGTGGTTCGGTTAAGCCCGATAATGTGGATGCGCTCATGGCCGAGCCCGACATTGACGGCGCACTCGTTGGCGGAGCGAGCCTGGAGGTTGGCTCGTTCAAGCGCCTGATTCAGTTTCAAAGCTAGGAGAACGGCACTTCGCAATGAATACACTGGTTATAATTATACATGTAGTCGCCTCGATTGCGCTCATCGCAATCGTTTTGCTCCAGACCGGCAAGGGCGCCGAAATGGGGGCCGCCTTCGGCGGCGCTTCGCAGACGCTTTTCGGCGGCTCGGGCGGCAGTTCCTTCATGAGCAAATTGACCACCGCCGCAGCGGTAATCTTTATGATGACCTGCCTGTTGCTCTCCTATCAGACACCTTCGGCATCCAGAAGGTCGATTATGGATGATGCCCCGGCGGAGCAGCAGACCCAGCAACCCGCACAGCCGCAGCCCGTACTTCCGGAAGCGCGCCCCGTGCAGCCCGAAGCGCCCGCCCAGCAGCAGGCCCCACAGGAACAGCCTGCAGCTCAGCAGCCTGCCGAGACCAAAGCTCCCGCGGCACAGGCGCCCGCGCCCGCGGCCCCGGCCGAACAGCCTCAAGCTGCGCCGAAGAAACAGGAAAAAGCTCCTGCCAAAAAGCAGTAATTCTTTTCTGTACGCAATTAAATGCCAACCCCGGCCGGAGAGCATCTCACTCTCCGGCCTTTTGTTTCGTGCGTCCGGCTCGTTGAGCAAAAATCGCATGCGAGCGCTCATGCCGGATGAAGAGTCGCACCGGAGAGCAGACGTTGAAGTGGAGAAATCATGCGATCATGGCCGGCGCCGTTGCGCTGATGATGGACCTCCGTCCTGCCGAGATCGCCTACTGCGTCATTGCCGTTAATCTTCCGGACCAGATAGAGAAAATCGGAGGAATCCGGGTCGCCCGCCACAGAAGCTGGACACACGAACTGCTTGTCTGGCTGTTGCTGCTCCTCTGCCTTCGAGCTTTCCCCGGCATTGTCTTCAACGTTCCCCAACTGATGTTCCTGCCCCACATCAGCATTAAAGGAGCATTTGCCTTTCAGGCGTGGGTTTTGCCGCTTCCCTGCATCCTGCACCTGGCGGGAGATCTGCTTACCCCGGCAGGCATAAAGATAGGAAGCCGCAAAGTCAGCGTGGGACTGTTCCCGACAGGCCATCCCGCCGAATACCTCGCCTCGGCCCTTTGCGTCCTTGCGGCGGCTCTTTACCTGTTTCGGTAACCGGTCGATACGGACGGAGGACATCTCGGTCGATATGGGCTTGATCACCTTTTACCGCAGTCTCCCATATCCTGCGGGACACCCCCCGGCCATGAAAAGGGTGTAGGGGGGCAGCCTCTTCCCACCGGTTTTTACTGATGAACACTGATGGGGTGAATTGAAAACTTGTGTATTGAGCATGGTGTCTGCTCAATTTGTCCCCTGCTGATTATCGAGCAGCAGCAACGGAATCCAGGGCATGGCGGCGCCGGCTGTGGTATCTGCTGAGAATACCTGGATGCGGTCGTTGTAGGAGTCCGCCACATAGACCGAGCCGTCGCGAGCTGTCGCGATGCCAAAGACGGTATAGAACTGGCCGGGAAGGCCGCCCAGGAGACCCCGTTGGCGGATGAAGGCGCCGCTGGCGGTGAACTGCTGGATGCGGTTGTTCCACGTGTCCGCCACCCAGATCGAGCCGTCGCGGGCCACGGCGATGCCGGTAGGGCTCATGAACTGCCCGTAGCCGCTGCCGGAAATGCCCCATTTGCGGACGAAGTCCCCTGTTGCGGTGAACTGCTGGATGCGGCAATTATCCGAGTCCGCCACGTAGACCGAACCGTCGGCAGCCACGGCGATGCCCCCTGGATCATCGAACTTGCCTTCGTTGCTGCCCTGGCCGCCCCATAAGCGGATAAAGGTCCCGTCGGCTTCAAATTGCTGGATGCGATGGTTATGCATATCTGCCACATAGACCGACCCGTTGGCAGCCACGGCGATGCCCCAGGGATAGGAGAACTGACTCTGAGCGCTGCCCTGGGAGCCCCACTGGCGGATGAAGGTCCCGTCGGCTTGAAACTGCTGGATGCGGTGATTGCCCGTGTCCGCCACGTAGACTGTGCCATTGCCGCCCACGGCGATTCCCTGCGGCAGGTTGAAGTACTCAGCGTCACCGCCCTGGCTGCCCCACGTGCGAAGGAAAGTCCCGTCGGCTTGGAACCGCTGAATGCGGTGGTTATGGGTATCGGCGACATAGAACGAACCCCCGGAGGCCACGGCGACGGCCGATGGCGTTGAAAACTGCCCGCTGGCGCTGCCGGAGCCGCCCCAGATTTGGATGGAAGCATTTTCAAGGTAAAACTGCTGGATGCGGCAATTGCCCGTATCCGCAACGTAGACCGTGCCGTCGGATGCAGCGGCGACGCCGGCCGGCGAGTTGAACAGTCCATCTGAGGCGCCCTGGCTGCCCCACTCGCCACGGAGAGTTCCGTTGGCTGTGTAGTGACGGATACGGTGGTTCTCCGTATCCGTCGTGTAGATCGAACCGTCGGGGGCTACGGAGACGCCCTTGCATGGAGTGGCCCACTGACGAAGGAAGATCCCTTTGGCGCTGAACTGCTGGATGCGATTGTTTCCGGTATCCGCCACGTAGACCGAGCCGTCGAAGGCCACGGCGATGCCCTGGGGTGAGTTGAATTGCCCGTCGCCGCTGCCCTGACTCCCCCAACTGCGAACGAGGGCGCCATTGGCGGTGTACTGCCGGATGAGATTGTTATCCTTATCTACCGTATAGACGGCGCCGCCGGATGAGACCGCGACGCCTTTACACGGACTGGTCCACTTGCGGACGAAAGCCCCGTCCGCGCTGAACTGCTGGATGCGATTGTTCCCCGTATCTGCCACATAAAACGAGCGGTCGGAGGCGACTGCAATGCCGCTGGGCGAGTTGAACTGAGCGTCGGAGTTGCCCTGGCTGCCCCACGTGCGGTAGAAGTTTCCCCAGGCGTCGAACTGCAGAATGCGGTGGTTCAACGTATCCGCCAGGTAGACGGCGCCGTCGGGGGCCGCCGCAATGCCTCCGGGTTGGTTGAACTGCAGGCCGATGTTGCCGTAGCCGCCCCATTTGTCGACGAAAGTCTGGTCGATTGCGAACCGCTGGATGCGGTGGTTGTCCGTGTCTGCTACATAGATCAGACCGTCTGAACCCGCAGCAATGCCCTTGGGATTGTTGAACTTTCCGTCGCCGCTGCCTTGGCTGCCGAAGGTGCAATCGTTGAGACAGGTTCCTTCGGAAAGGAATATCCAAATCTGATTGTGGTACATGTCCGTTACAACGACATTGCCTCCGGGGAACGCGGCGATGCCCCACGGGTTGGCGAACTGCACGGAATTGCCCCACTTACTTATGAAAGTCCCGTCGGCGCCGAACCGTTGGATGCGGTTGTTGCCGCAGTCCGTCACATATACCCAACCGCTATAGCCCACAGCGACGCCACGGGGACCGGCGAACTGTCCGTCGCCGCTGCCATAGCCGCCCCATTTGCGAA
Source organism: uncultured Syntrophobacter sp. (assembly GCA_964539645.1). Classification (GTDB taxonomy): domain Bacteria; phylum Desulfobacterota; class Syntrophobacteria; order Syntrophobacterales; family Syntrophobacteraceae; genus SbD1. The sequence goes on from CAZIJV010000071.1 coordinate 12,982, forward strand.
TGAAGGTTCCGTCTGCCTCGAACTGCTGGATGCGGTTGTTCCCCGTATCCGCCACATAGACCGACCCGTCCGGAGCTACGGTGATACCAATGGGAGAAGAAAACTGCCCGTCGCCGTTTCCGGAAATTCCCCACTTGCGGACGAGAACCCAATTGCGGTTGATAGTCTCATCATCATCGCGGAACTGCTGGATGCGGTTGTTCATCGTATCCGCAACGTATATCGTTCCGTCCCGGGCCACGGCGATACCCTGAGGATTGAATAACTGCCCGTCGCCGCTGCCCCAGCCGCCCCACCTGCTGTCGAAGGAGCCGTCGGCATTGAACACCTGAATGCGATGGTTGTCGGTGTCCGCCACATAAATGGCGCCGTCTGCGGCGGTGGCGATGGCGTATGGGTAGTTGAACTTCCCGGTTTGCTCTCCGTCGCCCTGAGTACCCCAGGCGCGGAGGAATTGAACGACTTCAGCAGACTCCTCCGAGCCTGGGGGCTGCTCCAGCGCTTGCGACCGCACGGCCGGCGCCATAGAAAATAACAGCATCACGAAGATAAAAAGGCAGCAATGCCGCCGCACAAAACACTTCCGGGACTTGACGCAGCTCAAATGCAACTCCTCTCCCCTAAAGCGATCAGATGCGACTTTTCCTGCTTCTTTAAGATCTCATAGTCATAGAACAAATTGCCCTAACTGATCCGCTACATCAAGACATTTGTGATAGAACCGGCGTTGGAATAAATCAGTCCTGGTCCCGAAAATCCTTATTCAGAGCCGAACCTATGGCCCCGCCGCGGCCCCTGACTGGCCCCAGACAGACCCCTCACCGGCCCCAAAAAGGCCTTCATCGGCCCCCAAAAGGCCCTGCATTGGCCACTGCCTATTCGATTCTTCAAAGCTATCCCCATACGAATCGATAAGAGCGACATGCCGATCTCCTCTCTTTTTTTCACCCACCCATAGCTCGAACACCAGCGCTTCAGCGCCCTCAACAAGATGCCGGTCAGAGCGGTAACCTCCTTCAACGTGTGCCCGTTAAAGCAGTATGGCTATTCGGCCCTGCTCGCCATTTCCATGGAAAACTGCATGTATCGCTCCTCAAGAACCAAGACACGGATGAACGCTGATGAACACGGATGGAGCGAGCAATAACTGGAACTATGTAAGCTCACCCCGCAGTCGCCCATGTCCTTTTTGGTCACCCTGAACCATGAGAAACCGTAGGCTGGGCAGCCTCTGCCCACCATCCTTTTCATAGCAGACGGTAGAGGACACGGCGGAAACTAAAAACAAATTCAAAAAAGATCGTGCTGTTAGAAAAAACCGGCGTCCGCACTCAATCCGCTGGTTCTTTTATGCTGCCTGGACGGCGCCGGAATGCTGCCGGCATGATACCGGATTGATACCGACATGATACCGACATGGCGCCATTTCGCTACCGGATCGGTCCCTCATGGTACCGGATTGATACCGATTCCATGATCCTCTTTGCAGAGACCGGATCTCGATCAGCGCCCTTCCGATCTCGCTTTTCTTCTCGCCCCATCCGTTTTTCCCGCTCCAGCGCTTAGGCGTCCTAAGCGTAGCGTCGGTCAGTTCCGCCACTCCCCTCAGCCAATGGTCCGAGCAGCAGTACAGATGCTCCGCTTTCTCCACCCCTCTCGCCGAATATTGTCTACTCACCGTCACCCATCCTTCCCCTGCTCCCACCCCTTTTCCGGTTTTTTCCTGTTCACTTCACTCTTTCTTGCTGTTCACGGTTCACTGCTCCATCCTTCACTGCTACTCATATTTCTGGCTCCCATAACATCCGCTTGTTGCAAGTAGTGCAGTTTTACTTTCGCGCCCCCATTGAATTTCTGGAAAAAATTCGTTGAGGCCCTTCCACAAGGCAACCGCAAGATCAGGCAGATTCCCGCTGATAAGTCCTGGACAATGGGCATGAGAGAGCGATTAAATTTGTCCTTGACAGAGTATACGAGGAGAGTTAGAGAGGTTACCGTTGTAGATCCTCGGTAGGTGAGGCTCCCGCATTGCACACAGGCCACTGCCCCCAAGCATCCAAAGATGCGGCTGAGGGTAGAACAGGCACTCCCGGATTAAGGGTTTACCTAATGTGGCTGAAGCTATGATGCTTCTTACGGCATGCGGTGCTGAAGCTTGGACGAGTGGGGAAAGCGCATTTAGTCTAAGGTCTCTTTAGTGGCCTTATACGTGCGGCAATTCCGCCCTTTCTCTGCTGAACGGCCAGGGGAAAGGGTTTTTTTTATTTCCTCTCTCAGCCCATCAGTCAACCCTCAGGAGAAAAAGGAACAATGAAAGGCAACGACGATCAGCCTCCCAGTAGGGGCGATTCGCACAGTAAAAAGTGGAAGTTGCGTCCGTGATTCGATAATTCAGGTTTTTCCTCCACTATCGCCTCACCCGACCGCTTCTTCCACCACAACTTGGTAAATGGTGAAAGCGGAGGGTTCGAGGCAGTCCGACATCTTTCCCGGAATAATCCAGCGGAAGCCGGGCCTCTTTTCCCCCCAAACCTGGCGCAAAGATGCACTTTTCCCATCGGTGTGAATGAATGATCCGGCGCTGATTCAGGCCGCATGCATCAATTCATTCATGCGACGAACTTCGAGTGGGAGGTATAAAAATGAAAAACCAGTTTGAGATTCGCCAGGGATCGCTTGTTCAGAGCGGTTCCGATGCCGCCAGTATCCTGGTCTATGTCGCACCGGATGCGGCTGAAAAAGAGGAACTGCTCAAGATCCTTGATTTCGATGCCCATGATCTGGAGTCGGCCCTTGACCCGGACGAGATTTCACGCGTTGAAATCAGTGCGGAGGGTATCTTCATCATATGGAAACGCCCGAATCAGGCCACTTTTGAGGAGATGCTGAAATTTGAAGTCTCATCCGTGGGGGTGTTTCTTCAGCAGGATCGAATGACCATGATCCTGGGGGAAGAAGCGCCTCCATTTAGCGCAGGCAGGGAATTCCGCAATGTGAGTACATTCACCAATGTGCTCCTTCGTTTCCTGATGCTCACGACGCGGCATTATCTGGATCACTTGAAAGTGATCAAACAACTGACGGCGGAACTTGAAAGAAAGCTCAGCCTTTCAATGGAGAACCGATACCTGCTGCAAATGTTCGGTTTGGGCGAAAGCCTGATCTATTATCTGAGCGCCCTGGAATCGAACGCGGTCGTTCTGTCGAGACTTAAGGCCAATGCCAAACGGATAGGGTTTTCTGAAGACGAACAAGAAATGATGGACGACATCATTATCGAACACGACCAATGTCGTAAACAGACGCAGATCTATTCATCAGTCTTGTCGGGCTTAATGGACGCCCGTGGCAACATCATCAACAACAACATGAACGTGTTGCTGAAAAACCTTACATTGATCAATGTGGTCTTTTTGCCTCTGAATCTCCTTGCCGGCATCGGCGGGATGTCCGAATTCAGTGTAATGACGGAAGGGATAAGCCGTTCGATTTCTTACTCACTGTTCATGCTGGTGATGATAGTGCTGGGGTGGGCTACCTGGGCATTCCTGGTTCGCAAGATCGAAAGAACCGATCGGAAGGCCCGAGTTGTAGAAGCAAACCGATCTCAGTTGGCCGGAAATAGAGGATCTCCAGGCCTGAGGAACGGGGGAGCAAACCTGCACTCTTGACAAACGAAGTGAGGGGTCGCACCTACTCTCTTGACAAAGCGAATCGCTCTTAGAAGAATTCAGGAGAGCTAAGCCCTTCCTGCACAACAGAGATGCGCCTACGACCAGGAAGGCCCGCCGGCCGCCTTTTTCTTTGAAGACCAACTCTTGATTGTCAAGAGTGTATTCGCGCTCCCTCATACTGCCGGGTCCTATGACGGGATGGGTTCCTGTCGGTAGCGCCGTCTTCCACGGCGGCGCGGCTTGAAATCGCCCGTGCCGGAGGTATCGGATTTATAACGCGGCCAGGAAGTCTGCAACGGTCTGGACGATCATGGAAAAAGTCACATCCGGCCGGTTCATGAGCGGTCCAAAGCGATGCAGGTCGCCGGTGAGGAAATGGGTGGCGCGGCATGTCATCGCTGCCTGGAAGATGACGGCATCCTTTGTTGGCAGCCCCTCCGGGAAAGGAGTGGAAAGGTCCGCGGAGACCAGAGTGATCCGGTCCGGCAGAGCGGTGAGGGCAGGGAGAGAGTCGGGATATTTGACGGCAAGATTACGCTCGGCTTCCTCACGGGCGGCATCGCTGCTGAAGAGCGAAAAATTTCCCGCAGCGCCAAGCTCTATGACAAACGCAGCCTTCCCGCGAGGGTTGTGGGCTGCGGTGTAAATTACATTGGCGTCGAGAAAGACGCGTTTCACTTCCGAGCCGCCAGCCGTTGCAGCACGCCCTGTCGTTCGGCGGGGTCAAGACGGTCCGCTTCATCCCACGCCGAAACCTGCGCATCGGTATACATCTCTACCTCCAGCACCATGGCCGGTTTGAGAACCAGTTCGTTGTCCCGTTCTTCCAAAATTATGGCGCCTCCGTCCTTGATTCCGAACCGCTTGCGCAAGTCGGCAGGCAGGGGCAACTGCCCTCGATTCGATACGATAAGAGTATGCCTCATGTCGAAAAAGAGAGCTTGCAAAAAGTCTCGTCGAGTAGGAATATCTCTTACTCATCCAATGATAGAACCAAATTAAAGAGAAGAAAGGGTTTTGTGGCGTCGAAATTGTGCCGATCCATGTTTGCCGCCCTTTTGCCGGGTGAGGCATTGATGTGTCGGCCATTTGTTGGTGAAGGGAGACCTATGAGTCAATAACAACCAATTCCCGGTTAATGCAGGTCCATGCTCTAGTTCAAATCTGTCCAAGCTGAAACGGACCGGGATAAAATGGGAAAAAGGCAGGAAAAAGAGGAAGTCCTACTCCGGGAAATTATTGTCAATCGATCGATGAACGGAGTGAACGCCAATGAGGTGAGATACCTGGAATTCGACGGCGGCGATGCAGGAATTTTCAAGCCGAAGGCAGGAGAAAAGCTGCACCTCCGCAACTATACCAAATCCGGCACATACTTCCTGCGGGAAAGAGCGGTTTACCTGGTTGACTGCGCCCTGGAATTCGACTTGGTGCCGCCCACAATAATTCGGGAAATCGATGGGAAAGTAGGCAGTGTTCAATTATATATTCCGAACGCGCAGCCCCGGTTTTCGCCGACAGAGAAAAACCGGGCGGGATGGGAATTTCAGAGGCAGATAAGAAAACTTTGGATACTGGACCTTTTGGTCCGGCATTCAGACCGGAGAGACAGGAACATCCTCATCGCCGGTGAAAAAGTTCATGCAATCGATAACGGTCTCAGTTTCTCTCGGGATGCCCTGTATCTCAATGGTGATTACCGTGGAAGGGATTTGCCGCCTGGGATCGCTTCCTCTATATCCCGTCTTCTTGGTTCCAGGGTAAAAAGGGAAGAACTGGACAGGGATCTTCGGGAGCTTCTACCGGAAAACGAAGTAGATGCTTTCTGGCTAAGGTTGCCGAAGATTCATGCCATACTGGTCGAAAACCACAATCAGATTCCCTGGGGGGCCGGCGAACCTTATGAATTTGTTTAACAAGTTTCACTTTACGGACAACGACAAATCATACTGCGACCTCAGAACCCGCAGAAGCGCCATTTCGTCATTATCCGCTGATCCGCTACACTTACTATTCCCGCCCCGATAGATTCATTGAAGTCGAAGAATCCTCTATGTATTTCGCGATGATGTCAGCTATTATCCTCTTGGATTGCCCTAGGCCCAATACCGGATCCACGCCGTGGTCATCAGCAAATGGGTGAGCTGTGAAATTCGAAGTCATCGGCCAAATAGAAAAAATCGAGGTCATCTCTGTCGGGACCGGCATTCGCAATTTGACCTATCTTGAAAAAACTCATGGGGCGGGGCGATGGAGGAAACTCAAGGGAAGAGCCCATGTACGGCTACCCAATGGAAACGTCAGGTTAGTTGAGTTACACTGGTACGAGGCCCATGGGATCGGACGCAAGGACATCAAAATCAAAAGATATGTGGAATGAGACAATGACTGAGAACAAGAGACATTTTGCCATCTGTGTCGATAATGCCGATTACGAAGCATCTCTGATTTTGAGAAAGATATACGAAATCATCCCGGATGAGGCGGCAGCGACCGATGATTTTCTGAGAATCGTCGATGAGAGCGGAGAAGACTACCTCTATCACAAGAGCCATTTCGTCGTTGTGGAGTTTCCGCTGGAAGTGGTACACGCGTTGCTTGCCGGAAACGAAATGACGCCATAGCAGCGAAGGATACGCGGAGCACGGATATATCCGCTTTAATCCAGGTCTGGAGGAACAAGAGACCAGGCAATTCTCGCACTCCACTGCTGCAGTCACTCGATTATCTTACCATTCGCCAGCCCTCCTTGACACTCAAACCCGGAGCGCCCAGAAGTTTAAAACGTTCAAAACCTCCTGATCATATTCGATGCTTTTGAGTCCTCTGGAAACCACGGTTGATTCTCTGCCGGGTTGCTCCATGGACGGCATTGATTCAGACGCTTGTCAGGCGATATGTTATGATCAGTTGATGGTTACCTTGTGGTATGCTTTGGCTGATATGGAGTTGCTGAATGATCCGTGAGTTCTTCCGACGCAGGGCAATCCGCCGAGCTTTTTCCCGCTACGTATCACCCGATGTGGTGCAGTCACTTTTTTCAGACCGAGTACAGGCTGAGTCCGCGACCCTACATTCCGGAGAGATCGGTTTCGTGCTTTCCTGGGTGAACGGATACAGCCCCGAACAGGTATCAGAACGGACAGGCAGGGTAGCTGACCTGGCAATTGAATATGGCGGCGTTGTTGACTCCATGGTTTCCGGGCTCGTGATTGTCAGCTTTGGCGCCTCGCCGCCACCCTTTGTTCACTCAAGCGATCAGGCAGGGTTTGTCGCCGCATTAATTCAAGAATTAGGGAACGAAATCAAGCTGGTGCACGGTTGCTCGAAAGGTTATTATGGCAATATCGGGAGTGCCCGGCGTATGGCGTATTCGTTCATCATTGAGGATTTCGGCCTGGCATTAAAAAGACTATGTTCCCTCGATTTCGGCCAAGCAGAAGAGTTCATGCCGCCATACCGGGAGTAGCCGATTGAGAGTCCGGCGCCTTAAATAATCTGAGCCATCTATCTTTCGACACATTCTTAACCGATTAGCTTCAGGCGGGAGCCCTGTTCACCTCTGCTTCACATTCGATAAAGGACGGAATCGCGGATAGGAGACATATGGCAGTATTTCGATGCTTCATTCGCGGTGACAACTTTCCCAGCATTCTGGATGGGCGCTCCATTCTTTTCGGCTTTTACACAACCCGATTTGTTGAGGCCAGTACGCCTGAAGAAGCGGAATTCCTCGTACTGGAGCAATTGCGCAGGGACCCCTCACTGCGCTTGCCCGAGGGAGTCGCTCATAATCCGGATGCGCGGGTCTACTTCGAGGAAATCGTTGAAGTGGCGGATGATGAAAACCAAATTCCAAACGCAGGATTCGTCTTCTTCGAAATGGGGACCTGAAAGGAGCGAGGGGGCGCCCTACATTCTTGAAATCTGCAACTCCTTCTCCAATACTCGGATAGATTTGCGCCAGTGCCCGGCAGTGTTGTGCCAAGGAGTGTCAAAAGTGTGAAGGATTTTCGTTTGCCATTTCATATGCCGATTGTCTCCGGAATCAAGGTACTGGCAAGCAGGGTTAACAATTGCAACTTAGTTTGAGGATAAATTTGAAATTAAAAGATTGAGAGGAACCACTTCATGTGGACGGATTGGAAGAGAAGTAAGGTACATAATAGGAACATGCGTGTTTGTTACCAACCTCAATTTCATATTTTCGAGTCTTGGCACAAAACCGATGATGTGCTTCAAACTTTCCGGATTTTGGAATACCCACTGAACCCGCTTGATGTGCTTAGCAAGTTCATCCTTTGCTTGACCTCTAAAACGATTACATATTTCTGCGATCTCCGCTACCGTGCGTGCCAGTTGGAGCCGCTTGCATTCAATTAGAAGGATCTCTCCATCTTTTTTCCAGGCCAAAACATCTATATCGCCAAGTTCTGATGAGGCTCCTAGTTCGGTCATCTGTACTTCGGTCCGGGCCTCCCATGCACAACCTCTGAGTTCATTTGCAGTGGATTCTGCAAAAGCATGCCCTCTTTTGTCATTCACCGACCCTATATATTGTTTCATTTTGTCCGAAATGAAAAAATCAGTGGGGAGTTGGCCACGTTCCACACGCTCAAAGCGGTAATAAAAGCTTTGCATGAGACTACCCGCGCCATAGAGTATTTTGCTCTCCGCGAGTTCTCCGAAGGATAGGATAGGTCGGATGACATTGGAAAGTCTTCTACGAAATCTCCACGGATACAGATCCTTATTTCTAAAACCCGATGGGGGTTTATCCCAGGATGATCTATGAAACAAAGCGAATGCTTTCATAAAGGATTGGCAAATACCTGGCGAAAAAGCTCCTTTCGTCATGAGCCTTTCAAAGAAAATCCCGAGAGTAGTCTCAACCACGACTTCCTGATTTTCGACTGCCAATTTTTCCAACTCTGCTACTGCGTCCAACGACTGGTCAGGCGTCAAGCCGAATTCGGTAGAAAATGCATTGATGAATTCTCCCGAAAAGTGTGACTCGGCTGGAAGGCGCTCGCCAAGAGTGGGCCGCTCATACAGCTTTGGATACTCGCTGGCATCCTCCTCGAAAGCCTCTTTAAAGAAATTAGTTCGAAATGGATGAATTACTGTCTCGTAGAAGGTCCGATCAATAGTGTATTCACCATTGGCGTGAATGTGAATTTCAGGCTCAAGCAGTTCACCTTGGATGGCATCCGAGTCCGTCGCTGCCTCTATTAGCAGAGCTACCTTAGCGAGCAATTCGTCGATATCCCATTTGCTTGCTTTTCGGCCGCCTGTTAAGGGGCATTCGCAAATTGCCATTTCAATAATGGTTCTAATCGGAAGGGCAACTAAATCACGATCCTTATCTCTCGCCTCAGCTGCTGCATAAGCCTCTTGAGCCGAGTACAGGGCAATAACCGCTTGAGCAGTTCGTCGCCAATGATCTCTATCTTGGATCACAGCTTCATGCATGGCAAGAAGCTGGCGAAGAAGCGAGGTGCGATCAAACTTCTTGAGCAAGGCACGTAGTATCCCCCAAACCTTCTGGACCACTTTATGTAGGTAACTATTACATTCGTCTTTGGTCGTGAGGACTGGCCTTGCTTTGACCGGAAGACAGCCATCTGATAGCTTCAGCTTTGAAAAGACAAAGTCTTCATGCGCAAGAAACGTTATTCTTTGCTCTTGAGCGTGCAGCAGATAATCAAGTGGATGGTAACTGGCGAAAAGATGAATGACACGAATTGCTTTGTCACCAATGACCCTATCCAGCACGGTCTTTAAAGCTACGTCATCCATTCTTTCTGACCCTAAGTGTAACGTCACAAGCCCTTGCGCTAGAGCTTTGAGTACAAGTTTCTCACCTATATTTTCGAACCCATTGAAGTTATAGATGAAATCAGGTTTGAACTTGATTCGAACACGTCCAATATCTTCAGTTAAGATTTCAGGTGCTTCATTTGGAGGGGGCTTTGATGGATCAAGATCATCGAGACCTTCAAAATCTCCTAAATCAAGAATTATCTCAACCGGCATTTCTGATAGCTTAGGTAAAATCAACTCCATTTCTGTTACCAATCTATCGTACAAACCGATGAATCCGAACCACATCTCGTACAGGAAGGCTCGAACTGATGCATAATCATGCTGTGACTTCATTATAAGCCAGTTCGGTCCCCTTGCACTCTCTACAACTCCCGCAAGTACCCCCGACTTTAAATGATCGATGCTGGCATAGATAGGGCGCTTCTGAACCGATCTGAAGTAGGCATCCCGGCCAAGCCGTATGACCCTTGCAAATCTCCCGGACACCATCTGAACGACGTGTGGGTCGATGAAGTTGCGTAGTTCTCTTCGGATCTGGAGGACAAATTCATCGCCAATTTGTATTATTGAGCCATTTTTAACTGGTATATCCCGAGAAATGAGTTGATGCTTCACCTGACGCCAAAAGCAATAAATTGTGAAATCACCACTAAAAGCATGAAAATGAACTCCATCTCGCTCTGCCCATCTCTTCTGTTTCATACATTTCAGGTAGTGTTTTAGTAACCGTTCACGGCCCCAGGAGAATTAGTGAAACAGAGAAGGCCTTGGCAATCC
>CAZIJV010000072.1:0-22942 GCA_964539645.1 uncultured Syntrophobacter sp.
AGCAACGAGAAAACTCGTCCGAACGTGTCGTGAGAGGGGATGCCTTTGGGCAAGGCCAAGAAAGTCCTGAACCAGTGCTCTTTAGCTTTCCCGAAGCGAGCGATCTCAACCCAATCGTCGGCGCCGCATATGACGGCGCAAAGCGTGATGACAATGATGTCTATGAGTTTATGCGAGGTTTTTAGCTGAATCCGTGGGTCGTTGAGAGACGAAAAATGACCGGCAACCGAATGATTAGATTCCTTTTCCATGCGACATCCTCCTTGGGATAGAATTCACCAAGGTACTTTGGCACACATCGAGCCCAAAGTCCAGAAGTCTTACATGCGATTGCCCTGGAAAGTGGCCTGATTCTTCTTGACACCTTTTGCTCGCGGCCATTATACTGATATTTTCTTTGTCCGATAAAACGGGCCCATAGCTCAGTTGGTAGAGCATCCGGCTCATAACCGGCAGGTCCCTGGTTCGAGGCCAGGTGGGCCCACCAGGTCAGTACGAGATAGTATTGCCGCCAGGCAGGTTCGAGGATCTTTGGATCATCATGGTTACAATGATATCGCTTCTCAAGAGGGAGCGTTTAATGAAATACATCAGGACACCGGGAGCAACAGGACCGGTCTAAATCTAAGAGGGGTGTTCCAAAAGGAGCACCCCTTCTCTTTTGGTGGGCCGTGAAAAATATGATCCGAGTAAAAGACATTATTCAGTGGATCGATGACTGGGCGCCTTTTCGGTATGCCGAGTCCTGGGACAACTGCGGTCTCCAGGTGGGGAGCCTGGAAGCTGTTGTCGATAAGGTCATCATCGCTCTCGATCCCGGGGCGGGTGTTTTGAAAGAGGCCCGGGAACTGGGGTGTCAATGCCTTCTCACCCACCATCCGCTGCTCCTTCGGCCAATCCAGAGTGTGCAGATCGATTCATGGCCCGGATCGATCATTGCGCATGCCATTTCTTCCGGTGTCAGCATCATTGCCGCCCATACAAATCTTGATGCGGCCCATGAAGGCACTAATGCACAGCTCAAGTCGCTGCTGGGGCTGGAAACCGTCTCTGCTCTCGAAGTCCAAAAAGGATTTTCCGGTGATGAGCACTACCTGGGCCTCGGGCTGACGGGATCGCTGCCGCGGGCGGTCAGGCTCAAAACGCTGGCAGAGAGACTGGATAATGCACTTGGAGCAGCGGGAGTCAGGATGGCTGGAGATCCGCAGCGCCTTGTCAGGCGGGTAGCGGTGTGTACGGGGAGCGGCGCGAGCCTTCTCGGGAGGGTGGTTGCCTCTGGGGCCGATGTTTTCGTCACTGGAGATATGAAGTATCACGACTGGAGACTGGCCGAGGAGGCCGGCCTCGGGGTAATTGATATAGGGCATTTTGCTTCGGAAAGGATCGTCCTCGAGCCTTTTGCCGCTTTTGTAAGAAACAAGGCCAAGTCCGAACGAGTTGATCTGGAAGTCTTCATATCGAGTTCGGAAAAAGATCCGTTTCAGGTAATTGCCGGGAAATGTTAAAGTTTTAGTGAATGGCAAGAATTGGGTTTGCAAACGCCCTATTTTTATCAGGAGGTAGTGAATTGCTTGACCAGCTAAAGTGTCTGATAGAATACCAGAAGATAGAGGATAAGAAGAACCAGTTGATCCGTGGATACGAGGAGACCCCTCGTCGCATTGCCGAACTCGAGAAGGATTTCGAACTCTTTGAGGGAGAATACCTCTCAAAGAAGGAGGAATACGACAATGCCCGCAAGACGCATAAATCCGTCGAGCAGCAGACGGAGGATCTCCGCGCGCGCGTTGCCCGGCAGAAGACCAGACAGAGTGAGGTCAAGACAAATAAGGAATATCAGGCTGCCCTGAAGGAGATGGAGGAGACAAAAAAAGAGATCTCCAAGAATGAAGAGAGTGCGCTGGAACTGATGGAAACCATCGAACGCCTTGAGCGGGAGATTGGTGCGTTGGAAACCGAGGTGGCGGAGAGGCGCACAAAGCTCGACGACAGTAAAACAGTCCTCCAGCAGGAAAGCGATCAACTGAAGAGCCGGCTCGATCGCCTCGAGGTCATTCGCCAGGCCGTCCGGGATCGCGTAAGTCCCGAACTCATGAAGAAGACGGAGTTTCTTTTACTGAAGCAGGCAGGCGTGGCCGTTTCGGCTGTGGAAAACGGCGTGTGCCAGGTGTGTCACATGAATATACCCCCTCAAAAATTCATTGAACTCCAGCGTGATGAGAACATTATGCAATGCCCGCATTGCCATAGATTCCTGTATTGGCCGGGGCACGAGGGATACTGCTTTACGGAAGAGGACATCGACAGCATCTGAGACAGGATAGATTGTCGGTGCAGATGTTTGAAAGGCGTGGGCGCCACCGATATCAGTCGGATCGACAGTCGGAATAGCTTGCCTTTCGCGGCCTTATATAATATGTAGCCGAGTTGAGCGACTCACCTGGTGATGATGTGCGGCGGGCGGGGATAACCCCCGCCCTGTTTGTTGACCTGCCGCCTGCCGGATGCTGATTAAGGAGCAATGTGGCGCCCCCCTGCCACAGGCCCTTTCCTTTTCCTGGTGGATTGTTCAAGTTGGTCATACCGTCACGACAAAATCAAAGTATGAGGAAACGAGCATGGCAGTTTATGGAATGAAGGTTTTCGCCGGGAACAGCAATCCCGTGCTGTCCAACGCAATCTGCGAAATCCTGGAAATCCCTTTGGGCAAGGCAATGGTAGGGCGTTTCAGCGACGGGGAAATACGAGTCGAAATCGGTGAAAACGTCAGGGGAGCAGATGTTTTTGTTATCCAGTCCGGAGCTTCCCCGGTCAACGATCATCTGATGGAACTGCTCGTCATGATCGATGCGTTCAAACGCGCTTCCGCCCGCAGGATTACGGCGGTGATGCCCTACTACTGCTATGCGCGCCAGGACAGGAAAAACAAGCCGCGTGTGCCTATTACCGCCAGGCTCATTGCCGACCTGATCACCCGTGTCGGCGCGAACCGGATTGTGACTATGGACCTGCACGCGGGGCAGATACAGGGATTTTTCGATGTGCCCGTGGATAACCTCTACGCATCGCCGATACTGCTCCCGTTCATCAAGGAGCACTTCGACCGTGACCTGGTTATCGTTTCACCGGATGCGGGAGGCGTTCCCCGTGCCCGTGCATACGCCAAACTGCTCAAGTCGGGCCTCGCAATGATCGACAAACGCCGATCCGATCCGAACAAGGCCGAAGCGTTGAATATAATCGGAGAGGTGGAAGGCAAGACAGCCATCATACTGGATGATATGGTCGATACTGCGGGAACCCTCGTTGCCGCTACGAAAAGACTGCTCGAAGAAGGCGCTGAATCCGTCTATTCCTGTGTTACCCATGCGGTTCTTTCCGGACCGGCGGTCGAGCGTATCCAGAACAGTTCCCTGGAGAGCCTCATCGTGACCGATACGCTGCCCCTTCGCGAGGAAGTCATGCGGTGCGGAAAAATTACCTGCGTCAGCGCGGCCAAACTTTTTGCCGCAGCAATTCGCAGCATTCATAATGAAGATTCCATCAGTACCTTGTTCGAAATTTTACACTAGAATCAAATGCATAGTTCATGGCTGAAAACAATCCCCCTTTCCGGACGGGGATTATCACGGCATTATAGAAGAGCAGGCGGCTGAACGTTGCCAATCCCTCAGAATAGGTCCTATTCGGCCTATAGGTCCTATTGGACCTTCCAATGAATATACCCCGCTATATTTACGACATCGACGACAATCCCCCGCTCAGGCTGTCAGTGCTGTATGCCCTGCAGTGGTGCGTCATCATTTTTCCGATATTCATCACTTCCGCGATTCTCCCGGCCCGCGTGCTCCAGTTCGGGCCTGCCGAAGAGGTGCGGTTCCTGCAACTCATCCTGCTTACTTCCGGTTTCTTCACCGCCGTCCAGTGCCTGTGGGGGCACAGGTATCCCGTCATTGACGGTCCTTCCACAGCGTTGCTTCTCACTTTCATGCTGATCGCCCCCTATGGAATGGCAGCCATTCAAGCCGGGGCGCTCACGGGCGGCCTTCTGTTGATGGCGGCCATTCTTATCGTTAAGCCGGAAAGGATAACGGCCGTGATGACATCGAATGTCGTCGGAGTCATCCTGATGCTGATATCCTTTACCCTATTGCCCTACATCGGAAGACTCATGGCTGGTGCGGGACAATCGAACCCCGAGGGAAGCTCCGGGAAACTGTTGCTCAGTATGGCGCTCGTACTCCTTATGGCGACGATGGCATATCGCTTCAAGGGCTTCCTGAAGACGGTATGGCTTCTGGTCGGCATGTTTCTGGGAACTTGTCTTTTTTTCCTGCTTGAACATCCCTCTTTGAGCAACCTCGCCTCCGCTCAATGGCTCTCGATACCAGGCGATCTCATTCCTTCAAGGCCGGAGTTCAGCTACTCCGCGGTCATAGCTTTTGCGGTATCCTATGTAGCCGTTGTTGTAAACAGCATCGGGAGTATTCAAGCCGTGGCCAATATTACCAGCAGGGAGCGGCTGCCCCGGGCTATTCCCCGCGGACTGTTCATCAATGGAGTCGCCGGGGTTGTATGTGGGCTGATGGGGACTATCGGTCTGGTGAGCTACAGCATGAGCCCCGGGATTGTACTCTCCATTCGGGTAGCAAGCAGGTTCGCTGTCGCCTATTGCGGATTGCTGTTTGTTCTTTCCGCTTTTATTCCGAAACTGGCCGCGCTGCTTGCGCTCGTTCCCGCTCCAGTGGTGGGCGCCGCCCTCTGCACGGCAATGGGAATACAGATAGGCGCTGCGCTCGAAATAGTCGTGGGAAATGGAATCGAGCAGCGAACCTATTACGTCGTAGGTCTGCCGGTGCTGGTTGGAACCCTTGTCGGCTTTCTGCCTCAGAGCCTGATAAACGAGCTTCCGTCGGTCCTTCGGGTGTTTCTGGGAAACGGACTGATATTCGGGATTTTTTTCGTGCTTCTCCTCGAGCATCTGCTCATGCGCGAGAAAAGCAGGGCCTAGAAGAGGACTCTTTCGATGAGCGAAGGAAAGGTAACGTGCCCCCGGTGCGGAGCCATTGTCACCGTCTTCAGGAACCCCGCCCTTACCGTGGATGCTATAATTGAAATCCCCGGCGAAGGCATCGTTTTGATCGAACGCCGCAACCCTCCTTTCGGGTGGGCCCTTCCAGGCGGCTTCGTCGATTACGGGGAGACCGTAGAGGATGCGGTTTTGAGAGAAGTGGAAGAGGAGACGGGACTCCAGCTCGAGAATCTCCGCCAGTTTCACGTCTACTCCGATCCTCGCCGCGACCCCCGGCAGCATACGGTGAGCGTGGTCTTCACGGCGAGGGGAAAAGGGGCGCCGCAGGCCGCCGATGATGCACGGGCTATAGGGGTTTTCCCGCTCCATGCGCTTCCGGAGAATCTGGCCTTCGACCATGCACGCATACTGTCTGACTATTCGGAATATGTGCAAAGAGGGATATAATACGGGACAAAGAGGAGTGGACGTGTTTGATGAAAAAGAAATCCCGGTTCCCGAACAGGTCTCCTCGGCAGCCGTAGAAGTCTACGACAGAAATGGGAAGAGGCTGGAGCAGACTCAATGGGTAATCCGGGAAAGACCGGTCACGTTATATCTCAACGATCGTGAAATGGTTACCCTGCTTTGCGCCGGTCATCATCTCGATGAACTTGCTGCAGGATTTCTCTACGCCGAAGGCTTTGTATCGGCGCCGGAGGATATCCTGCGTCTCGACATAGACGGAGAAGCCGGACAGGTCAGGGTCTCGACCAGAAAACCTGCACCAGTGGCGGAGAATCTCTGGCAGAAAAGGACGGTCACTTCGGGATGCGGAAAGGGTTCGCTTTTTTACTTCTCGCTCGATGCGCTGCTGAGCAAACCCGTGAAGAGCGACCTTAAGGTCTCGCCGGGACAGGTACTTGACCGGGTCGAGGATCTGAATCGCCTGAGCGAGACATACCGGCATACCCATGGTGTTCACAATACCTTACTCGCCGCCCCTGACCGTTTTCTGCTCTTTCGCGACGATATTGGACGCCACAACGCGGTCGATATGATAGTAGGTCATGTTTTCCTGAATAACATACCACTTTGGGACAAGATGCTCATTACCACGGGACGGCTGACCTCGGAGATGCTGATTAAGGCCGCCAAGGTGGGCATACCCATACTGGTTAGCCGCAACACTGCAACCAGCCTTGCGGTCGAGCTGGCTGCATCCCTCGGCGTTACGCTCATAGGGTATGCGCGGGCCGGGAAGTTCACCGTCTACAGCGGGCAGGAAAGAATCTATCCGTGAGTCTTTATCTCGATAACGCCGCGACTTCTTTTCCGAAACCGCCCACGGTGGCGGTGGCCGTCGGCAGGGTGCTGGAAACCATGGGCGCCTCTCCCGGCAGGGGGGCCCACAGGCACGCCCGGGAGGCCATGTCCACCGTGGCGCGGTGCAGGGCCGCGGTAGCGGGTCTGCTCGGTATCTCGAACCCGGAAAGAGTCGTTTTCACCAAGAATGCCACCGAGAGCATAAACCTCGTCCTGAAGGGGTGGCTGCGCCCCGGAGATCGGGTGGTTCTATCCTCGATGGAGCATAACGCGGTTGTGCGCCCTCTGCGAAGACTTGAAAACGATGGGGTGATTGTTTCGCACATTCCGTGCGGGCCTGCGGGCGCCCCGGACCTCGTCGCCTTCCGGGAGTTGCTCAGCTTGAAGCCAAGGCTGGCGATCCTTGTGCATGTCTCCAACGTAAACGGTGCGCTCATGCCCGTGGCCGAGGTCTCCGAGATGTGCTCCCGGGCCGGGGTTCCCCTGCTGCTGGACGCAGCCCAGAGCGCCGGTATTCAACCCATTGCCGCCGAAGAAATGGGCCTCGGGATGATTGCCTGTTCCGGGCACAAGGCTTTGCTCGGGCCTCCCGGTGTGGGAATACTCTACGTCAGGCCGGACCTGGATGTGTTGCCCCTCATGGAAGGCGGAACGGGCAGTCGTTCGGAGGAGCCGGAACAGCCCGAGTCCTGCCCGGACCGCTACGAGAGCGGAACTCCCAATCTCCCCGGGCTGGTGGGACTGTCTGCTGGGTTAGATTATGTTCTTCAAACAGGCATGGAGCGCATTCTAGACCATGAAACCGCTCTTGCCCTTCTATTGGAAAATGAGTTATCCGGCATCTCGGGAATAAAGGTATTGAAGCCTGACAAACGGGGCTCCGGGACAGTCTCTTTTGTCGTGGAAGGCATGAATCCAGCCGATGTCGGCTTTATCCTGGACCAGGCATTTGATATTGCGGTGAGGACCGGCCTGCATTGCGCTCCCCTGGCTCACCAGACCCTGGGGACTTTTCCGGAGGGAACCGTGCGTGTCTCTCCCGGGTTCGCAACTACGGTCCCCGAGATTGAATACTTTATCGATTCCATGAAGCACGTCCTGTCCCGCCGCTCGTGACCGGCCGGGATTGATTCGCAAAGCGGAAGGGCTTTTTAGATGATTCGTAAGGCTAAAATGGCGGATGTAGTCGAAATCCAGAAGATGCTCCGGGATTTCGCGCAATCGGGTAAGCTTCTCGCCCGGTCGCTTGCCGAATTGTACATGCATCTGCGGGACATCCTGGTGTTTGTCGAAGATGAATCGGACCGGGTCGTGGGGTGCTGCAGCCTGCACATCGTTTGGGAAAACCTCGCCGAGATACGCTCCCTGGCGGTTCTTGAGTCGCACCAGGGCCGCGGAATAGGGCGGCGCCTTGTGGAATCATGCATCTCGGAGGCAGAGGAAATCGGCATCGGGCGGCTCTTTACCCTCACCTACGAAGTGGGTTTTTTCGAGCGGCTCGGCTTCCGCCTGGTCGATAAGAACATGTTTCCTCAAAAAGTATGGGCCGACTGCCTCCACTGTCCCAAGTTCCCGAATTGTGACGAAAACGCCCTGGTGCTCGACCTTGTCTCAGGGCAATCGAAAAACTCAGTCACAGTCTGAGTAAGTCCCGAGGAAGACCGCTAAATCATCTGCTGAAAATGAAGATACCGCCGAGAATCATCAACATGCCCGCGATGTGGTAGAATCGCAAAGCCTCACCAAGAAACACAATAGCCAGGATGGAGGCAAAAACCGGCATCAGGCATATAAAAAGTCCGCCCCGGCCGGGGCCTATGATATCAATGCCCCGGTTCCAACAGAAATAGGCTACAATGGAGGGAAACAGGGCCACGAAGAGAATGCTCAGGGCCACTTCCCAAGTCACGGAAAAAGCACCCGTGTTGATCATTTCCCAGAGATAGAATGGAAGCAGACAGAGGGCGCCTATGGCGAAGGTATACGCCATCAGGCTGAGCGGGTGGATATCGGGCCTGCGACTCAAAGCGAGAGAATAGATCCCATACAGCACCACTGCAACGGTCATGATCAGATCACCGCGAGACAAATCCAGATTGTAAAGGGTCACCGGGTCTCCATGGAGAACGACGGTTGCAGCGCCCAGAATACATGCCCCCGCACCCGTTAACTGACGTGGAGATACTTTTTCGCCGAGAATTGTCACCGACATGAAAATGATAAATCCGGGCATGGTCGTCTGGATCAAGGCGCCGTTTATCGCCGTGGTTGTGTGCATTGCGACATAGGCCATGCTGGTGAAGGCGGCGACGCCCGTGATGGACAGCAGGAGTATCGGCCTCCATCCGGCCTGCACCGCGGGCCAGTCCCGGACTGCATGTCGCCGGGCGAAGGGAAGCAAAAGGAGAAAAGCAAGAACCCAGCGCCAGAAGGCAAAGGCGAACGGCGGCAGGATTTCAATCACCCCGCGAGCCAGTACGAAGTTGGCGGCCCAGCAAAGCGGAGCAATGGCCAGGAGCAGGTAGGCCGCCCAGGTTGGGAGGTATGAGGTTTTTGCTCTGATCATCAAGACTTCTTCCCCTGTGATTAATTGTTTTCCATTTGACTGGGCTGCCGGAAATCCGGGCGGACGAGCGATGACCTTGCGAGTGCAAAAGCGATACCAGGACACCTGATCATTTTTCGCATTGCAGAGACACCGCATGCCCGGGCAATGCGCAGAAATGCACATATTTATAAGTATGCTATTGTTTTCAATGTATTAAGGCTTTGATCGTTGCAAAAAAACACAGCTCAGTGCCGATTTGACGGCAGAGCGCACTCCCCAGGCAAATTAACCTTTATGTTGTATTATCAATGCTATATCTATTTTGGCATATCTGATGCTATTCCTGTTGCTCAAGAGCCTTTTTATGGATGCTATCGGTCTGAGACCGGATGTCTATTGTCAACCCAGGAGGAAATACAATGCTTTTGAGCACCTGCTGCCTGTCTCCTCAGGAAGAACGTGTTGCAAAAAAGAGTGTCAACCGGGAAGGGCGTGAACGCATTTACGACATATTGGAGCGTACTCAGTTCCAGACTCCTGCCATCGATGTGGAGCGTGCCCGCTACTTTACGGAGTCCATGGCCGGTAGCGAGGCAGAGTTGCTCACCCTGCGCTGGGCTAAGGCGCTCAAACACGTGGCGGAAAAAATAACCGTTTACATCACCCCGGGCCAGCTTCTCGCCGGGCGTGCCGGAAAACCCGGACGCTATGGCATTCTTTATCCGGAAATCGACGGCGACTTTTATACTGAAGTGATCAGCAAACTGCCCGAGCGCGAAAAGTGTCCCTTCACCGTAACGGAAGAGGACATGAGAATCATTCTGGAGGAGATCGCTCCGTACTGGAAAGGCAGGACCTTTCACGAACATCTCAACGCAGTGATGCCAAAAGAAATCCGGGGCGTGACCTACGACGACGAACTGGGTCTGCGTTCCAAGTTCGTAGTCAGTGAAACGGCTTCCTACCGTTCCGCGCTGCAATGGGTCCCGGACTACGAGAAGGTGCTCAAACGTGGTTTCATCGACCTGCAAAACGAAGCCAAGGAGCGACTTGCGGGCCTGGACCTGAACAATTCGGTTGACCTGTGGGAGAAAAAGCCTTTCCTCGAGGCCATGATCATCGTGTGCGATGCTGTGATGATCTGGGCCCGGCGTCATGCGGAACTGGCCCGCAAGATCGCCGCGGAGGAAGAAGACCCGGTGCGGAAACAGGAACTGTTGCGCATGGCGGAGATCTGCGCCCATGTTCCGGCTCATCCCGCGCGCAACTTCCGTGAAGCAATGCAAAGCCAGTGGTTCGTGCAAATGTTTTCGCGTCTTGAGCAGAAAGCCGCTGCGGTGATCTCAAACGGCCGCATGGACCAGTATCTGTACCCTTATTATGCAAAAGACCTGGCCGAAGGAGCGCTGACCGAGAGCGAGGCCGTCGAGTTGCTCGAGTGTATGTGGGTCGAGATGGCTCAATTCGTAGATTTGTACATCAATCCTACCGGAAATGAATTCAGCGAAGCCTATGCTCACTGGGAGGCGGTCACCATAGGAGGCCAGACGCCTGAAGGCGAAGACGCAACCAATGATCTTTCTTACCTTTTTCTGCAATCCAAACGGGAATTCCCGCTAAACTACCCTGACCTTGCGGCGCGCATCCACTCGCGCACTCCGAAGCGCTTCCTGCACGAAATTGCTTTGACCATCAAGGACGGCTCGGGGTTTCCCAAGCTCATCAACGATGAAGAAATCGTGCCCCTGTACGCCATCAAGGGCGCGCCCATGAATGAAGCGCTCGACTACGCCGTTTCCGGTTGCACGGAAGCGCGTTTGCCTAACCGCGACACCTATACTTCCGGATGTGTGTATATCAATTTTGCCTCTGCGCTGGAAATGCTGATGTACAATGGCAGGATGCTGCGTTACGGCGATGAACTCATCGGGGAGGAAACGGGTGATCCCGAAGAGTTCAAGAGCTGGGAAGAGTTCTATGATGCCTACAAGACCCAGCACCTGAATCTGCTGCAAAAGGCTTTCCAGCAGCAGCATGTAGTTGACTGCCTGCGCCCTTCGCATTTCGCTACTCCATTTTCCTCGGTCATGCACAACCTCTGTATGAGCAACTGTAAGGACCTGCAGTCCAAAAAGATCGAGGGCGGCATTGATTATTCCTATTTTGAATTTTTAGGCTACGCCACCGTGGTCGATTCTCTGGCGGCGATCAAAAAGCTGGTATTCGATGACAGGCGTTTGTCCATGAAGCAGGTGATCAAGGCCATGAAGGCCGACTTCGAGGGTTTCGAACCGATTCGTGAAATGCTCAGAAGCGCACCCTGCTACGGTAACGACGATCCTTACGTTGACTCGATCGCCAAGGACATCGATGCTATCAGCCAGATCGCGGCCAGGAAGAGCACCGTGGAGCGGGGGGTTCATGTGGATCTGCGCTATGTTCCGGTTACCTCTCATGTTCCCTTCGGCAAAGTGGTTTCGGCAACGCCGAACGGACGCAAAGCCTGGACCGCACTATCCGATGGCGCCTCAGCTTCCCATGGCGCCGACAAAAATGGCCCCACCGCGGTGCTGTTATCCAACTATCACAGCAAAAACTACGGCATGATCAACCGTGCTTCACGCCTGTTCAACATCAAGCTTTCTCCGAAATGTGTGGCCGGTGACGAAGGAACCGAAAAACTCGTCAATCTGATCCGTACTTTTTGCGATCTCAAGCTGTGGCACCTGCAGTTTAACATTGTCAATCGACGAACGCTGGAGGCTGCGCAAAAAGATCCGTCGAATTATCGCAATCTGCTCGTGCGCATCGCCGGCTACAGCGCCTATTTTTGCGATCTCTCCCCGGATCTGCAGCGTGACGTCATTGAACGAACCGAACACGCTGATTTCTAGGTCGATCAGGCCACATTAAAAAAAAAACGGCGCAGGGCTTCCCTCGGATTGCCATGCGCTGTTTTGCTTTATCGTTTTGCGGAGAACTATCATGTCGGACAGGCAACAGACAGGGATTGTCTTCAATGTGCAAAAATTCAGCATGCACGATGGTCAGGGAATCCGGACTCTTGTCTTCTTGAAAGGGTGTCCCCTGCGTTGCCGGTGGTGCAGCAATCCCGAATCCCAGCGCCGCGATCCGGAGCGCGCCTTTAATCCGACTCGCTGCCTTACAGCGGAAGTATGCGGGCGCTGCATCGAGGTCTGCCCGAACGGAGCGCTCAAAGTCGTCGAGGACCTCATCTGCTATGACAGGCGCCTCTGCACTGAGTGCGGTCTGTGCGTTTCAGCCTGTCCGACCGGTGCACAGTCTTTCTACGGCCGGCTTACGAGTGTCGATGACATTCTCAAACAGGTGGAAAGGGACGATGTTTTTTACAGTCGCTCTCAGGGCGGTCTGACGCTCTCCGGAGGCGAACCAATGGCCCAGCCCGAGTTTGCCTTGGCGCTGCTCAGGGAAGCCAGGCGGCGGCGGATTCACACCACCATAGAGACCTGCGGACACTACCCGACGGAGCTTATCGATCAGGCATGCCAAGTGCTGAATGCACTGATTTACGACATCAAGTGCCTGGATAGCGAGAAACACAAAGAGTTCACAGGTGTTGGGAATGAATTGATCCTGAAAAACATAGAACATGTCTGGGCACATTTTCCGAAGCTGCCGGTCCTGGTTCGTACGCCCGTAGTTCCGGGATTCAACGATACGCTAGAGGAGATAGTGAGCATCCGCAAAATGCTTCCGCGGCGCGCGAATATTAGCTTCGAGGCGCTTACCTACCACCGCATGGGCCTGCCGAAGTATGCCTATCTGGGGCGGGTTTGCCAGCTTGAGGGCGTAAAAGCAGACGAGAATTTCATGAAGCAGCTTCGCGAAAGGCTGAAAATGCTTGAGTAGCGCCTTTACCGGCATTTTTGTCATTCGCAAAGCCTCCGGCGGCATGTTCTCCTGCCGGAGGCTTTTTGCGTTTCGGCCATCAGGGGTCATTGGATAGCCTCGCTGAATCTCTTGCCTTTTATCGGCCAATAGGCCACACTACCGCTTGCGCCGGGATGTTCAATGGCCCCCGGATACCTTCCAAGACCAACGGATGCTGTCATGTTACAGGATTATCTCGATCAGATCTGGGATGCCTTCAAAGAAGGGATCTGTATCACGGACGCGCAGGGAACCATCCTCCACTTAAACCGGCGTCATTCTGAATTGACCGGAATTCCGCGTGAAAAGTTAATCGGAAGGCCTGCAGTAGAGTTTGTCCGGCTCGGCGTCCTGGATGTCGTTCTTAACCCGGAGGTGGTAGAAACGAAGCAACCGGCGACTCTGGTCCAGACCATTTCAGCCAATGGCCGCAAGGTCATCCTCGAAGGGTATCCGGTCTTTGACGAAAGGGGCGAGGTCGCCCTGTGCATTACCTTTATTCGGGATGTAACCACGCTGTCCGAGTTGCGCGAACAACTGCTTCTTCAAAAGGAATTGTTGGAGACCTTTCAGCACCTCAGCACTGCCGGCGGCGCCCATGATCTGCTGAAAAAAACGCCCAAAATATTTTTCAGCGCCGCCATGCAGAAGATGTACCTTGAAACCTGCACCGTTGCCGAAACGGATGCCAGCGTGCTTTTGCTTGGAGAAACAGGGGTTGGCAAGGACGTCGTTGCAAGACGTATTCATGAGCTAAGTAATCGTAAAGACAAGCCCTTTATCAAAGTTGACTGCGGCAGCATCCCGGACAATCTGATCGAGACCGAATTGTTCGGCTATGCGGCGGGAACTTTTTCAGGGGGCGCCAAGCAAGGCAAAATAGGCCTGATCGAAGCGGCTGACGGGGGAACACTATTTCTGGACGAAATCGGGGAGCTTCCCATAAATGTGCAGACTTGCCTGCTGCGCTTCTTACAGGACAGGGAGATCGTGCGTGTGGGTTCAACCGCGGTCAGGCAGGTTGATGTTCGCATCATCGCCGCTACCAATAAAAATCTCGAGCACGCCGTAGCCAGGGGGGAATTTCGAACCGATCTCTATTACCGCCTCAAAGTAGCCGTGATCTCCATTCCTCCGTTGCGTGACAGGCAGGCGGATATTCTGCTCCTGGCGCGCATGTTTCTCGACTTTTACAGCAACAAGTATCGTCGAAATCTTGCCCTTTCCGAAGAGGCCGAGCAGATCCTGCGCGCCTATAAGTGGCCTGGAAATGTTCGTGAGCTGGAAAATCTGGTTCAGGGATTGGCGGTAACCTGTAAGAAAGGCCTGATTACCGCCAGGGACCTGCCGATTACCGGTGTTCATATCAAACCCGCCCGGCAGAATGCTTCAAACGAGAAGGCCATAGACCTGGAGGGCAAGACTTTCAAAGAAGTGATGAAAAATCTGGAGAACAAGGTCCTTGTAGCCGCCATGCAGCGCTATGGCAGCATAACCGAGGTGGCGAAGCAACTTCAGGTGGACCGCAGCACCATCTTTCGCAAGGTGAAACAGTTGGAAAAGCAGGGGGTAAAGTTTTAGAAAACACCTGTCACAGAAGAGTTTTGAACAGAAACCGGCGGGCCGCCTTCCGTAAGGCGCGGCCCGCCGGTTTTTTCAACTCAGGCAAAAATATAGAGGCCGGCCCCCATGATAATTCCGCTGAGAATAAGGGTCATAACGCAAGGGCCCATGATATCGCGAACGCCGAGCTTGGCGATGGCGAGCATGGGCAGCGCCCAGAATGGCTGAATCATGTTGGTCCATTGATCTCCGTAGGCCACCGCCATTCCGACCAAACCGGGATTGGCGCCGAGTTCCATGGCCGCGGGAATGGTGATGGGGGCCTGCACGATCCACTGGCCTCCGCCGGACGGTACGAACATGTTGATCATCCCCGCTGCCAAAAAGGTGAGTAGGGGATAAGTCTTAGCCGTGGCGACGGAGACGAACCAGTTTGAGATCATCACGGCGAGGCCGGAAAAAATCATGATTCCCTGGATGCCACCGTAGAGAGGAAACTGGGTAATAATGCCGCTCGCGCCACTGGTCGCTTCTTTCAATGCGGCCACATACCGGATTGGAGTACCATGCAGGAACAGGCCGAGCCACATGAAAGTGATGAACAGGATGTTCAGGTTGATGTCGAGGCCGCGAGTATAGAAATGGTATCCGAGGTAGGTAAAGCCCAGGATGCTGAACAACATGGTCACTATGCGGCTGTGCTCTATTTTAGAGGCGACGGTGTTTTCCTTTTGGGCTACCGTGAGTTTGCCTTCACCTGCGAACAGGTTCGGATCGACGGGTACTATTTCATCCGCACGAGGAGCGATGAATTTGAGCAGGAAAGGGATGCAGATCAGCAACGTGCAGGTGATGGTGATATTGTAGGAGGAGAGTATTGTGTCTGAAAAGGGTATGACGAGGTCGGGAAGGCCCTTAGCGGTGATGGCCTTGGAAAGGATGCCACCCTGGGTGGCAAGATCCGCGCCGATGGCGCTGGAAAAACCGCCGTGCCAAACCACAAAGCCTGAATAACCCGCGGCGACTGTAAAACCATAATCGATGTTGGGTAATCGGCGGGCCATTTCACGGGCGGCCAAGCCGCCTACGACGAGGCCGAATCCCCAGTTGAACAGACTTCCGAGCGCGGTGACGAAGAATGCCACATACGCGGCTTGCAGCGGAGTGCGAGGCATTCTGGCCAGCAGATCCAATTTCCTGCGGACTACGTCGGTGCTGGCCAGGGCGTGGCCGGTAACGTAAATGAGGGCCGACTGGATGGTAAACATCAGAATATTGGACAGGCCTTTACCCCAGGCATTTACAAGTTCGATAGGCGACTTAGGAGTAAATATCACGGCTGCCAAAAAGGTGAAAAAGGTCAGCAAAACCGCGAAAAGATAGGCATCCGGAAGGTAGCGCCGAACAAGCATCGTGAAAAAACGAGACATCGCGTGTAACACGGAATCGGCGCCCCAGGAACGAGAAATGGCTTGTTGCTGCATACAATCTCCTGACATTGAACTTTGAGGTAAGATGCTAACGTTCCCAGGCTACAAAGGGATTCTGGACGCAAAACTTGCCGCCGCTGGCCTCGATGCCGCTTCCCGTGATGAAGCTTGCCGCATCGGAAGCCAGGAAAACAACCACCGGGGCGATTTCATCCGGCTGGCCGTAACGGTTTTGCGCCAGTTGCCGTTTGATCTGGTTGCCTTCGTATTCGCCAACAACCGGCGCTGTCAGTTCTGTGATGACGAATCCGGGCATGTAGCATACGACCCGGATATTGTCCGGGGCCAGTTCGGCGCCCAGCACCTTGGTCATGTGGCTCACGGCGGCTTTGGTCACGCCATAGGCGCCCCGCCCGGCCGTGGGTATGATTGTGGCGAACGAGGCCGCGTTGATGATAACCCCCTTGCCTCTTTTTCGGAGGTGGGGAATGGCTGCCCTGGAGCCGTAAAGCACTCCATTGACGTTGATGTTGAAAGTCTGCTGCCACTCATCGAGAGGCATTTCCGCCAGGTACCCCTTCGGGTAAATCCCGGCGTTGTTGACCCACACATCGATTCCGCCGAAATGATCCGCTGTCTTCGATGCAAAATCTTCCATGTCATCAGGTCTTGAGACATCCGCCTGAAGGGCAAGAACAGGACGGGTTGCGTATGCTTGCCGAAAGGCTTCCAACTTATCTTTGGATCTGGCGCAGATGGCCACCTTGCAGCCCTCCGCCAGAAAATCATTGACGCAGGCCTTGCCAATGCCGGCTGTGCCTCCCGTTATAACGACGACCTTGTCCTCCAGATTCAATTTCATTCAATGCTCCTTCTCTGATCATCCGATATCTACATCCGAATTTGGTGAATAATTGCTCTATAGGCGCCTGCGATTTAGCATATAAATAATGATTCAGTACCGTCCGGCGGATAGCGGCAAGCTATCAGCCGTATCGGCACAATTTCGGTTTCTTCGGAACTTCGGCTAAAGTCCCGAATATTAAGAGCCCGAGCGTTTTCCAAACACTTTTGCAACTTTGATACCAATGAAAAACCTCCCATGCGCCGTCATCACTGTGGGCGGGCTCCCTGTAACTGATTGCCGCAATACGGCATATCGTATCGATTTCTGTCAAAACGGTCTGATTTGGTTCACTGCTTCCTGTTCACTTCCGGCTCATAGCGCGTTGCATAAAAGATCGAAATGCGCCGGGGCGTTTCTGAACGGATCAGTAGTGCGGGAACCCCTGCCGGCCAAAGCTTCTTCTTCGTAGAGTGCTATGCACAAAATCAAACGTGTGTTTTTTTGCACATTATGGAGAAAGGCTTACTGGTTAAGGGAATTTGTCGTTTGCATGGCAAATTTGCACTGCGATTGCTTCCAGAGCGGAATTAAAGTGAGCCTTCACCGGGTAATCTTTGAAAATATCGGGGCCTGAATTCTTTTGTCTCCTGGAGATTCGCTCGACCGGATGCACGGAATTGAAAGAAATCGAGGCGGATTGCAAAAGCGGTTTGTATGCAGTATATAATATGAGTTTAGCTTGAGTTGACCTGCCGGATTGACGATTAGGCCAGATGATGGGAAACCGGGCCGGAACCCGGGTTTTCAAGGCACGTGAGCGTGCCTTTGTTGTTGTTGGGCAATATTCCGAAAGGATTGCATTTATATGTTTGGTGATTTTCTCAAAAAGATCTTCGGAAGTCAGAATGAACGTAATCTGAAGCGCATTGCGCCCATTGTGGATGAGATCAGCGCCTTTGAGCCGAAGATCCGCAAGTTGAGCGATAACGAGTTGAGAGGGAAAACAGCCGAGTTCAAGCAGCGGCTGGAAAACGGAGAGGAACTCGACGATCTTCTGCCGGAAGCTTTCGCGGTGGTGCGGGAGGCTTCGGCCAGGGTTCTGGGCATGAGGCCTTTCGATGCGCAGATGATCGGCGGAATCGTGCTCCACCAGGGCAAAATCTCCGAAATGAAAACCGGTGAAGGTAAAACCCTGGTGGCCACTATGCCGATCTACCTCAACGCCCTCACGGGCAAAGGGGTGCACCTGGTTACCGTAAATGACTATCTCGCCCGGCGCGACAGTGAGTGGATGGGGCAGATATACAAATTCCTGGGACTCACCGTAGGCTGTATCGTGCATGGGCTGGACGACCGGGAGCGGCAGGAAGCCTATAACGCCGATGTGACGTATGGTACGAACAACGAGTTCGGTTTCGACTACCTGCGCGACAATATGAAATTCCGGCTCGACGAACTTGTCCAGCGGGACCTGCACTTTGCCATTGTCGATGAGGTCGACAGCATTCTGATCGATGAAGCGCGGACGCCGCTCATAATTTCCGGTCCGGCGGAGAAATCGACCGAGCTGTATTACCGGGTAAACCGGATCATTCCGCAACTCCATGCGGAAGCCCACTATACAAAGGAAGAGAAGTCCCGTACGGTGGCCCTGAACGAGGAAGGAGTCGCCAAAGTCGAGCGACTGCTCGGGCTTGACAACCTCTACGATCCCCGCCACATGACCATAAACCACCATGTGCAGCAGGCGTTGCGGGCGCACGCCCTGTTTACGCGCGATGTGGACTACATCGTCAAAGACGGCGAGGTGATCATCGTCGATGAGTTTACCGGCAGGCTCATGCCCGGAAGGCGCTACAGCGACGGCCTGCACCAGGCGCTCGAGGCCAAGGAAAACGTGAAGGTCGAAAACGAAAATCAGACCCTGGCTTCGATTACCTTCCAGAACTACTTCCGCATGTACGAAAAACTGGCGGGCATGACCGGTACCGCCGATACGGAGGCTGCCGAATTCGCGAAAATATACAAGCTCGAAGTCGTGGTGATTCCAACGCACAGGAAAATGATTCGCGACGATAACCCGGACTGCATCTACCGGACGGAGGCGGAAAAATTCCGGGCCGTGGCCGGTGAAATAAAGGAACTCTACAGTGTGAAGAGGCCCGTCCTGGTCGGTACGATCAGTATCGCCAAGTCGGAAAAGCTCAGCGAAATGCTCAAGCGCTCCGGGGTTCCGCACCAGGTGCTCAATGCCAAGCAGCATGAAAAAGAGGCCGAGATTGTGGCAAGGGCAGGCCAGCCCGGCTCGGTGACCATCTCGACGAATATGGCCGGTCGTGGTACGGACATTGTGCTCGGCCCGGGAGTCGTCGAACTGGGAGGGCTGCATATCATCGGCACGGAACGCCACGAGGCGCGGCGGATCGATAACCAGTTGCGCGGACGTTCGGGTCGGCAGGGTGACCCGGGATCGTCGCGTTTCTACCTCTCGCTCGAAGATGACCTGATGCGCATATTTGCCGCCGACAGGATCTCGGGGCTCATGCAGCGCATCGGTATGGAGGAAGACGAGCCCATTGAGCACCGCCTGATCAGCCGGGCGATAGAAAATGCCCAGAGCAGGGTCGAGGCGCACAACTTCAGCATCCGCAAGCAGATAATCGAATACGATGACGTGATGAACCAGCAGCGCGAGATCATCTATCGGCAGCGCCGTGAGGCTCTCCATGGCGGGGAACTCAAACCCGCCATTTTCGATATGATCGAAGATATTCTGGATTCCATCATCGAATTGAATACGGCGGAGAAGACTTATGCCGAAGACTGGGACCTGGAGCAGATAAACAAGGAGATGTTCCGCCTGTTCGGCATTCAGCCCAACTTTACCGTTGAGTCCCTGGAAGACCTGGATCGTGACGAACTCCGCGAAAAACTCTCGGAACTCGCACGGGAAAGATACGATGCGCGCGAGCGTGATTTCGGCGAAGCCATCATGCGGGACCTCGAAAACTATCTGCTTCTCCAGACGGTCGATGCGCTCTGGAAGGACCACCTCCTCAACATGGATTACCTGAAGGAAGGCATCGGGCTTCGGGGCTACGGCCAGCAGGACCCCCTGGTCGCCTACAAGCGCGAGGGGCACGAGATGTTCCAGCAGATGATAGACCGCATCAAGGACGAGACCATACAGAAGCTCTACCACATCCAGATACAGCGTGAGGACCAGGTCCAGGAGATGCGCAAAGAGCAGGAAGACCAACCCATGTTTTTCGGCCCGGCTGAAGAACCGCCCAAGCGCCAGGCCGCTAAAAAAGAGTCGAAAGTCGGCAGAAACGACCCCTGTCCCTGCGGAAGCGGAAAGAAGTACAAAAAGTGCCATGGTAAATAGAGACCCTTTTGAAATTCCCGGATTTGTCGCCGGTGCGGTGGCCTCGGGCATGCGCTACAGCGGAAGGCCCGATCTGGCCCTCATTTGCGCCGAAAAGGCCGCGGATTGCAATGCCGCGGGCGTTTTCACCAAAAACTCCTTCTGCGCGGCCCCGGTGGAGATCTGCCGGGAACACCTTGTGAAGCGCACGGCAAGAGCGGTCATCGTCAATGCCGGGATTGCCAACGCATGCACCGGAGAGGAGGGAAAGTTCCGTGCTCGGGAGACGGCGAGGATTGTCGCCGGTGAGTTGAAGTGCCCGGTGGAGTCCGTGCTGGTCGCCTCTACCGGGGTGATCGGCATGCCCCTGCCCGTTGACCCGATCTCACGGGCTTTGCCCGAACTGGTCGGTTCGCTGCGCAAAAACGGATGGGAAGATGCCGCCCGGGCCATCATGACGACCGACCTGGTGAAGAAGATGGCCTGCGCCCGGATCGACCTCGGCGAGAAGAAGATCACCATAGGCGGAATCGCCAAAGGCTCCGGGATGATCGCACCCAATATGGCGACCCTTCTCGTCTTCGCCTGCACCGATGCAAACGTCACCCCGGAAGTGCTCGACTACTGGACGCGCGCCGGAGCGGATAAATCCTTTAACAGCATCACGGTCGACGGCGATACGAGCACGAACGATTCCCTGATCGTGCTTGCGAGCGGTGCGGCCGGAAATCCCCTCATAGCCGACCTTGAAAGCCCGGAAAGCAAAGCCTTCGGCGAGGCGCTCACCGCCGTGCTGCGCGACCTGGCCATCCAGGTGGTCATGGACGGAGAAGGCGCCACCAAGCTGATTGAAATCAATGTGTGCGGGGCACGAAATTCGGAGGAGGCGCGCCGCGTGGCCTTCACCATCGCCAACTCGCCCCTGGTGAAAACCGCCTTTTTCGGCGAGGACGCCAACTGGGGCAGGATCGTAGCCGCGGCGGGCAGAGCCGGTGTGCAGTTGAACCCGGAACTGGCCGCCCTTTATTTCGGGGACCTTTGCGTCTTCAGGGGAGGAACCCCCGTTACGGGCGCCGGGATCGAAGAGCAGGCCACCCGGGTCTTCAAACAAAAAGAGATCTTCGTGCGCCTGGACCTCGGCCTGGGAGAGGCGGACTTTACAGCCTACACCTGCGATTTCTCCTTCGACTACGTGAAGATCAATGCTTCTTACAGGAGCTAGGGAAGAACGCGATCCATCGATCCATATCGGCCTGTGACCGGATCGCTTCGTCCCCGGTCTGAATATCTGAATAACAGACAAACACTAAAGCATAAAAGCATAAGAGGCGCGGGGAAGTGTCTCCCCCGCACCCCCCAATATCGACCGGGCGCGTACTCGCGCCCGGTCGGCTTCAACCGCATGGCGGGGAAAACAAGCACCGGTCAAGCCTTTACCCCCCTTTACTAAAGGGGGGCAGGGGGGATTTTCCATTACTGCAAGGTCTTTTCGGCGCCCGGACCTTTCCGATGATGTGCCCATCGAAGCAGTAGGTGTTCCACCCTGCTCAGGGACTTTTTCGCTGCGTGACAGGTGGAATATCCCCGGGCATCGGTTTTGAGCCTTGCTGGGCATTTTTCATCCATGTCCATTCAATGTCCATCCGTGTCAAAGGGAAAAACCAGGAGGCGGGACTTTTGGAGAGCTAAAACCGTCAAGACACGAACACTCATGAACACGGATGGAGGGGCGGAGTATCGGCGCAAATCTGGAGACGAGCTGCAAAAGTGAAGAGTGTAGACGCGCCCCCCCTCGTCTTCCTCGATTTCTATTCGGTTTTCAAAGAACCGCCTCAGCTTCAATCCGCCTCAATTTTCGAAAAATTTTAAAAGGCGCGCCTGCTGAAGGTGCAAACCGGCCACCACATTCAATCCATTGGTACTTTTGTGATGCCTTGACGGCGCCGGAATGGTACCGGAATGGTACCGGGATGGCGCCATTTTGATGCCGGATCGGTCCATCATGATACTGGATGGATACCGATTGTATGATCCTCTTGCGGAGTCCGGATCTCGATCATAGCCCTTCCCGAATTCGCTTTTCTTCTCGCCCCATCCGTTTTTCCCGCTCCAGCGCTTGAGAGTCCTAAGCGGAACGCCGGTATGTTCCGCCATTCCCCTCAGGCTATGGCCCGAGCAGCAGTACAGGCGCTCCGCTTTCTCCATCCCTCCCGCCGAGTATCGTCTATTCACCCTCAACCATTTTTCTTTCGGTTTTTCCTGTTCACAGTTCACTGTTCACTGCTCACTGCTCCATCCTTCCCCTGTTCACTCGTATTTTCAGGCTCCCATACCATGCGCTTCTCGCAGGTAGTGCAATTTTTCTTGAGCGCCTCCATGGAATTCTGAAAAAATTGAAAGTGAGTGAGAAGAAGGAATACCGGCTTGGGGCGCGCTGGAACATCATTGCGGTTGATTGTGGCGCCATACTGGTTGCGGATGTGGCCCAGGGATCGAGCTGGTAGCTGACCGGGGTGAGGCCGGAATCGTCTGTCAGGTTTACGGTGCTGCCGAGCGCATCGTAGTGGTAGTACTGCTTGCCGGCGCCGGTATCGAGGCTCACCAGGCGGTCGGCGTAGCGGTAGTGGGCAAGAAGGGTGTCGTCCTGCGCGTTGTGTTCTTCGATTACCGACCGGCCGTCGTAGTAGTAGTCCACGTCGCCGCGGTCGCTCAGGCGGTGGCGGACTCTCAACCCCTGGGCGTTGTAGTCGTAGCGGCCGACGATGGTTTCACTTCCGGGGATGCCTCGCTTGGTTTCGATGAGCTGGTTTTTGCCGTCATAGGCGAAGGTAATGTCCTGGTTCGGCGAGCTGTTGTCCACCTTCCGGATGGTGTTGCCGTTAGCCCAACTTCCGCAGTTGGGACTTTCTTTGATGAATTTTGCCCCGCTTTTGGCGGC
>CAZIJV010000073.1:0-22548 GCA_964539645.1 uncultured Syntrophobacter sp.
AGTATATTGTCAGACTCGCTCCGTCTCGGACCGTCGTTCCAAAAGAGCCGCACCCTTCGACATTCTGGGGTTCAAGTCGTTCATCAAAGAAACAACCGTCGAGAGTAAACTATATCGTCTGATTGATGATTACCATGAGACGCTGAAGAATCTCCGGGAGAAATGCAGCTATTACGAAGGGCATGAACTGGCGTACCTATGGTTCTCGGACAGCTTCATCTTCTACTCAAAAGACGGATCTGGGAAGTCATATACGATAATTCAACAAGCTGCCAAACAATTTCTTGGAAGCAACATCTACCACCGTGTTCCACTGAGAGGAGCTATCGCATACGGTGACCTTTATACTGATGAAACAAACAGGATAGTGATCGGACCCTCTCTTGTGGAGGCTTACACCTACTGTGAAGATCAGGATTGGGTCAATCTCATTCTCGCACCGTCTGCGGCACTTAAAGCGATTGAGCTAGGACTTACCCTACCCAACCATAACTTTGTTGCACAAGGGGTAAAGCTGAAAAAACTACCATCTGAAAACGTCTATGCTTACACCTACTCAATGAAGGCCAACTTCGATTCACCATTGTTACCCTGTCTTCGTGAGATGCAGCACTTTGCCCCGGAATATGCAAAGATGAAGTATCAGAATACCATAGATTACATCACCAAGCATTGGCAGAGAATAAGGTAAGATTCCCTGCTTCGAGAATTGTACACCTATAGTTATAGATCAGGATCGCCATCTAACAGGCATCTTCTGGCAAGTTGTCAAAGCCTTCCTGTAGTAGGTTTCTGGCCTCCTGCATCCGTTCAGCCTGCCTTATCTCATGTCGCCTGACAAGGGCCACAAAGGTCTTGTAACCATCGACCAGGATGTACCCGAGTTGACCAATGGTTCGCGGAGGTATCTCCTTGTAGGCACGCTTTACCTTGCCTGACCCCGACTTATCGTAGAAGCCGACATTGGCATCACTAATACTGCGGAACTGCCGGACCAACTCAAATGTGAAGCCCCGATCAGTGCTGAATCTGTGCGGATTCTCGTGCATGTAGAGGTGCATCCCGGCCACAACACCGGCACACTGCAAAGGAGAGAACTCCCTAAATACCGTTAGTATCTCCCTTGCCGCCTGGACCTTGTGCTGATTCATTGGTCTGCCATGCTCGAAGTCAGAGACGATTCCCTCGCAATAGTCAGTCAGGATCTCCACAAGTTTGTCAAGTCCAGCGCTTATCTTGCCGGACTTGTCCCGCTCGACTATCTTCTCCACCCGTTCGACACAAGGCTTGATCTCAGTGGCCCTGATAGACTCTTGCCGTGCATCTCCGTGCCGCCGTTGTCTCTGTCGGTGTTGCTCGCACATTGCTCCAAACTGATTCCCGGCTGGCTTGGTACATCCCTGTACACTGCATTCCTTCATCCGTGCTCCCTTCGAGTCTCCCTGCGGCCTCATTGTTAGGGTAACTTCTTCTGGAGTTATGCTAGGCAAGCTCTCAAACGACATTGTGTTGTCCTGTGGTGTTCACTTTGAACAACCATGGGCTTAACTATCAAGTATGCTTAGATTTCTACCATTCATTAATCCTGAGTTGTTCCTCAGGAACACTCCCCCGCCCACCATCAGAATGCTGGAGGTACATACTCCCATGCACCACTGGCTTTTATCTGGTCTAACATCTCCTCCATCTCATGGATTAAGTCTCCCCGCGCATGCTTGTCTGTGATCCCCTTGAAAGCCACCCGTGCATAATTCAGGGCATCCTGTATGTCACCCACGGTCGAGTTACGTGTTCTCAGTTCCCGCACACCTCCCGGTCCCTTGAACTCATCAGCCTTACCGTAGAGCCGTGCAACACTGGGAAAGTCCTTCTTCATCCACCCCAAGATACACCCATGAGTTCTATGTCCGCCCAACTCTTTGGCTATCTCCCTGGAGGACTTCAGCTTCCCATTACTGCCCCTGTGCCTCTTACCCTTGATGTACAGTCTGAAAAGATTCCGGAGTTCGCCTGACTTGAGCTTCAGCCCATGCTTCATGTTTTCCTGAGATGCTAAAGCCAAAGCCCCCACCTCATCGGTATCATGAATCTCAGCCATAGCCTGCTGCCGCCCGATTCGCCCTAGAGCCTCGACCCTGTGCCACCCACCTATCAGCTTCAGCACTCCACCCACCCGCGCTATAGTTATGGGCGGGATGTCTTCATCTGCCTTGTATGCCTCTGCTAACCACGAGACATGACTAAGGTCTAGTCCCTTCCTCACTTGAAACCTGTCATCCTTGAGGATGTCCCTGATTGCTACTAACATCTGCTCTGCCATACCCTACTTCTCCACTATAGAATCGTACACACCCCATGAGACACAGACGTGGTTTGAATACTCACCCGCTCCAGGGTCACCGTGCTACCTCAAGATGTTCTGGACAATCTGTGCAGTAAACTCTTTGTTCAACCGGGTCTTGTACCCTCTCCGGTTCAACTCCTCGGCTACTTCCTTGTGTGTCGAGCGCCTTGCACCTTTGGGCTTTCGCCTGAGCTTCTTAATCTCGGCGATTAGCTCCGGCATGGTTTCCTCGTAAGTCTTCCGGCCTTCGCACTTCTCCCCACGTGCTCTCTTGCGTTCTCTGGCTGCTCTCAACTTCAGGACGGTCATATCCTTGTCATACTCGGCGATTACTCCAAGCACCTGCCGGATAAGCTTCCGGGAAGGGTCATTCTCCAACAGGTCGTCACCTTCACAGACACTAATCAACTCGAAGCCATTCTTCCTGAAGTCCCTGATTATGGCTTCCTGCACCATGAAGTCACGTGCAAGCCTGTCCAGCTTCTCGATGATTACCGTCTTTATTCCGTGTCCGTTCTGCTCAAGGGACACCATCATCTGAGCCAAAGCAGGACGAAGTTCGAGAGTACCGGACACACCATCCTCCCGGTATATCTTCTCGATGGTGATACCGTGCTTCTCGGCATATCCCCTGATTGCTTGCTCCTGCCTAACCGGACCGTCACCATCCACCTGCCCCTGTCCGCTCACCCGAATGTAGCCATATGCCTTCATGATCCTGCCCCTTGAGATGAGATGAGAAACAATGTGGGCTGATTCTAGTGAAGTAGCAGAGTGTTGTCAACACTGACATGCTCTCTTCTTTAGAATAAGACATGCTAAGTCGCAATGGACTGGCTACTAGTAAGGCTTAAACTGATATTTAGCTGGATTGAGACAGCCTGAAGCCTATCAGATAAGATTTTCCGGCAGTGTAGCCCCGCGCACACCAATAGGTCAGGGCCATGGGGGAGATGGGTCCGTAAAACAACCACTTTTACCATTTCACATTTTGTGGCCAAAATTTCAAGCTCTGTGCTAACATCCTCATCATTAACCTTATCATGGAGGAAGTTAATGGAAAAACTCGTCAAGCTGGCCCTATTGCTCACCACAGTGCTTCTCGCGGTTCTTACCTTCAGGGTGTTCTCCACACCGGAAAACACGGCCAGCACAGGGCGTTTCCAGGCCGTGGTGCTCCAGACTGGTCATGGTGCTGGAGACCTACATCAGCTATCCAGTAATTTAGTAATCCTGGATACCGTCAGAGGGCGTATTTACGTACGATCAGGCGAGACGATAACCGTAGGAGAGCATGAGGTAAGCGCCTTCAAGTACCAAGCTCAGGTTGCATGGGCCGAGTAGGTATGTCCTGACATAGTCATGATGAAACGAACCTCGACCGCTCCAGATGTCCCAAGTCCACATCGAACCGGAGCATTTTGATAACCTTGTCCAGCAACACGCTTGGAGCATACCTTTCAGCATAACGACCAGTGGTCATGGAGGTGTCCGCATGACCAAGAACTTCGGATACCATAGCGTTCTGGACATCATAATCTTGCTTCAGGACATTGGCGAACGTATGGCGGAAGGAGTGAAAGCTCTTCTTCTCACCTGTAGCGCCACATTCCTTTGCATATCGGACAAACCATTTGCTGACCAAATAGCCGTATCCATCCCTGGAGCGTTTCAACTCCGGGAAAAGTCTTGTATGACCTTC
Source organism: uncultured Syntrophobacter sp. (assembly GCA_964539645.1). Lineage (GTDB taxonomy): Bacteria > Desulfobacterota > Syntrophobacteria > Syntrophobacterales > Syntrophobacteraceae > SbD1. Next base: position 4,047 of record CAZIJV010000073.1, read on the forward strand.
AGCCTTCAACTTTTCGGCGTACTGAACGAGCTTCAGGTCATTTGTCAGTAAAGGGTGGATTGGGGTAAGGCGTTTACTGGATTTGTTCTTGAGCTTCTTATCCGGAGCATCCCTGTTGATGTCGAAAACCCACACTCCGCTTTCGTGCCTGATGTCACTGAGGTGAAGCTGTGCCAGTTCGTCTATCCGTGCCCCCGTGAAAAGGCCAAGAATGGGCATCCAGAACTTATACGAGCGGTCGTGGGAATCCTCCATGTACATCTTCGAGTGAAACAGCAACTTCAGATCATCTTGTGTAAATTGCTCCCGGAATTCATCCGGCCTCTTGGTTTGCTTGATCTGCATCTTCTCCGCACAGTTGCGTTCCATGTAGCCATTGTTTACAGCCCAAGTGAACAAAGAGCTTACACGGCCATGAATCTTCTTGATGGAACTTACTGATAGGGTCTTCTCGATGTCCATCTTCAGAATCTCTGCGACACTCTTGTCTCGGTACTTCCGGACTTTGTTCTGGTTCGGCGGAAGCAGGATCAGGGTATCCTTGAAGTGCCTCATCACCTTGTGGTCAATTGTGTGAACCGGCACATCCCCCACGATGTCGATGAATAATTTGAGTGAAGTGAGTGTCTCTTCCGTGGTTTTAGGTGTCCACCGTCCTGCCTTCTGGTACTCTTGCGCGTATTTCTCGATGATTTTTGAAACTGGTTCGGAGGTCTGTTCAGACGTGGGAAGAGTAGGGGGGAGTAGTGCTGAAGAGGTAGACATTAACTCAGCCTCAGAGTCATAGTCGCCTGTCTCTCGCTTCTCGGAAATCTCGATTTTCTTCAATTCCAACTTCAGGGCTTCGCGGCACATCTTCTTGAAGGGAATCGAATCCTCATTGACCGTAATCTCTTTCGGCTCAAGGATAAACTTCTTCACTATCTTGCTGATATGCTCGTAGTCACACAACGAAAGCTGCCGTTGAAGCGTATCTTTCAGGTACGCATAATTTGTCATGAGTTCATCGTGAACTTGGTCGTCCAGGGGAATTCCGGTTACACGGTCAAGCTCATCCTGTTCGAGTGTTTCCCGGAAATAGTTCCGGAGTAGATCCTGGATTTCAACATCCTTCAGTTCGCGCACTTGTCCACCTTTCCGCATGTACTTAAAAATCCTTTGAGCAAATTCGGCCATACTCCTCGCTCGGTTCTTGGCCGCACCGAGAAAACCAGTGCGCAAAGAATACCTTAGCTCGCGGATTCCGACAATGGGGCGTAGGTCCACCGGAACGATCAAACGGAAACAATAGCCTGAATTTTGCCAAATTAGATAAGAGGGCGAGTGATGTTTTCTTCCCATTTCCAGCCTCCACTTTGTGTAACGGGTTTGTGTACGGCTGGAAACGGGAGTGAAATATGAGGAAATCCTGAGATATTACACACTTATTTTGGAGATGATGGGATTCGAACCCACGACCTCAGACTTGCGAAGCCTGCGCTCTCCCAACTGAGCTACATCCCCGGTGCTCGGAACATATACTCTCTTCTGCAGGTAGTGTCAAGGAACTGCTGGCCTTCAACTATGAGCTGTTTGGCGCGGATCGAAGGCTAAAAGAGCCGTTTCACCCAGACCAGGTTCAGGTGAAGGTTCATGTCGTATTTGCAGAAACGCTCCACTCCGCTCCAGTCCCGAGAGGTCTGCTTGAGGTCCAACAGACGGTCGAAATCCTTTTCAATGATGATATTGCAGAAATCGACCGGCACTGTGCGGACGAAGCTTAATTCTTCCTCGTTCCAAAGCGTACTGGCTATGTCCCCGACGCCGTGTTCAAGAGTGTCGCTGCCGCAAACCTTGTAGCACGCACCACAGGTACAGCGGTGAATGGAGTCGAAATCGGTAGGGATAGGATGATCGTGTTCGCAAAAAGGGCAGACGATAATATGAAGGCCGTTGACCCTCTTTGTGTTAAAAGCAGTGGAATGCAGGCTGTTGAAAGGATTTTTCGGTTTCAAATCATCCATAATGAGAATCTGGCGCCCCTCTTGCTGCTTATGCGGCGTCTCAAACGTCGCGCCGCATCAAATGTTAAAGATCTTGAAATCTTTATCGAGTTTGGCATAAAAGTTTAATGTTGTTTTAAATGATTGCCAAGTTATAACCGCTCTCACGGAGAAAATATTTTGAAAACCCAAGCATCCTCCGCCACGCTGGAGTCAATCCTGGCAACCCTCGATGAACTCTATCCCGATGCCGCCTGCTCACTCGATTACCGCGATCCGCTTCAACTGCTGGTGGCGACTATTCTCTCCGCGCAGTGTACTGACGAGAGAGTCAACAAGGTCACTCCTGCGCTCTTTAAGAAATACACCAGCGCCAGGGCATACGCGGAAGCTTCCATCGAGGAACTGGAGCAGGATATCAAGTCCACCGGCTTTTATCACAACAAGGCTCTGTCCATCAAGGGATCATGTACTATACTGGAAAAGGAGTATGACGGAATTCTGCCTGCGGACCTGGATGCACTGGTGAAGCTTCCGGGAGTCGGGCGAAAGACAGCCAATGTGGTGCTGGGGAACTCATTCGGCATACCCGGGATGGTCGTCGATACGCATGTGGCAAGGGTGTCCGGAAGGCTGGGGCTGACAGGTCAAAAGGAACCGAACAAGATCGAAAGGGACCTGATGGCTGCCGTACCCCGGGACAAATGGGTCAAATTCGGCCACCAGTTGATCCAGCACGGCAGGCGGGTTTGTATCGCTAGAAAGCCGAAATGTTCGGCATGCCGATTACGGCCTCTGTGCGTCTACGGAATGGACGAGTCAACCCCGAAGGGTTGAGTACAGTCCATACAAGTCTGAGAGCTGTATCAGCCGTAATGGCTCTCTTCCCTGCAACGATTTCGCCAATACGCCTCTGGGGGACCCCGATGGATTTAGCGAGCCTGTATTGCGTGATACCGAGTGGCTTTAAAAAGTACCTACAGCAGCATCTCTTTGAAAGAACTCCTCTCCTTGACATCCGCCATGCATATGCCGGTTTGTCCGAGGTGCTTCCATTGAATTCTGACCTTTGCATGTTCAGCCGCATCGCTGTAAGAGGCAGTGAGTGAGGCTGCGGTATTGAGGTCCGGAGCGCCTTCTGAAGAGAGCATGAGGCCGATGGGGCCGGGATTGTCGAGGGAGCGCAGGACGAAGTTTTTCGGAGTTCCAACGGACTCCAGTTTCTGATTATCGCTTTGATTTCTGCCGACCATGCAGATAGTCTTGTCGGAGACCAGGAATGCGCGCCCCCACTTGATGGTTTCGACGTCATGGACCGTAGCCTCGGGATACATCAGGAGCAGTCTTTTGAGGCGGTTGGAAAAACCCTCGTTGGTCAGCATGCAGCCTCCCCCCGGCTGGGGATAGTCTTTTATTCCGTACAGAGCGGCGAGTTCTTTCTGGCGCCTCCTGGATCGCCCCTGGATGTCGAGCAGCAGATTCCTGTCGATCAGCCCTTCTTCTTCCGCCAGGGTGGGGGGAAGCAGTTTTGCACTTAACGGGCGCAGTATGCGCCCGAGGCAGCCGGAGAGTTTTTCAACGCTTCTTAGCGAGTCCCTGCGCTGGCTCATCGGGCGCTGGCCCAGAACCTCCCCTGTAAAAAGGAAGTCCGCTCCTTCCTCATCCATGAATTTACAGGCTTCACGAAGCATGAGGCCATGGCAGTCAATACACGGGTTCATGTTGTTCCCGTAGCCATATTTCGGGTTCTTCAGCATTTCCAGGTGCGCTTCGGAAATATCGATAGCCCGCATTGTGATCCCCACCTTGACGCCTGCTTCCATCCCCGGGCCGGGACCGAAGAAAGGGGTGACAAAAGTCAAGCCGAGCAGTTCCAGGTCCTGTTCCTGGAGGACCTTCACGGCCAACATGCTGTCCAACCCGCCGGAAAGCAGGCCGATTCCTTTTGCTTTGTGCGACATCCTGGAAATCCGATCTTCCATCAGCGTGTATTTATGACATTATCATTTCAGATTTCGGTCCCAGCTTCCGCTACGGAACCCGGCGAGGTCGACCGTGATATGGGAGAACCCTGAGTCGCCCAACTCCTTCAGGATCTGCTCACGGTTGGCGGGTAATAACATGGCCGCCAGAGTGTCCGGTTCGACTTCTATCCGGGCGAGATCGCCGTGGCATCGGACGCGGACTTGGAGAAATCCGAGCGAGTGCAGGAAATCTTCTGCTTTTTCGATTCTCGAAAGGAGTTCCCTGGTGAGGGGCGTACCATAAGGAACCCGAGTAGCAAGGCACGACTGGGAGGGCTTATTCCAGTTTGGAATGCCGGCGCCTCGGCTGAGATGGCGGATCTCTTCCTTGACAAGCCCCGCGGCGGCAAGGGGGCTCAACACTCCGAGTTCAGAAAGCGCCTTTTTACCGGGGCGGTATCCATGGTCGCCCGCATGGGAACCATCTACCACAATATTGCAGCCAAGTTCTTGAGCGCTGGAAAGGACTTGGCTGAATATTTCCTTCTTGCAGAAATAACAACGATCGACGGGATTATTTCTTATCGCGGCGAAGCGAAGCAGGTCCGGTTCGAGGAGATAAATCTTCAGTCCAAGCCAGGTCGCAATAACGAATGCATTCTCGCGTTCCCGGGCTGAAATCAAATCACTGGCGGCAAAAAAGAGCACGACCGGCTTGAGTAATTTCGCACTGCAAAACCAGGCGATAAAGGAACTGTCAACACCTCCGGAAAAGGCGACTCCGATCCGTGCGTATTGAGAGAGGTCCTCCTGCAGGTTGCGGCATTTCTCCTCGAGAACCGGTTGAGTCTTGAGGAGATCGTCGAAAGCGGCATTCCCGATTGTCATCTGGCGCCCGCTTTTGGTGTTTTTCCCAAGGCAGATTCAGGTCTTGGGACTGACGGAAGCATCTGTTGCGGTTCTCCCAGGAGGAATTCGCCCTTTTCGATCCATTCCTTCAGGATGCCGGCTATCTCTTTTGCCCGGATATAGCTCGAAAGCGGAACGGTGGGGACCTCTTTGCCTTCGATCATAATGGCGCCGGAGCGAAGCTCCGCGTAGGTCACCTCACGGATAGCATCCGGATTGGTAAAGCTGTAGTCTTTAACCTGGGTGACGATATCCTCGTCGGATACACCCGTAAATAGGGCCATTTCCTCATCGAGGATGGGAATGGGTATTCCAACACCGACCGCAAGGGAACACCCGTACCCAAGGAGACTGACACCTTTGAGCCAGCGCGCATTCATCCCCTTCATATCCCCCATCAGCATCAGCGTCCCGGCAGGGCTGCGCGGAGTCCCATTCGGCTGCCGGGGAGTCTCGGGTTTATGCTGAGAGCCGTGCCAGGTTATGAAGCCCTGCGCGCCTCCCAGGAAGATTCTCGTTCCCAGGCCGAGAGTGCGGTAATAGGGATCGTTCAGCAGGGGGCTGAGTTGTCCGGAGGTGGAATAGTTGGCGTTCCCGAGGTTCGGTTTAAGCGTACCCATATAGGTGTAAATGGTCTTCTTTGACACATTCACGGCGCAGTTGTAGTTCTGGTAGGCGTTGCGTGGGTTGCACAGGACCGCGTAGGGAAGGTCGTCAAGCGTAACGCTCAGTTCTGCATAGCGGTTGGGGTAACAGTCTGTACCATAGCCTTCGGCTCTTAAACAGACTGTCTTGCCGCTCACCAGGTCCTGTAACACGTGGCCTCCGCCGTACTCGAACGTGCCCGGATGGATCTTATTGAGAGGATCATCCGCAACCGGTTCGGTAGCTCCGATATAGATATCGACGGCAGCCAGCCCTCCATAGGCGGGGACATCGTTGAGCCATACCTTTGATGCCTTTATCGGCGGCGAGGTATGGCCGAAATTGATGAAGGCGCCTGAAGAGCACATGGGAGCGAATGTTCCGGTAGTGACCACGTCGACTTCCTTCGCGGCTTTTGCAGGGCCTTTTTTCCTGACTATGCCCACCATTTCTTCGGCTGTAACCACGACAGCCTCTCCCTTCCGGATCTTTTCATTGATTTCCTGATACGTTTTTTGAATTCCCATGGCTGCGGTTGAATCCTTTTATTGAGTGATTATGTGTCCCTGCCGACGACATATGATGATAACCTCCAGGCTGCGGCAATGACAACCTGTGAGAGACGGGAATATCAGTTCTTCGCGCCTGTGCCGGGACCGGATGTGTACGCTTCCGGAACGCGGTCCTCGAAGCAGGGAATTGTTTTGCGGAAGTCATCCATCTCGGCCGGGTCGAGAACAGCTAAAATTGCCTGGTCTTCGGTTCCGGCCTGAGCCAATACAGCGCCCAGAGGAGAGATAACCGCGGAGGCGCCGCCCCAGATGATGCGGTCCGAGGCGCCGCACCCGTTGCTGCCGATGATGAATAATTGGTTCTCTATCGCGCGGGCCCGCAGGAGCAGTGACCAGTGCTCTATTCTGACGAGGGGCCATAGCGCTGACACACAAATGATCTCAGCCCCTTCAAGAGCGAGCTTTCTTGATATTTCAGGGAAACGGAGGTCATAGCAGATCATGAGGCCGATTTTGCCGATGCTGGTCTCAAAGACGTCTGTCGATTCGCCTCTTCCAAAATTCTTGTGCTCGCTGTAGAGAGTGAATAGATGGACTTTTCTGTATTGCCCGGCAATCTCGCCCGTGCTGTCGATCAGATAGCTCGTGTTGAAAATCGTATCTCCTACTGCTTCCGGCAGACTTCCCGCTATCAGCATCCTGTTGTTCAGCGCTGTCTTCTGCAGCCTTTCCAGGATGAAAGGAGTCCGTCGGGCCATTTCCATCAAAACCGCATAGGGAAAAGAACAGGACCACATCTCGGGAAGAACGGCAATCCGGCAATTCCTCTGCGCAATTTCTTCAAGCATGCGCTCGGCGGTAAAAAGGTTTTCGTCCACCTCGGCCGGTTTGATCGAAAACTGGCAGCAGCCAGCGACTATATTATGCATGATGACCCCAATGATTCATTTTGTTCTTGAACTATTCGGGATAAACGGCTTTTATTCGATTTCCCTGAACTACGGCAATCAACGGGTAGCATGATTATTCGTCTTTGCCAGAGGGTTCAAGCAAATAATACCATGGAGAGGATCAAAAATGTCCGCACAAAACACTGAAAAACCTGAAAAACAATCACCCTCCGGACCGCCTCGCAACCCCTATATCATGAATTTCTGCAAGGTGCTGGTGGAAAAAAAGGGTGAGGAGCATGACCCCGAGGAACTCAAAAAGCTGCTCTCCGACATGTACAGGCTGTTTGAATCTCTGCTGGGGCAAAACATGGTCAATGCTCTGCCTGAAAACCTGAGATCTGAGTACCTCAACATGGCCGAAGATCTGCGAAATCTGGATTACGAGAAGATCGGCGCCATATTTGACGCCAATGTTCCCGACTACGAAAAAATCATGAAGGAAACCATGAAGCAGTTTGCAGATATATTCCTCAAGAACAGGGAATTCAAACCGGAGCATTACCCCGTTAAATTTGAAAACGAATAAGAGCCTTTCCAGGCTCTCCGGTCGAGCAATACGACCTTGCCTGCATGAACTCGAACTGTTACGCTTCAACTCACAGCGCAAATTCTTTGAGAGGAGAATCAAATGCAGGAAGATAAGACCATCTGCCCCTATTGCCGGCAGAAGATGAGCAAGTGGAAAACCCCGCCCATGTCCACCTGGACCGCGGAATATTTCTACGTCTGCTTCAACGACGCATGCTCTTACTATGTCAAGGGCTGGAATCACATGAAGGAGCAAACGGAAGTCGCCTGCTCGTATCGGCATCGTTACGATCCCGATACCGGCTGTTGCGGCCCGCTTCCCGTCTGGTCTCCCGATGCCGGAAAAGATGACATTATCGAATAGACCCTCTCCAAAAACAATAACCCTGACGGACACCATCCGGTAGCCGTCAGGGTTGCTCTTTACTGTTCGTGAATATCCGGAAGCCTTACTCCCGAAGTCCTGCTGCTATTTTGCGGAGGTGGTTCCCGCCGTGCTCTTTTCGACTTTCTTGTCGGACGCCCCGCTTACTGCCTTTTTCTTGGCATGTCGCTTATGCTTGGCGTGCTTGCTGCTTTTTTCGACCTTCGTCTTCGAGGGGGAAGCCTTCTCATCTTTTGCTACCGATTCGGATTTAGCGGCGAGCGGTGTCGCCTTCACTTCCGGAGCCGACTTGCCGACCGGCGGAGCTGTCTTCATATCCTGTGCCGACTTGGCAGCGGCGGACTTATCGACCTTAACATCCGCTGAGGGTTTTGCAGGAACTGCGGGCGTCGCCTTCACATCCGCATCGGGCTTTGCGGGAACGCTCAGTTGGCCCTTAACGTCTGCGCCGGGCTTTACCGGGGCAGTCTGCGATTGTGCTTTAACATCCGGTTTTACTGATGGAGCGGCAGGGGCTCCCGCTTTAGCATCGGTCTGGGGCTTCACCGTGGTTGATGGCTGGCTCTTTGTATCAGGAGCCGTCTTGGCTTTTTCATCCTTTGCCGCCGGATTTGTCACGGGAGCCTTTTGTTCAGCCTTCGGTTGAACCGTCGATCCTTTTGCGCCAGGGTCGGTGGGTGTGGTTTGCTGTGCAAAAGCCGGTGAAAGGGCAACCGCCATCGAAATTACGCCAACGCCTACAATTGAACTCAACTTTTTCATTCTATTTCTCCTCGATGTGGACTTTTGAATCGTTAAATTTCGTACTCTTCTCTCTGGTATTCATGGCCAGGAATAGTGCTTACATGCGAGCCTCCTCTCATAGTTTCAGCCATTTTGAGGACTATATCTCTAGATTATCTCTGGATATCGAGTCCAGAGTTCCCTTATGATCGTTTCTTTTTTCTTTTCGATCACACGAGATGACTCTTAATATGGCAACAAGCATGCCAGGGGAATGTTTTTTACAAAAGATTCAGGAAGATCTTCATGAACCCGGAATCGGGGCCGATCCACAGATTTTCATTCCTCTTCGGAAATGAGACCGAGGAAGATGCAAGAGAGTGGAAATACAAAAAATTTCTCACTCTGACCGGCGAAATGCAAAAAAAGTATCACGGTTAATGTATAGGCGCCTTCAAGGGAGGAAAGAAGATGAAAAAAAGGCCTGCCGACTGTCCGGCAGACCTTTTTCAAATGAGGCGCGACATGGGAAGGATGTGCTCAAGCCAGCAGTTTGGATGCTTCCAGCATCAGTTTTGAAATTGCGAGCGTCTGGGGGCAGGCTGTCTCGGCTTCGGTGTAGTCGGTTTCGGCCAGCTTTGCCCTGGCGTCAGGGGAGAGACCCGCATAGACTTCGCGCGCCAGGTCATGGTCTCCGTAATCGCGGTAATACATGAGACATCGCATCACATCGCTCACCGGAACAGCTCCACCCACGGCCTCCGCGCAGATACTGCCGCACCCGGCGCAATATCCCTCGCGTGTTTCGGCGGCAAACCGTTCGAGCAGTTCGATATCGTTCTGTCCAAGCCTGGTAAGGTCCCTTGCCGCGGCAACGTTGGCGGAGAGAATAGTCAGATTCGGCATCTGGGAGCAGATACTGGAGATATTTGGATTCTCCAGGACTGCTTTGATCTTTGCCTGCTTATCGGTAAAGCCGCGTTCCAGGAACTTCCCCGCCAACTGCAGTTCAGCTTCGCTATCGGTTTTGACCTGACCACCGCCCTGCGTTTTCATTGCCGTCAGGCCGATGCCCGTTTTCGCGCAGGCGGCTACTGCTTCCTGCATCCTGGGGCTGTGCATGAGCCTGAAGTTATAGGTAAAAAGTATTACGTCGATCCAGTCGGTTTTCGCGGATGCCAGCAGGCACTCTTCCATGTTGGTATGGGTGCTGAAACCGAAAAACTTGATCTTGCCCGCTTTTTTCATCTGAGCGGCCCATTCCCTGAAGGGTTTGGACTCCCCGATCTCGTTGAAATCGCTTACGCCGTGAATGCAGAACAGGTCCACATAGTCGGATGACAGCCTCTTCAAACCCTTATCCAGACCTTCGCTCATAGCTTGAGGCGTTCCGGGGCGTAATTTTGTACAAACGAAGATTTCTTTCCGGGCATCCGGATTGCGCGCGAAAAAGCGGCCATATCCTTCTTCACTCAATCCGTTGCCGTAGGCTTCAGCGGTATCCCAGAAGTTGATCCCCCAGTTACGGGCTTGCCTGAGCAGAAGCTGATTGTTGATTGTATCGAACATCCCTCCAAGGGATAGAACCGACACTTCAACCCCGGTTCTCCCCAGTTTTCGCTTCGGAAGGGCAGGGGCCTGGGCGCCGCCCTTTGGCTGCGCTTCCAACGGGGCGGCATTGATGCCGGTAGATGCTATTCCCGCGATTCCAATTGTCTTGATGAAGTCACGGCGACTCAAACCTTTTTGCTCATCGTTTACTGCCATGGCGGCGGCCTCCACGTTGTGCAGATGTTGCTGAAAGGATATCAGGACTACTCGAAGTAGTCAGCGCCACGGATCACGGCGCAATGACTCTATCGAGGCTGAATCAGTTGCCTGCGGGTTTGTTTTGTTTGAGATCGTAAATCGGACGGATTTTCAAATCCTCCGTGAGGTATTCCTCCGGTTTCTTTAGTAGCAGCTCGCCTCCAGCTTCGATGAAGCGCAGTTCGGCGTCAACCGGGAACCCTCCTTGCGCCGCCTTCTCAAGACAGGTATTGACGGCGCCGTATTGCGGCTCGGCTTTGTTTTTGTGGAACTGCTTGCGCCATTCCATCCACTGAGCGGACTGGCACTGGGAGCGGTCTACGAAGATATAATAGACCACTCTTCCCGGACAATCCTCTTCAAGATAGAGGGTGTATTCAACCGGGCCGGTGGAATCCTTCCGGCCCTGCAGCCTGTTCTTTTCGCCTTCCTCGATGAGCCAGGCGCTCGGGCAGGTACGGGAACGTTTGAAATCCCTCACCTTGCCGAAGATAAAATGAGGATCGACTTCGTCGGCGACAAAGTTGCCGTTAAGGAACGGGTCGGAAGGCGTGAACGCCGAGAGGCGATTCTGATTCCGAAGCTTCATCGCCTCCTCGCTTACCGCCCGGGCGAAGGGCAGGGGAGCAAAGAAAGTCCACAGCGCCAGGGTGATAAGTAGAGCTTTCCTGTTCATGGTTACTCCTGTCCTTTTGGGTCTTTCATCGTGGTCTTTTACGTATTTAACCGGCGTTAATATCCATGGCGGCGAAGGAATGTTGAACTACCGAGTAGCCTTGAAGTCTCTACTTCGAACCGCCTGTTGCAGGGCGTTGAGACTGTCGAGGCATTGTGCCGTCACTTTGCGTTTAGCGCCGAGAGAGAGTTCCACGGATTTGATATTGGTATTTTCGCGGGAGAGCCTGAGAATTTCATGGTTTATCTGCATAAAAATCGTGAATGTTCCCCGGGCCTGGCTGAGCAGTATCTTTCCCCGTTGGAGCAGCGCCTCGTCCCGCCGGTCTTCCCGTCCGGCATCCATGGACTGTTCCACGACCTTCAGTGCAGTATGAACTCGCTCGGCAGCCGTGGTCATCGACGACTCCATCCGATCCATTTTCGGCGCCGTGGCCTCGAATATATGGGGCGCCTGCATGGCGTATATCTCACAAGCCGAGGAAAGAGCAATGAAAGAGGCGCGTGAGATCTTCGAACCTTCGACACTGCCGGGATTTAATTCAATAAGATCGGCGAGAGATTGTTCGAAACGCGCTAGCGCCTCTCTGCTCTTGGTAAAAGAAAGATTGGATGCCTTGAGGTTGGTGTTTTGAACGGCATAGTCGAGCACGGCTTTGTGTATCTTGCGATACTCAGCCCAGCAGGAATCAAATCCTTGAAGGAGTTGCATCTCTTCGGGTATTTCGGCGCTCTGAATGAGTTCTCGCAGCCTGGAGCGATGTTCGTCGATGAATGTATCGGCCCGGTTTGCAAGATCGGCAAAATGCTTCGACTCCTCATCCGTATCCGCCATAACCGAAGCTTTTTCAGCTTCCACCGATCTGAGCAACTCGGTCCTCATCTGGGAGATGACCTCGCTCTTCTTGATCATATTCCCTATCACATCCTCGAAGCGGATCGACCCCATGTGAGAGCGCCAGAGGACGATCACCAGCAAAATCAACAGGAACAGGGCGACGGACCATGAGATGAGATATTTTCTCGCTGCTGCGCTTCTATCCATTTTTAAGTCCGGGATTTCAGGAAGATGTCACGGTAACTCAATCAGGTAACGCATAAAATTCTTATCTATATTACCAGCACCAGGGAGAGTAAATCCATATTAAAGAAGCAGATCCTCTATGCTGTTCGAGGAGGTTTATTCAATGCCTCTTTTTGAACGATCAGGGTAAGTCCGCGAACTTCAATGACCGTAGCCCTTTCGCCTTGGTCAACATCGGGTGTGCCCGGAGCCGTTTCGGCCAGCCAGAGTTCACCGTGGATTACAACATAACCCGATGGCGCAAGGCGATCTTTTGCGATACAGGAGACTCCCTTGAGCCTGTAAGCGACATTTGTGGGGTCAGGATCGTATGCTCGCCACACTATCGGATAGAGCAGGGCATCCTTGACAACCGATAAGAACAGAATGCTCCAGGACCACCAAGGCAGTGCGAACCATAAATTCAGACAAAAGAGGATCAGAAAAAGGAGTATCCACCCCGTAGCCTGCAGGAGAACATATCGGAAGATAATTCGAGCAGCCCATTTTTCTCTGGGTCGGAAATACGCCATCTCACTTTCCTCTGATGAGCCTCAGTATCCATGCTGTCTTATCTTCAAGTCAATACAACTTCGGATTTGATGATAATGAGGCATTTTCTGCACAAACATCGAATGGAGACCGGTACATGAAAGCTTTAGCCGTTTATCCCGGAAATTCCAACTCCGTTCATCTTCGGGACATTGAAAAACCGCGCATCGATGCCGTTAAGAGCAAAAGAGGCGTACTGGTGAAAATTCTAAGGGTCGGCCTGGATGGAACGGACAGGGAGATCATCGAGGCTCAGTATGGAAAAGCGCCGCCAGGGGATGATTATCTCGTCTTCGGACATGAATCCCTCGGTGTGGTCGAGGCGACCGGACCCGATGTGAATGGATTGAAGGCAGGGGATTTGGTTGTCGCTACGGTAAGGCGTCCGGGAAATTCAGTTTATGACCGAATCGGCATGTACGACATGACCACGGATGATGAATACTTCGAACGTGGCATCAATCTCCTGCATGGCTTTTTGACGGAATACTATGTAGACGATTCTGAATACATTGTCAGAGTCCCGCCCGGTTTGCGTGAAACAGGCGTACTCCTGGAACCGGCCAGCGTCATCGAGAAAGGAATACACCAGGCTTTCGAAATCCAGAGGAGGCTGAAGATCTGGCGCCCTCGCCGCGCCGCACTACTCGGCGCAGGCACTATAGGATTACTCGCTACCATGGCGCTGCTCCTGCGCGGATTGGAAGTGTGCACATTTGCTCGAACGGAACCCCCTTACCTTAATTCGGAATTGATCAATGCCATTGGCGGCTGTTATCACAGCACCAGGGACATGACCCTTGCCGAGGCATCCCGAGAACATGGCGGCTTCGATATCATATTTGAGGCAACGGGTTACTCTCCAATTGTCTTCGAGGCGATGGAGGTGCTAGAAAAAAACGGGGTTCTCATCCTCTCAAGCGTCACGGGAGGAGGGCGAAGCATTACCATTCCGGCTGACAACATTAATCTGGGATTCGTACTTGGGAATAAAGTTGTTGTCGGAACCGTGAATGCGAACCGTGAACACTATCAGATGGCGGTGAAGGATCTTGCGCAGTGCGAATTCCTGTGGCCGGGCTGGCTTGCGAAGTTACTAACGCACCGCATAGGAGGTCTGGAGCGTTTTGAAGAAATTACCGCACTCTTATCAGAGCCCTGGGGGGTGATCAAGGCTTTCGTTGATCTAACGAATCATGCATGATCAGCACGGTCCCCTAACCGGCTTGTCAACTAATCGATATGAATGTAAGTTTCGGCGATTCCCAGGACCTTTCGGCTGATCCAGTCCCTGAATTTGATACTGCCCAGGTATTTGCCGGGAGTGCGCGGATAGAGCATGAGATCCATCCTCTGACCCGTGGTGAGTTCGAAGGGGGTCCCCGGAGGGATCTGGAAAGCTTCGGAATAGGGCCCGGCAAGAGGGCGTCCGTCCATGGATACCACCTCGGCTGCAACTCCTTCGATGGAAAATTCCTGCAGGGTATACCCGCAATTGGCTGTCCGTATGAGAACAGCGTCCCCGGCTTTCGCCCTCACTATTGTTCGTGGATCAGTTCGACTCACGGGATGCGGTACACCGGAGATTAGAAAATACTTCGGCTCGAAACGGTTGAATCCGAAATCCCGGGGCGAAAAAGGGCAGGCCAGTCCCGCGTCTTCCTCGAACTCATGCCACCTGGGATCTATCTCGTCGCCCATCCATGCAGCTTCCACATCATAGGCGGGGCCACCCCGGTATACTCGCCCCTCTCCCTCAGGCGGATCGATGATAAGCATGCCGTACATGCCCATTTCAAAGTGCAGAACCGTATTTATGTGACAGTGGTAAAGATAGGTTCCGGCCTGCGAAGCAAACCATTGGTAGGTATACCTGCGCGCAACCGCAAAAGATGTATGAGCGGCGCCGTCGTTCATTTGAGTCGCCTCGATGCCGTGATGGTGAATGGTGTGCGGGTGCATCGTAGAAAGGCGTGTATGGACCACCTGTCCTTCACGAACCCGGATTGTCCCGGATGGAAAGGTCATGGACGCAGTATCGGCTGCATCATGAAACACCCACATGGTGATAACTTTTCCATCCGGCATGCGAAGGTCGAAACCCATGTAGGTGTTCAACTCGATGACTGCGTCCGGTTTGAGCAAATCCGGCGTTGGGGGACTGATAGCGGCAATATCACAGCCAAACTGCCGGAACATCGCCATATCATGAATCGGTCCTCGTCGAATGAATCCGCGATCATCAGCGCCGAAATCCTCATGGCCGTTTTCGTGTTTGTGCATACTACTCTCGCAGTTCTTCGAAGTCCTGCCGGGCTTCTGAATCAGTCTGGAAGAAGAAGCCAGTGTGCGTTCAATCCCTGGGGATAATTACCGCCCGCGGCTGTCTGAGACATCAAAGTATGACAATGCACCGGGTAATGAAAAGGCATGGATTCCCCGGAAGGCGGCCATACACCTGGAGGTATGTCAGGTGGAAGCCGAAAGGGGAGAAGCACATCCTTCGTAGCACTCGGCGGCATGGACCATGTGTCGACATATGGAAGGCTCTTCAGTATGTTCCCGTTTTCGGCCAGAAGGAAAACGTGATTTCCGTGAATATGCACGGAATGGGTAGCGACGCCTGCGTTCAAGACACGTATGAGCGCCGGTTGGCCGACTTTCCCGCTCGGCATGTTCTCCGACTCATGAGCCGCGAAGAAGCCCGATTTGCCGTTCAAAGTGAAGTATCTCGGAAGATAGCCATTGATAAAGCCTTCTGCTTCGAGGGGCTTTCCTTCCGGCTGTTCGTGCACCCATTCATTCTTCAAAGGATCTATCGTATTGAAAACCCAGATCCAGCTCCGTCGGGGTTTCCACGGTTCACCTTTAAATCGCTCCGATCTGCCAAGGTCGTTGAAAAGCGATTTCAGGCGCAGCGGAGGATCGGTGTAGGGAGTGTTCTCATCGTGAGGTAAAACCACCAGGGCGCCATGCAGGCCCATCAGCCGGTTTATCGGTTCATTCAGAGGATCGAGGTAGAGGTATGCGCCCGCGGCAGGGGCTTGAAAATCCATGTGCAGAGTCTGTCCGGGCAGCACCGGTTTGCCTTCTGCTACTCCCGGAACAGCGAATGCATGTTCCCTGCGCGTGTGGTTGGTTATCCTTATCCTTATCATCTCACCCTGTCGGGCAAATATCACGGGACCTGGTATTCTCGGGCCGAAGCTCTCCTGCTCGAACGCCCACATGGGTACTCTCTCCAGATCCACCATTTCCGCGATCACTTCCCTGATCGTCAGGTCGATGTATTCTGAAGAATCTATATTTTGAAGGGCTTTAAGGCCGACGGGTAGAGGATTGAAGCCCCCAAGAGCAATCGCCGCCAGACCAACCGAGCCGTATCGGATGAAGCGCCGTCTGGTCAATAATCGACTTCCTTTCTAGTCAAAAGATAGGGAAGTTCCGGAATCGGCGCAATCTCTGGCAGCCAGGCAGGGCTCTGCATAGAGGAATGTGTTCAGAATATCTCTGAAGATGGATGCGAGGCGCTAATCTTTCTTGGGCGTGTTCCTCTCAGGCTTCGTACCGGAAGATGACGAGAGATTGAAAAAGGAGTCCCAGAATTTGAAGGCGGGCGGGGTTTGGGGGGTGAGGCCGGAAAAGTCCTTTGACATGTTCAGCCATGCCTTGAACTGTTCATCGAGCGCAGCCTTGAAGCTAAGGTAATTCTCCAGGGCAGTCTCGAGATACTTGTCGAAAAATTCGGTCAGAACGTTGTCGCCATAACGTATTGCAAGGTGAAGGAGAGGAACCGGAAGGAGGATATGTTTATTCCTGGCTTCTTCAACGATGATCTGGGTAAGGATGAAGGCCGTCACGTCCTCTCCGGTCTTGGCATCGACTACCTCGACCTGATAGCCGCTTTTGATCAGGCCCGCCACATGATCCAGCGCTACATAGGCGCTGCTTTCGGTATCATAGAGGCGTCTGTTGGGATACCTTTTAATCACTGCCTTCCGAGGCATGTTAAATCGTTCCTTGAAAAAGTATGCTGCAATGCGTAATATTGAATGCAAGTTACCATATCTCATGCATACAGGAAAGGCAAACAGCAAATGCTGCATCGCAACATTCACCGCTTGACAAACTCCTCCCGGAGATTATACTGCACCCAGGTATCTCGGTGGATTTTCTTTTTAGACTCTGCACGCTCAGAAGCATGGAGGAATCAGGCTATGGAACAGTTCACATTCACAAGACAGATTCTCGAGTTCAACAAGAGTGCATTCGATAACAGCTTCAATGCGATACTGCTCTTGCAGGAGCAATCAGAAAAAATGGTGGATGCCTTTATCGACCAGGCGCCGTGGGTTCCCGGCGAAGGCAAAAAGGCTTTCAAAGAGATTGCGGAAACATTCAAGAAGAATTGCAGGGACTACAAGACGGCCGTGGATGAGAGCTTCGCTCGGCTGGAGACCTTCTTCGAACCGGGTAAGAGCACAGCTTCGGAGTAACGCCGCAACGCCCCTCTTTTTCCGTTAGAAGCAGGTACTGCCACAAAGCATCCTGCTGCAGGCGAAGCGCAGACTCACCGGCAGCAGGATGCTTTTTTTAGCAATTTAACTCACGCAGGGAATTACCTCTATATCCGCCATGGTGCGAAGTCCCGATCTGGCGTTGATTACCACCGGGATAGCATTTGCGATGATAGCGCAGGTCGCGACATCTCCATTGATTCCATTTGGGATGGTCATCTCTATGTCAGGTGTTCCGGTGATCGCGATCCGTTCATGGGGATCGGTTTCTCCGACCGCGGCGCGGAATATCAGGCTGATTACTTCCTCCCCTTTGCAGTAAGCCCGCCCGATCTGGCTAACGCCCGCCGCCTGCCCTGGTTCTACGGTAAGGAATTCGGTCCGTAGTTGCTTTTCAGTAATGACCGGCGAAAGGATGTCTTCGGTCTTATCCAGTTTCCAGCCAAGCTTGGCGCCTATCATATGAAGCGATTCAGTAAGGCCTACATGTCGAAGCACTCCCTGATCGGCTTTAGCCTGGAATTCGTCGAGCGATAACCCCGCACCGATTTTCTTCTGAAAAGGGAGCCTGCGGAACTGGGCATCCTGGATACGCTCCACCCGGATCTTCTTTACCTCACGGCATACACCGGTCAGAACGAGTGGAAGAAAATCCATCAAAAAACCGGGATTGACTCCCGTGGAGAGCACGGATACGCCATGAGCCGATGCTGCATCGTCGATCCTGCGAGCGATATCGGGACGCGTAACCCAGGGATACATGAGTTCTTCACAGCTCGATATTACATTCACGCCCAGTGAGACAATCTGGATAATATCCGGGGCGATGCGCTCGAGGATGGACGTAGTTGTAAGCACCACGGCGTCAGGTTGGGCGCTTTTTAGAATCCCGGCGCCATCGCCGCTCACCTTGATGCCTGAAGGGGCGCCAGGACCAGCCAGCTCTCCGAGATCTTTGCCGATTTTATCCGGACTGATGTCCACGGCCCCGACGATTTCAACGGCAGGGCGCGCGGAGAGGTATTTGACCATCTGTATGCCGATCGGCCCCAAACCATACTGCACGACTCTGAATTTCTTGTTCATTTTTCGATGCGCCTCGCTTTCACAAGTGAATAGGGAATTCTTCAATTCAATGCTGGGGGCGATTTGACCCATTATTTATTTTCACTGTCGCAAGCCTTTTCTCATACTACCGGCTGGCCGAATCTGTCAAATGGTATGAGAGGCACTGGATATTCGATATAAGAACCGGGTATCGGAAGCAACGGCGAAGCCCTTCCAA
>CAZIJV010000074.1:0-22207 GCA_964539645.1 uncultured Syntrophobacter sp.
AGATGGTGCGATCCCTTATTAGCCACGATCCAACCGACATTTGGGTTCATAGAGAATCTCAGTTCCGCCCGCCGCATGACCTGGGAATATCGCGTGGATTTGCCCGCTTGTATTCGATGAACCTTCCGGCAATCAGTTCGGTGAGTTCCCGGTTGCCGTCCATCAGGCTGCGCAGGGCCACCTGGGCGTTGCAGAAGGATTCGATCGCATTTGTATCCGTGACGGGCGAGAGCGGGCAGTACTCGCCGCAAATGGGCAGAGCGCTGCAACGGGGGCACTTGTCGTCATAGTAAGGATTGGATGCCTCAATTAGTCCAAGGGATTTGGGAGCGCTGTCCAACAGAGCGGGCAAATCTTTCGTTTTCGCCATGGGGCTCGTCAGTTGCGTAAAAAAGCTGCAGGGATATAGGAACCCGTCGGCAGCAAGATATGCCGTGATCGTCCCGGCCCTGCACCGCTGCGGCCGAGGCTTGCCGGACTGGACTTTGCCGCACACGACGTTGTTGTAATAGAAGAGAAACTTGTTCATCACAACGGTGTCCCGGGTTTGGAAGTCATACTGGGAAGCCAGGAATGCCGACTCGAATTCGGCCTCCGCTCTGATTTGCGGCGGGATCTTTGATGCCTGGCGGCCTCTGCCCTGGCTCGAGACATAATTGATCCGGTAGTAGCGGATTCCATGGTTTCTGAAAAACTCTATCGTCTCCGGCAATACCTTCAGCGACGGGACAGCGCCCACAACAAGGGCTGTAATGGCGAAGCCGTTTTCAAACAGGGTCGCGATGTTGTCCCGTCTTTGCTTTGAGAGCAGGTTTGGATCATCCACCATACCGTCATAGTGCACGGAAAAATGGACGTTATGCTCCTTGAAAAGTTTGATAATCCGGGGGCGCAGCAGGGAAATGTTCGTCTGTATGGAGTATTCCGGCTTCCTGCCGCCCTCTTCGAGGTATCGATCCATGCTGAGGAAAAAGGTTTCGTACCATTCGGCGGGGGCGAGCAGCGGTTCGCCTCCTGAGAATGTCACAGACATATCCCCGTCGGCTCTTTTCAGAAGTTCAATAATATTCCGCGCGGCCTCGACCGGGTCTATCGTTTTCTGATCATCGCCCCGGGGCGAGGGGGTGACATTGCAGGCGTCCTGGAAGCAATAGTCGCAGGAGAGGTTGCAGGGAGTGAGCACCTGCAGGGTGACATTGCTCAAAGCTTTGAAACCGCAAGAGTCGGAAGCCAAAGGTCAACTCCTCGCTTTCAGGCATGGGAGTTCTGAAAAAAAACTGCCGCGGTATGGTTATCTCCATAGCGTGGCAGCAGGCGGACCCGGTCGCTTGGCGCTTACTGCTGAGGGCAGTAGTTCGGGTAAGCATTACAGCATGGCGAAGGCCCTTCTTCTTCCGGGAATGCCTCAACGCGGTTTTGCAGAGTTTTCAGCATTTCCCCCACAGCTTCTTTTGACTCCTTGAGACCGGTGGCTACATACCTTTCAGCAACCTGTTCCGGAACATCGAATATCCGACCCGTTTTGTTTATCAAAAGCATAATGGTCTCCTTTTCCGACAGCGTTCTCAAGCAACATTAATTTTCCGTTACCACACGGTACACCAATCCGATTTGCATGTCAATTCCAATGAGAGAATCCATGGCAGTTGAAAACCATTGTTCCCTTCAATCGAGTCGGTCTTTTTCCAGGATTTCGGCGAAACCGTTTTTGAGCGGTATCTGGGGCTTGCCAACCAGCGCCGCTCTGATCGAAAATCCGGGTTTTTTCTTCACCAGTTGCATTCTGTATTGCCCGCGGCTTCCGTACTGACCGGATTTGCCAGCCTCCGGGCCAAGTTCGACGATCAGGTCCGCCAGTTGATAAGGGACAATTATGGTAGAGCCGGATTCATAGGGTTGAGAGAAGGCTATCCGGTACCACCAGCCCGGGTAGTGTCCGAGAAAGACGCAGGCAACCGCATAGCGCTGGAAATCCACCTCGGGCGGCTTCTCGTTGAAAGCTCTCCTCCACAGGTTGTTCCAGTCCTGACTGTTGCCGATGATCCCTGTGAATGGTTCGGCGAGGTCTGCTTCCCGTCCCTCCCAGGCGGAAGTAGCACTTTCGCCCTTCCGGGGAAGCTCCCCGGCAAAAACGGGCGACGACCCGGAAAAGCATACGTTTAGGCCGGGCGCCATCAGGGCCGCCATCAGCAATAAACCTGTTGCGCAGACTCGGGCGGCATATGCGAGCCCCGCGGCGGCGCGCCTGGTAATCAGGGATATCCTTTCGGACAGCGCAGTCGGCATAAGCGAGCATCCTCCATTAATTGTTTAGACCGGGCAGGGATGAAAAAGTTCCCGCATTTTTACAAACGGGCATGTACATCACAACAAAAATCATGGCCATCACTGCACAGGTGGACCTGGATTCCCGCTCTTGCGCATATTGTAATCGTTGTTATCAGAGGGGACAGCTTCGAATCCGCCCGGCATGAGGGAGGGGGGACGCAGAGCTGTGTGGCCGGCGGCCCGCCTTTGCCACTCGGGGCAGAAAATCAATCAGAAGGAGGAGTCGATAATGTGCAAGGTATTGGTAGTTTATTACAGCATGTATGGACACGTCTATCGCATGGCTGAGGCGATGGCTGAAGGGGTTCGCGAGGTGGCGGGATGCGAGGCGGTCATAAAGCGCGTGCCTGAAACCCTGTCCGATGAGGTGCTGGGCAAGATGGGAGCGCTGGAGGCCCAGAAAGGAATGGCGCACATCCCGGTTGCTGCGGTGGACGACCTGGCGGCTGCCGATGCGATTATCTTCGGCACTCCGACCCGCTTCGGCAATATGTGCGGCCAGATGCGGCAGTTCCTGGATGCGACCGGGGGGCTTTGGGTCAAGGGGGCCCTTGTGGGCAAGGTCGGCAGTGTTTTCGCCTGCTCCGCCACCCAGCATGGCGGCCAGGAATCGACTATCATCAGCTTCCACACAACGCTGCTGCACCAGGGGATGGTATTGGTCGGCCTGCCCTATACTTTTGCCGGGCAAATGGGTGTAACGGAAATCACCGGCTGTTCACCCTACGGGGCTTCGACCATCGCCGGAGGCCAGGGCGAGCGGATGCCGAGCGAAAACGAGCTTGCGGGGGCCCGCTACCAGGGCGCCCATGTGGCCCGTATCGCCATGAAGCTAAAGGCATAGAGATGCCGGCGCCAATGCTTATGCTTGCGCTGCATTCCCCCTGTGTGCGTTCGGGTTCTCAGTTCCAGCGAGGTCCGGAAATAATGAGAAGAAGTAAGAAAAGCGCGTAGATGAGTCCCGGTACGGCAAGGATAAGCAGAAGGGCCGTAGCGGGACCGGTTCGCCCTGAGGACTTGAGCCAAAGGCTCCCACCGACTGCCGCAGTCAGGGCAAGGAGGATGATGATCCATAGTTCCCTGTTAAATGACGACACCGATCCGTCTGCCAGACCCTCAAAGAAGAAGAACAAAACGACGGATGCGATGACCGCATTGATTGCCCACAGGAGCCAGAACTTCATATTCAAGTTCTCCATGCAGCCATTTGAGATTTCACGGCCCGAGCGAGCGGCGCCATGACGCCCGGCTCCACTCACAGAGCCTGAGTCGCCTTCCAGGACGGCGGCAAGTTCCCAAGCCACGTTCGGTGTATTTGGCAGTATAGAAGGGATCGAAAATCTTATCCAGATCATCTCTATCAAAGGGTATGGATGCAGCAACGATATTTCCTTCCGATGTCGCCGCCGATATAATGGAATAAAAGGGATGCCGGTCCTGTGCAACGAAGAGCGCGTTTCTTCGCGGTGTTGACAACAGCCGGAGTCTTCTTACTTTTTTTCTCAATCACAACAGGTAATACGATCCCATCTGTTCCCTCGCGATCTCCCGCTCACAACCTGACATCCCGAAACCCTGGGGGAAAAAATGACCTCTGAAAATCCCTGTGCTCACCCGGATGAGGCTGCGTGCCCCGAACGAAGAACACTTATCAAGAGCGCGCTATTGCTCGGGGCCGCCGGAGTTCTCACCGGGGCGCCTCTTCTTTCGTATGTGGTTGCTCCGGCGCTTCAAAAGAGAGCGGACAAATGGATCGATTTGGGTCCCGTCGATCAGCTCAAACCCGGCGAGATCGAGATGCGCTCCTATGAGTTCATGGTCAAGGACGGATGGCTCGTTCTTCCTCAACGCGGGTTCGTCTGGGCCAAGCTCGAAAATCCTGAAAAGATCACCATTTTTTCGTCAACCTGTACTCACCTCGCCTGTAACGTGATCTGGCGCAAGGAGAAGGGGATTTTCGAGTGTCCCTGCCATAGCGGCCAGTTCGATAGCAACGGGCGGCCGATCGCCGGACCGCCGACCAGGCCCCTCGTTGCCTGGGAACATAAGGTGGAGGAAGGCAAACTGATGGTCTTGATGCCTGTTTGAAGAATCAGACTCCAAAGGAGATCGAAATGAAATCAAAGATTTCGGCAATCCCGTTATTATTCCTTGCTCTATTGATCGGTGGGACGATGTCCATGGTGGATCATGCCGCCGGCGCCGGCATCGAGACGCTTACAGCCGCCAAGGCGCCGAAAGGCCCGGCTTCACTGGATGATCCGCTGTGGCAAAAGGCCAAAGCTCTCGATGTCCCTTTTGTGGGCAAAGAGAAGTTTGCGGGCAAGAAAGCGAATGTAGTCACACAGGCCATTTATACCGACAATGAAATCTTCTTTCTTTTCAAGTGGAAGGATGCGACCAGGAGTATGGAGAAGGGGTCGTGGAAGTTCGATGGTGAGAAATGGACCCACCTGAAGGGCGACGAAGACCGTATTTCGCTGTTGTTCGAAATCAACCGGATCAACAACTTTGCAACCAAAGGGTGTGCGGTAACCTGCCACGGGCCGGCAGGGGCGCCGGTGAAGGACTTCAAATTCGCCACTGCCTCAGCGGGTGAAAAGGGCGATCTCTGGCAATGGAAGGCAGCCCGTTCCGACCCGTACAAATCCGCCGATGACGGCTGGCTGACGGCAGCGGGTGAAAAAACCGGGCGTAAGGAAGATGCGGGGGACGGCGGAGATGCCCGCAACGAAACCGCCGACAAGTCAAAGCCGCGATTCATGCAGGATCCTTCGAAGAAACCCTCCGTCCCCGGTGTGCTTCTTGCCGAAGAAACGGTGGAGATAGCCGATTATTCCGTATTCAAAGCCAACGATATTCTTACCTACCGGATGCCCAAAAAACCCTCCGGGTCGCGTGCGGATGTCAAGGCGGAGAGCCGCTACGCCGATGGGGGTTGGACCGTGATGCTTTCCCGGAAGCTGGATACCGGAAACGAAGACGATGTGGCGTTCAACACCAAGAAGAAGTACAGCTTCGGTATGGCGCTTTTCGACGATTCGATGGACTATGACTCCTATGACTCCGAAGCATTGGTACTCGAATTCGGCCGTTAGGCCTATCAGCCGAGGATGGCCACGGCGTCCGCAAGTCGCGCGGGTTCCGCGGCCATGAAAAAACCCTTGGGAGCGCAGAGGAGAAAACATGAAAGCGAAGACTGCCGGGAGGCTGCCGGGGTTTGTCCTGGTTGTCGTTTTCAGTGTGATTCTCACGGCACAGGGTCATTTGGGGGCAGCCGATCCGATGCTGGCGGTCACCGCGAAATATCTGCGGAAGGCCCCGAGCGGGTTGGATGATCCCGCCTGGAAACAGGCGCCCCTGATCGAAGTCCGGGTGAAAGGAAGGGGAAGCTTTGCCGAACAGGAAGTAATAGTGGGGGTAAGAGCTGCCTACAGTGCTGAGAGCATCCATTTTCTGTTCCGGTGGAAAGACCCGACGGAGAGCGTAGCCAAACAGTCCTGGAGATTCGACGGCAAGGGCTGGCGCCACGTGAAGGGTGACGAAGACCGCCTGGCGCTATTGTTTGAGATCACCCGGATCAGGGGATTCGCCACCAAAGGGTGCACGGTCGTCTGCCACAGTCCTCCGGATGTTCCCACCAAAGAATGGAGATTCGCCACCCGGACGGCTGCCGAAAAAGGTGACCTGTGGCACTGGAAAGCAGCCCGCTCCAACCCCTATCATCACGCCGACGACAGTTGGCTCACCGTAGCGGGAAATCCCTCCGGTTCCTACCGGACCACCGGGCGCAGGGCTGATGCGGGCGATGGCGGGGACATCAATAATGAGACAGGGGACAAAACCGGACCCCTCTATATGCGGAACCCGTCGAAAAAGCCCGCCGCGCCAGGCTTCCTGCTATACGAGGAGGCGATCCGGATTCCCGGAGATGCCGTTTTTAACGCAGGGGATACGATCACCTATCGCATGCCCCGGAAACCGGGCGGTTCCCGCGCCGATGTGGAGGCCATCGGCCAATACGCCGAGGGGGGCTGGACGGTAATGCTCTCCCGGACACTGGATACGGGCCATGAAGATGATGTGGCCTTCGATCCGCGAAAAGAATACAGCTTCGCCATGGCCGTTTTTGACGACTCGGGCGATGATCACTCCAAGGCGACCCAACCGATGATCCTTCGGTTCATGCGCTGACGGATCAGTTGAAAGGAATGCCGATGAACGGCTCGGAACGCCCTTCCTCCAGACTGCTCGGCCTCCTTGCACTGGACGGTTATGTGGAAAGACTCTGCCGCGTGCGGGTTGCCGGGGACGCCCTGGGATGGACGCGTTTTTGCGGCGCCTTGAGCCTGGTGCTGACAATCGTGCTTTTCCTGAGTGGGGCCTTCATGATGTTCTACTACTCCCCCACTCCCGGCGCGGCATACGACAGTGTTGACTTCGCCCAGTTCTCGGTGGCTTTCGGAGATGTCGTCCGGGGAGTGCACTACTACGCGTGGAACTTGCTTCTCGTGGTCTTGGGACTTCACCTTGCGGGGACTTTCCTTACCGCGGCCTACAAGGCCCCAAGACAGCTCGTCTGGGTTTCGGGCGTGGTGATCATGCTGGTCGTTCCTCTTTTTATCATTACGGGCGACCTGCTTCCCTGGGACCAGAAGGGATATTGGACCACGCAGGTGCGGAGCAGCATTATCTCATCCGTGCCCCTGGCCGGTGATTTTCTGCTGCGCCTGCTCCAGGGGGGACATCGGACCGGAATCGTCGCGCTAACCCGCTTTTACGTGCTTCACTGCATTTTTCTCCCATCGTTGTTGTTGGTCCTGATAGCAGTCCATTTTCATTTCCTGGCTCACCGGGGTTTAGCCAAACCGCTCAGTGAAAAGTCCGACCCCGGCTGCATTCCCCTGGCGCCGAACCTGTTGAACCGGTGGCTGATGCTGTTCGCCGCGGTGTCGGTGGTCCTCGGTCTCGTGTCAACCTACTGGCCGGCGCCCCTGGACAGTCCTGCAGACCCGACCGATTCCGCTTACGTGCCCAAGCCAGAATGGTGGGTCCTGGCGCTCAACCAACTCGTCAGCATTTTCAAAGGACCCTTCATGTTCGTCGGGACACTCCTCATACCCGGGGGGCTGGCCGCCCTTCTAGTGGCCCTGCCGTTTCTGGACCGCTCGCCCGAGCGCCGTCCGGCTCGGAGGAAAGGGGCGATGGCTTTAGCGCTCACGATAGTGCTGGCGCTGGCCGCCCTTTCCCTCGTCGCTTATATGGAACATTTCGGCGCCCCGCATCCGTGATCCGGCTCACGCACATTTGGATTCAGTTTCCGTCTTGTTCCTCACCGCTTTTCAGGGAAAGGAGCATTCGGTTCATGCGGTCTTCGATGAGGGAGGTAATGTCCGCGAGCGCTTTCAGGGAGGTGAGGAGTTTTCTGATTTGCTGCTTATGTCTTATATTCAGTTCCGGGTGTTCGAGAAGGTGCAGGACCTCTTCCAGCAGGCTGAGGTTGGCTGTCGAGAACTCGGTGTAAGCAAGCTTCGGCCATTGAACCCGAAGGTCGTCCGGGAGATGTAGCACCTTTTTTGCGCTTTCTTCATCCCCGGCAAGCAGAATGGCCCTTTCCAAAAGAATCAGAAGCCGCGTGACCTCTTCTTTCTGTTTTTCCCATGCCCCGCTCTCTGCCAGCAGTCGATGCCATTTGGGGCGAATCTTATTATCGAGCCATGCTTTACCATGTTGAGGCAGGAAAAAGGCGTTGAATACAACCATCTGCTCGGCCAGCAATTCCTCGCTCACCCGCGCCAGTTCATTTTGAGCGCCGAGAAAGGGCTGCCCCATGAGCAGCAATTCCCCCAACCGCATCAGGAGGGCGTTTTTGTCTTCCTGGTCCGGCAGGACTTTTCGCAGCTCCGATTCCCATTGCTCTCGAAGAAAACTCATCACTGAATTGATCGCCGGAAATACGAATCCGATCTTGATCAACGAATTTCTCAGCTCATGGGCGACCGCGTTGCAGGCTTGAAGGCGCTGCCGGGAGAGTTCCCTGCGCGCTGCTTCGGCCTGCTTGCGCTCGGTGATGTCCTCAAATATCCCCACTGCTCCCAGCGGCGTTCCGTCGTCGGCCGTGATTCTGCTGTACAATACCCTCAGAGGGATGAGCTTACTGCTCACGACGGAATGATAGTCCCCTTCGTAGTGGCCGATCTCGCCCGACAGCGCACTTAGCACCGCAGCCTGCATGGCGTCATCCCTCAGGGATTTCAGCACGTTGAATTCCGTGAGCTGATGTTCCGTGGCGCCGATAATTTTCAGAAACTGCCTGTTGAAGTCTACGATGTTTCCCTTCTGGCCAAAATGGAGGATGCCCAGGGGTGAGTGTTCAAAAATCACCCGGTATCGCTCCTCGCTCTCCCGCATCGAATCTTCCGCAAGCTTGCGCTCGGTGATGTCCTCCCAGATCCCCACCGTTCCGAGGGGTTTGCCATCGTCGGTGGTAACCAGGCTGAAGAGGACCCTCAGGGGGGTGATCCGGTCGCCGGTAACCGAACGATAATCGCCTTCATAATGGCCGGTTCTTCCCGAGAGCGCAGTCAGAAAGGCCGAGCGCATAGCCGGGTCCTGCAGCGACTGGAACATGTTGAAGCCGATGACCTTTTCTCTCGGTGCTCCGACGATGTTGAGGAATTGCCTGTTGCAGCTTACGACATTTCCGTCCAGGTCGAAATGCGTGATTCCCAGGGGAGAATGCTCAAAAATCACCCGGTATCGCTCTTCGCTCTCCTGGCACGCTTCTTCGGCCAGCCTGCGCTCGCTCTCCACCTGCTCCAACTCGGCAATGCGAGTGCGCAGGGATTCAACTTCAACAATCAACTGTTCCCTGGTCTTCTCCTCGTCTTTCATTCCTGATTTCCTTAATGTATATAATTCAGACTACTTGATGATTATGAGGGGTTAGGGAAGCGACTTCAAGAAAAGATTCCAGCGCCTGCATTGCCTTTTTTTCTCTTTTGCCTTCTACGGTCTTTCCAGTTAGCAATTTTTGGCTATGCCTGGCTTATAGATCCGCTGCTGAAGACATTGGAGGTTTTCCGGCTGGAGTCGGGTCGCTGGTTTCTGCTGGATGCGTACTCCGAAAGCGACAAGCTGCGGGCCGAGCCGTTCCAGGAGATCGAAATTGAATTGGATACCCTATGGCTGCAAGGGTAAATATCCATCTCAGATCCCGTTTCCATTCGCTGACCCCCGGTCATGCCGGCCGATCAAGCTCTTTTCTGACCGCCGTCGCCAGTTGCTCCAGCACGTAAGG
This sequence comes from uncultured Syntrophobacter sp., assembly GCA_964539645.1. Taxonomy (GTDB): domain Bacteria; phylum Desulfobacterota; class Syntrophobacteria; order Syntrophobacterales; family Syntrophobacteraceae; genus SbD1. The sequence continues at coordinate 9,629 of CAZIJV010000074.1, forward strand.
CTTTTTTACGTAGGTCCCCGCGCCTAGCGCCTGTGCTTTGCTCACCCGATCTGTCTCGGAGAAGCCGCTGACGATAATCGCTTTCTGGTTGGGATGGATTTCGCGTATCTTGGTGTAGGTGTCGAGGCCGTCCATTCCGGGATCCATGATCATGTCCAGAATGACCAGATCGACTGTGTTTTCTTTGAGATACTCTATGGCTTCCTCGCCGCTTGAGACGTGCCGGGCTGTGTAGTTCAGCCTATCGAGGATGGTTGCTGCAAGTTCTCTTTGCTCTTCAACGTCATCGACCACCAGGATGGATTCACCATTGCCCATGTACACGGCGGCGGATGCCGCAATCTGCTCCCGGGACAGTTCCTCCCGGGTGACGGGAAAGTAGAGGGAAAAGGTCGTACCCTTGCCTTCTTCGCTTGCGACGATGATATAGCCGAAATGATCCTTTATGGCGCCCCAGACTACCGCCAGTCCCAGACCTGTTCCGCTGCGGCCCATGACCTTTTTGGTATAGAAAGGCTCGAATATGCGTTTCAGGTCGCCCGGGGGAATACCCGCGCCCGTATCCGATACGGAGAGCACGACATAGTCCCCCTCCCTGACCTCCTCATAGCCTGAAAGGGGTTTATCCAGGTACCGGTTGCCGGTCCGGATCGTAATCAGGCCGCCCTCCGGCATGGCTTCAGCGGCATTGGACACCAGGTTCAACAATGATTTTCCCAGGTGAATCGCGGAGCCGGAGATGTTGAGCAGGTTCGGCTCCAGGTCCGTCGCAACGCGAATCCTGGAATGGTAGGACAAGATTTGCGAAAATTCGGGTGAATTTCGGCAATCCAGGACAATATCGTTCAGATTCAAAACTTTTCTGCTGGAGACTCCTCTCCTCGCCAGCGTCAGAAGATCCTGGACGATTGCGGCTGCCTTCTGTCCCCCCTTCATGATCTCAACTGCCTTTGATCTTGCCGGGCTTGAGGTATCTATATCGCAGAGGAGCAGTTCGGAATAGCCCACCACGATGCCGAGAACGTTATTCAGATCGTGAGCCACCCCACCGGCCAGCGTGCCCATCGCCTCCATCTTTTCTGCGCGCTGCAGACGCTCCTCCAGGCTTCTTCGCTCTGCTTCCGCCTGTTTTCGTGATGTGATGTCGGAAAAAATAGTGGCAAAGCCTCTGTTCCCCCAAGGGGCGATGGATATCTCGAAGTGTTTGTCCAAAGGAGCGAACCAGGTTTCGATGCGGGAGGGGATACCCGTCAGGGCGACTTTTCTGAATTCGTCCAGGTAGGAGGCCATTTCGGTCGTGTATGCTTCTGCGGCCGATTTGCCGACGACCTGCTTGCGCTTCAGGCCCAGAAGTCTTTCATACTGCGGGTTGACATCGACGATGCGGTACTCGGCGGGCTTGCCCGATTCATCCGGCGCCAGTTCGTGAAGGGCGACGCCCTCGGTCATGGAGGAAAACAGCGAATGAAACCGGTCTTCGCTCTCCTTGAGGTCTTCTTCGGCCTGCCTGCGCTTTTCGAGCATGCTGTTTGCCGACTGTCCCAGGACCCGGAGTTCATTAGAAAAGATCCGCTCGGTATCAATCGGGTGTCCACCGGTTTCCGCATCTTTGAAGAAATGGTAGAAAAGATCGAGCTGTTTTTTGAAGTAATGCGAAAGACGGAAGCATATCGAAAGGGCGGCCGCCAGGATTATGGCGAGAGTCAAACAAAGGCGATAGAAATCCTGCCGCATCCCCTTCTTGGCTTCGGCATCCATGGCGGCGATAACCGGTTCGATTTCATCCGCGTAGACCCCCGCGCCGACCATCCAGCGCCACTGGGGGAAACCCTTTACAAAGGAGATCTTCGGGCGGATTTCCTTTGTGGACGGTTTCTCCCAATGGTACTCAATGAAATCTCCCTCCGGTTTCTCGGCCGCCTTGCGCTCCTCCTGGATTACCCTCACACCCTTTGGATCGGTCATGTCCCAGATATTTTCACCGATGAGTTCCGGCTGTGTACCGTTCATCAGAGTGACTCCGTCATAGCTGACGACGAAAATATAGCCTTCCTTTCCGAACCGGATCTTGCCTATGCGCTCAAGGACCTCTTTTTGAATATCTTTCTCGACATCATCCAGGTACTCACCTGTGCCGATAAAGCCGCCGAAAGGCGCAAAATAGCTGAGGAAGGCAATCTTTGGGAAATCTCCGCCCCGGGCGTTAGGCTTAGACCACGTATAATGGTAAAAGCCTTCCCCTTCGCGGCGCACCAGGTCGATCATGTCGCGTATGACGAAGGCGCCCCGTGTGTCCTGTACATCGAGCAGAGATTTTCCTTCCAGGTCGGGTCGATCCGCAAAGAGGATTTCAACACCATCGAAGCCGGTTGCAAAATAGTATCCGCGGCCATGATTGAACCGGATAGGGCGAAGAGCCTCCAGGATGATGGTTCGCGATTCCTGCTCGCTCATCTTTCCCTGATTGGCGCGGTGCAGATTGGCGGCGATGGAAAGCGCTTCATAGGTCCTCTCCATGAGGTTCCTGCTCAACCGCTCCTCAGCCGTTGCCCAGTTGTAGTGGATAAAGTCCACGACCCGCTCTACCTCGTTTTTGATCAGTTGTCGCTGGGTCGCCATGTAGTTTTCGCGAATCTGCCGGGCGTGCGTTTCAAAGCGCTGATAGTCCCGGGATATCATGTAGTATCCAATCCCGATTACGATGAGAATTATCAATATGGCAAACACGCCGTACATGAGCCACAATCCGCTGCACTTTTTCAGCACTTTCCTCATCAGGGACCTCATAACCGGGATAATGCCGGGTGGAATTCCATTGCAGGACAACTACCCGGCTATTTTAGATAATCGGCAGGAACCCGGAATTGTTCAATCATCAGGATCGTGAAAATATAGCGAATCTTTTGAGGTTTGTGCAAGGGATGTGGAGGTCGAGTTTCCAAATTTCTCCTGTCGAAGGCCGTTTGATGTCTGAATTGTTTAATCAATATATATCACAAGCCGATTTATTATCCTAAAGAAGGAATAACCAATGGACCCTCATGCCTGCCTCGGTATGGTAGATGCAGGATCAAATCACCTATAGATTATACGGTGCGTCAGCGTATCGTTCACGGGATACGAGGCACATATGTTCCTGGCGTGTTCAAACCTCTCCATTTAAAAGGATTGCATCAATGAAACTTACCCGTCTTTCACTCTCAGGAAAAATCATTGCGCTGGTTCTGCTCACGGTTGTTATCATCAGCAGTGCAACCTTCGGCTCTGCTTTCTACTTCTTTTCGAGGGGATTTGACGAGCAATCGGAAAAGACGATCGAAATGACGGCGGCGGCCATTCAGCAAAACGTCAATGACACAATGGAAGAAATCAGAATGCACGCCGTCTCCTTTGCCTCACGCCCTGATCTTGCCGAGGCCGTCGAGAAAAAGGATACGGCGCGCGTGCAGGCAGTAGCCAAGGAATTGCTGAGCGCAAACAAGCTGGAAGTCCTTACCATCGCGGACAGTGAGGGGAAAGTTGTCGGCCGCGGCCACTCTCCTAAAGTCGGTGACAGTATTGCAAAACAGATCAATGTGAAGCGCGCCCTTGCCGGAGAAGCTACCGTGGGAATCGAAGAGGGAACCGTGGTGAAGTTTTCTCTGCGCTCGGGCGCGCCTATCAAGGCCAACGGCCGTATTGTCGGCACCGTAACCCCTGGAATCGACCTAAGCTCGAAGACTACCTTTGTTGACGGCATCAAAAAGCAGTTCAATGTGGAGTTTTCTCTTTTCCAGAATGAGGAGAGGATCTCTTCGACCCTGGAAAAAGAGGGCAAGCGTTTGCTCGGAAAGATGGACAATCCGCGCGTAACCGAAACGGTCCTTCGCAAGGGACAAAAGTTCCTGGAAGTCAACATGATCGAAGGAAAGGCTTACAACACGGCATACTGGCCGCTCCTGGGAGCAGACGGGAAAATAGCGGGCATGTTTTTTGCCGGCAGTGAAAGGTCTCTTCTTGAAAGAATATCGCGAACGGCGCTGACCGCCGTGCTGATATCCGTGGCCGTGATCGGGTTCATTATGATTGTGGTCAGCTACCTGCTCAGCGGCACGATCGTGAGACCCATGCTCTCCGGAATGATGCAGCTTGACCAGAGCGCCGGGTTGGTCTCGGGCGTAGCAGGCCAGGTATTCACCGCCAGCCGGCATCTTGCCGATAAAACCGCCGAACAGGCGGCAACCATTGAGGAGACGGCCTCCGCCCTTGAGGAGATATCATCAATGACAAGGCAAAATGCCGAAAACTCAAAGCAGGCAAATCAACTGATGGAGGGAACCAGGGAAACGGTTTCCAGGGCAAGCGACTCGATGGGAAAACTGACCGAGTCGATGGCGGAAATCTCGCGGGCGAGCGAGGAAACCTCAAAAATCATCAAAACGATTGACGAGATTGCTTTCCAGACCAACCTGCTTGCACTCAATGCAGCAGTGGAGGCGGCACGGGCTGGAGAGGCCGGGGCAGGTTTCGCGGTCGTTGCCGATGAGGTTAGGAACCTTGCCATGAGAGCCGCGGAAGCAGCTAAAAATACCGCGAACCTGATTGAGGGGACGGTCCAGAAAGTCAAGGACGGATCGGCGCTGGTGGAAAAGACGGAAGCCGAATTCCGTGAATTGGCTGTCAGTGTGGAAAAGTCGAGTGAATTGGTAGGTGAGATTTCAGAGGCCTCAAACGAACAGGCCCAGGGGATCGAGCAGGTAAATACGGCGACCAGCCAGATGGACAAGGTAGTCCAGCAAAGCGCCGCCAATGCCGAGGAGTCCGCCTCGGCCTCCGAGCAGATGAACAACCAGGCCGACCAGATGAAGGCTTTCGTCACAGAGCTGGTGGCTATTGTACAAGGCGCAGGCGGCGCCTTGAAAAAAAATCATCTCATCGAAGAGCAGTCGCTCCGGAATGCGTTGCCGAAAAATAGCCCCCCAACTGCTCTGCTCCCCCCGTCCGCTGCGAAAAAGCGCACAGGCGCCTCCCCTAAGGATGCTGCAAAGCACGCCTCTCCGCAGCGGGGAAAAGAAAAAAGCCCAAAAGAAATGATCCCCCTGGAGGATAAAGATCTGTCAGATTTTTAACTAAAGATAATCCTAAAAATCGGGTTCCCGCCTGCGCGTGGCGAAGGGGCAGACACCTCCCCTTCCCGTCGCGGTCCAGGTGGGAACCTCCCTCTTTTTAGCCTGCCCCTCAAGCCCAAGACGCCCCGGTAATTCCACTCCTCAGTCATAACATTTAGTTATGAACCATATGATTATTATTACTTTGACTTGATATCTGCCTGATAGGAGAATGCCCCAAGCTAAAGAGTCAGAGTCAATTTGCCGGCTGCTGCCGGTTGAACAAAGCGATCCACGTCGGGCCGACATCAGGATGGGGAAAAACAGGACCAGCCGTTTGCAGCCCGGAGATTTTATGAGAAATGCGGGCACGAGGTTTAATTTCTAAACGATCTGATCAGGAGTGAGCGGAAAATGAGTCGAGAACCATTGTTCAGGCGGAAGACGGCCATTTCCTACAAAACGGAGGAGAAAACCGTTTTGCGCGGCTATAACCTCAGCGACCTGGCCGAAGAGGGGTACTCCTTTATCGATGTGCTCTACATCCTCTACCAGGGCAGGATCCCGAATGAGGCGGAAGAAGCGATGCTCGACTACGAAATGGGAGAATTTCTCGAGCATTCCATGTCTCCGTCCGCGGCTGCGGCAATCGGCATCAGCGCCGGCCGGCCCAACCTTCCGGTGGCTATTGCAGGCGCCATCATGACCTTCGGTAGCGTGCACGGCCCCGGGGCAGCCCATGGCTATATGATGAACAAGTATATAGAAAGGGCTTACCAGGAGGGGAAAAGCATCGATGAAATGGCCAAAACGCTGGTCGATGAGTACATGGACGCAGGAGAGCCGGTAATGGGTATGGGCCAACCTCAGCATATCGATGGCGACCCCAGGGCCGAACCGACTCATCTCAAGCAGGAAGAGCTGAAAGTTAACGGTGTCTACCTCGAATTCCAGCGCGCACTCGAAAAACATTTTCATGCCCGCAGGAAAAGAGAAGGCAAGGCGCCCGTGGGTGTAAATGTTGTTGGCGCCGGCAACACGGCCCTGATGGATATCGGTTTCGCCCCGAACGCGGCCTGGTGCTTGGGGAGTGTGTGCCGGGGATTCAGTTGCGCGGCGCACGCGCTGTTCACCATGAAAAGAGGCCGTGCCTGGGCGGCGTCCAGAAACGAGCCGATGGTGCAGATGCTTGACCTTTCCATGATCAAATACGTTGGCCCGCCCGACCGGCCGGTGCCCAGCCAGGAAGAGCGGCAGGAATATGCCCGGAAACAAAAAGAGGAAGGAGAGTACAAGAAATGGGTAATCTAGACGATAAGCGGCTTCCCTATAATTATCGTACCAGGGAGTACGGCACCGTTCCTCCGGATGAATCCAGGCCTCCATTCCGCTGGGTCTCCGAAGTGGCTTATAAGAATGTACACCGCATCGTTTCCCGCGGCTACGATACTACCGAACTCATGGAAGCGGGCTACGGGCTCGTAGATGTTCTTTTCATCGATTTCCAGGCCAGAATTCCGTTGATCGAAGAAAACAAGATGCTCAACTACATCATGATCCTCAGCCTGGACGACGGACTTTCCCCGCCTGCGATGATAACGAGGATCGTGGCCAGCACGAAGACGATACTCACGCAAGCCGCGGGCGCGGCTGTTCTGTCGTTCGGGCATGCCTTCGGCGCCTATTCGGCTTTCGGCAACATGTTGGAAACCTACCTGCTGAAGGTTGACCGCGAGGGACTGAGTTTTTCGGAAGCAGCGGAGTTGCTGGTATCCGAGAATCTGCACAATGAAGCACTCGGCGTCTCGGACCTGATGCTCAAAGATCCGTCGGCGAAGCGCATCATCGCCCGAGCGGAAAAGCTGGGCGTTGCAGGCCGCTACATCGAGTTTATGAAGGAAGTGGTAAAGGCGGCTCAGAAGGCCGGCTCGAAGCCGGTGGACCTGGATATGCTGGGAGCAACCGGAGCGGCGATGATGGATCTCGGTTTTTCCCCCGAAGCCACGTGGGCGATTATTGCGGTCACACGCTCCCTTGGAGTGGGTGCCCATTATATAGAAGAAGTGGAAACCTCGCAGGAGTGCGTGCGGCTGGGCCAGGCCCTGACGCCACCCGAACTCTACGAAGGTCCGCCCGAGAGGCCGGTGCCGCCGCTCAAAGACCGGCCGACAGCAAGCGCGCAGACTCATACACTGCAAGATTGGAAAAAAGCCTTTGAGGAGCGGAAGAAGCTCAGAGGAAGCGGATTTGCAATAGTGGAGCCCATTCAGGATCCGCGCAAGATCCTGGAGCAGAAGAAGAAAGCAAAAGCCTCGAAGCCCGCGCCGGCAAAATAGAAAAGAAAGGGATCACATGGAGGTAGTAAAGCCCGTTAAGAGGAATGTCCTTCTCAATCCCGGTCCTGCCACAACGACGGATACCGTCAAATACGCGCAGGTCATTCCGGACATCTGCCCGAGGGAACAGGAATTCGTCGACATTATGACAGGGGTGCGCAAGGAACTCGTCAAGGTCGTACATGGAGACCTCGACAAATACACCTGTGTTATCTTCGCCGGCTCCGGAACGATAATCCAGGACGTATGCGTCAATTCGCTTGTCCCCGCGGGCAAGAAGATCTGCGTGGTAAACAACGGGGCATACAGCGCCAGGATGGTTGAAATCGCTTCCTATTACGGCATACCCTGCGTGGATCTGCAGTTCCCGACCACGGGCCTGCCCGATTTGGATAAAGTGCGGGAGACCCTGGAGAAGGACAAGGACATCGCGGTGGTGGCTACTGTCCATCATGAGACCGGAACCGGCGTTCTCAATTCTATACGGGAAATAGGAAAGCTTGCCCATGACAATGGCTGCCTCTTCGTCGTGGACACGATTTCCACCTACGGCCTCATCCCGATTGATATTGAGAAAGAAAATATCGATTTTCTCATGTCCTCGGCTCAGAAAGGCCTTGCGGCAATGACCGGCGTCTCCTGGGTCGTGGGCAATCGGGAGGAAGTTGAAAAATCGAAGAACTATCCAAAGCGTTCCTACTACTGCAACTTGTTCATGCAATACGATTTTTTTGAAAGAGTGGGCGAGATGCATTTCACTCCGCCTGTCCAGACGATCTACGCGCTGCAGCAGGCGATAAAGGAGTATTGGGAAGAGGGTGAGCAGGCACGCTGGGATCGGCTTCAGAAGTGCTGGGAGGCTATACATAAGGGTATGGAGGAGATAGGGCTCGAACCGGTGATCGACAAGAAAATCCAGGGCCGCCTGGTGGTTACGATCAAAGCGCCCGACGATCCCCGGTTTGATTTCTTTAAGCTCCACGATTACTGCTTCGAGCGCGGCTTCACGATCTATCCCGGCAAGATGTTCGGCCTGAAGACCTTCAGGCTCTGCAACCTTGGACAGATCACCTATAAGGACATCGAAGATTTCTTCGTAGTCGCCAAGGAGGCATTCCGCAACATGGGCTTTTCTATCCCTGTCGGGGTCGCTCCTTCGGCGCCCGCGAAGCGCTGATTTATAATGCGGCAAACTGATTTGACCAACTCTGCGTCCGGTCTCGGGCGGCAATGAGCAGGAGATATCATGGAAGACAACATTCAGGAGATGTACGAGAGAGCCAGGAAAGCCTTCGAGGAAGTGGAGTTCTGGCCTCAGGAGAAAGTGGACGAAATGGTCCTGGCGGTGGGCTGGGAGTTCATGAAGGAACCGAACCGCGTAGCCATGGCAAGAATGGCCGTGGACGAATCCGGGATCGGGGTCTATGAAGACAAGCTTGCCAAGATACGGAGCAAGACGCTTGGAACGCTGCGCGACCAGGTCGGGATAAAGACCTGCGGGGTTGTCGAGGAAATCCCGGAGAAGGGACTGATCAAGCTGGCAAAGCCGATCGGCGTTATCGCAAACGTCGTTCCCTGCACCAACCCGGAATCCACCATCTGCTGCCTTTCGCTCAGCACGCTCAAGACGCGAAATGCGATGATAGTATCTCCTCATCCGCGCACCCAGGGAAGTTCGTACCTGACCGTGCAGGTTGCAAGAAAAGCCCTGAAGAAGGTCGGAGCGCCCGAAGATCTCCTGCAGTGTGTAAAAAACACGAGCCACGGCAAGACATCCGAGTTGATGACGGTGTGCGACTTCGCGGTGGCGACCGGTGGAGCGGCCCTTCACAAAGTGGTGTACGCCGCGGGAAAACCCGCTCACTCCGTGGGCGCCGGCAATGTGGTCTCACTCGTTGACGAGACTGTCGATATCCCCGTGGCTGCACGAAAGATCAAGACTTCGAAAATCGCCAACAATTCCGCCTCCTGTTCATCGGAGAATGCCGTTGCAATCAACGAGGGCATCTACGATCAGATGATCGAGGCGCTGAAAGCCGAAGGCGGCTACCTGTGCAGCACCGAAGAGCGGGAAAAGCTCCGGGCCATGATGTGGCCCGATGGAAAGACCCTCAATCGTGATGTCGTTGCGACCTCCGCTCTCAATGTCGCAAAGATGGCCGGCCTTACCGTACCGCCCGATACGAAGTTCATCATGGTGATCGGTGAGAAAGTCGGTCCCGAGGACAGGTTCTCCGGAGAAAAGCTCTGCCCCGTTCTGACAGTGTGGAAGTGGAACGATTTCAGTGAGATGGTTCAGCGCGTGAGAAGGATATTGAAATTCTCCGGCGAGGGCCATTCCGTCTCGATTCATTCCAGGCGGCAGGAGCGTATCCTTGAACTGGCTAAATATGCCAACGTCGGCCGGGTAGTGTGCAATCAGCCGCACTGCCATGCGAACAGCGGCGGCTGGAACTCCGGGCTCCCCACCACCGACTCGCTCGGCGGCGGTTCCTGGGCAGGCAACATGACCAGTGAGAATATCAACTGGAAGCACTTCCTGAACTACACGTATGTGGCAAAGGAATGTCCCGAGCAGATCCCCACCGAGGAGTGGATCTTCAATTCATATTTCATGAAATGGGGCAGGGACTAAGCACTTTGAGGCCGGTGGGCCCTTTTCGGCAAATCATGGGCTCGCCGGTTTACGGATATTTTGCGGAAAGATTGCCGGGGTGCTGAGCGGCGGAGGCCGGGCGTCCTGGAAGGGTTACATAGACGGGGCGCATCGGAGGGTTTTGCCTTCCTGAAAAGCCTGGGGATTCGGGGGGCGGCGCGAGATGTCGAAAAGGCTGTGCGCTTGATCTGGCGTGCGGCGAAAGCTTCTCTTCTTATGTAACCCTCTCAGGGCATCCGGCTTCAGCAGGAGTCAGCACCGGGCGGAGACTTCATGCAGAGAGGCGAAGCATAATATCGTCTTATTACCATAGGAATTCCTCCTGCCCGGAGGTGTTCCGGGCAGTTTGTTCTCCACCAACCCGCAGGGGCAGCCCCGCAGCTATGCTGCGGGGTTGCCTCGTTTGTGCGCCGGGGCATGGCATTTTGCAAGTAACCAGGCATACTTCCGGGTACACTCCATGAAAAAAGCTATTCTTTTCGACTTCGGACAGACTCTCGCAGACTCGGCAGACGGGTTCCGCATGGCCGAAAAAGAAGCTGAACGCGAGCTGTTTTCTTTCATCGGCGCCTGTTCATGGGACACGTTCATCTCTCGGTACCGCTCCATTCGCAGGGCTTTCCAGGAAAGATCGGATTTTTCACGGAAGGCTATGTGGCAAGAGCTTTGCCTGCAATGCGGTATCAAAACCGATGCGAGATTTTTGCAGGAATGCGAATACCGCTACTGGGAGACGGTGGAGGCCAACACGCGGCTCTTTCCGGAAGCTCTCGAAACGCTCGGCAAACTCTCTGGCGTCTATCGACTTGGAATGATTACCAATACGCAGGGGCAGGTGAGTGCGGCCGCGCATCGTTTCAACAGGTTTCCAGAACTGGAGAGAGTTTTCAACAAAGTGGTTATCGCCGGGGAATCCGGTATCGCTGCCAAACCCGATCCCGAACCCTTCATGATCTGCCTGGATGCTCTCGGGCTTTGGCCCACAGAGGCGGTATTCGTGGGTGATGATCTGAGAATCGACATAAAGGGAGCGCATGCGGCGGGCCTTTTTCCGGTTTGGATCAAGCACCGCCTCGTCAGACGGTCGTGGCCGGAGGTCGAAATGGTCGTGCCGGTGATATCCAGTCTGGATGAGTTGCTTACGATGAAGTGGCAGTAACACGGAGGATGGCGATGCCCGTTAAGATCATAGTCTGCCTGGACGGTTGCGCACCGGAATATCTTGCCCGGAGTTCCACTCCCAACCTGGATTTGCTTGCTGCGTCCGGTTTTCGGAAAGTTGGCCGCTCCATCGTGCCCACCGTCACCAACGTCAACAACACGACAATTGTGACCGCCGCCTACCCGGAATCGCACGGCATAACTTCGAATTATTTCCTCGACCCGGAATCCGGGCGAGAATACTACATGGAGTCCTCTGAGTTCCTCCTGGCGGAGACTATTTTCAGGCGTGCGGCGCATAAGGGCAGGAAGTCGGCCCTGCTTACGGCCAAAAACAAGCTCAAGACTCTCATTTGCGATGGAGCTACGGTCGCCGAGTCGGCGGAAAAGCCTTCTTCATGGCTGGTGGACAGGCTTGGGCCGCCGCCCGGAATCTACGACATCGAGCTGAATCACTGGCTCTTCCGAGCTGCCGCCGAGACGCTGAGAATTCATCATCCCGACCTGCTCTATCTTACAACCACCGATTATGCCATGCATGCCTTTGCTCCCGGAGACGAGAAATCGCAATGGAACATCAGCGAACTGGACCGGCTGCTGGGAAAGATCCTTGAGACCGTGCCGGATTTCGAGATGGTGGTCACCGCCGATCACGGCATGAACGCCAAGACACGCGCCCTGGACCTCAACCTCATTTTGAGAAATCATGGAATCGCAGGCAGCGCCATTCCCATAATCAAAGACCGTTACGTCGTTCATCACCGGAATATGGGAGGAGCGGCTTATATTTATCTCGATCAGACCGGTGGACTTGGCGATGCGATGGCGCTCATTGCGGGCCTGGAGGGTGTGGAGTCAGTAATGCGAAGCGATGAGGCTGCGAAGCTCTATCATCTCCACCCGCAGCGAATCGGGCATTTTTTTGTGCTTGCGGACAAGGAGACGGTTTTTGGAAGCCTGCCCGAGCCGAGCGAACAGGTGAGCATCCGTTCGCACGGATCTCTGCATGAGCGGGAAATTCCGATTATCGGCTGCGGGGCCGGCCCGATGGCCATGCAGCCCGAGTCAAACCGGGATGCGGCTGCCTGGGTGCTATGAAATATTCCTTGTCAAACCGGCGTCAGGGAGGGATATTCAGTATCCAGCCATTTGTACCAGATAACAGGATACCCAGTTGTGCAGCCTCCAATCTGATTTCCGGGAGACATTTTGCTCAAAAAATCTAGGGTAAACCAGAGCCGCCAAATCCACAGGGGCAAGTCCTGGTCTTTCGACATAGAGGACGTTCAGAACTCCTCACTTCTGTGAAGTCACCGTGACACCTCGCACGATTTTTCGG
>CAZIJV010000075.1:0-21252 GCA_964539645.1 uncultured Syntrophobacter sp.
TGCGCTTGCTTCCTTCAAATAGATGCGGAAAAGGTATAGATTAGCCGGTCAACCCCGAGAATATGTCGGGAGAGATCATCGGCGGCGAGTTGATTGTTTCCGAAGAACCCGCCTGGAAACAGCACATTGCCGCCGCAGTACTGGATATGCTCTCACCCCTCCAGTCGGCGGAAAGATACGCCCGAGAGAAGTGGGTTTTTCTTTTGAAACCAGGACTGGTGCTGGGAGACAACATCCTGGTTCCCGATCTGGCCGGTTGGAAAAAAGAAAGATTCCCTGAAAAACCCGACATGGGCTTGATTTCCGCTGTTCCGGATTGGATCTGTGAGATTCTTTCGGACGGGACGGCTGCTTTGATCAAGACCAGAAAGATGCCGGTCTATGCAAATAGTGGATTGCCCTATCTTTGGCTCCTCGATCCCCGGCGCCGGAGGCCGGGTGTGGAGAGCTTTTATGAATTGGATTTTGAATCAGGCCGGTGGATTTGGAAGGGCGGTCAATTTGAAGAAGATGTGGTCAAGGCCGCTCCCTTTCAAGAAATGGAATTGGAATTCGGCGCACTTTTTCGAAAGCTCGCAGTCCTTGCAACCGGAAGGCGGGATATCTCCAAGCCCGGAATAATATCGAGACTTACTGCATTGCTGGAAGCGGGTCTTGCCGATCGGAAACCAGATGACCCTATTGGTACAAAGTAGGTGAGTCACAGAGTAGCATAGCTTACCGTTAATGATCTGCCCCGGTCATATTGTCCGGAACATCGAAGAGATCATCGCAGGTGGCGTCGCATTTTCCGGCCTGTCAGGCATGGCCGCGAATCCGTGTATTCCGCAGTGACTTCATTCCGATTCCAGGTCCATCGAGACTGTCTCTTCCTTCAGAGAAATGTTTTCTTCCGCCTCAAATCCCGCATCATCAAGGGAATTACCGAGTATCTTTAACCAGGTAGAGCAGGGGCTGTACTTATTCCCACCTACTTGAAGAAAAAAATCGTCCTCGGTCGAAACGAGTTCGGCATCGTCCGGTATTTCATAGATGGCTTCAATTTGCACTTTTAACCTTCGCATGGGGCTCTCCTTTATAAAAATTTGAAAAACAGGAATCGAACCGGTCTACCCGCCCGGCAGTTCAGTGCCGCGACTCATGATCTCCACATACCGAGGGTAGCTGAAGAGCCGGTTCCGTTTCTGCGCGGTGAGTTCCCGCACGATGCCGAGCTGTTCCAGGTGGCCAAGAGCCTTGTTGACGGTGGCCGGGGTAATGCCGGTCTTTACAACGAGCGAACCGGGCGTGGCGATAGGGTGCTCCATCAGCGCCCGGTGTACCCGCAAGGCAGACGCCGCCGCCCGGCCAAGTCCGCTGATCTTGCTGCGGTCCTGGCTCGAGAGGTCGAGAAGCTGCTGCGCTGTTTCCACTGCCTGGGAGGCAGTGACGATGACCGCCTCGGCGAAAAAATCGAGCCAGGCTTCCCATTCGCCGGTAAGACGCACGTCATTGAGCATCTCGTAATAATACTGCCTGTGCATCTTGAAATAGAGGCTGAGATAGAGCATCGGCTCCCGTAATACCTTCTGTTCGCACAAGAGCAGCGTGATCAGCAATCTGCCCATACGGCCGTTACCGTCAAGGAACGGGTGGATCGTCTCAAACTGCACATGAGCCAGTGCTGCTTTGAGTAGCACCGGGGTCGGCTCGGGCAGGTCGTGCAGGAATAGTTCGAGCTTGCTCATACACTCCGGCGCCAGTTCGGCTGGAGGCGGAACGAATGCCGCGTTGCCCGGCCGAGTACCACCGATCCAATTCTGACTGCGCCTGAACTCGCCCGGGGACTGTCTGCCGCCACGGTCCCCGGTCAGCAGAACTCCGTGGATCTCCCGGATCAGCCGCAACGACAGGGGCAGGCCTTGTTGAAGAAGATGCAGGCCATGATCGAGCGCCGCAACATACTTGCCGACCTCACGCACATCGTCCAGCGGGACGCCCGGCGCCTGACCCAGCTCATACAGCAGCAGGTCCGAAAGCGAGGATTGCGTCCCCTCGATCATGGAGGAGAGCATTGCCTCCTTGCGGACATACATGTAGAGAAAGAGCGAGGTTTCCGGCAGCAAGATCGAGACGCTGTCCAGCCGTCCCAACGCCAGCATCGCCTGGTCAAACTTGCTGCGCAACTCCGGCGTCCAATCTATGGGCGGACGCGGCGGCAGTGGTGCGGGTACAAAGGCGCGCACCTTCTCACTCACTGTCGATATGGTTACGTAATGTCCTTGAAGCCCTCTTTTCATCCGGCATGCCTGGAACCTAAAATATGTTCCGTCTTTATTTTACTTTTGTCCAATACCCTAAAATAAAGAGATAGGGAGGAAAAAAGCAAGCGAATTTCCCAAGGACAGCGTAAAGAAGCAGTGGAAAGCAATCTTTTGGCGTCACATTGCCGCCCCTCCTCTTCGCCTTGGCGTTGTTGCGTGAGAAGACAATTGTTGGACCCTTTCTCAGCGAATCCGAGCGTTCTGCTAAAAAAGATGGTGGGCAGAAGCTGCCCACCCTTCTACGGCTTTTTCGTGGTCACGGGTATGCCACGGGGACATGAGAGACTGCAGTGAAACGAACAGTAGTAAAGGCGCCCTTTACCTTTGGCGGAAATTATAACTGTCGCTGATTACCTGCCCCTGGCAGACAAGTTGTCGCCTGGCGGTTCAGATGGTGATGTTTTACGCTGCTTTCCCATTTGTCCAGCGATAATAGATCTTGAGTCCATTTCCCTGTGAATGGGGCAGGAGGCCATCATGCTGGAGACGTCCGACAACGATCCCCGGGGCGATGCCGATGCGATCTGCAAAGGCCTCAAGTTCTTCGTTGGATTTGTTCCAGCGCTGAAGAAAGCGGCGGAGTTCATCAGGCGGGATGAGCCTGTCGCGGGCAAAGGCATTGGCCTGTTCTTCCTTCTCTCCGCCAAAGTTGTTGCTCTCGATAAATATTTCTTTTCGGCCGTGCTTTAGAATGTGCCCTGCTTCATGAAAAAAGGTGAACCAAAGCTGATCATTGCTCTTGTAACGCAGGCTCAACTGGATGACCGCTTTTTCGCCAAGCCATCGCGTGGCGCCCGATACGCCGGTTTTGGGCAGTTCCGGAACGAAGATGACCGCCACGCCGGCTGCGGCGCAAATATCAGTCAGCCGAGGCACAAATATTTGCGGGTTCTCCCGGGTCAAAGCACGAACTGTCTTCAGTCCATCCAGGAATTTTTTTCTATCATATGGTCCACACTTAATTTGTTGAGCCTGGATATCACCCTGCCTGAGCCAGGCAGAAACCGCCTCCGCACAGGTTTCAAACCTTTGTGCCTGACGATAAGCAACCTGATACTCTTGCCATACTCTCTCCCATTGGCTGGGAGATGCGACGGCAAAGAAACGCAGTACTTCCTCAAGCTGCATCAATTTGTCTTTTTGCTTTTTGAGCCAACCATACTTTGCCATTGCATTGACAGGAACTTTTTCGAGCCAGCCGAGGTCGGCCTTAAGCCGCTCTTTTTCCGCCAAACGGGTACGGTCTTGTTGGAACTGGATCTCCAAATTGCTCCAGAAGTGGGCTGGCCGACCGATAGAGCGCTCCAGCTTGAGTGCTGTATCCGAGGTAATCGGCGCCTTGCCCCTGACGATTTCATTAATCGTTTTCTTAGCCAGACCCGTGCGGGCGGCAAGTTCAGCCTGGCTCATTCCAAAAGCTTCCAGGTATTCCTCGATGACCTCTCCCGGCGTCACCAGATAATCCGGCACATATTGATTATGACGTGAATTAGTCATGAGTGTCCTCCACTCCCAAAATCATGATTGCTTTAACTCATGACACCGGGCGGGTGGACTTTTGGGCGGCCGGAAATCCATAGACTCCTCGCTGCTCGCAGTTCTTTCATGCGCAGACGAATCTTGCGCGCCCGCAGCGTTCCGTGAATTTTTTCGAGTTGCGCCCCTTCGTTAAAGGCCTTCTGGAGCTTCCTGTTCTTGAAGGTAATGTCCATAGTGTAACCACAGACCAAAAAAAAGTTAACCTGTCAAGTTAATATTTTTTTAATCATAGAGGTTGCAGAGTCTGGAGAGGAAAATGAGCGGCTGAAAAAGCGGCGGGAAGCAATTTTACGGCTCGCGTCGCCGCCTCCTTCCTTTTTGCTTTTGCGTCTTTGCGTGAGAAATCAATGTTAGAGAGCAGGACTGCTTCATTTCCAGAAGGCCCTGTGGGGGGCGATCAGCTCGCCTTCCAGTTCCGGAAAGGGGCCCGCCACCAGGATAGGCTTTTGCCCCGCCATGAACACCGTGCGACACGGCAGGCTCATCGTGGGGTTGTCCTTGTTGGCGCCGGTCAGTTTTTTCAATGTGGTTTCCTCAACGCCGTAGACCAGGTTTCCGATGTTGGCCCAATAGATGTTTCCCGCGCACATGACGCACGGTTCGAACGTCGTCACCAGGGTACATCTCCATAGGTAATCGGGGTTGTACTGTGCGAACGCCCGCCTTGAGAGTTCTGTTTCGGCATGCGCAATCGAACTCAGGTTTCCCTGTTTCATCAGCACCTTCTCGCCATCCGGCGCCACGAGCACTGCGCCAAAGGGGTGGTGGCCAAATTCCGCCGTTTCCCTGGCGACCTCATTGGCCGTCCTCAGATGTTTCAGGATCTGCTGATGATTGAGGGGAAGTCCTTTCAGGTCCGAAGAGGGTTTCCAGTCACCGGATTCCGTCTTTTCAACGGCATGCACCCGATGCGCTGGCAGAGAGAGGGCGGCCGCGAAAAGGATCGCTCCGGTCGTTGCCGTAGCCTTCAAGAAATCACGTCTTGACTCTTGCATGTTCTACCCCCGATTGATGAGCCCAGGCTGGATGCCTCACGCCGGCAAGGCGGTCCGGATCGTGTGCCCGTGTGCTCTGAAACGGCCAGGAAGGGAGATTACTCCTGATCCTTGCCCCATGGCCCGATCTTTCCGGATGCCGGCGTAACCCTCCAGGGCCCCCTTGATAAGGCATTGCTTTTGATGGATTGGAGTACATAGCCGGAATTATGCCGCGGTCTTGTAATTTTGAGCGTTTTGACACCCTTGAAGGCCAGAGAGGTCGCCTCGCTGACCCCAATAAGGTCTCCACTGCATGTGTGACGCCCACCCGACCCAGGGAAAACCGTCGTTACGTAGATGAAGAGGCGCCTTTTCCTGTGAATCTGAGCGTACCTCACCCTCCGAGACTCCGTCAACCGTTTTTGCCACCGGGCTCCTCACCCGAAAACAGAGCAAGTCCGAGGGGGCAAAGCTACGCTCCTGACATTCGCAAATCACTCTCCAATTTTCCGGTTGTTTCACAGTGATTATCTGCTTTGTTCGGAACTCCCTCCAAGAACAATTTTTGAGACCAGAATAAATTGATCTTTGTGGTAAGATATAGTAAGTATACTTCATATTATTTAGTATAAAAATCATTTTAGGATACCAAAATGAGGGAATTTTTTAGCGGGACCGAAATAACCACCGTTCTAAATGGATTTAACCCCTGGTGGGGTAACAGGACATGCGATTTGCCCAATTTCAGGCGACTGGCCTTCGATGCTTGCAAGATGTATCTGAAGGACAAATCACTGAAGCGGGCAATTTTGCTCTCAGGACCCAGGCGGGTCGGCAAAACCACTATTCTTCAGCAGATGGGCATCGATTTCATTGAGGCAGGTGATAATCCGAGAAGCATTTTGTATTTGAGCCTGGACCATCCACTATTGAAACTGCTGTCCTTATCCGAGATCCTCAGTTTTTATCACGAATCCGTTCACCCGGAGGATCAGGAAGCTCTTTTACTGCTCGACGAAGTTCAATACTCAAAAGACTGGGAGACGGAAGTCAAACTTCTTATAGATCATAAACCTAACTACAGAATTCTTGCAACCGGCTCTGCAAGCGTGGTCCACCGTGGCCGACTCGCCGAAAGCGGGGTGGGCCGATGGATTACTGTGCCTATTCCAACTTTGTCTTTTTACGAATTTGCACATCTCCGTCAGGAGCGCCTTCCGAAAATTCCGCCGGACCTGAGGGTAAGCGATCTTTTTTCTCGAAGCCCAGGAGATTTGATGCTCCTTGCTTCGAAGATGCGGCCCCTGCTTCCCCTTTTTCAGCTTTATCTGCTTGTGGGTGGATTCCCGGAGACTGCTCGACTGGCCAATATTGATCTTTGCCGGCGACTCCTTCGAGAAGATGTAGTGGAACGCGTTCTCAAACACGATATGACAGCTCTGTTCGGCGTCAGGAACATCAATGATCTGGAAAAGCTTTTCATTTACCTGTGTATCCACACGGGCAGCATCGTGGCACATAACACCTGCGCAAAGGAACTTGGGACTTCGGCCACAACAGTCGCAAACCACCTTGTCTTTCTGGAACAGGCTAATCTCATATATCGGCTGCCCCCTTCCAGTGTGTCCGGAAAGAGGATGCTTAAGGCCAGGAATAAGTATTACCTGGTTGATGCTGGATTGAGAAATGCAGTCCTTTTGAAAGGCGAAGAGATACTTACAAACTCGGATGAGATGGGGCGCATCGTTGAGACCACGGTACTGAGGCATCTTTATGCTTATCATTATAGAGATATGCCGGAAATTGTATATTGGCGCGACTCGATTACCAACAAAGAAGTAGATATAATCGTAAAGAGCCCGGCATACATTCTGCCCTTTGAGATCAAATATAAGGAAGATGCCGCCATAGGGCAGAACGATGGCCTTTACATTTACTGCAACACTGCCAAAGTGAAACTTGCTTATCTCGTCACGAAAAGGGATTCTGATTTTGGGTTAGAGGACCTCGGAGTCACAACCCGGATGCTCAAAATACCTGCGCATATCTTATGTTATTTTTTAGGACAAGCTGAACGGTTACTGTGGAAAGGGGGAACAATGTAGCGTACCACCAGGTCATGAAGTAAATCTGGTGTATGGCAAATGGCTTCTACTCGCTAGCTTTACGGGGCGCTCATGACTTTGCAAGCCTTTGTTTGACCCAGTCGGACAGTGTGATTTGGCCGAGCCTGGCCTTTCCCAATGGCGCCAGAGAATGCTGCTCGACCTTACCGCCGAAGTATCGCGCTTCCGGATCAGCGTAGACCGGCCGTTTGTCGCCCATCAATTCCAGATATCTCCTGATTATCTCGTCGAAGGGCGCCCTCTCGGGCCCGGCAATCTCGATGGCGCCGTTACAGGGAGCGGACAGCGCGACCTCGACGACGACGGCGGCCACGTCATCGGCGGCAATCGGCTGAAACAGGCCGGGTGAGATAAGAATAGCGCCGCCCTTCTGTGCCGCGTCGGCAATCGCTCCAAGGAATTCCATGAACTGGGTGGAGCGAATAATGGTATAGGGTATGCCTGAGTCCCTGATCAGGACTTCCTGGACAGTCTTTGCTCGAAAGTACCCGTTGTCCGGCGAACGGTCGGTTCCAACGATGGAAAGTACGACGTGATGCTCAACGCCTGCGCGCGCTTCCGCAGCGAGCAGGTTCTGCTCGTGCGCCGTAAAAAAATCCATCGCGTCCGCCGGCTCGAAGGATCGAGAATTGGCAAGATCGATGACCACCCCGGCGCCGCTCAACGCCGCATCGAGGCCTTCGCCCGTTACCGTGTTGACGCCTGTGCTCGGGGCCGCGGCCATCGCATCATGGCCGGCGCTAAGGAGCAATGCGATTGTTTTCGAACCGATGAGGCCGGTCCCTCCGATCACGACGATCTTCATTGTGACCCCTTGATGAAGGCGAGCAGGTCGGAGTTCACAACATCGGCGTGGGTGGTGCACATGCCGTGAGGGAACTTCTCGTAGACCTTCAGCCTGCCATTTTTGAGCAGCTTGATTGAGAGCATGGCCGAGTCGGCGATGGGCACGATCTGGTCATCATCGCCATGCATCACCAGGGTCGGTACGTCGATGATCTTCAGGTCCTCGGTGAAGTCGGTCTCCGAGAAGGCTTTGATGCCGTCGTAATGCGCCTTTGCGCCACCCATCATGCCCTGGCGCCACCAGTTCAGAATGATCGGCTGCGAGGGGGTAGCTCCGGGCCGGTTAAAGCCGTAGAAGGGTCCGGTCGGCAAATCAGTGTAAAATTGCGTGCGATTGGCCGCGAGCTGTCGGCGCAGGTCGTCGAACACCTCGATAGGCAAACCGCCGGGATTAGCCGCGGTCTTCACCATGATCGGCGGCACCGCGCCGATCAGCGCCAGCCGGGCGACCCGGCCCTGAGGTTGGCCGTACCGTGCGACATAATGCGCCGCTTCGCCGCCGCCGGTGGAGTGGCCGATATGGACCGCGTTGCGCAAGTCGAGGTGCTCGAAGACGGCCGCGGCATCAGCCGCGTAGTGGTCCATGTCATGACCGTCGCCGACCTGTGTGGAGCGGCCGTGGCCCCGCCGGTCGTGGGCGACGACGCGATAGCCCCTGGAGAGGAAATAGAGCATCTGGGCATCCCAATCGTCGGCAGTCAGCGGCCAGCCGTGGTGGAAGACGATAGGCTGCGCGTCCTTGGGGCCCCAATCCTTGTAGAATATTTCGACGCCGTCCTTGGTACTTACAGTAGTCATCGCACTGCTCCAGCGAGCAGGAATTCAAAACGCGTTATTTTCTATAAACAAAAGTGGCGCCAAGCCACTGGGATGTCAAGGGGCGCACGGGTAATGGACCAAGTGTTCCGGCAGTGGGGGCGATATATTCGGGGAGATTACAGCAGACATCACACCGTCAGTCAGGAGATACGGGCTGTATCATTCTTGGTCGCCCTTAACGAACACCCATTTCTATGGTGTCTTGCCCCTACCTGAAAAACCAAGGCAAATTGTGCTTGACCCACCCCACCTTACTTGTTACACAAAAAGGGCCAGAAAGCAGTTTCTTACCGCCTTCCCAAGACCGAATTCCTATCAACCGCGCCGGGAACACGGGGAGGGTTCGCATGCGCCCAGCACATCATGCGTGTACTACTTGCTATGAAGAAGGCCTATTGCATCCTTGCCGCCCTTTCCGTGTTATGCCTGTTCTCATTCCAGAGCAACTCTGAGCCGCCTGCTCCTGACCGGCACGGCGGCGCGGGACAAACGCCTCCCGTCGCGCTTGCGGGTGCGCCGATCACCATCTCCATCCCGCCTTCGGAAAGCGTGGGCGCCGTCTACCAACGTTTCCTGCCGCTCAAATATCACCTGGAAAAAAGCCTGGGAAGCCCCGTTTCGATCCAGATTGCCAGGGATTACGAGATGGCCGTCAATGAACTTGGCGCCGGCCAGGTGCACATCGCCGTCCTTGACCCCGCGACGTACTGCGAGGCCCGTTCACGGTATGGAGACGGTGTGAGGCCTCTTGCGCGGGTGCTCGGCGAGGGAGGAACCGCCTCGCGAAGCGTGCTGGCGACCAGGAAGGGCAGCGGCATCCGCAAGGTGGCTGACCTGCTCGGCAAACGTCTCGCACTGGGCAACCAGCAGTCCTTGTTCAGCTACCTCATTCCGCTGGCCATGCTGAACGATGTGGGCATCGGGATCCCGGATTTTGATTTCGTCGAGTACCTCGGTCAGGAGGACCGGGTCGCATTGTCGGTACTCATCGGCAGCCACGACGTTGGCGCCATGAGCGAATCCGTAGCAAGGAAATATGAGGCCGACGGCATTGCGGTCATCCAGACCTCGGAGGCCATTCCCCGCTTCGTGCTCTGCGCCTCGAAGCTCCTGGGCCAGGGGCAGCGGGATCGCATTCTCGCGAGCCTCATGGCCTTGAACGACACAGAAGCAAGCCTGCACTTCAGCGCAAAAGGCATCGGCGGCTTCTTGCCCGCCGCGGACCGAGACTTTGACGTGATCCGGGTCATGATCAAGAACCTCACCGGCAGGGACTACATCGAATACGGACCGAATACAATCAAGGTTGCCGTGCTTCCCCTCTATTCCACGATCATGCTCTTCGACCGCTATGATCCGCTCATGCGATATCTCTCCCGGGAAACGGGCCGGGAGTTCAAAATGGTTATACCGAAGGACTTCGAGGACTTCGCCGAGGTCGTGAAGTCCGGCGCCGTGGATTTCTCCTACCAGAACCCCTACCTCTTTTCCCTCATCAGCAAGGATGTGCGGATCCGTCCGCTGGTCACGACCGTGGGAGACGACAGCTCCCTTGGTGCAGATTTCCAGGCGGGCGCTACCTACCGCGGCGTGATCATCGTGCGCGACGACAGCCCCGTGAAGAGCGTTGAGGAGCTGAAGATGAAAAAGATCCTGATCACGTCCTATAAATCGGCGGGAGGCTACCTTTCGCAGAAGATCCACCTGCGGCGCCTGGGTATCAAGCCGGAGCGGGATATGAAGCTCATAGACGCCAAGCGGCAGGAGAACGTTATCCTCGGCGTGTACCGTGGCGAGGCCGACGCCGGTTTTGTACGCGAGTCGGCGCTCATTGTCTGGAGCCATGCCGTGGACATGAAGCGGATCCGAGTCCTCGCGCATACCACGCCGATTCCGAACTGGCCATTCGCCCTGTGCCGGCAGGTCGATCCCGACCTTGTCAGGGAAGTCACGCGACTCCTGACGGAGCTTAGTGACAAGAACGTGCTCGCGGCGGCGCGGACCCGCGGGTTCGAGGAAGCGGATGAAGCCGAGTTCGAGGCGCTGAGGCAGTATTGATTCCAGAGGGGAACTCCCATGCCGGCCACGCTGAAAAAACTGTTCCATAAGCTTAGCCTGTCGTGGAAGTTCTCGGCCGCGGTGATCATCAACATCGGTTTGATGATGATTGTCGTGAACTGGCTGGTCATCAGCAACCAGCGGGGCGCTCTCAAAACGGAGATGGAGAACTCCTACCGGGTCGTCATGAACAACCTCTCGACCGACGCGGTCGAGCCGCTCATCCTGATGGACCCGCTGCGGCTCGACGAACTCATACGCACGATCCGCCAGACGCCGGGCTGCGTGTACGCCGGCGTGCTCGATCCCCGCAGAAGGATCGTCGCGCACACAGATCGGAAACTGCTCGGCTCCTTTGCGGCATTCCTCCCCGCCGAGACCGACGAGAGCGGCATGCAGAAGCGGGACGAATTCGTACGCGACGTCGCGACGGAGGGAATCAAGGAAATCTATGTTCCTGTGGCAGTGGGATATGAGCGCGTGGGCACGGTCTTTGCGGGGTTCTCCCGGGAGGAACGCGACGCGGTCATAGAGACCAACCTCAGCCAGCTCAAGAAATACATCCTCTTCGTTTCGGCAATCGCCATGGCTGTCGGTATCTGTGGCGCCTTTTTGCTTGCCCGGCTGCTGATTACCCCCATGAAGAAACTGAAGGAGCGCATGGAACGGGTTCAGGCCGGGGACTTGAACGTGATCGTGCCGAACGAGAACCTGCTGAACTGCTGGGAGGTAATGGAATGTGCGGCCACGCAGTGTCCCGCGTACGGGAAGGAGCGGTGCTGGACCATCGACAACACGCCGAGTTGGAGTTGCAGGCAGGGAACCGCCATAGAGAAGCTACGCGACTGCAAAAAGTGCACAGTCTACCGGGAGTCGTGCGGGGATGAGGTGGGCGAGTTGGTCGAGGTGTTCAACCAGATGGTGGGTGACCTGCGCAAGAACCTGGCCGCCCTGGACGAGGTGAAGCAGGAGAAGTTCCGGCTCGACCGGCTCTCCGCGATCGGCCAGATAGCGGCTGGCGTGGCCCACGAAATCAACAACCCCCTGGGCGGCATCAGCCTCTGCTTTAACAACCTGATGAAAACGAAGATGGACGAGGAAACGAGGCGGCAGCACATCGAGGTGATCAACTCGGGCTTGGAGCGCATTCAGTGCACGGTGAAGCACCTGCTCGACTTCGCCAAGAACTCCTCTCTCAATATGACCCGCCTGCCGGTCAACAGCGTGGTCAAGAGCGTACTGACACTTGTAGAATACACGGTTGCAAAGCAAGGGTGCCGGCTTGAAGAGAAGCTGGCTCAGAGCGAACCCGAGGTCGTCGCGGACTCGGGCAAACTCGAGCAGGTGTTTTTGAACCTGATCATCAATGCGGTCCAGGCCATGAACGGGACCGGGGTCCTGATGGTTGAAACGGCGCAGCGCGGCTCGGAGTGTCTCGTCTCCATCAGCGACACGGGGCCGGGCATTCCCAGCGACGTCCTGCCGCGCATTTTCGATCCCTTCTTTACGACTAAGGGACCTCGCGAGGGCACCGGACTTGGGCTTTCAGTGAGCAAGGCGATTGTGGAACAGCACAAGGGCGAAATCACGGTGGAGACCTCGCAGGAGGGCACGACCTTCATGGTGCGCCTGCCGGTGGCGGAGTGAGAAAGGGGATCATCATTGGAAAAACGCATTCTCGTCATTGAAGACGATCCGAGCATGCGGCTCGGCATGAGCCACTTCCTTACCTACCAGGGCTACCAGTTGACGGTGTGCGAGGACGGCAGGGAAGGACTCAACGCCGTGGCCAGGGGAGGGTTCGCCCTCATCATTACGGATTTGAAGCTCCCGTACCATGACGGGTTCGAGATCCTGGAACGAGCACGCGCAGCGTCGCCCGCGCCGGGGGTCGTCATCATCACCGGCCACGCAGACGTGAAGAGCGCGGTCCATGCCATGAAATCGGGCGCCTTCGACTACATCGCCAAGCCCTTCTCGAACGAGGAACTGCTCATCATAGTGGAGCGGTTCTTCAACTTTCAGAAGCTTGAGGACGAAGTGGCGATCCTCAAGGAGACGCTACGCGAGAAGACGGGCTTCGACGAAATTGTGGGAGAAAGCCCGGCAATGCGCCTCGTGTTCGACCGCATATCCGTAGTAGCCGGCACGGACGTACCCGTGCTCATCCTGGGTGAGAGCGGCACGGGCAAGGAACTCGTGGCGAACGCCGTGCACCGCATGAGCAAACGAAACGCGAAACCCTTCATCAAGATCAACTGCGCGGCCATTCCCGATACGCTCTTCGAGTCCGAGTTGTTCGGCTACGAGAAGGGGGCCTTCACCGGCGCCACGGAAACACGCAAGGGAAAGTTCGAGTTCGCCAACGGGGGCAGCATCTTTTTCGACGAGATCGGCGACATTCCCTTGTCGCTCCAGCCGCGGCTCCTGCGTGTGCTCGAGGACGGCGTGATTACGCGGCTTGGGAGCAATGTCCCGATCCGCGTAAGCGTGCGGGGCATCTATGCCACGAGCAAAAATCTCAGGGAAGCCATCGCCTCCGGTGCATTCCGGGAGGACCTGTTCTACCGTATCAACGTGGTGCCGATCTCCATTCCACCGCTCCGGGAGCGCAGAGAGGACATCCCCTACTTCATCGATCATTACCTGAAGAGTTTCAAGGAGCGGTACGGCCGGCCCGATATCACCATGAGCTGCTCGGCCTACGAAGCCCTGCTGTCGTTCAATTACATCGGCAATGTACGTGAACTCAAGCACGCTGTGGAACGGGCCGTGATCCTGTCGAAGAACAGCGCGTCCATCGAACTCATTCACCTTCCCGACGAAATCGCGGGTCAGGCGGGCGTTTACCACTGCACCACTGAAAACCTCTCTCTCGAGGAGAGTGTCCGGCGCTTCGAACGGCAACGGATCCTTAACGCGCTCAACGAGACGAATGGCAAAAAGATCGAAGCGGCTCAGAAGCTCAGCATCAGCAGAAAGGTGCTCTGGAAAAAGCTCAAGGAGTATAATATCGATTAATAATATGTTCCATTTCGGGAACATTAACAATCCTAATTTTGCCTCTTATGTTCCCTTGAGGGAACATACTTCACGCACCTTTATTTGATTCATCTTTAATATCAGCAGGTTACTATAACGGCATCCTATTTGCTCTCTTCTCATTGCGAGGGCGTTACGCCTGATCCGGGCTTGATGTGAATCTCAATGAAGGAGGGACCAATTTTATGAAGCCTATTATAAATCATAGGTGGTTGGGGCTTTTCGTGGCACTCATCGCGATGTTGATCATGCTTGTGCAAAATGGGGCTTTGGCTGAAAAACCCGGGGAAAAAGATGGAGCGCCGGCAGCGAAGGCTGAGGCTGCAAAGCCGGCGGAGATGTCGATCCAGGCAGACAAAACGTCGCTGGATAATGGCGGCACGATCAACGTCACAGGTACGGCGCCCCCCGGCATGCCCGTGTATATAGAAGTGTGGGCCGAGAAGCAGGTGAGGGTCTCGCGGTTCGATGCGGACGTTAATAAGCAAACCGGCCAGCGTCCCTACCGGCTCTACATGACCCATGCAATGCCCGCGTACTACAAGATGTTCGTGCCTAAGGAGCAGAAGGACAAGATTGAGGCCGCCAGGAAGGAAGGCCGTAAATGGAGCTTTTCAAAAGTCTTGAAGGAAACCGGGGCCGATGGGGTCTACTCTGCTCCCGCCAGGATTAAAATCGACCGCTACCAGGCCACGCTCATCGGCAGCATCATCGGCTCGCGCGGCACCCTGCTCGACCCAATGGATGCCAAGGAAAACAAACAACGCTCCATGCAACTCGTGAAGGCGCGTTTCCGTTCCGTCGAAAAGGTGATCGGCGCGAACGTGCAGATGAATCCTGACGGCACGTTCAAAGCAGAGATAGCGATCCGCGAGGGTCTGGCTCCCGGCGCTTACAAGATCATAGCTTCCGTGGACAAGGACAGGAAATCTGATCCGGTGACATTCGAGAACAAGATCAGCTTCCCGACAGTCTATCTTTCCAATGCGGGCACAAGCCTGAATATGTTTGTACCCTTTCTGCTGACCCTTGCAGTCGCATGTTTCGGCGTGCTCATGGGCGCGGGCGGCGGCTTCATCCTGAACCCCCTGCTCGTCTCCATCTGGCCCCTGCCGCACACCATCGTCGCGGGCACCGTGATTCCTACGGTGCTTTTCTCCCAGGGAAGCGGCATCTACAACTACTCGAGGATCAAATTCATCAATTGGAAACTCGGCGTAACCATCGGTCTTTCCATGCTCGCGGGCGCTTTTATCGGACCAAAGCTCACGGAAATGATCACGCTGGATCAGTTCAAGTTCGTTTTCGGATGGATTCTGCTTGTGCTGGCGGCTCTCATGCTCTGGCAGACCATGCCTGCATACCTGCAAAAGAACACGAGGGAGCAAAATATTCTGAAAGAATTCCAGAGAAGGGCGAAGCAATTGGCAGCGGCGAAAGCCAAGGTAGCGGGAGCAGATGTCGCGACAACGAACTAGCGGTCGTCCGCCAAATTCAATCACACTGATCCGGCGCCTCAAAGTGCGCCGCTCATGGAGGATATCATGATAGTTGAATTCTGGGGTCAGGAATTTAAAGTCAACGTTGTTCTGGGATGTGTGGGCGGTTTCCTTATCGCCGTTGTGTCATCCATGTTCGGTTTCGGGGGCGGGCCGTTCATGGTGCCGCTCATGAGCGTAGGGCTGGGTCTTCCCATGTATGTGGTGGTCGGAAGCTCACTTCTTGCCATCGCGTTTAACTCGGTCATGGGTTCGTTGCGTCATCTACAGTTCGGGAACCTCGATTGGACGCTGTTTGCAATCATGTTTCCCGCCGCGATCATAGCAGGCTTTATCTCTCCGCGGATCGCCAAGCGCGTGAGCCCAATCGTCGTAAAGCGGGTAGCCGTCCTCGGCCTCTGCATACTCGGCTTGAGACTGCTCGGCGTGTATTAGAATCAAAGAAGTCTTGCGTTATTATGGGGGGAAGCAATCCGGCGCATCGGGTCGGCTGCGCCGCCTTGTTTCACCCCTTGAGTAGACTATCTAGAAAACAAACTGATCCCAGGCCGGGAAGGCCCTTTATGTTTTCACGCTCCGCGGGCCTGCACATGTTTTTCGTAGAGAATCAGGTTGTTAAAATCGACCGAGACATCGAAGCCGACTTTAAAGGCTGCGGCGTAGGGGCTGGCTGCGGCGTTTTCTCCGTTGATGGTTTCGATAAGGACGCGGCGCATCGGTTGAAACCTCCTGGAGAGCAGGTGGTGGAGCAGGCCGAGGTATGATTGCAGGTGAGGGGAGTTTTCGGGCTCATGAAAAATAAGAGTCTTGGCGCCTCGCCGTGACTCCATGACCAGCTCTTCGCCGTGATAGACGAGATGGGTTCCGGCGACCCGCCGGGGCAGCTTTCCCTTGAGAGCCTCCAAACGCAGGCCGCAGACAGATGCCGGATCGGTGGCGCAAATCCAGTAGATGGAATCCTCCGGGAATTGCTTTTGAAGCATGCGGAAAGCTTCATGCGAGATGAACTGCGGTCCGGGAACGCCTTCAAAGAAATAGCCGGTCAGGACTTCTCCCGAAAGCTCCATGAGCCGAAGCGCCCTGAAGATGCTGCCCCAACCGAATGCCGGCAGCTCGTTTTGCAGAAGCTCGCGGAAGAGAATTCCGTAGCGGTCCAGCAGCAGCCTCGCCCGTTCTTTCTCTCGCTCGGCCCTGTCCAGCAGATCTTCTTCCCGCTCCGGCCATCGAATCCGCAACCAGTTGCCGGCCATGGGAAGCGAACCCCTCCACATGGAAAAGGCGACTCTCCTGCTGCGCCGGCGCCTGCGGCTGCTACGGGCCGTGACGGCCGCCGCATCCGATACCTTGAAATTGTTTTCTATTCCATGCCGAAGCGAGGCGAACGTGTCGTTCGTGACTCTTCCCCGCCACACTTCTTGCCAGATCCTGTCGGCGAGGCCGGCCGGACCGGCGCCGGACAGCTCTGCGAGCGTTGAAAAATTGTAACGTGCGCCGGGAACAGAAAAGAGCCGGGCGAATTCTTCATCACCTTCTTTTTCTTCAAATCCGTTCTGAGGAAGGTGTGGCTCTCCTGCGCTTGATTTCGCTTTTTCCCCGATCTCTTTCGCGGCAGGAGGGACCAGCCGAAGAAGGCGTCCTGGATTCTCCCCTGCTTCTTCACGACCGGGGAAGCGGGCAGGGGGCGGCGTATGGGAATTTCCTGTAAAGAGGCTCGCGAGACCTCCCGTCTCCAGGCCTTCGCCCCTGCCTTCTTCCTGCAGGAGATCCAGGTCCGACTCAAAGCTGAATACTACCCGCTTGCCCGGCATTCCCAGCCAGAGCAGATCGCTTTGCTGCATGATCAAGTCCAGCCAGGAAAGATCGTAAGGTTTGAGCCTGGCGGGGAAAATTTCCATTTCCCACAGTTCTGCCGGCGCGGGGCAGGAGACGAGTTGCTCCAGTCTTTGGAAGAGTCCATCCATGCCTGCTTCGGTTTCCGGAGCGACAAGGCCCTGCCGGCGGGCAAGGAAGGGCTGAAGCCGCTCGATGCCCATGGCGGAAAAAACCGGAATCGCCGCAGCGCGCGAGATGCGCAGCATCACTTCATAGTTCCGGCTGTCGCAGATGCTGTCCTGCGCATCATTTTCGATCAGGCGTCCCGATACGATCCTGTCCGCATCGACCAGCGCCTCGACGGCGCCTGCCAGTCTTTCAGTGTCGAGGCCGAGTGCTGCACGAACGAATGCCATCGGCCTTGGCGAATAGAATTGGAGCCATTCGGAAAGAAGGGTTGTGAACACTTCGTCCGGGTCTGCGTTGGCATCCTCGGTAGACCCGATACCGGAAAGAAGATCCTGCAGCAGCGAAGAGTCGAATAGTTCTCCCGAGTCCAGCCTGAGCGCGGGCAGTGTCAAGATATCCCAGCTAAAGCCAAGGCACAGGCGAGGAAGGTTTTCGAGCGCCACAGTCAGCGGTGCGGCGGAGTTCGGCGGAGTGATTCGCGCCAGCCTGGAAGCAGCGAAAGTTGTGACTGATTCGATTTCCAGGCTGTGGTCACGCTGCATTGCGGCAAGAAGCTCTTCCCATTCGGATTCGGGCAGCAGGAGCCGTTCCTTTACCCATTCGATCAGTTCCTGAGCGCCGTCCGGCGCATAGCCGGGGCTCAGCCGCTGCCGCTTCAGCTCGAAGCGTTCCGCTGTCTCGGAGGAGAGGGCGGGGCGCAGTTCGGGGATCGAAACTATCTCATGCAGTAGATCGCTTCGAAGTCTGGAGCCCTTGCCCGACCTCAACTGGTCGTCCATGTAGACGTACTGGTTTATCTGCGGCCAGGTGACGGATTGCGCCATAGGACTGGGACGGCCCGTGTGCGCTTCCGACCAGGTGACGGCGCCCGATTCCAGTTCGGAGAGAACTCTGCCGAGCCCTTGGAGGTCGAGTTCATCGTTCAGGCAGGTGCGCCAGGTTTCGAGAAGGATCGGGAAATCCTCGTACTGGAGCACGGATTCAAGAAGCCTTTGAGAACGAAGGCGGCTGAGCCAGAGCGGCATGCGCTCGCCTATCTGCCTGCGGGGCAGGAGAAGCGCCCGGCCTGCGCATTCCCGAAACCTTGCGCCGAAGAAGCCGGAGCCCTCCAGCTTTCTTCTTATCAGCCGGGAGTAATTGGAGCTGGTGACCAGGGAGAGTATCTCTTCACCGGCTAATTCATGGGGCAGTTGAAGCATAAGGCAGTCATTACCCGGATAAATCTCCGGTCTGTAGCCGAAGCGATCCTCCCAGGCCGCCTCCAGGGCCATGGCGAACGGGCGGTTTATGCGCCCTCCCCATATGGTGTGCAGCACGATCTGTTTTCCGGGATATCCGCCGGGACCTGATGCGACCTGCTCCACCAGCACGTGGCGCCGGTGCGGAAGCGGCCGGCCTGTCGCCTCTTTTTGTCTTAAGAGAAAGGAAATAAGCCGTCCGAGAGCTGGAGAATCGAGACTTCGGAGAGCAAATGCATGGCTGCCGGAATTCAGAAGTGAAAACCTGGCCGATAGAGAATCAGAAAGACTGTCCATACCCTCTGGGGAGTGGAGGGGCGTTGTCTCAATGAAATCCTTAACCTCCGGATTTTCGAGAAGTTCCTCAGCCGCTTCCAGAAAGTCTGCAATGCGTTCTGAAAAATGAGAGTCGCGAAGGTTTTCCTCGGCTTTCCAGAAGGGAGGCGCTGCTGTCCCGGGTCTGGCCGGAGTAACGAAAACATCGTTGTGCGTGATGCGTTCGATTTTCCAGTTCTGGGTGCTGAGCGTAAAGACCTGCCCGATTTTGGCTTCCCAGACGAATTCTTCGTCCAACTCCCCTATGCGCGCACCGTTTTCGTTGTGGCGCAGATGGAAGTAGCCTCTGTCCGGGATGGCCCCGCCGGAAAAGTAGACTGCCTGCAACGCCCCTTTCCTGGCGGTAGCCGTGTTGGCGATTTTATCCACGGCAATCCGTGGTTTGAGTTCGCTCAGGCGGCTGCCCGCATAGCGGCCTGCCAGCATCTCGATCACCAGGTCGAACTGCCTTCGTCCCAGCGAGTGGTAGGGGTAGCTGGTTTTCAGCAGGGCGTAGAGTTGATCGAGATTCCAGGTTTCCACGCCGGTCATGGAAATAATGATCTGGGCCAGAAGATCCAGAGGAGAGATGACAGGGTGCACCTCTTCGATGTCCTGGGTGAGAACTCCCCCGGACAGGACTGCAGTGTGCAAAATGTCCAGGGCATCGGTTGGAAGTAGAGTCGCGCTGCTGATTTCTCCCACCCGATGGCCTGCCCTGCCGATCCGCTGAATAGCGGAGGAAAACGACGAAGGCGCCTCGATCAGCACCACCTCATCGAGCGCCCCGATGTCTATGCCCAGTTCCAGTGAATTCGTGGCGATAATGGCGCGCAGTTCTCCGGCCTTGAGCTTCTTTTCCACTTCGGCGCGGATCTCACGGGAGAGGGCGCCGTGATGGGCATAGGCCACCGGCGCCGGTTCGCCCTCGTTGACCAGGTGAGTGATCTTCTCGCACAGCCGCCTGCTGTTGGCGAAAACCAGGGTAGACTGATTCCTCCCGATTATCCCTTTGATTTCATCGACAAAGGGCTTCCAGAAGGCGTCTTTCTCACCCCGGGCTGCTTCTGCGTCGGGAAATCGAACGGTAAGCCTGTATTCCTTCCTGCGGGAAGAGGAGATGATCCGCACCGGCCTGGGCAGGCGGGCGCACTCTTCATTTCTATCTTCTTCAGAGTGCGGACGGGCGGGACTCCCAGTGGCCCTGATATCAGCCACTTTCTCATAAATAGGAGGAGATCTGGGATTACACCCCTTTTCTAAAGGGGGGCGGGAGGGGTTTTCAGGGTCAACCAAGCGATACCCACCCACAAATCGGGCCACCGTCTCAAGCGGCCGGACCGTTGCCGAAAGAGCAATGCGTTGGAACTCCCCGCAAAGCGGAACCAGCCGATCAACCGCGGAGATGAGATGCACCCCTCTTTTACCACCCACCACGGCGTGGATTTCATCCAGGATGACGGTCCGTATGCCTGTCAGCATGGACCGCCCTCCATGTGAACTCAACAGCAAATTGAGACTCTCCGGGGTTGTGATCAAAATCTCGGGCGGCTCGCGCAGCATCCGCCGCCGCTCCGACTGGGGCGTATCTCCGCTCCGCACCCCCACCCCTATGGCAGGCAAGCGCTCTCCCTCCCGGGCAAAAACAGCCTTGAGTTCGGCGAGCGGCCTTGTCAGGTTGCGGCGAATATCGTTATTGAGCGCTTTGAGCGGTGAAACGTAGAGCACGCTGACCCGCCCGGACGGCCATTTGCCCGTGATTAATTCATTGATGGCCCACAGGAACGCAGCCATGGTTTTCCCGCTTCCCGTCGGCGCTGTGATGAGCACATGCTCTCCCGCTGCAATACGTGGCCACGCCAGCATCTGCAGGTCGGTCGGCATTCCGACGGATTCGGCAAACCACCTCGACACGAGCGGGTGGAAATAGTTGAGGGGTGGTTGATTTTTTTCCATAGCCTATACGTGTTCGCTCAGGTTTTTCTCATTATAGTAATTTAAACCCTTTTTCGGTATGATTTCAGTTAAGGGAAAGGACCTTCAATCAATGATTGAGACGGGAGAAAAAGGCATGCAACAAGAGAAGGCGTTGGATATATTGAGAAAGCATCGAGATGAGCTTCGGCAATTCGGAGTCAAATCCATCGCTGTTTTCGGTTCGGTCGTGCGAGAAGAAGCTCGATCCGATAGTGACATCGACATTCTCGTCGAATTCGACCTGCCGACTGGGTTCCTCAAATTTTTCAGGCTCCAGCACTATCTGGAGGACCTGTTGGGGAGGCGGGTCGATTTGGCGACCCCGGCAGCTTTGAAACGACAGCTACGGGACCGAATCCTCAAAGAGGCGGTGTATGCCGAGTAGAGACTGGCGGTTCAGAATAGAGCCCCGTCAGGCCGGAGGCATGCCTCCAATTTTTTGCGAATTGACCGGCCTAGCCCGATTTTTTGCGGGTTGACCGGCTAATCTATACCTTTTCCGCATCTATTTG
>CAZIJV010000076.1:0-21148 GCA_964539645.1 uncultured Syntrophobacter sp.
CTGCTCACTGCTCACTGCTCACTGCTCACTGCTCACTGCTCACTGCTCACTGCTCTCATCCTTCCGTCCTTTTCGAGCCGGAATACCTTGTCCCTCCACTCGACCCTTCGGCCGGCCAGCGCGGCGCACCAGATGAAGAAGCTGAAGATGTCCCGCACCGGGACCAGGAAGAGGTTCCTCTCCAGGATGGTGTCTTTCATGCAGCGGACTCCCACGAAGTGGGCAAGCTTGAGCCTCAGGGCGAGCAGGGCTAGGAAAACCACCCACCCCCCGAAGGAAAACCCTGAGATGAGCAGGTACAGAAAGCCGATTATCGTCCCATTTGTTATCAATGACCCGGTGTGTCCCCAGGGATTGCAGGCGCGTATGCCTCTCGCCCACCGCACCTGGTGCCGGAGAAATGCCCCCAGGCTGAGACTGGAGAGAACCGTCTCGACGACGTAACGGGAGAGTCTAACGGGCTGACCTGATTTTCGGGCGAGATTTCCCACCATGTAATCATCAGCCAGGTAGTCGGAAATTGCCGGAAATCCGCCGATAGCCGCCAGTGTCTGCTTGCTGAAAACGATGGCTGCGCCGAAGGCGAAAGAAATACCCCCTCCCAGTTGAGCCACAAGCACCCCGGGCGCGAATTCCGCGGTGATTCCGACGGCCTCGAGCTTGGCCGGCAAACCGGGGGCCGCGCCCGCACGGTAGAGGCAGGTTACGACTCCGCCACCGTTTTGGCGGAGTTCTTCAGTGACCGTTTTCAGGAAGTCGGGACCGACCCGGATGTCGCTGTCCAGCATGACCAGGATCTCATGCTTTGTCTGCGAGAGTATGTTGTTGAGGTTATTCACCTTCGGATTGGGACCGATTTCGTCGGCGCTGATGACCAGTTCAATCGGAATTTGCGGAAAGTCGGCTGTCAGTCTTTCTACCACGGCTGTTGAGGAATCCTCCGGGTGCGCGACCCCGAAGACAATCTGGAATTCCGGGTAATCCTGGCGGCACAGGGAGGCATAGTTTTCGTAGGCGCGGAAATCGGCCCCGCAGAGGGGAATCATGATAGAGACGGGGGGGGTGGAGGATTCTCCTGTGGGGTCTGTGGCAGGGCGGGATGGAGAGGACGGAGAAAAAAACTTCCGGGCAGCGGCCATGCCGGCCAGCAGATAGCCTGCTGAGGCCGCAGCAAGGAGAAGGATAAAAATCCCGATCGCCTCATGAATCATCGCAGAAACCAGAGAAGATCGTAGTCAGGGGAAACCGTGACCAGTGCGACCCCCAGGCAGATCAGAAAAGTTCCCGCCCAGCGCATTCGGTCGATTTCCTCCTTGAGAATGAATTTCGCCCCCAGGACCGTCACAACGTAGACTATAGACGTCGCCGGCACCACAAAACTCAGATCAGCCCAGGAAAGCACCGTGAGGAAAGAAAAATAGCTTATTGCAAGGCATATGACCCCGAGAATGAAATTAGTGTTGCAGAGTATTCTCTTGATGGTCCCCAGCAGTTCATCAAGGCTGATCGCGGAGACGTCTCCTATCTGCTTCATACCCCGGGTGATGAAGACGTCACCGGCGGCGTTGGAAAATACGACCATGAGCACCATGAAACCGGTCAGCATCCCATCTCCTTTTCTTCGGCCCGGCTGTTTTCAGCCTCCGACCTTTCCTTGGCGCGGGGCCTGCCGGAAAAGGCGACAAGCGTAATGCCCGCAAAGATGAGCACCGACCCAAGCCATCGGGCATGGGAGACGGGTTCTGCCAGAAAGTAGCTGCCGAAAAAAACATTGAGCAGATAGCCGGAAGCTGTTGCGGGAATCACAAAGCTCAGGTCGGCCCAGGAGAGGGCCGAGAGAAAACAGGCGAAGAAGACGATCAACAGAATGGTGCCCGCCCAGATGAAGGGATTCTGCATAGCATGAACCAGCATCATGGGTGAGAACCCCTCACCAAGGCCCGGCATCGAGCCGACGGTTTTCATACCCTTGCTGAGAAACGTATTTCCGATTGCCTGCGCAAAGACCGCAAGCGTAATCACAATAGCCGTTTTCATGGCGCTCAGTCCAAATCGGAGTAGGTGGCCGGAATGATCTTCAAACGATCCATTTTAGAACGAATTTCAGGATCGAGCAGAATGTGTGCTTCCCGATGGAGTTGCTCTTTCACCGCATCAGCTTGTCCGGCGCCGGACGACAGGCCTGGGTGCAGGTAGATTTCGCTCACGCCCTGAGGCGCCCGATCCAGGACTGACAAGACGTACTCCCTGGACATCCTGCCGGTGAGCAGGTTTCCATAAACCCTGCGGGGAAATGTAAACCCTCGGCGGCGCAGCCTGCGCTTCATGCGCCCGGCAAGCAGCTTGAAGACAAGCGCATAGGCGCCGGTCGTGAAAAGAGATTCAACAAACGGGCCTGCTGCGGCAAGGTCGTCTTCGGGGACCCGCATGCGCTTGACGCCGTATGCTTCGGCGGCTTCGATCACCGCATCGAGTACGACGGGATTCACGTGCATATGGCAGTGACTGTCAACATGAGAAAAAGCGAGTCCCGCGGCGCTGAACTTTTTAAACTGGGCCGCAACTTCCGCGTATAGCTCTTTTCTCGCTTTTTTGCAGAAAAAATATCTCAACCCGGCGCGCGCAGGGTCGGATTCAAAATTCCCATTCCTGTCGACGATGTGGGGAATTTGCGAATGGGGCAGAACGGATTTCCCGTGGGCGCAGGTTACGTGAAGGCCGACCGCCAGGCGAGGGTTTTCTTTGGCGAGCCGAACGGCCTCCTCGAAGTGATCCCCGGAGACGATGATGCTTGTGCTCGTAAGCATCCCCTCACGGTGAACTCGAACGACCGCTTCGTTCACTTCCCTGGAGATGCCGAAGTCATCGGCATTTATTATCAGAAACCGCCCGCCCTTCACCTGGACTCACTCCCCTTCAATGAAAAGAGCCTCGGCGGCTGCTCTCAACCCCCCTTTCATAGAGGGGGGGAGGGGGGATTGCGCTTTTAACCCCCCTTTTATAAAGGGGGGCAGGGGGGATTTTAGGTCCGTGCTTCCGCTTCTCACTGGCTTTTCCCGAAAACGTTGCCGGTGAATTTGCGGCGGCGGGCGCGAAGACTCAGGTAATCCTTCGCTTCCTGGTAGAGGCGCATGCGGTCGTCCCGGTCGAAGATCGCCCGCCGGACAATGCGGTAGATCACCTTCGGCCTGAAATAGTAGCGACCGTAGAAGTATTCGACCGCGTCCACGATTTCCTGGCGGCTCAACCACGGGTATTCATAGTTGGGGAGCTGGTGGCCGAGTTCATCGGACATATCGTCTTCGGTGAGATAGCCGTTCTTTTCAAGATACTCGTAAAACTCGGTTCCCGGAAAAGGATGGGCAAGCGAGACCTGGATGGTTTCCGGGTCCAGCTTTTCCGCGAATTCGATGGTACGCTTAATGGTTTCTTTGGTCTCTCCCGGAAGCCCGATCATGAAATCGCCGTGCACCGTCAGCCCCAGTTCGCGGCAGTTCTTCATGAAAGTAAGCGACTGCTCCAGGGTGATGCCTTTCTTCATGTTGTTGAGCACATCCTGCACCCCGGATTCGAAGCCTACCACCAGGAGCCTGCAGCCGGCCTCCTTCATTGCTTTGAGCATATCGTAGTCGGCATGCACGCGGCTGTTGCACGACCAGGTGAACTTGATCTTCTTCAGATGGCTGCAGAGATCGATTACCCGGGATTTTCCCCATGCCCAGGTGTCGTCGTCAAAGAAGATTTCCTTCACTTCCGGGAAGATTTCCAACGCGTGTTTCACCTCAGCAACCACGTTCTCATTGCTCCGCACACGCCAGGGATGCCCTGTAAAAGTCTGAGGCCACAGGCAGTAGATGCACCGGGCCGGGCAGCCGCGCGAGGTGTAGAACGAAAGATAGGGGTGCTTCAGAAAAGGGATATTGTATTTCGTGGGATCGACGTCACGCCTGTAGATATCCGTGATGAACGGAAGCGAATCCAGGTCCTGAAGGGGCGGACGGTCCGGATTATGGACTATGCTGCCGTTTTCCCGGAAACTCACCCCTTCGATTTCCTTGAGTTCTTTGCCCTGGGCAAATTCCGCGACCGTGTAGTCAAACTCCCGACGGGCGACGAAATCGATAGCGCTCGAGGCATTCAGCGCCTGCTCCGGCTGTATGGAGACGGGCGGGCCGACGAAGGCGATCTTTATGGAAGGATTCGTCTCTTTGATCATCTCCGCCAGGCGGACGTCCTGGCTGAATCCGGCCTTGCTGGTGAAGAGCACGAGGAATTCAAAATCCCTCGCTATGCGTATAGTCTCTTCCGGAGTAACGCCGTGGGGCGGGGCGTCAAGGAGTCTGCTTTCTTTAATTAATCCGGCCGGATATGCAAGCCATACCGGGTACCAGTAGGAAGCGATCTCGCGGCGCGCAGGCCACCGCGCGCCCGCTCCTCCGTCAAACTTCTCGAACGAGGGGGGATTGAGAAGCAGAGTTTTCATTTTCAGGGTATCTCCTTGGATTTACAGGAAGGCGTACTATAAAGGGGGGAGGGTTAGATGTCAAGGAGCGGGGCGACTTCTTGACCGCGGGACCAACAGGTGCGACAGACGTTTATCGCCTTTTAATGACTGCAACGTAGTATGCAACCTTCTGCAAATTATCACATTGCAATTGAACGACCGAAGGGTGGGCACAGTTTTTCGTGCCCACCGCCCTCAGAGCCCGGAAAGTCGCACACGCTCTTGGAAAGCGGTGGGCACGGAAAAGATTGTGCCCACCCTACGCTTGCTCAAACCGCGCAAGAGCATGGCGCCGCCGCTTATATGAAACTCCATTTTTAGAGGCCATGCCAGGGGAACAAAATAAATCTTCATCCTCCTTCAAACCACGCCAAAGGCGTGGCTAAAAGCGTGGGCTGGAACGTGGCTCCTCGGCTCTTATATGAAACTTCATTTTTAGAGGAACACGCAGAGGCGACAAAATGAAGTTTCATCCTGGTTCAAACCACGCTAAAAGCGTGGCGGCGCCGCTGGATTCCGGCTCAGGAGCCCTGCCGGAATGACGGGGCAGGCGAATCCTGCGATAGCCCGAGGAGTGCAAGTACGCCGGTTTGCCCTATACAATCTACATCGCAGCGATATTGACCGATCTTGCCAAAGGCCAGAGTTCCCATGGTTGTAGGTCCCCTTTCCTATGTCAAACCGGTTTGCCATGGATTCCCATCCACGTCATTCCGGCAGCGCATCTGAGCCGGAATCCAGCTCGGGGACTGCATTCAAGTGTTCTTCTGACTGCTTTAAAAAGCCCGGTTATGCGGCACTCTTTGCATGCTTCCAAGTTTCGTCCTCGATAAAACCCCGTTCCAAAACGGGGCGGCGCCGCTCTTATCTGACTTCAAAGTCAGAGTCTCGTTCAAACAGGCCGAAAACCGGCGGCGCCGCTGGATTCCGGCTCAGGAACAACTGCCGGAATGATGGGGTACGATAATTTTGTGGTAAATTCAGCGGTCACCTCGTGACTTGACGATAAAGGCGATGCCGATCCCCCCTGCAATAGCCCGATGAGCGCAAGTACGCCGGTTGCCCTGTACAATCTACATCGCAATGATATTCGTCGAACTCCCCAAAAGGCCAGGTTCTCCCGGTTTTAAGTCCCCCCTACGCCAAACCGGTTTGCCGGGGGCCTCCCACTCCGTCATTCCGGCAGGGTTCCCGAGCCGGAATCCAGCCCAGGAACTGCCGGGTCCTCTTTTGAACTGCTTCGAAAAGCCCCGCTACTCTGAGATTCGCAAGTGCTAACCGCCTTCACATTCTGCCAGGCTGCGGAAGTATGACTCACCTGCCAGAGATCAAAGGCAACCTGCATTTCAGCCAAAGCTCAGGACTCGTGTCGAAGGCGCGGGACAGTCGCAGCGCCATTTCCGGTGTGACTGATCCCCTGCCGTTTACGATTCTGGAAACAGTCTTCCTGGAAACCCCGATACACTCCGCAAGCTGGGAATTTGATATATTGAGGCTGTTCAGGTACAGCCTTTTCAATATTGCTCCGGGATGACCAGGCGCTCTGTTTCGTATCCTCATGACCCTCTAACCGCAGTCGATCGCCTCGGCGATCCCCTTGCCGGCCAAAACCATGGGAGAAACATTCTCTGCGGTCGGGATGATGCAGTTGATGATCGTCGGTCCAGGGCTGGCGATCGCTTCGGGCAGACCCTTGATCACTTCCTCTTCTGTCTTGAAAGTGTAGCCTTTGATGCCATAAGCCCGCGCCAGGATCTCGAAATCGGGATGGAACCCGAAATTGACGGCCATATAGCGCCCTTCGCAGTAGAATTCCTGGAGCTGCCGGACCATTCCGAGCGCCTGGTTGTTCAAAATCAGGATCTTGACCGCAAGGCCCTGTTCCATCATCGTACCCAGTTCCTGCATGGTCATCTGTATGCTTCCATCGCCCGTGACGAGCACGATCTTCCTGCCGGGCGCAGCCAGGCAGGCGCCCAGGGAGGCGGGAAGTCCGAAGCCCATGCAGCCGAGTCCCCCTGAAGAGACCAGCGTGCGCGGCTCTTTAAAATGGTAATACTGGGCGACCCACATCTGGTGCTGGCCGACGTCCGTGACGACGATGGCGTCACCTTTGGTGCATTCGTAGAGTTTTTCGATCACGAACTGGGGCTTGAGCGAGCCGCAGTCGCGGCTGTAGGCGAGCGGATACTGTTGTTTCAGGCTGAGAATGCGATCCAGCCACTCGGAGCGGTCTTTTTTCTCGAGGAGCGGCAACAGTGCTTTCAGAATCATTTTTACGTCGCCGACCAGAGGTACATTGGTCGCGATGACCTTGCCTATCTCCGCCGGATCGATATCGATATGAATGACCGTGGCCCGCGGGGCGAAATTGTTTATGTTCATAACGACACGGTCGTCGAAACGCGCGCCGAGCCCAATGAGGAGATCGCACTCGGTAATGGCCAGGTTGGCGTACCGGGTGCCGTGCAGTCCGAGCATACCCAGGAAGAGCGGGTGTTCTCCCGGAAAACCCGCCAGACCCATAAAGGTATTGGTGACCGGCGCCGATATCGCCTCGGCGAACTGCAGCAGTTCCTCGGAGGCATTCGAGGCAAGAATACCGCCTCCGGCATAGATTACCGGCCGCTTGGCCTCGCCTATAAGGTGGGCGATTTCCTTGATCTTGGAAGGGTGCCCTTTGTAAGTGGGCTTGTAGCCCCTGAGCCGTACGGTGGAGGGGTACTTGAAATTGATCTTTGCCTGAGCCACATCCTTCGGAATATCGATGAGCACCGGGCCGGGGCGGCCGGTCGATGCGATATGAAAGGCGTTTTTCACCACCATCGGAAGCTTTTGCGGGTCCTTGAGCAGGTAATTGTGTTTTGAAATCGGTATGGTGATGCCGGTGATATCGACTTCCTGGAAGGAGTCGGTACCGATCTGGCCCGTTGGAACCTGCCCGGTAATCAGCACGAGAGGGATAGAATCCATATAAGCGTTTGCTATGCCCGTGACCAGGTTCGTGGCGCCGGGGCCGGATGTTGCAATGCACACGCCTACTTTACCGGACACTCTCGCATAGCCGTCCGCAGCATGCACCGCCCCCTGTTCGTGGCGGACCAGCACGTGCCTGACCTTAGTGGAGTGATAAAGTGCATCGTATACCGGCAGGATTGCTCCGCCGGGATAGCCGAAAACTAATTCCACATTTTCCTTTTCGAGACACTGGACCAATGCCTCGGCAACGGTCATTTCCACAAGACACCTCCGGAAGAGATCTTTTGCAACTTTTTAATCTTCATCACTTTCCCTGGTGTACGAGCCGGAGACACCGACAAATCTGCTCCCCCTGAGCATCGCTATTTTGCCTGTTCGCACCAGTTCCTTGATGCCATAGGGGCGAAGCGATTCCTCGAAAGCATTGATTTTTCCGGCGGTCCCGGTGCACTCGAATGTCAGGGTCTTTCTCCCCAGGTCGACGACTCGCGCCCGGAATATCCCGGCTATGTTTATTATTTCGACCCTCTGGGTTGGTTCGGAGCTGACCTTGACCATTACCAATTCCCGGTCTACATATTCCTCTTCCGTGATATTGCTGATCTTGATAACATCCACGAGCTTGTGGAGCTGCTTGGTAACCTGCTCGATGAGCTGCTTGTCTCCCTCGACGACTATTGTCATCCGGGAGACGTCATCTCTGTCGGTTCTGCCCACCGCGAGGCTGTCAATGTTGAAACCACGCCGTGCAAAAAGACCGGCCACCCGAGTCAGAACACCGGGACTGTTTTCCACCAGTACGGAAAGAGTGTGCTTCTCCATCTCTGTTTCGCGACCTCCAGGGTTGCAGAGAGCGTTGAACTAGCCTGATTGAAATGAGTATATTACCAATATTGACCAGGCTTTCAAAGCGCAATAAATTCAAAAGCTTCCGCGAGTGCGGTGGAACGCCCCCGGAAGGTCCCTTCGCCGTCCGGGAATGCAAAGGAGTTTTGATTGGCATATCGCAAAATTATCAACTTTTTTTTCGAGCTGGGCATGCTCAAGAAGACGCCTCGCTCGGGCTTCCAATTCCTCGGTTCGGGCCGTGAATCGGTCGCCGATCATTCCTATCGCGTAGCCATGATCGGCTTCACACTCGCGCGGCTGACGCGAAACGTCGATCCTTTCAAGGTCGTCTGCCTGTGCCTGTTTCACGATATTCCCGAGGCGCGCACCGGCGACCAGAACTACGTAAATAAGAGATACGTCACAGTGGACGAATCGGGAGCAATTGCCGATCTGGCAAACCCGCTCCCTTTCGGTGACGAGATAAAAGAACTGCTGAAAGAATACCGGAATGCCGAAACGGAGGAATCCCGGCTGGTCCACGATGCCGACCAACTCGACCTCATCCTGGAACTCAAAGAACAGAACGATCTCGGCAACACCTACGCCGCAAAATGGATCCATTTCGCGCGGGGGCGCCTGTTAACCCCCCTCGCCAAAAGAATCGCCGAAGAAATCCTCACCACCGACTCCACCGACTGGTGGTTCAAGGGCCACGACGAGTGGTGGGGGAGGAAGGGCAGTGAAGAGTGAAGAGTGAAGAGTGAAGAGATGGTGGCGGGAGATTATTTGTTTTTTAGATGCTTTAGAAGTCCAAGAGTCATTTTCCTCACATTCTCCAGGTTCGTTTCTATCTTGGCGGAACCTTCTGTGAAATGAAGCTGTTTTGAGAGGATATACTGAGTATCGAGTTCGGCCAGTGAACCCAAAGTAATATGGAGAAAATGTATGAATTCTTTGTCGGTGTTTCTGGCCGCCCCTTCAGCTATGTTACTTGCAATGGAAATGGCTGAACGTCTCATCTGAGCCACCAGCCCGTATATTTCCGACGCCGGAAAGCCTGCTGTTAATTCATACACCGATTTGGCCAGTTCGATTGCTTGCTTCCAAACCTCCAGATCCTTATGGTAAGCCACTACCGCCCCCCCGATCAGTGTGTGCTCATCACTTCACTCTTCACTCTTCACGCTTCACTCCTCACTCTTCTTCAGCCTGTCCAGCATCGAAATGACTTTTCCCTCTTTTT
The DNA here is from genome assembly GCA_964539645.1 of uncultured Syntrophobacter sp. Classification (GTDB taxonomy): domain Bacteria; phylum Desulfobacterota; class Syntrophobacteria; order Syntrophobacterales; family Syntrophobacteraceae; genus SbD1. Next base: position 9,558 of record CAZIJV010000076.1, read on the forward strand.
TGGGTTCGACCAGCTCGGGCTTGGTCGATGCGCGCCGGGTCTCAATGGGATCGGCTTCCTCACTTTCAGTCTCGGGAGGGGCCACCACCGTTTCTATGCGCATGGGATGGCCGCCCATGGTAAATTCCTGCCCGTTATAGTAGGCTTCCCGCAAAATCCAGGTCACCACCAGCAGGGGCATCTGGAGCACCAGCAGTTTGACATGATACCAGCCCGCCTTTACGTCCGTGGTTATCTCCTCGATTCTCGCGAAGAAGGCCGGTTTATTGTCCATGTGCACCAGAACGACGTCGCCTTCTCTAGTCATCGTACGCCTCTCTCATAAAATGGCCCGAAGCAGGGGGGATCTTTCTCGAATCAAGCTATCTCCACGGCTAACTATATCCGGACCCGGAGACTTTCACAACTACCCATTGCCTGAAGAGGCTGCTTGCGAGGCCGGGTGGCGGCTAAGGTTCTTCGCCCTGCCGTTCACGTATTCCTCGCCGATTATTGCCGGGACCAGGGGAAGCGTATGCGAATCGGGGGGGCGGAAGCCAAAGATAAGCTCCACCAGCAGGGTGACTATCCTGAAGGTAACGCCCCACAGGATTTCGGCCCGCCCCTCGTGGGAATAAACAAAGCAGGGGAACTGGACATCCGTGCCGCGAAATCTCCATTCCAGGTGCGGGGGAACGTAGAGCCGGTAGAGCGCGTAATTGAAAGGATTGAGAAGGGCTCGGAACGGAAGATAGACGATTCTCTCCACTTCCCAGCTCGGTGTGAATTGTTTCTGGCGCGAAACCCAGGCGACCATCGGGTGAATCACGCGGCGGAAGAGTATGAGGCACTGGGAAGGAAGGGGACCGAGAAATTTTATTCCGAAGGGATTCAGGCGCATCTCTTCCCAACCTTCGCGGAGCCCGGCGGTAAGCAGCAGCGAGAGAAACTCGGCATGTTCCGGTTTTTCCTGCTTCAGCTTTTTCCAGCAGGGCCACTTCGAGAGGGTGGAGCCGGGGAGCGAAAGGAACCGGGCGAAATGCGGGTCGAATTTTTCGACCGCGCCTCCCGGACAGCACAGGTCTCCGGGTTGTTTGACATCCTTCGAGCGTTTGTTCAGGATGATGCAGCTTTCCGGAATGCCCCCTTCATAGAAAATATGTTCACCGAGCAGCAGCAGCACGCTCGAAGTGCGCACTCCGCGCTGACACTCCTCATTGCGAAAAAGCGAGGCAATGCCGCAAAGATTCGACAGCCTCCGGACAACCCGTTCCTGCAAAGCCGCGGGGTTGAATGTAAGATCGAAATCGGCAGGCTCTATTTCCACTTCGACACGTCTCGCAGCTTTTTTTCAATCCGGTTGGCGGAAATCGGGAACAGGGTCTTTATCTCCGGGGCAAAAAGACTGATCTTGAATTCCTCGATCATGTGCCAGACCTCGCCAATGAATTCCTCCCAACGTTCATCCGGGCGCTTTTTGTTCCGAAGCTCTTCGAGGATTTCTCGAAAAGGCGCAACCTGCTCTTCTTTCGCCCGGTCTTTCTCCGGCGATACGTAGGCGCGTTCCGCACGAATCTTCAGAGCCCTGAGGTACCTGGGAAGCATACGAAGCTGAGGGCTCGTGGAGTGCGAAAGAAAATCGGGCGGAAGAAGCCATTCGAGTTCAGCGGCAATCACTTTCAAACGGCTGAGGACGGCGGGATTTCCGCCGGCCATCTTTTTGAAGCGCTCCAGGGCAGCCCGTGCTTCCTGCCGCTCGCCTACCGCATCCAGAACTGCTGATCGTATTTCGGCCCCCAGGGCTGCCAGACGGCCTCGCAATCTCTCAACGGTTGCGAAGAACCGCTCCCGGTCGGGCGCCTGGGGCGATTGCAGGCCGAAGAGTTCCCGGACAATATAATCATGGAGCATCGCGGAAGCTTCTTTCAGGCTGCCCATAAAAAAGACTTTCGATGAGAAATCCGCCGGGAAAACCCAGTCTTTCCGGAGCTGTTTGAGTTCCGGAGCGAAAGTGGCCTCATAGAGGCGCAAAAGACCCTGCCGGGTGGATTCCGCGGCTTTGACCGGATCGGTAAAGAGCCGGATGGAAACGCTTCCCTCTTCGTCTGCAAGACCGGGATAGGCCAATCTTGGCAGTCCCAGGGCATCGGTTCCTATCTCCACATTTGCGGGCACATCCCCGAAGTCCCACCGGGTGACGCCTTCACGCTCCCATTTCTTCCGTGCTTCCTGCCAGAGCCGGTCATCGTGGCGCTCGATGGCGAGCGGTTTAAGGCTGTGGAGGTCGCGGCCCGCGCCCAGCACATTTCCCTGCGCACCCGTGGCCTCGAAGCGCATCCGGAGGTGCGGGGGCAACTGATCTTCGTCCCACATTTCGGGAGGGACCCGCACACCGGTGAGATCGAAGGTCTTCCGGCTGAGTTGGTCGTAAAAATCCCCCTTGCCGAAATCGAGGCTCTCGGAGATGCGCCGGGCCGTCTCGTTCACCGGAACCAGGTGCTTCCGGGTGCTTTTCGGCAGACCTTTCAGAAGAATCAGGACCTTTTCCGGTATCAGGCCCGGAACGAGCCAATCGAATGGGGCGGGAGAAATCGCCGGCAGGGTGTGCACCGGCACCTTGAGAGTCACTCCGTCTTCCTCCTCGCCGGGCCGGAAGGAGTACTTGAGAGGAAGTTCGATATCGTTTGCGGAAATCGTGTCCGGGAAGAGATCGAGTGTTTCGAAGTCCGGCTGCGCGCGCAGGAGGTCTTCTTCCGTCATCCTGAGGAAGCGGTCTCCGCCCTGCTTTTTGATGAAACTGTCAAAAGAGCGCAAGTCGGCCAATTCGGGTATGCGCGAGTCGTAGAAGCCGTAGAGGACTTCTTCGTCCACCAGCAGATCGCGGCGCCGGGCTTTGCTCTCCAGTTCCTCTATCCTGGCCAGAAGTCGCCGGTTGTGCTCCAGAAATCCGTGCTTTCCGGGCAGATCGCCTTCCACCAGGGCCGAGCGGATGAATATCTCCCGGGCCTCCTTCGGCTTGAGGCGCCAGAAGTCGACCTTTCGTCTCTCCACAATCGTGAGGCCGAAGAGGGTGACCCGTTCAAAGGCCAGGACCTGCCCCCTGCTTTTTTCCCAATGAGGCTCGGACCAACTGTACCGGCACAGGTGGCGCCCGATTTCTTCGATCCATTCCGGGTCGATATTTGCGGCGGTGCGTGCAAAAAGCCGGGAGGTCTGCACCAGTTCGGAGGCGACGATCCATGAGCCGCCTTTATTGAAGAGGCACGATCCCGGGAAAATCATCGCCTGCGTGCCCCTGGCCGCGGTGTAGATGTTCTTTTCCTTGCGCAGCGCCACTTGGCTGAGATACCCGCTCAAAATTGACCGGTGTATGGCGTCATAGCCCGCGGGGGTGGTGTTTTCGATGAAATCGCGAAGCTCATCGAGAATCGAGCGGATCTCCTCGACGATGTCCCGCCATTCACGCATGCGGCGAAAGGAGAGGAACCGCTCGCGGCAGAATTTTCGCAACTGGCCGGCGCTCCTGCGGGAAGAGATGTCGCCGTTGCCTCCGTTACGCCCGCCTTTGGCAATGGAGCGCTCTTCCGGAGTCGGCGCTGCAGCCGGTTCGCTATTGGCTACGGTCAGCAATTCGCCGGTGACCGGTTCCTGCCGGCATGCCTGCCAGATTTTTAACAACGTAACGAAATCGGAGCGAGGGTCTCGAAAGACTGCGTGGGCCTGGTCTGCCTGCGCTTCCTGGTCCAGGGGCCTTTCTCGCGGGTCCTGGATGCTGAGCGCCGCCGCAATAATGATCAGCTCCCGCAGAGCGTTCTCCTGCCTCGCTTCCAGCAGCATGCGCGAGATACGCGGATCGAGAGGCAGCCGGGCCATCATTTTGCCGATCCCGGTCAGCCTCTGGTGTTCGTCAACGGCGCCCAGTTCACGCAGTACCCCGAAACCGTCTTTGATTGCAGACGGGGAGGGCGGGTCCAGGAACGGAAAATCCTGAATCCTTCCCAGCTTGAGGTAGAGCATGCGGAGAATGACCTCGGCAAGGTTGGACCTCTGGATTTCCGGGAGCGTGTAGAGCGGACGGTCGAGGTAGTCCCGTTCGGAATAGAGCCGAACGCAGATTCCGGCTTCCACGCGGCCGCACCGGCCTTTCCTCTGGTCCGCGCTCGCCTGCGATACGGGCGCCACCGGCAGGTTGCGGGTTCGCGACCGGGTGTTGTACTGGGCTATCCTGGCCAGTCCCGTATCGATCACGTACCTGATGCGGGGAATGGTGATCGAAGTCTCCGCAACGTTGGTGGCGACTACTATCTTGTCCCGGGAAATCGGCGCAAAGATCTTCTGCTGGTCGCCGGCGGCCATCCTCCCGAAAAGCGGCAGGACCGCCGTATTCATATAGCGCTTTTCTTCGAGCCTCTGGACCGTCTCGCGTATATCGCTCTCGGTGGGCATGAACACCAGGATGTCGCCGCGCTTACCCGGCCCGCGCCTGAGCAGGTCTACCGACGAAACCGCCTGGTCGATGTAGGAGACTTCCTCCGCCTCCTCCTCATCGTTCACTTCGGGCGGTCTGTACCAGACCTCGACCGGATAGGTCCTCCCGGATACCTCGATTATGGGCGCTCCGCCGAAGGCCCGCGAGAATTTCTCCGGATCGATGGTCGCCGAGGTGATGATCACCTTGAGTTCCGGCCGCCTGGCGAGCGTCTGCTTCAAAATGCCGAGCAGGAAATCGATATTCAGGGTCCGCTCGTGCGCCTCATCGACAATGATCGTATCGTAGGCCCGAAAATGCCTGTCTCTCTGCGCCTCGGCGAGCAGGATGCCGTCTGTCATGAACTTGATGCGCGTGGAGCGGGCCGTGCGGTCCTGGAACCGGATCTTGTATCCCACCAGGCGCGGGCCGTCCGAGCCGAGTTCTTCCGATACCCGCGAGGCAAGAGTAATAGCGGCGATCCGGCGAGGCTGGGTGCAGCCGATCAGCCCGTTTTGCCCTCTTCCCGCCTCCAGGCAGAACTTCGGGATCTGCGTGCTCTTTCCCGAACCCGTCTCCCCGGTGATGACGATCACCTGGCGCTCGCGTAGGGCGCCCACGATCTTTTCGCGCCACTCGGTGATGGGCAACTCGGCCGGGTACGTAGGAATGAAAGAAGCAGTCTCCCGCTTCTCGGGAGGTATTCGTCCGGTTCGATTATCTGTCATTGGAATCAATAATGATATCTTTGCTCAACAAGGATCGGATTTCCCCTCCACTCTTGCGGTGTTACGGCAAACGATCTTTACAAAACACGGTCCTTGTGTCAATTGTTCACAGCGGAGCGCCCCCGGAGTGGAGCATCCAGAACATGCCTGATGGAATCCGGGCGACAGACGTCGGGCTGGAGAACACCCTCCAAACCGGCAAACATTAATAATAACATAACCGGCAATTCCGGCGAACTTATGCCGCATCAAAAGGAACCGTGCAATGATGGACATCAGGGCCAAAGTAGCCGAGGCGACTGCTCACATAAAACCGTACCTGGACCGGCAGCCGGAGGTCGGGCTGATCCTCGGAACAGGACTGGGGGGCATCATCGGGGAGATGGAGAAGACCGTTGCGCTTCCCTATGCCGATATCCCCCATTCTCCGCTCAGTACGGTCACGAGCCATCACGGACAACTGGTCTTCGGCGCCTGGGCGGGCAGGTCCATTATCGCCCTGCAGGGCAGGTTCCACCTCTATGAAGGCTATACGCCTCTCCAGATTTCCTTTCCGATCCGGGTTCTGCGCTCCCTTGGGGTCAAAACCCTGATGATATCCAATGCCGCGGGCGGTTTGAACCCGAATTTCAAGCCCGGAGACCTCATGCTGATCAGCGATCACATCAACTTCACCGGGCAAAACCCCCTGGCGGGAGAAAACATCGACGAGTGGGGCGATAGATTCACGGACATGACCGAACCATACAGCCGCAGGTTGATGGAGGTCGCGGAGCGGACCGCCCTCGATCTGCGCATTCCACTCCACAAGGGAGTGTATGCCGGGGTGCTCGGCCCAAACCTGGAAACCGCCGCCGAGACGCGCTTTCTCAGAATGGCCGGGGCCGATGCCGTGGGGATGTCCACCGTGATGGAAGTCATAACCGCGGCCCATGCCGGTATGGATGTGCTGGCGATTTCGGTCATCACCAATGTGAACCTTCCCGACTGCTACAAACCCGCCTCGGTCGAACAGATCATCGCCACCGCCGACAGCGCCGGGGAAAAACTGGGGCGGCTTTTTGCGGGAATAATTTTGGAGCAGTGAAGAGTGAAGAGTGAAGAGTGAAGAGTGAAGAAAAACCTATCATCGCTTCCCGTCATTCCGGCAGGGCTTCTGAGCCGGAATCCAGCAGGGCCGCCGGTTTTCGGCCTGTTTGAACGAAGTCTCTGACTTTGAAGTCAGATAAGCCGAGCGCTACGCTCCTGCGTGGTTTGAACCCGCCTGAATTCGACAATCAAAATCTGCGAGAGCTGACCATGAGCCCCGTGGACAATTAACTTCTGAATATAGAGAGCATAAATCCATCTAAATTCAAGGAGTTATATTATGGAGCCAGTAAACGCCGAACCTGCGAACCTGGGTTGGCGGGAGATGCCGACTGAGGATGGTCTTTATGAATACCAGGGAACCTTGTACGGCGCTAAATCGGATCAGGCGACGGACTGCAGTTCCTCCTGCCGGGTTATCGTGCGCAGGGGTGATGGTCTCAGGATGAGCCTCATGGGAGAAGATGGGCAGGATTACGACTTTGGAAGGACCGCCGGCGGAAAGTGGCGGGGACCTGTTGCACCTGTCCGCATACCGATCGAGGAGGCCAGGCGCGCTCCGGAGGAGGGTATCACCCCAAATGAATGAGGATTGACGGTAATTTGCAGCGCAGCGCCTGGGGGCGCCTGTGGTGCTGGGTTGTCCCTGGGCCGGTACTTTCCTGCACGAGGTCGCACTGGAATTTGCGATCATTTTTCTTCTCTCCGCGTTCTCCGCGCCTCCGCGTGAGACCGGTCTTTTGTCCTGCCCCGTGATCGAGTCCTTTATACCCGGACGGTAATGAGCTATATTGGCCCTCCATGATGCGCCTGTCCGTAGAAGGCCTGCCGGTTCAGGCGCATTGGATCTCTTTAAGTACTGCTCCGCAGGATAAAGTAACCGGGTATCATCACGCCCCGTCATTCCGGCAACGCTCCTGAGCCGGAATCCAGCCGATTGGTTCTGGTCGCTTTATTGCGCGGAGCGGTGTCAGCTCTCTCCGCGTGTGGGCGTCTTTGCGGCGGCCGGTTTCTGAAAAGGAAAATGGATGAAGCTCTCCAGGGGTATTCACGGCCTCAAGGGAATAAGAAGGTTCGGCGCGATCACCGGCGTTTTGTTGAAGCACGGCCTCGGCAATATCGTGGAAAGAATCCTGAGCGGCAGGGAAAAACGTCCGGCGGAGGCCGACCAGGAGATGCTCCTCTTCTACGGCTTTCCTTCCCCGCGCAGAATCCGGCTCGTACTCGAAGAGCTTGGTCCGAGCTTCGTTAAGCTGGGGCAACTCATGAGCACCCGGGCCGACCTGTTTCCTCCCGAATATATCGCCGAGTTCAAGAAGCTCCAGGACATGGTGCCGCCGGTTCCTTTCGAGGATGTGAAGGCGGTGATCGAAAAAGAAACCGGGCAGCCCCTCTCGAAAATCTTCGCCGAATTCGATGAAAAATCTCTTGCCGCCGCATCAGTCGGGCAGGTCCACCTAGCCAGGCTCCATACCGGCGAGAAGGTGGCGGTCAAGATCATCCGTCCGGGAATCGACCGGCAGATAAAAGAAGATCTGCGCCTCATGTACTTTCTGGCCGCACGGGTGGAGAAGGCGTTCGAGATCGGACGGATAGTCGGCGCGACCAACCTGGTGAAGGAGTTCGAACGCAATATCACGCGCGAGCTGGATATGATGGTCGAGGCGGGGAGCATAGAGAAGTTCGCCCGGAACTTCGAAGAAGTCGATGAACTATACATCCCGAAGGTCTACTGGGACTGCACGACCCGCTCCGTGCTCGTGATGGAACACATCGACGGGATAAAGATGGACCAGGTCGAGGAAATCCGCGCTGCCGGAATCGATCCGAAAGAAGTGGCCATGATCGGCCTGCGCTCCTTTTCCCGCCAGCTCATGACCTTTGGTTTCTTTCATGCCGACCCGCATCCCGGAAACACCATCGTCATGTACGACGGCCGGGTCAGCCTGGTCGATTTCGGCATTACCGGATACCTGGACGAAGAGGTCATGCGCCAGATTGCAAACCTCTTCCTCGGCTATGCCGAACACGACTACGACATGGTGATGGATGCGCTCATGGATGCCGGGCTGATAAACGAGGAGATGGACCTCAAGGCCTTTCGCGCCGATCTGAAGGACGTGAGCGAATCCTTCTACGGCAGGTCTCTGCGGCATATCTCCGTTAAGGACGTCTACGACCAGGTCATGGACCTGGTGCTGAAGTACCATATCCGGCTCCCCAGAAATCTCTTGCTCCTTCTCAAAACTTTCATCCAGACCGAAGCGCTGGGAAAGATCCTGGGAAGCGATGCCAGTATCCTGGAGGTCACCAAACCCTTCGCCAAAGAACTCCTGCAGCGCGGCCTCGACGCCCGCAGCCTTCGCAAAAACCTGGGCCGCGAGGCCCGGGCCCTCAGCGGCTATTCGAGATCCTACCCGAAGTACATCAACGATATCCTGAGACAGACCGCCGCGGGCAGGCAGAGGATCGAAGTGAGCCACGCCGGACTGGAAGGCGCTCAGTCCCAATTGGAGAAGGGCGTAAACCGGCTGACCGTGGGCATCATCATTGCCGCCTCGATCATCGGCGCCGCAATGATTCTCAATTCCGGCCAGAAGGTTCTGGAATTCACCACCACCTTCTTTGGCCTTCAGACCATCTCGCTTACTGCTATACTCGGCATAAGCGGCTATGTCGTCGCAACCCTTCTCGGCCTGTGGCTGATAGTATCCATCCTGAGGTCCGGAAGGCTTTGATTTATCCGCAGATTGCGCGGATGGCCGCAGATGGCCGGAAACAGATATAGACAATTGCAGCATCGAGGGGAGGATGAAAATGAGCAGCACCAGGACCGATTCGCCCAATCCGAAACCCGTGGCCGATGTGCCGGGGAGCGCTCTTCACGCCGCAACCGCGCTCGTTCTGGTCGATATCCAGAACGACTACTTCCCCGGCGGGAGAATGGAGCTTGAGGGAAGCGCCGAGGCAAGCCTTCGGGCAGGTGAAATCCTCTCCCTTTTCCGGCAGAATCATCTGCGGGTCGTACACATCCGGCACCTCTCCACCCGGCCCGGCGCGACCTTTTTTCTTCCCGGGACCAAGGGAGCGGAAATCCACGAAAACGTGCGGCCCCTCCCGGCTGAAACCGTGATCGAGAAACACTATCCAAACAGCTTCCGCGATACCGGGCTGCTGGAAATCCTCAAAAAAGAGGGCATCACCCGCTTGGTCATAGCCGGGATGATGACCCACATGTGCGTGGACGCCACCACCCGCGCCGCCTTCGACTTCGGCTTCGACTGCACTCTCATTCACGACGCCTGCGCGACGAGAAGTCTCACTTTCGGCCGGACAACCGTCCCCGCCGCGCACGTGCATGCCTCTTTCCTGGCCGCCCTGGGCGCGGTCTACGCAAAGGTGCTCGGAGCGGAAGAATACCTCTCGGCCCTCGACCGCTGATCGAGCCCGACCCTTTTGAGAGGCGATGCGGCGGCGAAAAGGCGCCTGCCGCCGCGCATTTGAAGAGCTATTTGCCCGCGGCTGCTTTCCCGTCGAATCGGCGCTTGCAATCGCCGGCCGTTTCTGTTACAAATCCTTGTTCGTTTGCGCCCATAGCTCAGCTGGATAGAGTGCCGGACTACGAATCCGTAGGTCGGAGGTTCGAATCCTCCTGGGCGCGTAAGAAAAGAGGAAGGGTTGCGGAAGATTTCCGCAGCCCTTCTTTTTGTTTCGGGCGGCTCAGCCGATATGGACGCTGCTGCTCGATGCGCCCGAGGGCGTCTCCAGGAATGTACCTGGAGCAGCAGAGCCGCAGGCAAAGAGAAGGCCTAGACTGTGCGGATCGTGTGTTCTTAACCACGAAGAGCGCGAAGGAGGCGCGAAGCTCACGAAGAAAGACTCTCGGCTGAATGGTAACAGAGTGCAGATGCTTTCCATGGGTGACACGGGCAACGTCTTTGGTTGCCCGTGCCGAAGGCAAGAGGTGATTATCAGGTTGCCTCGATCTCCGCTACTGCAACAAATGCCTTCTACCCCCGCCTCCGTCTTTCATGACACGGATGGAGGCGCGAAGTCCGCGAAGAATCACCTGCAAAATCAATGTATTATTTTGAAGATGACCTCGCAGCCGTCACCGGCGCCACTCCCGACGATCTGCTCAAGCTCAAGCAGGCGGACTTCGAGTTCAAAACCAAAATGAAAGAACTTGATGTCGATCTCGAACGAATCGCCTCCGAGGACCGCAGCTCGGCAAGGGAAAGAGAAAAAGCGGTCCGCGACAGAATCCCCGGCCTCCTTTCAATCTTCCTCACCATCGGCTTCTTCGGCGTCCTCGCCTGCATGCTCTGGCGCAACCCCCCGCCCGGAAGCAAGGATGTGCTCAATGTAATGCTCGGGTCACTGGGGACCGGATGGATAACGATGCTGGCGTACTACTTCGGCAGCTCAGCGGGAAGCTTGGCGAAGAATGCGATTTTGGATAAGTTCATCGAGCATAGATAACTGCAAAAGACAGTTGAAAATTGAATAATGTGGCGGTGGATAGCCACTAAATATTGGTCGCTCTTTGCGATTAATCAAAGCGCGTCGTTATGCAGTCCGTTCGGCAGTGACAGGCTGTATTGCCTCGTTGCATTAATTGCTTGCTGGATGTAATATCGGTGGCGAGTAGCGTGCGCCCATTTTTCCTTTGCCCTGTGCTCACGAGCGTGGCCTTTTAAACCTGATGCGCATTCGAGATAGAAATGCCTAAGAAAAAGACCTTGGGAGAGTTACTTGCTGAGTTCCATAGAATTCACGGCGACTTCTACGATTATTCGTCAGTAGAGTACGTCAACTCATCCATTAAGGTGCGTATTCCGCTGTCCCATGCACGGCAAATTTGAAATCACTCCGAGCCATCATTTGAAGGGGGTGGGCTGTAAAAAATGCTACTTCGATTCGCAGAAAACCTCAAAAGAAGAATTTATCTTACGTTCACAGCGGCATTTTGAAGATCGTTACGATTATTCTCTATTTAATGCTCTTCCGAAATTCGGTGGAAAGGTCCCCATTTTTTGTCGCGAGCATAATGAAGTATTCCACCAGGAACCTCGGAGTCATATGCGTGGTCACACGGGCTGCTCCCAATGTAAATCGAACAAGTTATCGGGTCTAAGGAACAATATCGGCAGATTTAAATCAGATGAAGAATTGAGGCAGGCATTCATCGGTCGTGCTAAGGAGATACATTGCAATGCATATGATTATTCCGAATTTAGGTATGTGAGAGCAGGTGTCAAAGGGAAGATAGTCCTATGGTCACAAAATTCGGTTGGATTTTGAGTGGTACCCCTATTTTACTGAGC
>CAZIJV010000077.1:0-20989 GCA_964539645.1 uncultured Syntrophobacter sp.
AATTCAGGAACATTCCTTAAGTTGACGGCTATGCGCGGGAGCGTGGATTGAAACAGCCTGAGAGTCGGCATTCCCGCTCCTGAAAGCAGTCGCTCCCCGCGCGGGAGCGTGGATTGAAACCTGGAGTTACCCCGCCATGCACTCTCTTACAAGCCGTCGCTCCCCGCGCGGGAGCGTGGATTGAAACAGTAGACGAGCATCTAACCCACCTGAGAAAGTAGAGTCGCTCTCCGCACGGGAGCGTGGATTGAAACCCGGGGACCTGGGCGCGGTATCCTTTTGATGAAGTCGCTCCCCCCGATTACTTGGGATGGACTACGTGACTTGGAAGTGATTGTCGTGCTGCACTCGTGAATGGCGAATCTGGTACAATAGAATTTCGTTCTGTCCCATTTCGGAAGCTTGCGCAGACTCTCAAGAAATTCATTTTTCAAAAGGGTCGATTCGTCCGTTTCACAATGAGCGTCCAGGAAAAGAATGTTGCCTTCTATGAAACACTTCCCTCTGCGAATAGTTCCAAAGCCTGCATGAGCCTTCCACCAGATCGCACCATACCGTTCAGTGATGTCGTGCTCGCCCAGCCGGTAGGATTTCGTTTTTCCGGGCATGATGAGCCCCCAGTCATCATAGTGGGAGTCTTTACCCCATTATCAAATAATGCCCGTCAATCGACGGCGATCCGGCAGCCCACCGCACATTCGTCACATTGGTCATGGCAGGGTTCAGCATGTACTAAAACCTCAGAGTTCGGAAGCAGCCTCTTGATTTCATTAACTATTTCGTGACTCAACAGGTGACATTCCTCAATGGAGCTGGTCCTGGCCATGACCATGTGGAAGTCGACATAACGAATGTGGCCTGATTTACGTGTTCTCAGTTTATGAAATTCGACAAACGACGTTGAATTGGTCTGCAATACCTTTGTAATCAAAGCTTCTTCATCATCGGGTAATCGGATGTCCAGAATATTCTGAACGGCCCTCCAGGACAAATCGAAAGCTGCCTTGAGGATCAGAAGGGCGACCGCAATCGCCACAAGCGGGTCCAGAAGCTTGACTCCGGTGAACTGGATCGCCAGAAGACCTGCCAGTACTCCAACGGAGGTATACACATCGGTTCTCAAGTGCAGGGCATCGGCTTCCAGAGCCATTGAGTCGGACTTTTTGGATACTCGATAGAGGTAGTTGGAAACGAAGAAATTGGCGATCGCCGAACCCGCCATGACCGCAGCGCCCAGTCCCAGATCCTCAATTTCAATTCTCCGGCTGTAAAGCTTGTGAGCCGCTTCATGGATAATGTACCCGGCAGCGCCGAAAATGAGTACGCCCTCAATAATTCCCGAAAGGCTCTCGATTTTTCCGTGACCATAGCGGTCTTGTCATCGGCAGGCTTCCCCGATTGCCATACCGAGAAAAAAGCAACAATGGATGCAACAAGGTCCAAGCCGGAATGTGCGGCTTCCGCAATGACGCTCACTGAGTGCATCATGAGCCCGACAACCAGCTTCGCCACAGTCAGGACGGTGTTCGACAATATCGACAATGCGGCGGCGTTGATTTTTTCCCGGCCAGTTGACATCTTGTAGTCCCTCGGGAAGAGTAATGCTCAAATAAACAAGGGATCGAACTCACCGGCAGGGTAATCCTCAGCCGTGTATTTTTCAAGTAAAATCAATAACTAACAATATTAGAGGGTTCATGATTACTTTGGTCTGTCTAATTTACTCTGGATAGACATAGTTGGCGGGCAAAAGCGGCAATTGCTTTTACAGGCTGACAGGAAACCTTTCAACACACCCTCTCTACAAGCTGGATCGCGGTGTGACTCTGTCTTCCGATTGACTTCGTATGTCGAAAATGTAATAAATCCTATTAATCAAAGGGAGTAGCTATTTGGGCAGAGTCACCGGAATTTCTATTGTGCATGGCTTTGCGTTTGCCTTGCGGCTGATCAGCGAGACTTTCGGCAAATCATTGATGCCGAGGTGTCTCGTTTTTTTATAGTATCGGGAAGAATCGGCGGAAGCCATGAAAGCTCTGAGCCGTCCGGGCGTAGACAAAAGAATCATACTAGCTGTTGCCGCTTTCCCGTTGGTGATCCTTGTGGCAGGCATGGTGCTCTCGCTTCGAACGGGGGAGATGACACGCGAACTGGTGACCCGGCAGTTCAGTACTGAACAGTTGTACGTTGCTCGCGGGGTTAAGCTTTATGTGGAACAGGAATTCAGCGATTTGCGCCGGGAATTGTTGGGGCTTGCTCGAAGTCTCTCCGAATCCTGGTCGGAATCAGGCGCATTTACCGGGGCTGAGTTAAGATTTTTCGGTCATATAACGGAGAGCGGCGTACAAAAAATCGAGTTTGTGGACAGGCAGCAACGGAAGAAATGGACGTACCTTTCCAGCGGTCGCCTGACCTCCGGCCCCTTGTCGGACGAAGACTCGCTCCCTGACATCCCTGCCGGCTTTTTCCTCGACAATCCCTCCTGGACCTCAGCGCCCATTTCAAAGGACTCGGAGATATTCGTAATGCTGGTAGCGCCCATTCCCGGCAATGCTTCGAGTACCGTGCACTTTCATATAAATGCAACGCAGTTCTTCGACCCCTATTTGAAAAACGTCCGTTCGGGCAAGACCGGCTATGCCTGGGTGATCGACAGCAACGGGACCTTTCTTTTTCACCCCAATCCCAGCTATGTCAACAAGAGCGCCTTCAGCGCGCGTGAGGAGAGTTTCCCAAGCGTTTCCTACGTTGAGATCAACAAGATTCAGCAGGAACAAATGCTCAAAGGAGTGGAGGGCACCGGGACTTACACTTCCTATTGGCACCGCGGGGATACGGGTCTAATGGAGAAACTGCTGGCCTACACCCCGATCCGGATCGCGACAAACCCGCCCCGTCTCTGGTCTGTGGCGGTGACTTCACCGGTGGATGAGATCGAGGAATCGATTGCGAATTACCTCTTCTGGCAGTTTGTACTATTGAAGTTTATTGTCATCGTGCTCACGTTGGCTGCCGGGACCGTTATCTTTCTGGAGGTGCGCTGGTCACGCTCGCTCGAAAAGGAGGTTCGCCTCCGGACGGAGGCTTTCAGAAGATCCGAGGAAAATTACCGTTCTCTGGTGGAGAGCGCGGAGGATTTCATTTTCACCCTCGACGCCAAGGGCGTTCTGCTCTCGGTAAACAGCTTTACGGCCCGTTTTTTCGGCTCGAGCATCGACGATATTGTCGGGCGGAATATCAGGGACTTCATGGATGAGGAAGTCGCGGAGCGAATGGTGCAGAGGATTCGCTCGGTTTTTGAGACGGGGAAAAGTGTCCGTTACGAATTCGAACTCAAGAACGGACATGCTCCGGCCTGGATCAACGTAAACCTGATGCCGTTGAGGGATGAATCTGCCTGGGTCAATGCGGCGCTCTGCATCGCCCGAGACATAACCGAGACCAAGAATTTGGAAAAACAACTGGTAAGCAGCGAAAAGCTTGCCTCTCTGGGGACCCTGGCTGCCGGAGTAGCCCATGAAATCAATAATCCTCTCGGAGTGATCCTCGGTTTTTGCGACCTTCTGATAAGGAAGAAGGAAGCAGGGACGCCGGAATACGAGGATCTCAAAATAATCGAACAGCAAGGCTTCTACTGCAAGGAGATAACCGAGAGCCTGTTGAGTTTCGCCCGCCAGGAAGGTTCCGATGACGATTTCGCCAACCTCAATGAATGCCTTCGTGAGACCTTGCGAATTGTTCAGCATACGCTGGAGATGAAGGGCATAGTATTGAACGGCGATTTCGGCCTGTCGATTCCCCCGGTACGCGGGGATTGCAGGCAGCTTCAGCAGGTCTTCCTCAACCTCATCACCAATGCGGCCGCCGCGATGGAGGATGGAGGAAAACTATCGGTCCGGACGCGCGCTGACAGGAAGAATCACAAAGCCGTCGTCGAGATTGAGGACACGGGATCCGGTATACCGAACGAAAATCTGGACCTGATTTTCGATCCCTTTTTCACGACCAAGCCGGAAGGTGAAGGCACGGGCCTCGGTCTGTTCGTCAGCTATGGAATAATCAAGAAGTACGGGGGAACCATCGAGTGCCGGAGTCTGACCGGCGGGGCGCCCGGCGAAAAATGCGGAACCACTTTCATCGTTAATCTTGCTACCTGAGCGAGAGCATCCATATGACCGGCAGAATTCTGATCGTTGATGATAAGGCTGAAATGCTGCTCCTCCTCAAGAGAATCCTCTCTGAAGAGACGAGCTACGAAGTCCTCACCGAATCCGACCCGGAGAAGGCCCTGGCCAGGATCAGGGAAACGGGGGTAGATCTGCTCATCACAGATCTGAAAATGCCCAAAATGAACGGCATCGAACTCCTCGAGAAGGCAAAACAGTTTGACCCGCAGATTTCCGTCGTCATCATGACTGCCTACGCCACCATCGATACGGCTATCGAAGCTACCCGTAAAGGCGCCTACGATTACATAACCAAGCCGTTCAGGCGCGAGCGGGTTCTGCTCACTGTCAATAAGTTCATGGAATGGCGGAGAATAAGCGTAGAGAACCAGTCTCTCCGGGCCGAGGTGGCCAGGACCGGCGGCTTTGCAAACCTGATCGGCTCCTCTCCGGTTATGCGCCAGATTTTCCAGCGTGTCCAACAGGTCGCGCCCTCCTCGGCCACGGTGCTCATCACCGGCCCCAGCGGCACCGGCAAGGAATTGCTCGCAAGAGCCATTCACCAGTACAGTTCCCGCAATATGCGCAAACTCGTCACCGTGAACTGTACGGCCATTCCTGAAACGGTGCTCGAAAGCGAGTTGTACGGCCACGTGAAAGGGGCTTTTACCGGGGCATGGAAGGATAAGAAGGGCCTGGTCGAAGAAGCCGAGCATGGGACCCTTTTCCTTGACGAGATCGGGGACCTTGGGTTGCTGTTTCAGACAAAACTCCTTCGACTTCTCCAGGAAGGCGAGTTTAAGCCGGTTGGAAGCACTCTGACCAAGAAGGCTGACCTGCGCTTCATTGCCGCTACCAATCATGATCTACGGGCCGACGTGGCTGAAAAGAAATTTCGTGAGGACCTATACTACCGCCTGAATGTGATTCACTTCGAACTACCCGCTCTAAAGGATCGTAAATCCGATATCCCGCTGCTCGCCTACCATTTCCTCGAAAAGTATACGCGGATTAACGGCAAGGACATCAGAGATCTGTCGCCGGGGGCCGTTCGGACCCTGACGGAGTATGATTTTCCGGGTAATGTCCGGGAGCTGGAAAATATCATCGAACGCGGCGTGATTTATTGCAGAGATAAGACTCTGAGTGAAGCAGACCTGCATTTGCAGGATGACAATGAGGATATCTGCTCCAATGAAAAGGAGAACTTCTGCCTGCTGCCTTTCCGGGACGCGAAAGAGCATTCTATGCAGATGTTCCATAAAAAGTACATAGAGGCCCTTCTGCGCGACACCAATGGGAATGTCAGCCTCGCTGCTGAAAGGGCGGGCATTCAAAGGCAGTACATGCATCGGCTCATGAAGGAAACCGGTGTCAGCTCCGAGGATTTCAGGCCCAAAGATGAAGGGAACTGAACCACTCAGAAAGGATTCAGAGCAAGGGGTGGGCAATCTAAGGGAAATCATTTCCTGTGAATCGAACCCAATCCGCAATCTTGTCCATTAGAGCGGGGAGGAAATCCAATCCCAGCGCATAGTACGCCCAGCAGGCGACCAGGAGCCAGCAGGCGATGATAATGACGGCCGTTATCCATACTTTGGGCCGGGCGAGATTCGGATTATCGATCACATACCTGCGACAGGCCTCCAGGATTTCTTCCGGGATAAGCCTGATCACCAGGGCTATACCCAGCGGAAGCAGGATGACATCATCAAGATAGCCCAGCACCGGTATGAAATCGGGAATCAGATCCAGAGGACTGAGGGCATAGCCTACGACAACAGCCGCCGCGACTTTGGCGTACAGGGGAGTTAGAGGATGTTTTATGGCCAGGTAGAGCGCCATGATGTCCCGCTTGAGCGCTCGTGACCAAGTCTTGATTCTCTGCCCCAGCGACGGCTTCTGTTCGACTTCCAGCGCGTCCATACTCACCGGTTGCCATTTCCTTTGGCAATTGCATCTTCCCTGGAGTCTTCCCGCATAGTCCCTCATGTATCCTGTTTCTCAGCGGCGCGCAATCCGATTCTTTGAAAAGCATCTCTCCTGTTGACTACGCCGATTGGCCGAGCCGCAGAGACTACGACTATCTGCTGGAGATCATGAAGAACCATTAACTCGATCGCACGCGATAGAGAATCCTCCGGCTGCACGTTCGGGTGCAGGGGAACGTCCTGTGCAAGGGGCAGTATAATATCAAGGACTCGCATGCTTTTCATAATCTTATATGTCCCTCGACGGGTCCGTGTTCTCATCTCTCATCGCCCAGTGTGCAATAAATCTGCCAGCACGAGGCAGTTCTGCCGCTTACCCTTTGCGGCGATGCTTCGACTGAGCCACGGGTCTGAGCATTATTGCGGCAGTAGAGTACCGCCCCTTACAATAGAATGACCCGGGTGTCTTCTCTTTTACCGGAATGGTTTTCTTCTGAACTATTGCGGGCCGTAGCTGCAGGTTGGGCAGGCTTCTCATGCCCAACAGTTTTTGAATGTGCCGGCCTGACCAGGCTTTTTTGAGAGGTTTTGTTTTACCATAGAAGGGCACGGTTCCATCGCGCCCACCCTACCGAGGGCAAACACACTCTTCTCGAAAGCGGTGGGCGCTAAAAACCGTGCCCACCCTTCTACGCTTGCCCATAGCACTGTGATGATTTTGCAGACCCAGGTGGTTGGGCATGGTGAGGCGTGCCCGACTACTGTTTTTGTCATCCCGGCGTGTTCCTCTAAAAATGAAGTTTCATATAAGCGCAGCCCCATGATCGAAGGTAGTCTGAACGATAGCCACGTAGGGAGTGCACGGCGTTATCATGCACACCGGTCTTGCGCCACAATCGGGTTGACGGTGGGCGCGATGAAACCGCACCCACCCTACGGTCGACTCATAAGGCCCGGGCGCTGCATTCGGGAGTTCTTTTGCCAAAAGGACAGCCTTGCGTTTAGCCGTAGGCTGGGCAGGCTTTTTTGAGAGTTTTTTTTGAGGTTTTGTTTTACCGTAGGATGGGCACGGTTCCATCGTGCCCACCATCCCGAGGGCAAAACACACTCTTCTCGAAAGCGGTGGGCGCTAAAAACCGTGCCCACCCTACGCTTGACTATAGCACTGTGATGGTCTTGCAGACGCAGGTGGTTGGGTATGAGAAGCCTGCTCTACTACTTTTTGTCATCCCAGCGTGTTTCTTTAAGAATGAAGTTTATAAGAACCGACTCAATTCTGGACACTTTATCGCCGTGCGGCGCCGGGCGCCGGGTGCTCAAAGTGTCACCACAGAGAAGACACCCCGCAGATGGTTGTCTACCGTATGGTTTCACCGCCTGCTTGCAGGCCGATTATCAAAAGCGGGGAAGGCAGAGACTTGGTTTGGTTGTTCCCCTTAGGCGAGAAAGTTGCGGGCTGAGACAAAGACCTTAATCCGAAGTCAGTCTTCCGGTATTTCATGCCTCCCTTATTGATGACTCGCTGAACATAGCGCCGCCGGTCTTCATGGCGCGAAAAGTCGGACACCTTCCACTCAAGCGGTGGGCACGATACTGCTGTGCCCACCCTACGTTCGGCTGCCATTGCTCTTAGGCATTTGTGAGGATTCAAATTCTTGCGCCTGGTAAAGGTGCGCCCCTAGGCCTGCCTGCTCCCGGCAGCCTGAACAGGTTTATAACCACGATCAGTGTATTCTCCATAGTTTTCAGCCGTGGACCGGCCCATTGAATCAGGTATCTCCGCGGCTCTGTCCTCTCCCTGGAGACATCTCCAAGTGCAAAACACAAACGGCGCTCAGGGGGAAGGAGCCTTGGGGCCGCATCCTTTTGCAGTCCTGCCGCAGAGCGCACGTTCAGTGTCTCCCGGCGGAGGACATTGAGTCTACTTCATTACAGCGGGGGGTCCCTCGGAACGTCCGACCGGGGTTGAATCAGGGCTGCGCCGATTCAGGACGACCGGAACCGGCGCAGCCTTCAATTTTGTTTTTAGAGCAAAACCGGCTGGTTAGCTCGTGCACCATACCCCCGTCCATTCTGGTGAACGATTGGCACGCATCTTGATGTATGCATCCGTCCGAATGGCCCAAAGGCAATAATTTTGGAAAAAGGTTTCACGCTGTAGCTGGACTTATCAAAGGTACTAAATCAAATTCACAAGGGAGTTACTCCATGGAAAAGAAAGAGGCCCGAAAAGGATGGGAAGTAGCAATGGAACTCGAGGCCACAAAGACATTCTGGGAGCGCATGGTGCCCGAGAAATCTCAGATTGTTGCGGCGGCATACAGCATGGGCGTTTTGTTCGTGGTGTTCCTGATCGGCTGCTGGCTGGCGGGAAACCCGTTTGAGGCCACGAAACGAATCGACTCAACCTTCGTCAAGTCCATGGGGTGGGGCGGCACCAATGAATGGGGGATAATCTGGAGCGTGGTGGCCGTCGGCATGGCCTTTGAATTTATGGACGCCACCGCGGGCATGGGATTCGGCACCGCGATCACGCCGCTTCTGCTGGTCATGGGTTTCGACCCGAAGCAGATCGTACCGGTGGTCATGGTTCAGCAGGGCGTAGCCGGCCTCATCGGCACCTTCCTCCACAAGGAATACGGAAATGTGGAGTGGTCCTTCAAGCCTATGTCGGAGACGATCAAGCTCTGGTTCTACATCGCCATCCCCGGCGTGCTGGCAGTCGCCTTCTCGGTGACCGCCGTCTATGCAATCTTCAAGTTCGCGAAGGTCTGGATCACCCTGTACGTTTGCATGCTGTTGCTCGGCATGGGAGCAATCTCGCTCTACCAGGGCATTTCACAAAAGCAGCGTAAATACAGGCCCAAAATGATGATCGCCTTCGCTACCCTCGCCGGTTTCAACAAGGGCATCGGCGGCGGCGGCTACGGCCCGGTGGTCACCATCGGCGGCCTCATGGCCGGCGTACCCGCAAAGAGTATGATGGCGGTTACCGCAATCTCCGAAGGCACCGTCAGCACCTTCTCGATCATAGTCTGGCTGGCCATGCTCTCCGGCGGGGTTATCGTCGATTACCTGCTGCTGCCCTCGATGATGATCGCCACGATTCTCTCCGCGGTGTTTGCGCCCTGGGCGACCCGGGTTTTCCCCGAGAAGATCTGGCAGTATGTCGTACCGGCCTACAGCCTCATCCTGGCCTTCTATGCCATCTACAAGGCCCTGCCGTCCATTCAGAAAGCGTTCGGCATCTAATACCGTACACTTAGGAGGGACCGGCATCCCCCAAGCCGCCCTTCCGGCCCTGGGGACCCCGATCAGGGGTCCCCTTCAGCAATCTACACCTTAGAGGATCCGGCACATGAATCACACGGGCAGAGTCAATCCACACCAGCGCACACTGAGAAGCTTCGGCTTGAATATGATAGTGATGGCGTTGAGCTTCATGCTCTACTATCTTGGACTTTTCGGCACGGTAGAGGGACCGCTGAATATAGACTCTATCGCCAGGACGATGGCGGATGCCGGTATCAGCTTCACCAGGGACGACCTGCAGATAGTCCTCGTCACTCTTTGTGTGATTGCCCTGACCTGGAACTGGATACTCAATATAGTGGCCCGCCAGGCAGGCTGGAATTTCAGTTGCATAGCCGGTAAAAAAGAGCCTTGCGGGCAGTTGGCGCGGCGAAGCCGCGACGAAAACGGGCAGGGATGGATTTACACATGCGCGAGCGGACATAAGGAAACGAGAGCGCTTTTCCGCCCCATAAGGAAAGGCAAGGTTGCGATTTGCCTGCTGATGGTCGCCCTGGGCTCCTGCGTGATGTTCTATGTCAGGTAATGAAGAAGAAACTCCGTTTCGTAGTTATAAATGTCCCGTCAAAGCCTCAAGAGCGGAGAAACCGGTCGGAAATCCGGTTGACCATGTACTCGATCCCCATACAGACAACGGATATCAGCAGGACAGAGGCGCAGGCATAGAGCAGAAAGCCCCAAATGTGAAAAGGCTTCAATTTGTCGCCTGCATACATGATCAGAGGCTGGTGGAAAAGATAAATACTGTAGGAGTATATACCGGCCAGGATAAAGGACTTCCCAAGCAGGGGAACCCTCTCGGAGAAACTGGCGAGTTGAGCCATTATCAACGTCAGCCCCATGGCGGTCAGACCATCGGAAAAACTGTACAGGAAATCGGGCCGATAGCTCAGCGCGCCCAAAGCGTACAGTAAAACACCACAGAGAAACGCTCCCGGGGACAGAAGCCATTTCAGGCTCCTGCCGGGTTCTTCCGCAATCATCTTGCCAAGCACCATGCCCGCCGCGAATTCCCAGAGCCTGCAGGCGAAAAATGCCCCCTGTATGTAGTTGCCGTTTGCCTCCAGGACGGCGAAGAGAAAATACCTGGACGCCGAAGCAACAGCGATGCAAAGCGCCAGGTATTTGGCAGAGCCAAGCCGCTGCATCAGCCGGTAAAGCAGGGGATATACGAGGTAGAGTTGGAGCAGCAGGCCGATGAACCACCAGGCGGGCACCAGGTAGAAGAAAATCTTGTCCACGGGATAGACCCGGTCCCCGA
Organism: uncultured Syntrophobacter sp.; assembly: GCA_964539645.1. Lineage (GTDB taxonomy): Bacteria > Desulfobacterota > Syntrophobacteria > Syntrophobacterales > Syntrophobacteraceae > SbD1. Next base: position 10,671 of record CAZIJV010000077.1, read on the forward strand.
AAAAGCTCAACAGGAAGCGGTAATCGATGGGGTCCGGCTTATACTGAACGGGCGAGAGGAGAAAGAAAAGATGTGCGAGCCAGTAGATCGGAAAGAGACGCAGCAACCGGTGCTTGTACCACCTTCCCCACGCGGGTTCGCGGCCTCCCTTCTTCACGAGCGAATAGGTGAGGCCAAACCCGCTGAACAGGATAAATACTCCGACTCCCTGGGCCCCCCTTTGAAGCAGACCTGCAATCATCCCCTCGATTGTACAGGAAAAATTCCCGAACATGGAATTCGGGGCGCACTGTTCGAGAAAAGCGGGAAAGGAACTGATGGATACCGGAAGTGGATACCCTCCGTCCCAGGCGAGGATACAGTGAAAAAAGGTGATCCATAAAATCGCCATCCCCCTCACGCCGTCAACCCATTGGAAGCGGCCGGACCCCGCGGGAGTGTGAGCGGCAGAGCGCCTGTCAGCGGCGCCGTTTCCGAGGACGGAGGAAGGTTGATGCAGAACCATTTGATCTCAAGCCCTGAGCGGTTTCCCGTCTATTGAAGCTACTACTCCATGCCTGCCTGGGCCATCAATTTTCCCAGCACCTTCTCCGCTGCAAAATACTCTTCTGCTATCTCGCGCGCCGCACGGCAGCTTCCCTCGTAGTCGCTCTCAATTATATCGACCGCAGCCAGGATCTCCTCCATGGTGAGAAAGCCGAACAAGCCTTTCCCGGTAGGAAGGAACTTGCTGAATCCGGTCTCCTGCGTGATTACGGGTCGTCCCGCCGCCAGGTAGGAGGCGCTGCGGTCGCTGAACCAGCCTGTTTTCGGACGCACCACCTGCTCCTTGGTGACGGTGAATTCGCCCCGGGACTTCTGGATGTATTCGCGGTACTTGTCGATATCTCGCGAAATCGGCAGGGAGCGGGTGGTCCTCCAGCCGTTTTCAGTCAGGTAGCGGTGGGTTTCCTCATCTATCTCCAGGGCAAGTTCAAAGGGGGACTTCCTCAACCTCGGCAGTTCTATGAACTTGCGGAATTCGCGATCCTTGGTCCAGTAATAGGTTTCCCCCCGGAAGACGAGATCCTTTCCCTTGTTTTTCCATGTCGTAATAGTGGAGAAGGCGGAATCTTTTGCGGGAGGAAAGGGATTTTTCCACAAATTCATGACCACGGGCTGCCGCGTGGGATGCCAGCACACGAAATCGACGGGCAGATCGCAGTCGGGCTGCCCGAGGTTTTCGCCGAAGGAGAAATGGATGTCATGCGCGGAGAGGGCGTTCAGGGTGGGCGCATCTCCTTCGAGGACCTTTACCTGCACGCGGAAGGGATCGGATTCGACATAGATCCGGCGCGGAATGACCATATGCTCCTCACGCAGTTCCTGGGATGCCGTAACATTGAGGAATGCGTCGGCCTCCCGGTAGAGCTGCATGAGAGCCTCTTCGGTCATGCCGTAGCATCTGCCCCCTTCGTAGCTTCCGCGGAAACACCAGCGCCCCTCGAAGCCATATTTTTCAAGAATAGGCGCTACCATCGCGATATTTGCGGAAGCGTCCGGCATGAATTCGAAGGCGTCGGCGTTGTAGACCCACCGGCCCGAGTCCTCGACGTAATAGACGTCCCAGCCCAGCTTTTTGAGTCCCAGCAGGTAGTGCAGAAACTGGTAGGTGACTCCGGCGAGCGGATACCAGAATATTATACCGAAAACAATGATCTTACCCTTGCTCTTGTCGTTTGCCATTTGAGTTCTTCCTGCTTTCAGATGCAAATCCGGAGTTGTCAATAGTGCTACAAGGCGCTAGCTCGAAAAGGCGTCCTCTATCAGTCTCTCCAGGACCATCGTACTGTCGAAATGTTCCCTGGCCATTCCAAGAGCTGCCGCGGCATGCCGGCTGTAGTCCCCTTGGACCATCCTCAAGCCCTCCGCGGCTTCCTCGGCCGTATTGTAGGCGACAATACCGCTGCCGCAGGGAATTACGGAGGTAAACCCGGTGTCCTGGACGACCACCGGCCTGCCGGCCGCAAGATAGCAGGCGGATCGGCAACTGAACCACCCGGTTCTGAGAGCGACGTAGACATGCTTGGCCGGCGATATTTCCCCGCGAGAGGAGGCGATGAAGTCCCGGTACATTGCGGGCGTCACGGTCGCCTCGGGTCCGTCGGCTACTTCCCAGCCCGCCTCGGAGAGGCGCGAGAGAGGAGCGTTGACGCCGCCGATGGCCACTTTGAGCGGGATATTTACCGTTGCCGGCAGGTCCATGAGTTTTTCGAATTCCGCGCCTTTACTCCCGTATTCCACTCCTTTGTAGATCAGTTTTCCCTTGAAGGCATTCCAGGTCATGACCGTGGTCCAGGGGCCCGAGGGCCGGATAGCGGAAAGATCCTCCCAATGTTCGACGGTAACCGGCATGCGGGTGGTCTTCCAGTTGAAATCGAGCCTGGGGACCAGGCAGTCGGGGGCGTGGATGTTTTCGGCATAGGTGAAATGCCGGTCATGAGCGGAGACGCTCGCGCACCAGCGTTCCACATTCTCCGACCAGGAGAAGCGCTCGCTCAGCATTATCTGGTTATAGCCGGGATCGGTATCCAGAAAGGCCTTCACACATGCGCCGGAAAGACTTTCCGGTATCATGCAGGCGCCGCTCACATTGAGAAAAAGGTCAGCGCTCGTGGCTATTTCGTTGAACCTCTCCGTGCTTATTCCGTAACTTGTCTCATGCAGGTGAGAGTAGTGCCATCTCTCCGCCAAACCGGGAGCGTAGTTTTTGAAAAAATCAGCCAGGTAGCCCACCGAGTACGACGGATCGCGGGTATAGGTTCTTTCCAGGGGATGGTAGGGCCAGCTCCAGGTGTCCTCGTGATAATAGACATCATGGCCCATCTTCAGCAGCCCCATCGGATACTGCAGGTAGTCCCACGCCACGCCGCCCACCGGATACAATCCGACCAGACCTGTAACAATGATTCGGAGCTTCGTTTTTCCCATGCCTCTTTTTTCAACTCCCTGCCCGGGGCTTCGGGTTTCGCTCATTATCGTACAAAGCACGGGTTTTAGCCGAAATCTCGCTTAACCCGGCCTGCCGTCTATTATGCCTGTTCTTCGCTGCTCACTCTTCACTCTTCACTCAGATATTTGTCAAGCACAAACAGACTTCATATTCTAAGGTATTGTCCGTGCCTTTTTTAAATATATTGCCGTATAAAGCCTTTTAGAAGACAATAATAAAGGTAGCCTGCCCTTGTATGGCAAGGCTGTTTCAACAATTCCGATCAGAGGCTGAATATGCAGATCACCTGTCTTGGCGCTGCGCGTTGTGTAACCGGTTCAAACTTCCTTCTCGAAAACGGACGCAAATACCTGGTCGATTGCGGTCTTTTTCAGGGAGGCCGCCAGGTTGAAGCCATGAACCGAACGGCTTGGGGTTTCAACCCCGCCGATATCTCCGCTCTTTTCCTCACCCATGCCCACATCGACCACTGCGGCCGCATTCCCAAACTGGTGAAAGACGGATTTCGCGGAAAGATTTATGCGACGGCCCCGACCGTAGAACTCACCAAAATACTGCTGCTCGACTCCGCTCACATCCAGGAGATGGAGGCGGAATGGCAGGCAAGGAAGAACAAGCGCAGAGGCGAGCCCGTCCCACAGCCTCTCTACAGTCACGCGGACGCCGAAGCGTGCTTTCCACTTTTCGAGCAGGTGCAAAGGGATGAAGTAATCCAGGTTGCGCCTGATTTCAATGTCAGGTTTCGCACCTCCGGGCATATCCTGGGCTCCTCTCTTCTCGAAATATGGGAAGGCCCTCCGCAGAGCGCTCGAAAGACCGTTTTTACGGGCGATCTGGGATATAAAGGACAGATGATCGTGGAGGACCCGGAGATCCTGACCGATGCCGATCTACTTTTCATCGAGTCGACTTACGGAAACCGCAATCATAAACCGCGAGAGGAAAGCGAGCAGGAACTGCTGAAGGCGATCCACTACAGCCACAGCCATTCCGAAAAGGTCATCATTCCCGCTTTTGCCGTCGAGCGCACACAGGAGCTTCTCTTCATACTGGGCAAGTTTTTTCGCAAGAAGCTCATTCCTCCGATGCCGGTTTATGTTGACAGCCCCCTCGCCATTGCCGCGACCGCCATTTTCCGCAATATGAATCAGTTCTACGATGAGGAGACACTGGCCGTAGTCGATGCGGGAGAAGACCCGTTCGACTTCGATCAGCTCGTGCTGAGCCGGTCTACAGCGGAATCGGTCGCCATTAACCAGCATCCCGGCCCGGCGATCGTGATCGCCGGAAACGGCATGTGCACCGCAGGGCGAATCCGGCACCATCTCAAGCACAATCTCTGGCGTCCCGGCTGTTCGCTGGTGATCGTGGGCTTCCAGGCGGTGGGCAGCCTGGGCAGGAACCTGGTGGAGAGCGTGCGTATGGTAAAAATACTGGGCGAGCGGGTGATTGTCCGCGCCAGGGTATTTACCATCGGAGGTCTGTCCGCCCACGCGGACCAGACGGCTTTGCTGAGCTGGCTGAGCAATTTCAAAAATCCCGGAATGAGTGTCTACGTGATACATGGTGAGGAGAGCGTAAGCAGGGAGTTTGCCCAACTGATCAGGCAGCGTTTCGGCTTCGATGCCCGGGCGCCCGCAATAGGCGACCGCATCACGGCAGCCGGTATCGAGCGCGGCACGGCGCCCGCGGCAGTTGGCGAGCCGAGGTGGCGAAGGCTTCTGGCGGAGCTTTACCGAAAGTCCGATGAAATCAGAAGCCTGCTCCATGATCCTCTCCGGGAGCTTCCGCCCCATGTATTGCAGAGAATCGAAGAGGAACTTGCTTCCGCGGAAGCTCACCTGGATGAAGCGGCCAGGAGTGTCTCCGGAACCACGGTTTATAAGAAATCATAGGTCCGATGAGTTCGCCTGGACCTGTTTGCAATATTGGAGACTGTTCATGACCACTTCAGTTGCCGAAAACCTCGCCTCTATCCGGGCGCGCATAAAGGCGGCCTGCCTGAGGGCTCAGCGGGACCCTGCCGGAGTGAAGCTCGTGGGGGTGACCAAGACCGTTCCAGTTGAGATAATCAGGGAGGGGATCGAGGCCGGGATTACCATATTGGGCGAGAATTACATCCAGGAAGCCAGGCGCAAGAAGGAGTCGTTCCGGGACCTGCGGGTTTCCTGGCATTGTATCGGCCACTTGCAGACCAACAAGGCAAAAACAGCCGTTGAATGCTGCGATTGGATACAAACCCTGGACAGGCAATCCCTCGCGCTCGAACTGGACCGGAAGGCCGCCGGGGCAGGAAGGCGGGTCCCTGTATTGATCCAGGTCAATATCGGCAATGAGGAGACCAAGAGCGGCGTTTCCCCGGATGACCTGCCCTCCTTTTTCAACCTGGTCTCGAAGCTGGAGCGGCTGGAGGTGCGCGGTCTCATGGCCCTTCCTCCTTTTTTCGATGAGCCGGAGCGTTCGCGTCCCTATTTCAGGAAGATGCGCCTGCTAATTGATATGCTCAGGCATGCCTCTCCCTCACCGCGGGAGTTGACGGAGCTTTCAATGGGAATGAGCGGTGATTTCGAGGTGGCGATAGAGGAAGGAGCTACTCTGGTTCGGATCGGGACAGCGCTTTTCGGAAGCCGTGCTATTTTGTCGCCTTGAGCCGCTGGCGTTGCGCTTCGGCAAGAGCGACGGTCGCGGCTGATGCCGCATTGAGGGATTCAAGCGGACCTGCCGACGGGATACGCACGAGCAGGTCGCATTCGCTTCGCACCAGGGGGCGGATTCCCTTTTGCTCGTTGCCGACAACGAGACACAGGGGGAGAGTCAAATCAGCATCATATAAGCTTATACTTCCCTCCATTTCGAGACCCGCCGCCCAGTACCCGGAATCCTTGAGTTCCTGAAGCGCCCGCGTGATATTGGTAACCCGCACCACCGGCACGTAGGAAGTGGCGCCGGCAGCGATCCTGACCACCGCGGAGGTGATGCCGGCAGCCCGGTCCCGCGGGATAATCACCCCCTTTGCTCCCAGAAAACAGGCGCTCCTGAGTATCGCCCCGAGATTTTGCGGGTCCTGGATACTGTCCAGAACGAACAGGGGATCACGCTCCGTCAACTGTTTCTCAAGGAGGCTTTCAAGAGGAGTATAGGGGAACTCCGATATCAGGAGTCCTGCGCCCTGGTGATGTGAATGCCCGGCGGTTGCGGCGAGCCGCTCACGGTCGGCTCGGGTGACTCTGACCCCCCTCATCCTCGCGAGTTGCTCAAGTTCCTGACCGCGCGGGTCGCTTCTTGCCAGAAGAAGCTCCAACGGCTGGGGAGCTTCGGCCCGCAATGCCTCCCTCACGGGATTGATGCCGGAAATCCAGATTTCACCTTCGGTGGGCCGAGGCTTTTTCATCGATAATCGAGACTCGTATCCGGAAGAGTTGAGGCGAAATGCCGTTTGGCGGATCGTTTCTAGCCGTGGAGAAGTGAGTTGAGAAAGGCCTTGAGCCTGCTTGACCGGGCTGTTCGGCTGGATCGGGCAGCCCTGAGAACGGCTTTCAAATCCGCGATTGCTTCCTGCAAATCGTCATTGATGACAACATAGTCAAACCAGGGAGCTTCCAGCAGTTCATGGTGGGCGGCGGCCAGCCGGATTGCGAGTTGTTCCTCGGACTCGGTGGCGCGGTTTCGCAGTCGCTCTTCCAGAACGTATATGGACGGCGGGAGTATAAAAACCGTGTGCGAAAATGGATAAGCACACCGGACCTGTCGGGCGCCCTGGACATCGATGTCCAGGAGTACGTCATTTCCGGCGGTCAGCCAGCTCTCTATCAGGTGCTGATCTGTTCCGTAATACTGCCCATGGACTTCCGCCCATTCCAGGAACCGGCCGGAACTGATCCCCCTGTGGAATTCCTCTTTGGAGATGAAATGATAATCCCTGCCGCTGACTTCCTCCGGGCGCATCGGACGGGTCGTGCATGAGACGGAGAACTTGAGCCGGGGACAATCCGCGAGCACGCTCCGGATAATGGTAGACTTGCCGACCCCGGATGGCGCGGATATGACAAAAAGTTGTCCTGGGGAAGAAGGAGGGAGCATGGAATTTAGAGCTGCTGCTGTTTTAGAAGATTGGCCTCTTTGGAGTTACCGTCCAAAAGCAGCCGCTGCGCGATGGTTTCAGCCTGAACGCCGGACAGGATGACGTGATCGCTGTCCGTGACGATGATCGAGCGGGTACGGCGACCCATGGTTGCGTCAATGAGCTTGTTTCCCTGCCGTGCATCCTCTTTGAGCCGTTTCATGGGCGCAGAGGCCGGCGAAACGATCGCCACCACGCGATTCGCAATGACTGTATTGCCAAAACCGATATTGAGCAGTTTCACTTCCATGGTTTCTCCTGACGCCGGTTCGAACGGTTTGGTCCTGAAAAAAACAGAACTCCCGCAGGGCTTCCGTCGAAGTCTGCCCCGAACAGTTCCTATTTTTCCGCGGTGTTAAGCGGCTATACCGGTCTGGTTGCCTCCGGTTTAAGTCGTGCTCTATGCCCCTGGGTTGGTCCTGTGTGGAACAGGTCAGGAGATTTTTATGGAACGTAACAGAAAATGCAAGAGAATTCCTGCCCTCGGGCCAGGTTTTCTGATTTCGGGAATAATCATGGCCTGTTGGCCAAAATGGGGACAATACAGTCCACAGGGGCTGCAAAGCAAAACTCTTTCTTTCATCGGAACCTCGAATGGGAAGGGCCTGCCAGGCGGGCCCCGGTCCAGGATCGCAGGGGAATAGGAAGCGGCTATGCCGCCGTGACGATTGCATCGATATAAGCAATTTGACTAATGCCCGCTCACCTTATAGAGCCCAGAAAAGGAGCGGGGCCTTTACTCTAATTTCAACATATGGGAGGGTAGCATGAGAGGAAAAGCGAAACTGCGTGTTCTGTCGGTGATGTCTTTTATTTCAAGCACGTATTCGGCGCGGACAGGACGGCGGTTTTCGTCGATGCAAGACCCGAGAGTGAATTCCGGGCCGGCTCGGTTTCCGGAGCTGTCAATCTGAAGTCGGGAGAAGTGGAGTCCGCAAACAAGGATGGTCGTCTGCCCTATACAGATCACGGCGCAAGGGCTATAGTTTTTGGCGCCGATAAAAGGCAGGCGCGCCAAATCTGTGAGGAGATCGCCCAGAGAGCCTATTGGAACAGCAGCTACTTTTCCGGCGCCTATGAGGATCTTAAGAACGCGGGCATCAAATAACCGCCGCAGCGTTGCCGGGCCGGCGGAATAGTCGCCCTGGAGGCAAGACAGGGGTTTTGCCCATGCTTAACTTTAGCGGCGATCCAACTTATCTCGACATCGCGAGACTTGGTCAAGATGACTGAATTCGAGCCGAACTCTCTCCCGGGCGGGTTATACATCGAACCGTTCGCCCAGTTCCTGAGCAGCCGGGGGCTGTCGCTCTGCCGCCGGGAAGCTCTCGTACTGCAGGTCAACGTCGGTTTGCTGTGCAACCAGTCATGCCGCCATTGCCACCTGGAGGCCGGACCTTCACGGTCTGAAGTAATGGATTTTGACACCGCGCGGCAGGTGATCGAATTCGCGCACAGAGGCGCGTTCAAAGTAATCGACATTACCGGGGGCGCCCCGGAGATGAATCCGGACCTGTGCCGCATTATCAGGGGCCTGGCGCCTCTTGCCCCGGAACTCATCCTCCGGTCAAACCTCACCCTGATCGGCAGTGGAGAGTTGGACTACCTGGTAGAGTTGTGCAGGGAACACCGGGTAAGCATAGTGGGTTCATTTCCGTCGCTGAACAAGGCACAATCCGAATCGCAACGAGGCAAGGACGTCTTCGATAAAATGATCGCGGCTCTGAGGCTTTTGAACTCACGGGGTTACGGGATGTCCGGATCGGGGTTGAAGCTCGATCTGGTGGCCAATCCCGCGGGAGCATTCCTCCCTGCGTCTCAGGAACAGTTGGAAAGGAAATACAGGCATGACCTGGAAAAGAACTGGGGAATTGCATTTAGCAGCCTGTATACGTTCGGCAACGTTCCTTTGGGCAGATTTCGGCGCTGGCTCATGCAAACGGGCAATTATGAATCGTATATGGCAAAATTGATTGCCGGCTTCAATCCCTGCACGCTTGACGGCCTGATGTGCAGATCCCTCGTATCCGTCTCCTGGGACGGATACCTGTATGACTGTGACTTCAACCAGGCAGCGGGCATTCCCCTGGGCGGGGAAAAAATCCATGTTTCACGACTCGCATCGCCCCCCGGAGAAGGAAGCCGGATCGCGGTGGGCGAGCATTGTTTCGCCTGCACCTCCGGCTCCGGATTTACCTGAGGGGGCGCCATCGCGCCCTAGGTCCTGAGGCTACACACTTCACATCCCCACCGCATCCAGGAGAAAAAATGGACTACTACAAATCGAGCGACCTGGCAAAGTTTCCGGAGATATCCGGGGAAGCTCCCGAACTGGCCGCAAAATTCTTCGACTACTACGCCGCGGTATTCAAGGAAGGGGAACTCACGGAGCGGGAAAAGGCCCTCATAGCGCTGGCGGTTGCCCATGCGCTTCAGTGCCCTTACTGCATCGATGCCTATACCCAGACATGCCTGGAAAAAGGATCCAATCTCGCTGAGATGACCGAAGCCGTTCACGTGGCGGCGGCGATCCGGGGAGGAGCGGCCCTGGTCCACGGAGTACAGATGCGCAATATAGCGCGAAAAATTTCCATGTAGCGCAATGGTGAGACTATTATGCGAGAATTACGATAACTTCGGTTCAGCTTCCAGCATGTAAGGTAGATAAACCATAGTTCAAGCAGCTACAGGCGGGCCGCGGTTTCATCGCGCCCGCCGTCAGCCCGATTGCGGTCGTAAGGCCGGTGTGCACGATAGCGCCGTGCACACCCTACCTCGCTTTCCCCGGTGCTTTCACACAATGGGACAACGGCCACAAGAGCCTATGCTACCAGCGCCCGAGCGTCATTGGCACGCAAGTGTTCACCAATGGCGATTTCAATGAGGGTTATTGGCGCTGACGAAAGGTGTGCGGAGGCAGCAGTATAGGGCCTTGTGCCCGTGTTTTTACCGGCCCCCCGTGGGGTACTTTCACGCACTGAGACAAAGGGCAGAGTCTCATCTTCGTTCAAACCACACTCTATCGTGGCGGCCCGGCTTATATGAAACTTCATTTTTGGAGGAACACGCCGGGATGACAAAAATAGTAGTAGGGCAGGCTTCTCATGCCCAACCACCGGCGACTTCAAAATCATCACAGTGCTATGGGCAAACGTAGGGTGGGCACGGTTTTTAGTGCCCACCGCTTTCGAGAAGAGTGTGTTTGCC
>CAZIJV010000078.1:0-19911 GCA_964539645.1 uncultured Syntrophobacter sp.
AGCGTGGCGGTCTCGCTGGATTCCGGCTCAGGAGCGCCGCCGGAATGACGGGGCAGTTAAATCCTGCGATAGCCCCGAGGAGCGCAAAGTACGCAGGCTTGCCCTGCACATTCCAAGTCGCAACGATACCGTCAACCCGATTGTAGCGCAAGGCCGGTGTGCCTGATAGAGCCGTGCACGCCCTACGTGGCTGCACTGTAAGCCATCATAGAATCTACGGCGCCTCTATTATGTGGAGCTGTACCAAGGTGAAGACAACTCTCGGGATTATTTTCGCGCATTTCACTTCTCCAGGCCAGAGGAAAGAATGGTCAATACCTGTAACAAAATTGTCCAAACGGACCGTTTTCCCCTCCAGAGAAGAACAAATATGTATCAACGCAATGGATAACGCTACTTTTCTTATACAAAAATGTTCTTTCTTATCAACTGCTTAATCAAAAATCAGAACACGGTGCGGTGATTGCTTTTCCCAAAGCCGTTTGAGGTTCTCGTAACCTTGGAAACCCATAATGAACTCTATTTCCCGAAAGGCCCTAAATTATGTTTTTTTACCTTCGGAGATTGCCTCGCCTCCTTTCCATCAGCATGATCGCGCCACTCCTTACTCTCTGGTCTTTCCCCAGCCACCTCTACGCGGCTGATGCGCCCGCGTTAAACCCGGCCGATACGGCATGGGTTCTTGTCTCCTCCGCCATGGTAATGCTCATGCTGCCGGGCCTTGCCCTCTTTTACGCCGGTATGGTGCAGCGGAAAAACGTGTTGAATTCGCTGATGCACTCCTTCGTTTCACTCGGCATCCTCGGGGTATTATGGATAGTAATAGGATACTCACTCTCTTTTTCTAAAGGAAACTGGTTTATCGGCGATTTAGGCCATTTCATGCTTGCGGGCATTGGCGTCGATACGTTGAGCGGAACCATTCCCACTTATGCTTTTGTGATGTTCCAGGGCATGTTCGCCATCATTACACCCGCCTTGATAAGCGGCGCGGTGGCCGAACGCATGAAGTTCAGCTCCTATGTCGCTTTTCTCCTGCTCTGGTCTCTGATCGTCTACTATCCTCTAGCCCACTGGGTATGGGGAGGAGGATGGTTCCAGTCAATGGGCGGACTCGATTTTGCCGGAGGTCTGGTGGTGCATCTCTCCGCCGGTGTTTCCGCTCTTGTGCTCGCCATCCATTTGGGAAAACGGCGAGGCTTTCCCAGCGAAATGTTCGTTCCCCACAACCTCACCATGACGGTGCTCGGTGTCGGGCTTCTGTGGTTCGGCTGGTTTGGATTCAACGCCGGGAGCGCCCTGGCCGCAAACGGCACGGCGGCCCTCGCCTTTACGACCAGTATGACTGCCGCGGCTGCCGGATCATGTTCATGGATGATCATGGAATGGCTGATCGTAAAAAAACCGAGCGCCCTCGGATTTGCCTCCGGAATCGTTGCTGGGCTCGGTTCGGTGACTCCGGCTTCCGGCTTCGTCACTCCGGGATGGGCCATGGTGATAGGCCTCGTCGCCGGCGTGATATGCTTCTATGGCGTCAGACTGAAGTTCAGGTTCCACTACGATGACTCGCTGGACGTCGTTGGAGTCCACGGCGTAGGAGGCGTATGGGGGACCCTGGCTACCGGGTTGTTTGCTTCGGTCGGGGCGACCGGTCTCCTGGCGGGCAATCTGCCCCAGCTCGGCGTCCAGGCTATCGGAATTCTGGCAGTGATTTTATACTGCCTGCTGGGAACTCATCTGATCGGCTGGTTTCTGGAAAAAACGATGGGGCTGCGAGTGGGGGCCGACGAGGAATACATGGGACTGGACAAGGAACTGCACGGCGAGGTGGGTTACAGCATCTGAGTCGTGCATAATTGTCGCGGCATCCGAAGGGGACCGCCCCACCGGATGCCGTTACCGCATATCCTGTCACACCTGCTCTATGCCGCGCCTGCGGAGCTTTCGCGAGACATCGAATTGAGCAGATAAGCTTCTATGAATTCATCGAGTTCGCCATCCATCACAGCGTCCACATTCCCCTTCTCAACGCTGGTCCTGTGGTCCTTCACGAGACGGTAGGGCTGCATGACGTAAGAGCGGATCTGGTTTCCCCACGCTATTTCGTCCAGGTTATCATGTGTTTCCTGGATCTTCGCCTGCTGAGCGCGCCTTTCGCGTTCATAGAGCCTTGCCTTGAGTATCTTCATGGCGATGTCGCGATTCCTGTGCTGCGATTTTTCATTCTGGCAGGCTACGACTATGCCCGTCGGCAGATGAGTGATGCGAACCGCGGAACTGGTTTTGTTTACGTGCTGACCGCCCGCGCCGCTGGCGCGATAGGTGTCGACCCGCAGATCCGACTGCTTGACATCGACCTCTATCTTATCGTCTATTTCAGGAAAAACCAGAACGGCGGCAAATGATGTATGGCGGCGTCCGCTCGCATCGAAGGGGGAGATCCGCACCAGCCTGTGCACACCGGACTCGGCCTTCATCATTCCATGGGCATAAGGACCCGAGACGGTAAAAGTGACATTTTTGACCCCGGCCTCCTCCCCCTCCAGGAGGTCAATCATCTCGACCTTGAAGTTCTTCCTCTCACACCATCGAAGATACATCCTGAGCAGCATCTCGGTCCAATCCTGGGCTTCTGTGCCCCCTGCCCCGGCATTGATGCTGACGATGGCGCTCTTGTTGTCGTTTTCGTCGTTGAGCATCTGGCGCAGTTCGAGTTCCCGGTATCTATTCTGAAGCTCACCGAGTTTGCGCCGGACTTCCTTCATGTTCTGCTCATCATCTTCTTCCAGCGCCATTTCGAAGAGCAGTTCATTGTCTTCTATCTCACCTGAGAGGTTCCGCCACGTCTGTATTATTTCGTTCAACTCGGAACGCTCTTTGAGAATGTCACGGCCGGCCTCCGGGCTTTCCCAGAAATCCTCCTTCGCCATGAGCTTTTCAAGTTCGGCCGAGCGCTTCTCTTTCCCTTCTATGTCAAAGATACCCCCCGAGGGTGCGGAATCGTTGGGATAAGTCCTTGAGCGCGTTTCTGAGTTCCGAGATATCGATGTTCATTTTATTTCCTCCTTTTGCTCCTGAAATATACAAACCGGCAGGCTATTGCACAACCGGTGACAAACACGCTGAGCCAGGCGAAAAGATCACCGTACCTGGCATAAAAGCTCAAATAGGGCATGGGTTGCACGGTGCAGGTGAAAAACCCTCCCGTATTCAGCGGAAGCCTTTTGCATTCCTGTCCCGTAGCATCGAACACGGCGCTTACTCCGGTATTCGCCGCACGTACGAGCGGCACCCGAAGCTCGATGGCGCGCCAGCGCGACATCTCGAGGTGCTGATAGGGGCCGCCCGTATCGCCGTACCAAGCGTCATTCGTCATATTCATCAACACCTGCGCACCCTTTCGGACAGCCTGGCGCGAAATCTCCGGAAAAATAACCTCATAGCAGATCAGTACACCAAGAGGGCGACCTTTAAACATAAGAGGCCCCGGATCTCTGCCCGCAACAAAACCAAGCTCGCCCCCGTATGCTATCTGGCTCACGAAAGTCAGAATATTCGACAAAGGCACGTACTCGCCAAAAGGCACCAGGTGCTGTTTTGCATAGGCGCCTCTCAGTTCGGCATTCTCATCCAGAAGATAAGCCCTGTTCAACAGCCGCGCCTTACCCTCCACCAGGGTTACTCCCAGACTTCCGAAGAGCAGAGGCCGGTTGATTTCCTTGACTATCCTGTTCACCTCGGGACTGAGGTTCTCATCGACACCGTAGAAAAACGGCATTGCCGATTCGGGCCAGAAAAGAAGGTCCGGTTTTGGATTATCCTTTACCGCTTCCTTCGAAAATAACGCATACCTGCTGATTGTTTCCGTCTGAAAGGCGGGGTCCCACTTTTCGTTCTGTGCAATATTGCCCTGAATGACGCCGATATTCAGAGGGACGGTCCGGTTCTGCACGCTTCTGATATTCTCCGGACGCCAGAAGCCGTAAAACAGCACCGCGACAACACAGGCCACCAGAACCGCCGGACCGGCTCTGCGATAGTGCTTCCCCAGGAACCCGGCGATGACGGTGCTGCAAAGAGCCACCAGCCAGCTCAGTCCGTACACTCCGGTAATATCGGCCACCTGGATGAGCCGGTTGAGAGGAGTCTGCGAATAGCCGAGGTTTGCCCAGGGAAACCCCGCAAAGGGAAAATGCGCCCGTGCCCACTCGATGCTCACCCATACAAAAGGCAGGGCGAAAACATAGAGGAAAGGGACTTTTTCAAATTTCCGCGCCATCAGTGCAAATATAGCCGGATAAAACGCCATCATGCAGCAAAGCAGAAAAAGAAGCAGAAAGGCGGTGATAAAAGAAAAGCCGCCGTAGTGATAAACGGCATGGCGTATCCAGAACCAGCAGGTGAGGAAATGGGCCAGGCCGCAGAGATATCCGAGCCAAAACGCCTGTTTGCCGCTTCTGCCGCGGATTGCGTAGAGCAACGGCGCCAGAGCGATCCAGGAGAGGTAAAACAACTCCGGTTTTGGAAAACCGGCGGTCAGCAGTAACCCACTAATAATGGAAAGCAGTATGGCGTCCATAAGCGGCAATCATGATTTTGTGGTGAACGGCAATAAATACGCGGAAGGAAATGAGGGATAGTCAGCGATGAATATGCAAAGCAGTCTCCCCGCCAGGGACTATTTGTCCGATTCTTCCCCGGCTTGATCCTCCGGGACCTCCAGGCCGAGTTTTCGAATGCGTATCCGGTCTATCTTTCGGCTCGTAGCGGCTTCGATAGTCATTTCCAGCCTTTCAAAAATGACCTTCTCATTGACTTCGGGCACCTTACCGATCAGACTGATCACGAACCCGCCTACAGACTCGAACTCACCTTCGGGTAATTCCACCTGGAGGAAATCTTCGAGTTTTTCGACGTCCAGGCGGGCATTGACGCTGATCGAACCGTCTTCATGCTCGAAAATAAGCTTCTGCTCGGCATCGTACTCATCCATGACCTCCCCGATTATCTCCTCGATAATGTCCTCCAGGGTGAGGATGCCGGCGGTGCCGCCATATTCGTCGATGACAATGGCCATATGAGACTTGTTGTCTCTCAGATCCTTGAGGACTTCGCTGATTTTCTTGGTCTCGGGAATAAAATAGGGAGGACGCATTATCTGGCGAATCGCTATATCGTCAGAGCCCCAATAGGGAAGGAGGTCCTTTGCATGCAGCGTCCCGACAATGTTGTCGATGTTATCCTGGTAGATCGGAATCCTGGAGTGACCGCTTTGGATGAAGAGCTGGATCATGTCCGGAAGTTTCGTATCGGCATCGGAATAGACCGTGTCGGTCCGAGGGACCATTATCTCTCTTGAGACGGTGTCCCGAAAGGAAAAGATCCCCTGGATCATTTCCCCTTCATCCTCGGATATCAGCCCGCGTTGCTCTCCTTCATCAATTATCTGTTGAATTTCTTTTTCAATATCATTTGTGTCTTCGACACGAGCAAGCCGTCGGAAGCACATTCGGAGCCAATTCTGGATTCCTTTGGCTGACTGCTCTTCCAATTTTTTGTCACTTTCTTTCGCGTAAGTTATTGTACTTAAAGATAATGTTCGACCAATTAGTTCTTTAAAACAGCAGTTTAACAACTCGCCTTCGCCTTGTCCATGAAAATGTAGGAAAGCAGCTTGTAGAGCAGCCGCGCGGCGAAAAACTCCGACGGCGGGTTCTGAGGCACAGGCAGAAGCTCCATGATATCCAAGCCCACCACATTGGCTCTTTCGATAACGCGCCTGAGCATGGCCAAGGTCTCATACCATCCGAGTCCCCCGGGTTCGGGCGTTCCCACGGCAGGCATGATCGATGGATCAAAAGCGTCCAGATCTATGCTGATATAGACGTCGCCCTTCACCAGTTCGGGAATTTGTTCCCAGAGCAGAGGCTTGTGATGGAGCTGCCAGGCATAGAAGCAGGGGATTTTCTTCTCTTCGATAAAATCGCGCTCCTCCCTGGTCATGGAGCGGATTCCGACCTGCACCAGGGAGGCATGCTCAAGTGCAAGCCTCATAATGCAGGCATTGCTGTACGGGCTGCCCTGGTATTCCTCGCGGAGATCGGAATGGGCGTCGAGATGCAGGATGGTGAGGTCGGGATATTTCGTGGCCAGGGCCTCGATCATACCCAGAGAGAGCAGGTGTTCGCCTCCGAGCAGGACCGGGAATTTGCCGCGCGAGATGACAAACCGGCAGGCATCGTTGACCGCCTTCACCATTTCCCTCGGGGAGGAGACATTGACCGGGAGTTCACCGAGCGTAAATATTCCCTCCCGGTACACTTCCGTACAGGTCTCCTCGTCAAAAAATTCGAGTTCGCGCGAAGCGTTGAGAATGGCGCGAGGGCCTTCCCGTGTGCCCGCACGGTAGGTGGTCGTCCCGTCGTAGGGCGCGGGAATGATGGCAGCACGCGCCCTGGCGAAATCCGACTCCGGACTGTACAATCCCAAAAACGAACAATGGGGTCCAAGTCCCCCGGACCCCATCAGGTTATCATCACTCATAGCTGTTGCTTCTTCTTACCTCGAACGCTGTTTCAGCATGCGGTCCATCCGGACCACCTGGGCAGATTCTTTTATTGTATTCGGAAATTCCTGCCCCCGGTCAAGCACTTTGATCTCATGCTTCTGGATCTTGAAGTACTGTTTGATTGTATCCACTGCAATATCGGTATCGAAAGGCTTGCAGGAAAACATGTCGATGCTCAGATATTGCTTGTCCGGAAAGGTATGGATGCTGATATGGCTTTCGGCTATCAGCACAAAACCGGAAACGCCCCAATCTTCCGGAACCGCTCCCGAATACCGGAAAACATAAGGGGGCATGATTTTGGTCATGTCCATCTGAGCCGGATACTGGTCGAGGAAATTGTAGATCAGATTGATATCTTGTAGCGCCGCACGGTCACAGCCGTAGCCATCCATTATTAAATGGACCCCAAAACCAAATTCAGGCTTGCCCATGGCAGTCACCTCCCGTCCTGAGAACCCTCGGTTCCCTGTACAAATAATGAATATCTATTTGCCGCCCGATTCGGAGATGCTACCGTGAGCTTTCTGAAAATGCTACAGGGCTGTCACGCTTCCAGCCATCTGCTGATGGACCCACAACCGGATTTGAGGGCGGACTTAATGCCACATCATATAGTGGCCTCGCTGACAGGTTAACCAAAAAAATGTCACCGTGCCAATCTGCTTTTTGTGCCTTTGTCGAAACAGATTACCAGGTGACGCCACTACTAAACTTCAACAATTTTCGCCACTTACCGCAGAAGTCCTTCGCCCTCGCGGTCAGCCCTATATAAAGTACCCATACTGGAGTGTCAAGCACTAAATTAAGCAATTTTTTCACAGGGTCTATACGATGAGGCCCCTAACGGGACAACGCATCGACGTAGACGGTATTTTTCCCGCAGCTTTGTTTTGCATGGTAGAGCGCCGCATCGGCTCGGAGGATCATATCCTGAATATCCTGGTCGATGCTTCCCAGTTTCTGAATGAAGCTCGCAATGCCAATGGAAAGGCTGGTAGGCTCAAAACCGAGTTGCTTGAATTTTTCGCGGATACGCTCGGCGACCGAAAGAGCCTGAGCCGCGGGCAGGTGCGGCAGCAGCGCTACGAATTCATCCCCGCCATAGCGGAAGACGCTGTCCACGTTTTCCCGGAATGAACGGACGAAAAGACTGGCCGTCTCGACGAGCAGCCGGTCGCCCGCCTGATGCCCGTGCAGATCGTTGTACTGCTTGAAATTATCCAGATCCAGAAAGAACATGAAGAGAGGGTGCTGGTATCGAACCGCCCTTATAGCCTCCTTGCGGGCATTTTCCTCGAACGAACGACGGTTCGACAGGCCCGTCAACGGATCTCGGACGGCAAGCTTTTCCAGTTGCTCTCTCAAGACCCGCTCCCGAATGAGCCGTTTCAGCTTGGCCTCCAACTCATTCAGAGTGAAGGGCTTGGTGATGAAGTCAGCGGCCCCGGCCGAAACAACATCCGTATACCTGTACTTCATGATGTGGCCGGTAATGGCTATGATATCGATCTCGGGATGGCTTTTTACGACGAACTCTATCAACTGCATCCCGTCCATCCGGGGCATATCCATGTCCGTTATGACTATGCTGAATTGTCCTTCGGCAAGCTTATCGATGGCCTCCTGGCCGTCTGCGGCCGAGACTACTTTGTGCCCCTGCGCACTCAACGCATCGGACAAGATCTCGCAGACCTGTACTTCGTCATCGACCACAAGTATCGATTGGGAGGGGGGGGTATCCTTCTCGGGTTTCATGCTCTGCTCTGTCGGGCTCACTGCAGGATTCTGTCCTATGGACCGTTTCAGGGCGCCCTCGCAGCACCTTGACTCGGTGATTAATAAGTCCTATAGCCTTACTTGGCCGCCTCCGCGAATCGCGAAGGTGACTACGCAAATTAGAGTAACATATGCAATTTGACAATTCTTTTTATTTCCTATCGGATTGTTAAGGCGGTAAATTGAACCATTTCGGAGGATTTTGAATGCGCCATGTGGCAATCATCTATAAGCGCACGCGTCCGGAGGCCGCCCGGCTTGCCGAACAGCTCAAACAATGGTTTGAGAAGCGGGGCGTACAGGTATTCTGCGAAGAAAACATCGATAATTCCGGAGTAACCTGCATCTACCAGAAAATAGAGATCCCCAGAACGGTCGAAGCCGTCGTAGTCCTTGGAGGCGACGGCACGCTTCTCAGCGTCGCCCGTTTCATCGAGAATCGCTCCATTCCCGTTATCGGCATCAATCTCGGAGGGCTTGGCTTCCTCACCGAAATCAGCGCCGATTCCTGCTCAAGTGAACTGGAAAGAATCCTGGCGGGGGATTTCGAGATCGAGGAACGCATGCGCCTGCGTGTTTCGGCCATGCGTGACGGCAAAGAGATTTTCGCACACCGGGTGCTTAATGATGCCGTCATAAATAAGAGCGCCCTGGCGCGTATCATCGACCTCCACACCTCTATCGACGGACAGTTTCTTACCCACTATCGCGGCGACGGCCTCATCATCGCCACTCCAACGGGATCGACCGCATACAATCTCTCAGCGGGTGGACCGGTTGTTTTCCCAACCGCCCACGCTATTATCATTACTCCCATCTGCCCATTCACCTTATCTAACCGGCCAATCATACTACCGGGACACGTGACGGTCCTGGTGGAACTCGCAGAATCCGCCACCGACGTCACCCTGACCTGCGATGGACAGGTGGGCTGCCTCATCAGCCGTTTCGACCGGATAAGCATCACTGCCGCAGCCACCCCGCTTCGACTCATCAAACCTCCGGATGTCGACCACTTTGAAACCTTGAGGACCAAGCTCAAATGGGGACAGCCTTAGCCCTTTGTCGAAGGCGTCTGCCGTCGAAGAGTCATCATGTCGTGGATGGATTTACCCCTCAGGGAAAAACAGAGGAAGGCGGGTGTTTTCATACAAGGTGGCGAAGGCCGTTAAGTTTTTCCAGCCATTCGTGGTACATATTGGGCTTGGTGATGAACAGCTTGGCGCCGAGGGAGCGACATAATTCCATGTCCTGGGGTTCATCGGAAGTAGTCAGAATGACCACGGGGATATCACGAAATCTCGCATGTGCGTTGATTTCTCTGAGCGCCTCGCGCCCCCCCTTTCGAGGCATATTGAGATCCAGCAGGACGAGATCCGGGAGGCAGCCTTCTACCCGGCCCTCGCTGCCCAGGCACTCGTAGAGGTATTCCATCAATTCAATCCCATCGCTTACAAATCTCAAATCCCATTGGAACCCGATATCCACCAATGCATCCTTTATCAGGAGGCAATCGTCTCCATCGTCATCGGCGATAACGATAAGCGTCTTTCGCTGTCTACTTTCCTTCATGGCTACCCGACTTGAACATTTAAACATCTCCCCGCAAACCGAGAGTGAACCGCTCTTATTTTAATATTACTACAAATAAATCACCTCTACCAGCAATGAATGCAGGCGCACACCGTGCGAAAATGCCTAAATCAGTGCTTTATTGAGCCTTTTCGTTGCAAAAAGAACTGATTGGAAATAGATTAATAACCAGGCAGCCTTTCGACGGGCTGCGCTCATATTCGCTTCAAATGGAGAATGCTGATGGGAACCCGGTTTTTTACCACTGCGATCGTTATACTGGCCCTGTTGATTTCAGGATGTCAGACAATGTCTCCCTACTCTCGATCCGGACTCGTAGCCCCCGAAGATCGCCTCAGCATTTCGCAGGCGGGGCAATCGGCGGTATGGAATGGAAAAGATTTGACGGTGGAGTACAGGTACTCACGGAATCATTCACAGATGGATATTACGGGCAGGGTCGATTTTGAGGAGCATATGACCAACAGTTTCACCACCCTGCATGACTTCCGGCTCAGTGTGGTCTTTGCCGATGAGAGCGGCAGAGTCCTCGGCACTCAGGGACTGGCGACAGACAGGGGCTATTTCCATCCAATCCCTTTCCATACGAAGCTGACGGTTCCAACGAGAGCGGCGTCCATGGCTTTCAGCTACCAGGGAACGGCTATTGAGGGTGGAAACAGCGAGGGGGGAGGCTCCAGCTATTTCTGGCATTACCCCGTGCGTTAGCCGGAGGCTTTCGCGGTCATGGATTCAATCGGAATTCCCTGCTCGTTCCATCCGCGAAGCCGATAGTAGTCCGCCAGCATCCTCTCCATTTCCTCTTTGCCAAGAGTATGTCCCGAAGGCAGCGCCTCGCGGTGCAGGCGCGAGGGCAGCCGGTCATGCTCGGGCCTGAGCCCTTCGCGCAGGTTGAATTTTCTCGTCATAGTCGAAATATGGGCGGCCTTTCTTTTAAGCACCTCCCTGGATGCCGGTGCTCCCGTAACCAGCGAAATGACCTTCTCAAGCTCGTCCCACGTATAGAGGTCCCGGTAGAACCGGCAGAGAACCAAGGTATCGAACAACGTGAGACGGTCCTCAAAATCGATAAAAATCTCCGCTTTTCCTTCGATCTCCTCCGGGGCGATCATTCCGGAGAGTTCCGGTTTGTAGAAGGTCGAGCGTAAATGGCACGCCCCGCGGTCTGAAGTGCCATAGGCCAGCCCCATTCCCTTGAGGACCCGCGGATCATAGCCCGCCGGCTCCATTCCCTTCACATGCACGGCAATGTCTGCCAGCCCCCACTCATTGGCGGCATGGACAATTCCGTTTGCCAGGACGTCTCCAATACCTTCACGGTTTGCTATTTTGCGCAGAAGGCAGGCAATGCCGTCGGCATCGCCATAATTGATATCATAGGAGATTTTGCCTCTTCGAGAGGCTTCGATGGTAAAGGCGCAAAGGTTTCCGGCCGTTATGGTATCCATTCCCAGCCGGTCGCAGATATCGTTGAGCCAGGCGATCTCCTCCATTTCATCCACCATGCACAACCCGCCAAAAGCATAGATCGTCTCGTACTCAGGCCCCTCTATGACCAGTCCTTTGTGCCGTCCCCTGGTAATCGTGGCAAGCCTGCCGCAGGCCATAAAACATTTCGAGCAGGCATTGGGTTTGATATCATGTTCTTCGTGGAACCGCTGTCCACTGATCTTTTCCCAGTGGTCGCACGTCCCGGATTTCCAGTATTCGCTCGGAAAAGCCTTAGCCTTGTTCATGATGGCGACCATCATGGTCGTTCCGAGCGCCTTATAGGCCTTCACTCCGGCGTTCTCGACACCCGACTTCGAAAAAGCTCTGGCATAACTGGAAAGTTCATCGGGGTGGGCGACGGGCCGTTTTCGATCCCCTTGAAAAACAATCGCCTTGAGCAGCTTTGACCCCATTACCGCCCCTACTCCGCCCCGACCCGCAGATCGCCATTTATCGTTTTCTATCACGGCGAATTTGAGCAGATTCTCGCCCGCGGGTCCTATCACTACGGCGCCCAGTCTGTCATACTTCTTCCCCCTGATCGCAAACCGGGACTTCGATTCTGACTCGGCACGATAAGTATCGGCGCCCCAAAGATCTCCTGCATCGAAGAATTCCACTCCATCGGGGTGGACCGATGCAACTGCCGGCCCGGGCGCTTTCCCTTTGAACACAATGGCGTCGTACCCCGCCGAGTCGATGGCCTCGGGAACCTTGCCTCCGGCATAGGATTCCACGTAGAAGCCGGTCAAGGGAGATTTGGTGAAGACACCATAACGGCTTGATCCCCAGGCACGGCTCTGACAAAGCGGGCCGGTCGCGAAAATAAGGTGGTTATTCTCCGAGAATGGATCGACTCCCGGCGGGTTCTTCTCCAGAAGAAGGTGTGTCGCCAATCCTTTGCCGCCCAGGCAGGAAGCGAGGACCTCCTCGCTCACCGGTTCGATCTCAAAGGTCTTTGAGCCCAGATCAACAACGAGGATGCGTCCATAGAAGCCTTGAATCATTTAATCCTCATGAGCAAACTATGCAAAAAGGCTTATATTCTTACAAGTGGATACCTGAACGCTTCTTTAGGTATCAGACTCAGTAGAAATTACCTGGAAAGGGGTTCCAGCCATAGGTCTCAGGTAAAATATGTTCATGCCGAATCGTTCGGTGCTGGTGCGCACGTTCAAGTCCGCGCTACCGGCCCTCATTTTCAGCCTGCTTGGGGTATATGCATTCTGGCCATGGATATCGCTGCCTTTTCAGGAAGCTCCGCCGAGAACTTTAATTGTATATGGTTTCAGCATTCTGGGCGAGGTTATTAATGAAGGCGTTTTCCCGAAATTCCAGAAGGAGTGGCGAGAGAGAACGGGTGAGCACGTCGAGTTGATCAGTTCCTTTGCCGGCTCCGGAACAATAACGAACCAAATCATCATGGGCGTGCCTGCCCACATCGTCATACTCTCCCTGGAACTGGACGCCCTGCGGCTGGTGAAAGCCGGCCGCACGCAAGCTCAAAGCCGGCGTGCTCTGCCCCATCGGGGAGTGGTCAATCGCTCACCGTTGATTATTCTCGTGCGTTCCGGGAATCCCAAACAGGTCAACGATTTCGAGGATCTTGCAAAACCCGGCGTCGAGGTGATTCATCCTGATCCGTTCACATCAGGCGGCGCCAACTGGGCAATTATAGCCGAATACGGCGCAGGCGTCAGGAAAAATCCCGGCAGGCCAATGGCGGGAGAAGAGCTTTTGCTCGGGATCTGGCGAAACGTCGCGGCACAAGCTTCCTCCTCGCGCTCCGCACGCACTCAATTTGAAAACGGCTTCGGGGATGCTCTTATTACCTACGAACAGGAAGCTGTATGGGACAAGTCGCTTGGCAGGCTCAAGCTCGATATAGTCCATCCGTTCAGCACCGTTATGACTGAGCACACTCTTGTCGTCCTGGACCACAATGTGGCGCCGGAGGAGCGGGAGTTGGTCGATGCGTTCGTAAGCTTCCTGTGGAGCGAGTCCGCACAGCAAACCTTTGTGGAATACGGCTTTCGAAGTGTTTATGACAGCCTTAACGACTCCAACCCCTATTTTGCGGACATCGACGACCAGTTCCTTATAGAGGATTTTGGCGGCTGGCCAAGTGCGAAGCGCCACATCATCGACACCATCTGGAAAAAGAAGATCCTCAAGGAGCTGAGACGATGACCTTTGGCCCTTCAGGCGCCGGTGCGCCGGGCGCTCGGCCGCGCACCGTGATCATCCCCGTCGGATTGCTGGTTCTGGTATTGCTCCCGCTTCTGCTCATGCCGCTTTCCGCAATCTTCGTTTTCGCTTTTCAAGGCGGGCTCTCCGCCTTCCTGGCCGCTCTCGGCTCTCCGGACGCACGGTTTGCGCTTCGCTTCAGTTTGCTCATCGCCTTCAGTACGGCCGGCATTAACGCCGTTCTCGGCACGTTTGCAGCCTATGTGCTCAGCAAGTACCGTTTCCCGGGGGAACGGCCGCTGGGGATAATCGTAAACCTTCCCGTGGCTATACCAACAGTAGTGGTAGGGACCTCTCTCCTGTTGCTGTGGGGGCCCATCGGGCTGCTCGGCGGCTGGCTCGGCAAATTCGGCCTGGAACCGATGTTCACTCCTATAGGAGTGCTGTTGGCCCACCTTTTTGTAACTTTTCCTTATATGCTCGGCTCAGTAAAACCCGTGCTCGACGAACTCGAAACAACCTACGAGGAGGCCGCCTACACCATGGGGGCCACTCGCTGGCAGACATTTCGTTATGTGATTCTTCCGGCCATGCGCGGCGGTCTGTTCACGGGTACGTTGCTTACCTTTGCGCATTCGCTCGGTGAGTTCGGCGCCACTGTGCTGGTCTCCGGGAATCTGCGTCTTCGAACGCAGACAGCCCCCCTGTACATCTTTGCCCAGTTCGAGGCCGGCAATATAGCCGGGGCGAATGCGGTAGCGGCAGTGCTGGCGGTTCTGTCATTTGTAATCTTTTTCTTTCTGCTTCGCTACACGGGCCGCCAGGAAAGGAGGGGGTGATGGCTATCCTGCTCGAACAGTTGAGCAAACACTACGGGGCGCATCGCGTGGTGGACAATGTTTCCCTGGAGATTGCCACGGGGGAGCTACTGGTATTGCTGGGCGCCAGCGGAAGCGGCAAGAGCACCATCCTGCGGCTGATAGCGGGCCTCACACAACCCTCACACGGACGAATTCTGCTTCACGACCGTGATGTAACCAATCTGCCGCCTCAGCAACGCGGCGTCGGCTTTGTCTTCCAGAACTACTCGATATTCCGGCATATGAGCGTAAGCGCAAATGTAGAGTTTGGCCTGAAAGTACGTAAGGTCTCCAAGTCCGATCGAGAGTCCAGGTGTGATGATCTCCTCGAACTGGTAGGATTGTCCGGATTGGGTAACCGCTTCGCTCATCAACTCTCGGGAGGCCAGCAGCAGCGGGTCGCCCTTGCCCGCGCCCTCGCCTACGAACCGAGCGTGCTGTTGCTCGACGAGCCTTTCGGCGCCCTGGACGTGAAGACCCGCACGCACTTGCGCCGTACTCTCAAAGCTATTCAGGAGCGCCTTGGGATCACTACCATCCTGGTCACGCACGACCAGGAAGAAGCCCTCGATCTTGCTGATCGTGTCGGAATCGTCGAACACGGCCACCTGCTCGAGATAGACAGGCCGGAAATACTCTACGCCAGACCCAAGTCCCTCTCTGCGGCGACCTTCCTTGGCGCAGGCTCCGTCCTGGTCGGCAGGACCCTGGAAGGCCAGGCCCAATTCGGCGAACTCTCGCTCTCCATTCCTTCCGACTCGCCTCACCAGGAGGGAAGCCGCGCCCTGGCTCTTTTTCGCCCGGAACATATAGTCCTCAGCACGGAGAAGCCGACAGGAATGGTTCCAGTTCTCGGTCGGGGCAAGATCATCGAGCGGAATTTCGCAGGCGCCCTGCACCGACTGCGACTGCGCCTCCCGCGGTTATCCATGACTCGCCAGATCGCTCCTCCCCTGCCCTTTGGCGAGGAGGGACTTCTCGTGGAAGCCGTTCTTCCCGCAGAATTCCCGCTGAAAGGCGCCGAGCTGTGGGTGAGTGTGCGAGACTGGCACATTCTGAACCAACCCCATCCGCGACTGCTGCTCTACGATGCCGGCGCCGGTTCGGAGACCACTCTGGAAATCGGCAGATATCTCATGGAGCGACTTGACGCCTCGGCGACCATCCTGGGAGTCACCTCTGACCCGGAGGCTGAGGAGGCATTGAATCCCTCAGTCCACAGCCGCAGCAAAGAGGTTGAACTCTCCAACGCCGTGCGTTGCCTGCGATACGGCCAACCCGCCGAGCAGATAGCCTGTGAGTATTCCGAGACACTTTATGAAATGGTTGTGGTTGCAGCAGGCGCCCCTTCTGAAACACAGTGGGACAGGCTTGGCGGAACCGTCAAGGCCATATTGGAGATGACGGAGGCCGCCGTACTGGTGGTGAAACCGGAGAAACGTTCTTTCGAACGCATTTTGATCGGTACTACCGCCGGTTCGTCAGGCAAGAGCAATGTACGCATCGGGGGTAGACTCGCGCGCAGGCTCGGCGTCGAAGTAACCTTGCTGCACGTGACCTGCGAGTCCATGGACCCCGGCCACTCGGTCCTCGGACACCTCCAACGGGCTTCCGCCACATTGAGGGCCATGGATGTGCAGAACAAGGTGCGTATCCGCCAGGCGAGGACAACAGTTGAAGGCATCACGGAGGAAGCAGACGAGGGGAAATATGATCTGATCGTCGTCGGAAGCCATGGTCCACGTTCACGCCCGCCGTTTGCTCTCGACGATGTGACTCTTCAAATCCTCGCCCGCACCCCGCAGTCCGTTCTCGTGGTGCCGACCGAGGAAGTCTGAAGGCCCCCCTATCTTTGTCAGCATGGCTGAACCAGAAGCCACCGGATATCGTCGGAGGTCTCTATATCCGTTCCAGCCGGAACTTCCAGGGTGATAACCGGGGCGCCTTTGGGAATATACCTCCGTATCCCGCGATGTTTTATGTCGATGAGAAAGCTTGCGATGGGGGTTTCCATCAGCCCGTGTTCTTTGCTCGCCGCATGTATGACGGTGCGGCTTTCGGTTACCATCCCGACATGCCCTACGCCGTCCGAGTGGTCATCGATATAATAATTCTTGAATCCGGTGGTGAATACCAGGTCAAGCGCCGCAACATCATCAACTCCGACCGGTTCTCCATGCCATCGCTGCTGAACCGAGCGCCGGGGAATCCAAATGCCGAGATGAGCATAGAGCCACTTCATATAGCTTGAACAATCTATGACATCCGGAGCTTTTGAAACGCTGACTCCGCGCAGGTACTGAGCATGGCCGATATATTTCCTGGCAATACTCAGGATGTTGACATGGACTACCTTGAAACCTTTCAACCGGAGCGCCTCCAAGGCTTGTTCATTGGACATCGGCAGCTTGAGTGACTCAAGGATTACGGCGCAGCGATTTCCAACAGCCCGAAATATCATAAACGCCTCCTGGTAGGCGGGGAAAGGATCGTCCTTATGCAATACTGGGTTCGTCGAGCGGAGATAACGGTGCAGGCGCCGGTATAAACAGAGGGGAACCCTGGTGGATTCAGTATAAAATATCTGTTACTTTGCAACAAGTTGATTGCGCATCTGGTCAAGCACTGCATGGGCGATGCGGCGCTGTCTTTCGTCATAGAACTTTATGTAATGATGCACCTGCATGTCTTCAAAACCACGCACAACCTTGTGCTCGCCGCCAAATCCCGGGTCTATTGTCCTGATTCCCTTCTCTATCCCAAAAGCAATCGGGAAGTAGTAGCAGGTGGCAAAATGCAGAAACGGAATCTCGCGAAACGTCCCCCAGTATCTGCCATACAGGGAGTCGGCTTTATTATAGAAAAGAGCCATGGCCACGCGCTTGCCGCCAAGGGATGAAATCGAAAAGCTGCTTCTGTGCCTGAAGTTCTCACCGAGCAGCCTAAAGAAAGAATCATTAAGAAACGGGCGAACCCCGAAGCCCATATGTTTTGTCCATGTACGCCTGTAGAGCAGAAATATATCCTCATAGAAGGAGTCCGGAGCTTCGAAGCCGGGAACCATTTCCATCTGGATTCCTTCCTGCCGGATTGAGCGCCACTCTCTCTTGATCTTGGTTCTGCGGCTTGACTTGAAGGACTTGAGATAATCGTCGAAGCTCCGGTATTGCCGGTTAAACCACATCAGGTATTCGCTGCTCAGACCCACGTACCCGTGTTCGGCAAGCGCGGTGTGGAGGCTGGACCGCGGCGCGACAAAGTAAATCCGGCTGGTCGAAAGTCTCAATTCCCTGGCCAGGTCGTCTATCCCGTCAAGGAGAATGGCGCCGGTCTGAGCCGGGCTGACACCCGCTCCGTACAGAAAGTCATAGCCGGGAACCGGAGTATAGGGAATATGGCCTACCAGGCCGGAGTTGAAAGGGAGCCCGGTGAGTTCGGTCAGGAATTCTATGAGTCCTCCATCTCCAAATTCGACCCACGCCCGGTCGCGTTGATAGAGAGCGGCAAGAGCGATGAGGCGCTCTCCGTCGTAGAGCGCCATATGGAATGGCTTATGGCCCTTTTCTTCTGAGATGGAGCCGGACTTCTCCAGGGCATGCAGGTATTCCCAATCAAGAATGGGAGCTGCCTGCAGAGCGAGGCTGTTCCAATCTTCTTTTGCGATCTCTTCTATTCGCGAGTAAATCTTTATTCGGTAGTTCATTTTGCGAGTTTTATCCCTCTCGCCGAAATTTTGCCAATCTACACTCTTCAAGAATAAATCGGGCTACCATAAACAGGTGATAAACGTGAAACACGCTTCCCTGTTGAAAAAGAAACGATTTGAACATAGTTTAGTTCAGTCGGGCAAATGATGCTTCCGCACGCAGGAGTTACTCGTTGCCTCAATGACACATTGCCTGTCCCTGTATTAATGATAACTACCAGACTGCATTGTACCATAAGTTCGCTCGGGATGGGCGTCATGGATCAAAGTACGGGCCGTCTTTTCATCACCCTCAGGAGAGTAGAATGTTACCTGATCGCATTTTTTCCTTCATCGAACAGAACCGCAACCGTTTTGTAGACGACCTTTCCGGGTTCCTCTCCATCCCCAGCATCAGCACCCTTACCGAACACGGGCAGGATATCCGTCGAGCCTCCGAATGGGTCTTAGAGCAGTTTAAAAAATGCGGAATCGAAGGGAAGATTTACCAGACTGACCGCCATCCCGTGGTGATAGCCAGGTCCCCGGAGGCGCCCGGAGCCCCGGTCCTGCTCGTTTACGGCCACTACGACGTCCAGCCGCCCGATCCACTCGATGAATGGAAAACGCCCCCGTTTTCCCCGGATGTGAGGGATGGTTACATCTACGCCCGCGGGGCAACCGATGATAAGGGGCAGTTCCTCACTTACATCAAGGCTGCCGAGTCGATTCTCGGCGCAGGAGAAAAACTTCCCATCAATCTCATCTTCCTTGTGGAAGGAGAGGAAGAAATCGGAAGCCCCAGTCTGGAGCGCTTCCTGAAAGAACATCGAGAACTGCTCCGGGCCGATGCCGTTGCGATCTCCGACGGCTCCCAGTTCATCCACGGAATCCCTGCGATCACTTACGGTCTAAGAGGCCTGAGCTATCTTCAAGTGGATATTCAGGGGCCTCGTTTCGACCTCCACTCCGGGGGATTCGGGGGAATACTCCATAATCCTGCGCAAGTACTTGTCAGCATTCTGGCAAAACTCATCAACCCCGACCATACGGTTGCTCTCCCCGGTTTCTACGACGATGTTGCGCCTCTTGAAAGCCGGGAAAGAGAAGATATGGCATGCCTTCCCGTAGATGTGGAAGTACTCCGGAACTATCTGGGTGTCGGCGAATTTGTCGGCGAACCTGGTTTTTCACTGATAGAGCGCCGTTCGGCAAGACCCACTCTCGATATCAACGGGATATGGGGAGGCTTTTCCGGCGAAGGGGCAAAGACCATCATTCCTGCCAGGGCCGGAGCAAAGGTAAGCATGCGCCTGACGCCCAACCAGGACCCTGAGAAAATCAACCGGCTTTTCCGCGAGTTTATGGAATCTGAATGTCCTCCCAGCCTCAAGCTCACTGTGAAAGACCTTCACGGCGCCGCTCCGGTGCTCGTTTCAAGAGACACTCCAGCGATGCGCGCAGCAGAACACTCAATCGCGGCAGGCTTCGGCAAAAAACCGGTCTATATCCGGGAAGGCGGATCAATACCTGTCGTCAACATGATCCAAAAACACCTGGCACAGCAGAATATACTTCTGCTTGGATGGGGAAGCCCCGATGACGGCGCCCATTCGCCAAACGAGAGGTTTTGCCTGGAAGATTATGTAAAAGGAATCAAGTCCGTGGCGGCTCTTTATTTTGAACTGGCCAGGCAGTGAGCAGTGAGCAGTGAGCAGTGAGCAGTGAGCAGTGAGCAGTGAGCAGTG
>CAZIJV010000079.1:0-17786 GCA_964539645.1 uncultured Syntrophobacter sp.
CCCGTTCCTGAGCCTGCTCACAATTTCCGCCGCTCTTATGTCGAATATCCAGAGACCTGCATGCAATCTTGACAACGAGACATAAAATCGATTATTAGTAATCTTTTGCATTAACCGGAACAGGGAAGGCCCGCGGCGACATCGTCCCGGCCCTCGATGGGGCGTTGAACCATTATACTTTAAAAGGAACTTATATGTCTAAAAGGACTTTTCAACCAAGCAATCTGAAGAGAAAACGCACACATGGTTTTCTGGAGAGAATGTCGACAAAAGGCGGCCGCGACGTACTCAAAAGGCGCCGGGCCAGGGGAAGAAAGCGGCTCTCAGTCTAGTGCCGATGGGCTCCCGGAACCTCCCGGCGAGGAATCTTTGAGGGGCGGGTTCAGTTTTCGGCCTCATGAAAGAATTCGCCGCTCCCCTGAATTCCATCACGTCAGGAAGTCGGGCAGGCGAGCGAAATCCCTCCATTTCGGCCTGAACTACATTCCAAACGATCTTGAACACCATCGGTTGGGTCTCGTCGTACAGAAGCGTTTCTGGTGCGCCGTAAAGCGAAACCGCATCAAGCGGGTCATACGAGAATGGTTCAGGTCCGGCAAGGATCAGATTTCGAAACCGGCAAGGGACATCGTCCTGATCGCCCGGCCGGGAGCAGAAAAACTCGCACCGGAAGATATCTCCAGGG
This sequence comes from uncultured Syntrophobacter sp., assembly GCA_964539645.1. Classification (GTDB taxonomy): domain Bacteria; phylum Desulfobacterota; class Syntrophobacteria; order Syntrophobacterales; family Syntrophobacteraceae; genus SbD1. Next base: position 686 of record CAZIJV010000079.1, read on the forward strand.
AGTTACTTCCGGTTTTGAATAAACAGGGAAAATAAGAGATGATCCGGTCTATCTGCCTGGGACTGATCCGGTCATACCAGTACTTCATCTCCCCGCTGCTTGGTCCGGCCTGCCGTTTTTATCCGAGTTGTTCGGCCTATACGTATGACGCGATCATGCTTCACGGCGTATTAAAGGGAGTATACCTGGGTTTCAGGCGTATCCTGCGGTGCCACCCCCTGCACCCGGGCGGCTACGATCCCGTCCCCCCCTGCACGCCCATAAATAATAAAAACTAACGGAGAACTCCTGAATGGATTCCAAAGCGCTGCTTGCAATTGTTTTATCCCTTCTTCTTTTTCTGGCGTGGCACTATTACTACGGCCCGGCGACAACCCCTCCACCCGCGCAGAAACAAGAAGCTCCCCAGGGCGCTCAGCCGCCCCGGACGGATACACCGGCTGTGCTTCCGCCCGCGGCCCGCCCCGAAATCGACTTGTCCGCTCAAAAGACCTGGACCATCGGGGATTCGCTCTACAAGATGGAGATTATTTCCCAGGGAGCGCGCGAGAGTTCATTCAAACTGCTCAACCACCGGGAAGAGGTCAAACCCGACTCACCGCCCCTGGAAATGATCAGACCGCGCAACAGCGGCTTTCTCCCACTGGCTGTCGATCTCATAAAGCACCAGGACTGGAAGCTCTCCAACAGCGCCTTCAGCACCGATGCTCCCGCTGAGGTCAAAGTCGCGCCCGGGGAAAATGCCCGCGACATTTCCTTTCGTGCTGAGATCCCGGAGAAGCTTCGCGTGACGAAGACCTTCACCGTGGCGCCTGATTCTTATGTCCTGGATCTTGAAATCAAGCTCGAGAACCTGTCGAACGAAAAACTCATGGATCAACTGGGGATCAGCTTCTATTTCAGTCCCTATTCCGCCGGCCCCCAGGATTCCTACAATCCATCCCAGCTTACCTTTTCAAACAAGGGAACCCTGAAGCCCCTTCAGCCCAAGGACCTATCCCAGCCTGACGCCGTGCCCAAGCCCCCCTACGACTGGGTCGGCTACGAGAACAACTTTTTTATCCAGGCAATCATTCCCGTCACCGAGGAAGGCTACCAGATCGTTCCGCGGGCCCTTGACCTGGAAAAGGGTCTGATTCAGACGGTCTATCTGACCGACGCCTTCGAGATCAATCCCAATGAGTCCAAGTCCTTCAAACTGAGGCTCTACAACGGACCCAAGGAAGCAACACGCCTGTCCCAGGCCGGACACAATCTTCCGGACGCGGTGGATTACGGATGGTTTTCTTTCCTGGCCAAACCGCTGCTGGTCGTCCTCAACTGGTTCTACTCCTTCATGCACAACTACGGACTGGCGATCATTGTGCTGACAATCATCATCAAGATCGTTTTCTGGCCCCTGACCCAGAAGAGCTACACTTCGATGCAGAAGATGAAGAAGATTCAGCCAAAGATAGCGCAAGTCCGCGAAAAATATAAAAATGACAAGGAAAAGCTCAACCAGGAACTGATGAATGTCTACAAGACCTACAAGGTCAATCCGATGGGCGGATGTCTGCCCATGGCGCTTCAGATCCCGGTTTTTTTCGCCCTGTACCGGATGTTGAACGCAGCGGTGGAGTTGAGGCATCAGCCTTTCATGCTCTGGATGAACGACCTTACCGCCCCTGATCGCCTCGACGTGGGGTTTTCCGTCAATCTGCCCATGTTGGGCGAGTTGAACGGAATACCGGTTCTGACGATACTCATGGGCATCACCATGTTCATTCAGCAGAAAATGACCCCGACTACGGGTGATCCGCGCCAGGAAAAGATTATGCTCATCATGCCGGTGATGTTTACCTTTTTCTTTATCAACTTCCCTGCCGGTCTTGTGTTATATTGGTTTGTCAATAATATTCTTTCTATCGCACAGCAATACTGGATCAATCGCCATGCTTCGTAGCGATTGTCTCTCCGATCAAAATTTCTCACTTTATCCGTTCGGTGAATAACGGAGGAGAGCATGTCTATTCTCGAAATCGAAGACAAATCAGTCGAGGACGCGATTGCCGCGGCCTGCCAGAAGTTGAAGCTTCCGCGAGAAAAACTGGAGATCGAAATCATCTCGAAGGGATCTTCGGGTATCTTCGGAATCGTGGGAGCGCGCAAAGCAAAGATTCGCGTAACGGCGAAGGCGCCTTCCGCCGAGCTTACCGCGGAGAAGGCCAAAGAAGTCCTGAACGAAATCCTCAAGCATGTGGATCTGCCCAACGTGGTGGAATGCGAAGCAAAAGAGGAATTCTACTACCTGAACATCACCAGCAACGGCTCCGGCCTTCTGATCGGCAAGCGTGGGAAAACCCTGAACGCTCTTCAGTTCCTGGTTTCCAAAATCGTAAGCCGTCAGGCGGGAGAAAACATTTCGGTCATTGTGGATACGGAGAATTACCGTTCCAAACGTGAGCTGAGCCTGACCGAACTGGCGCACCAGCTTAGCGACAAGGTCAAAAAGACCCATCGCCCTCTGACCACCGGGCCGATGAGCGCGCAGGACCGGCGGGTGATACACCTTGCTCTCAAGGAAGACCACGAGGTGAGGACCAAGAGCAAGGGCGAAGGCAATCTCCGGCGGGTCGTTATTTACCCGGTAAAGAAATCTAAGAAATCTCAGCAAGCTTCCGAAAAAACGGACTAGACTGCACAGCCGTTCGATGAACGATTTCAAACTGCTTCAGGATACAATCTGCGCGATCGCAACCCCGATCGGCGAAGCAGGGATCGGTATTGTCAGAATCAGCGGACCGGATGCTCTCCGCTTGGCCCGCAGGCTCTTCCACTCCAGGCGGAAAGATCATTCTTTCAAATCCCACACCTTGAATTACGGCTGGATAAAAGACCCCGCCACCGGAGAGACTATCGATGAGGTGCTGCTCGGCTACATGGCCGCCCCCCGCACCTACACCTGCGAAGATGTTATAGAAATCAACTGTCACAGCGGGTATGCGGTGCTCGATCGCATATTGGGACTGGTATTGGCAGCCGGCGCCCGGCTCGCCCAACCCGGCGAGTTTACCCGCCGCGCCTTTCTCAACGGTCGCATCGACCTCTCCCAGGCTGAAGCCGTTATTGACGTCATACGCTCCCGCTCCGAGCAGGGAATGCTCCTGGCCAACCGGCACCTTCGCGGAGAGCTTCGAGCAACCATTGAGAAATGGCGCGATGCTTTGCTGCAGGTTCAAACTCATATAGAGGCCTTTATCGACTTTTCCGAAGATCTTCCAGAGGAGGCTGAGGAAGAAGCACCGGTTTTCAGATCCCTGCTGGAGGATTTGCACCGGAGAGTCACCCTGCCCTTGAGATCGGCGCTCGACAAGTATGAAGAAGGCCGCATGCTGCGAGACGGCCTCACCCTCGTTCTCGTCGGTAAGCCGAATGTGGGTAAATCCTCCATGCTCAACGCCCTGCTCGGCAAAGACCGCGCTATAGTAACGGCCTCCCCGGGTACTACCAGAGATGTCATCGAAGACAGTTTCCTGCTCTCGGGCGTACAGGTTCGAATCCTCGATACGGCTGGAATCAGAAACCAGCCGGATGAAATTGAATCACATGGAATCGCGAGGACCATCCGGTCGGTATCCGAGGCGGACGTCGCACTCTGGCTCATCGATCACAGCAGACCTCTTACCAGTGAGGACCAAAAGGTCTATGAAGCCCTTAAAGGGTCGCGCTACCTTGTCCTGCTGAATAAGAGCGACCTTCCGCCTGCGTTTTCGATAGAGAAGGTGCAGGAAAGATTCTCCGGCCATGCGCCCCTTTTCAGACTCTCCGTTAAGAATCCAACCGATATCGACCGGCTCAAGACCTATATGGCTGAAGCGTTCATCATGCGTCCGCTGGAGCACTGCCGCTCTGAAATCGTCCCCAATGCGAGACAAAAGGAGTGTCTGGAGAATTCCTGGTCCGCGCTCTGCAGGGCCGAGCAACTCCTCGGTTCCGCGGCATACGGCGAACTTGTGAGTCTCGAACTCCAAACGGCTCGAAAACAGCTCGATGCGATCCTCGGCTGGGAGAACGACAACGATTTGCTGGACAGGATCTTTTCTCAGTTCTGCATCGGGAAATAATCTCTTATGATCGAAGGGGCCGGCAGCATCTGCCGTGCCTTGCCTGCTTTTGGAGATCACCGTATTGGAAGATGACTTTCGCGCCCTCCTTATGGAATATTCCCGAGAAGCCGGTGTCACACTGACAGAGGCACAGGCGGAGATGTGCAGCAGGCATGTCGGCCTCATGCTCGACTGGAACCGCAGACTCAACCTTACCCGCATCGTCAGCCACGAAGACATCATCGTCAAGCATCTCCTGGACTCCGTCCTGCCTGCAAAGTTTCTTCCCCCTTCCGGCCGGGCGCTCGACGTAGGCTCAGGCGCGGGTTTTCCGGGTATCCCATTAAAAATCGTGAATCCGGCTCTCGATCTTCTGCTCCTCGATTCAAACCGGAAGAAGGTCAGCTTCCTCGCCGCGGTGACGGCAAGACTTGGCTTGAAAGGCCTGCAGGCAAGGCACGGAAGGTGGGAGAATCTGTCGGAATCAGATCAAAATGGCTGCGGCTTTCAACTCATAACCATGCGGGCGGTGAGGCTCGAACCGGTACACCTTTCGGTTCTTGCATCCAGGCTCCTGGATTCGGGAGGAATGTTTGCCTTCTGGGCCGGACCGGATTCGGATGTGTCCGAGGAAGTGGAGTCCCGGATAACGGACCTGGATTTTCGGGGCAAACACCCTTACAGCCTGCCCGGAATTTCCAGGGAACGCTCGGTTTTAATCTGGAGAAAAAGATGAGCAGATTGTGACCCGTTCGGCGGATGTTTCTCTCACGCGGAGGCGCGGAGAACGCGGTGGGAGGAGCGGGGATAATAGAATTGGTCGGCCTTCTTCATAAAATAGCCAGGGCTGCGTGACTGCAGCCCTGGCGATCAGCGCTTCTTTCCGTTCCATTCCCCGGTTCTTCCATTATGCTGTAAGTCTGCGCCCGCCCCTGCCGCGATTATCGTCACCGGGAGGATCATCAAATCCTCTTTTGCTCATAAGACCGGTCCTGCCTTTGCCGCGGTTATCCTCGGGCGCCTTCGACAATAAACGCCGCCCTCCCCTGCCGCGGTTATCGTCACCGGGAGGATCGTCAAACCCTCTTTTGCTCATAAGGCCTGTCCTGCCTCTACCGCGGTTATCCTCGGGAGCCTTCGCGACAGCTTCTCCACCCCACTGCCCCGTGGCCACATTCCACTCGGCGGCTTCCGGGTTCGCGCTCACAGCCGCCCAAGCATTCCCGGGCACAACCGATAAAGAAAAACCCAAAAACATCGCCAACCCCAAAAGCATTGCCGGCGTTGCGAGATTACTTGTGTTTTTTGCGGTTTTCATTGTTATCTCCATTCTGGAAAGTTATTTTCTGTTTTGGCCTTTACCTCTTTTGCGTTCTCTTGACAGGAAGTTAAGGCGGTAAAGAGCAGTAGAGTATTGGCAGCAGAACTCATTTCATCCCCTCCCCAATGGGGTGAATCACCCATGGGAAAGCATGGCCAACCGCGGTAAACCGTATCCGGCAGGAGATTCGCCAAGTTCATGAAAAATATTTCTCTGGTTTCAGTTCTCTTTGCAATTGCCTACTGGGTCATCGAGTCCATGATGGATACCCTGGTGCTTCCGCAGACCACGGTCATGGAGCGTTTTCTTTCTCCCGACGCCAACGAATTATGGATGCGCCTGACCATCGTGAGCCTGATTCTATCCTTTGGCGCCTACGCTCAGTCTGCTTTTGCGAAGATCAGCAAGTCGGACGAAAGACTCCTCAGGATGAACGCCTGCTTTTTGAATTTCGGACCCGATCCCATCGAGAATATCGACAGGCTTACCACTCTTTGCAGAGAACTGACCGGAGCCTCAACCGCTTTTTATGAACGTCTTGACCGCGAACATCTTCTTCCCTCCGCTCAAGGCTCTAACACCGTGACGAACGGTAGCGGCATCCCCCGTCCTGACGGGGCGGAGGATTCATCCGGGGAGAGCCGCTCCTCGAAGATTTGCCATAAACTGCGGCTCAAAACCGAGGATGTGCTCGTAACGCATGGACTAAACCTGAATCCGGCATGCCCCGCCCACAGAAATCCTGCGCAAGGTTTCGGCAATCTGGCGTATCAGACGTCCGACACCGGCCATCCGACTTCCCGTGTAACCTGCATGAGAAAGGCGGTCAGCCTCGGAAATGAGCTTATCGGATCTCTGTGTGTGGTTTTTTTTTCCGATTTCTCCCCGGGTGAGGACGACAAAAGGCTGCTGAACATCATTGCTTCTGCAATCGGCGTCGAGGAAGTGCGGAGGAGATCAGCGATCGCCTTGCAGGAATCCGAGGAGCGTTTGCGGCATCTTTCCTCAGAGTTGCTGAGGACCCAGGAACTCGAGCGAAAAAACATCGCGAGACAGCTTCACGACGGCATCGGACAATCTCTGAGCGCTTTGAAATTCAGCATTGAGGAAACCCTGGAGCTGTTGCAGGGAGAAGTGGGGGCAGAGAGGCTCAGCCCCCTGCAGTCCTCCGTACCGCTGATTCGACAAATCGTTGATGAGATTAGAAGACTTCAGCGTGACCTTTTCCCCCCGACCCTGGATGAGTTGGGGATCATCGCCGCCATTAACTCCTTCTCCAGGCAATACCGTGAGATCTACCGAAATATACGTTTGGAGGTCCGCATCGAAATCCAGGAAGACGAGGTCTCGAAGCAAATCAAGATGGTGATTTATCGGATCATGCAGGAAGCCATGAACAATATTGCGAAACACAGTGGAGCTGATTTTGCGGCTCTTTGTCTTAAAAAGTCAGATGATTTTTTGCAGCTTGCTATCGAAGATAACGGCCACGGATTTGATGCCGACAGGCCTCATTCTGTCCATTTTCGTAAAGGGCTCGGCCTGTCGAGTATGAGGGAAAGGGTTGAGTTCTCCGGGGGGATATTCAAAATCCAATCTCGGGAGGGAAAGGGAACCAGGATCGAGGTATCGTGGCAGATCGGGGAGAAAATTCTATCGGGGGTGAGCATTTAGCGCCCCCACAAACATATATGGACGCAGGAGAGTCATTGACGGCAGCCGTATCAGCTTTTAATCAACCCCGTCCTGATGGCGTGAGCGGTAAGCGCCTGAGGGTTGTGCATGTCCAGCTTTGACATGATATTTGCGCGATGCCTTTCAACGGTTTTAACGCTCAGGAAGAGTTTTTCAGCAATGGCTTTGTTGGTGTGCCCCTGGGCTATGAGGATCAGGACCTCCTCTTCGCGCGGACTGAGGGGGCTGTCCTGCCTGCTTTCGGTCGCCCCCGGCTGCGGCGAGCCCTTGATGAATCCCTTGATGACCTTCTGCGATACCCCTGGTGAGAGGTAGGACTTGCCCGCGAGGACCGTCCTCACCGCAGCGATAATCTCAGCCCTGTCGGCATCTTTCAACACGTATCCGTCAGCGCCCGCCTCCAGGGCAGACTTTATAAATTCTTCATCATCGTGGACGGTTACAGCAAGAATCCGGGTTGAAGGCGAAATGCGCCTGACTTCCGCGATAGCCTCTATGCCGCTCATCTCCGGCAATGAAAGGTCCATCAGCACCAGGTCGGGGGCAAGCTCTTTGACGAATGCGATACCCTGCCGCCCGTCCTCGGCCTCTCCGGCCACCCGCAGGTCAGGTGCGGAGGCGAAAAGAGCCTTGAGGCCTTCTCGGAATACCGGATGATCCTCGACTATCAGGATTTCGTATTCACCATCGATCATGAACTTCTTATCCTTCTGCGAATCGGCCCAGATATTCTAAGAGTCCGTTGAAGCGGGGTCCAGTGCCCATAATGCCCAGATGAGCGTCATGCTTCCGGAGCCGGGAAATTGATCAGGCCGGAATCCCGACCTCCTCGGCCCTCTTTTTGCCTGCGGTTATCGCATCCAGTTCCTGGAGGGACCTGCTGATTCTTACAGGGTAGAGTTCATCCGGACGGCGCAATGCTTTGTACTTTTCGGGAAGCCTTTGCCAGTCGGATATGAAGCGTTGCCGAGCCTCCTCCAGAGATTCCGGCTTGCCGACACGCATCCCGTTATTCATTTCCAGGCGAAGCAGGCTCTCTCCCCCTTTCTCATCGGAATCAAGCAGACATATGTGGTCATGATCCATTCTTCCGTCAGCGCCGTAATAACGAAAAATCTGCTTCTTTCCAACCAGGGTTTTCTTCCCGCTGGAGAGTTTCATTATCGGCCTGCTGTCGTATTCCACCAGCTTGTAGGCGATATCGAGGCTCGGAGCATCCGCGGACACGCCCATCTGGGTTCCTACTGCGAAAAGATCGATCTGAGCCTTCTCATTGATAAGGGCCTCGATCCTGAACTCATCCAGGGCGCCGCTTGCCATGATCTTAACATCTGCAAGGCCGGCTTCATCAAGAATGCGGCGCACCCCCTTGCTCAATTCGGCCAGATCTCCGCTGTCGAGCCGGACTGCCAGCAGCTCTTTCCCCCGTTCCCGTAGGCTCCTGGCCGCCAGGATCGCCTTGTACGCTCCGGAGAGGGTATCGTAGGTGTCGATCAGCAAAACCGTGTTGTCAGGAAATGCACGTCCGAAAGCATGAAAAGCCTCCAACTCGCACTCAAAGCTGGTCACGTAAGAATGGGCCATCGTTCCGTATACCGGAATTCCATAAATCTTGCCGGCAAGGAGATTACTCGTGCCCAGAAAGCCGGTCATATGAGCGGCCCGTGCCGCTTTTACCGAAGCATCCACACCATGTGTGCGCCTCATTCCGAAGTCTATCAATCCTTTGCCGCATGCGGCCCCGAACACTCTTGAGGCTTTGGAGACAAGCATCGTCTCGAGCTGGACAACATTCATCACCAGGGTCTCGATCACTTGTGCCTCGATCACCGGACCGGTCACTTCCAGGACCGGCTCGTTCGCGAAGAAAATACGCCCTTCGGGAATAGCGCGTATAGTGCCGGAGAAGCGGAACCCGCGCAGATAGGCGATAAAGTCGTTCGAGAATTTTCCAAGCGAAGCCAGATAGTTGAGTGACTCTTCCGAGAAATGGAGGTCCGGAAGGATTTCCAGGAGATGCTCTATGCCTGCTGTAACGAAATAAGAACGGTTTTCCGGATATTCCCTGATGAAAAGACTGAAGGTCGCTTCGCCCGACATACCTTCCCGCAGGTAGCTCTCAGCCATGGTGAGTTCATAGAGGTCGGTCACCAGTTCCGGAGTGTACTGTTCCCAAACCTTCATCTCTACCTCCCTGAGCCGGCTCAGACCGCGGCTGCCCTCTCCATTTCCGGCCGAGCCGTCACCAGGCGGGCGCCATACACCTTCTTCATTCTTGCAAGGGCAAACTCATGCCAGGCAGGGTCGATATCGGCAACGGCATCAATCGGAATCACCGGGACATAATCCCTGTTTCTCAAATCCCCCGCCGTATCCATAACGCAAATGGAGGTCAAAACACCTGCTATCCATACCTCGTCCGGTTTGATATCCTTGAGCAGATCGGCGAGTCTGTTCCCGTAAAGACCGGAAAAGCGGGTTTTATCCAAAAGGGTTGCACCTGAAGGCGGAAACAAACCAGGGATGACTTCCGATCCCCAGCTTCCTTTTACCGCATGAGGCGGAAAGAGTTCGAACTCACGATCATTCTTTGCGTGTGCATCTCTGAGAAAGACCACCGGTTCTCCGGCTGCAACAAATTCGTCGATCAGAGAGCGGACCACCGGGATTATCTTATGTGCCTCTTCACCGCAGTAGAGAGCACCGCGGGGGTCGAGGAAATCATTGAGCAGATCTATAACGAGAAGAACTCTTGACGCCATTCCCATCCTCCAGCACAGCCCAGTGCGGGCTCAATATTGTTTATTATACCCCGTTTCTCCTGTATAATTCTATATATTGGATTTGGTTGCAGTTTGGCGGAACCCCGGTAACAGGCATTTGCAAAATTAAAGTGTACCATGGAATTCGAGAGAATCGAAGTAGAGTCTCGTGACCAGTACAAGGGCGCCCAGGAACCAGTCTCTTTTGCCTGGCGAGGCAAAGAGTATCTTGTCGAGCAAACGATCGACAGGTGGTATGAAGGCAAAGTAGACTCCACACGCATGCCGATGCTCTATTTCAGGGTGAGGACGCGTTCCGGAGAGATTTTCATCCTCAGGTACCACGAATTTTTCAGAGCATGGAGCATTCGGCTGTAAATAGCTGTACTGCCTGCCTAACCATACAGGAGGAAACCCTTGATGCGCATTGCGGTAGTGGATGGACAGGGTGGAGGAATCGGCACTACTGTTATCAGGAAGATCAAGGAAATATATGGAGAGCAGACGGAAGTTTGGGCGCTCGGCACAAATGCCATTGCAACCGCCCAAATGATGAAGGCGGGCGCCAACCGGGGGGCTACGGGAGAGAATGCAATCCGCTACTGCGCCGGGCAAGTTGACATTATTATCGGACCCGTATCCATTCTGCTTGCCAACGCCATGATGGGTGAAGTCACCCCCCTTATGGTTCAGGCAATAGGTGAATCGCGCGCACCCAAACTCCTCCTTCCTCTCACACAGGAAGCCGTAGCGGTCGTCGGAGCAGCCAGAGAACCGCTTCCGCACATGGTAGACCGACTCGTCTCCGAATATCTTGCCCCGCACATCGCCTCGGCTGAGAGCGCACAATGACTACTCATGAGAATTTCGCAACCCCTTTGCTCGTCCTGGGGGGCGCCAAAAGCGGAAAAAGCTCCTACGCAGAAAAATGCATGCGCTGCTTCGACCCTCCTTTTGTTTATATTGCGACCTCACAGATCCTCGACTCCGAAATGCAGGAGAAGGTGCGGATACATAAAGAACGTCGCCGTGAGGACTGGAAAACTCTAGAATGTCCTTTAGAGCTTCCGGAGGCATTGAGATCCCTGGCCGGCGCCTCGCGCCCCGTTCTTGTCGACTGCATTACCATGTGGCTCAGCAATCTCCTCTGCTTCTCGTCGCTTGATGCCGAAGAGGCGTTGGATCGGCTGTGCGATTCAATAGAATCGGCCGATTATCCGCTTATCATGGTTTCCAACGAGGTGGGAGCGGGCATAGTCCCCGAGAATGCACTCGCCCGAAGGTTCAGGGAGCTGTCCGGATCGGCCAACCAGAGGATTGCCCAGATCTGCGGAGCAGTGGCGGTGGTGATGGCGGGTATTCCCTTACGTTTAAAATAGAAAACAGGTCCTTATGTTAAAGAGCTTTTCCGCCGCGATCTCTTTTCTGACCGTCTTTCGAATCCCTGTCAGGGAATCTATTCTGAATGAAAAGGATCTGGCAGCGAGTTTTGCCTTTTTTCCTCTAACCGGGGCAATTTTGGGGCTGATATACTGGGGAGCGACTCTTCTGTTGGCGGGCAGAATCCCGCCTCTTCTGCTGGCGGTCCTCACAGCCTCCCTGACAATATTGTTGACCCGCGGCCTCCACTTGGACGGGCTGGCTGACTTTGCGGACGGTATCTGGGGCGGAGCAACTCCGGAGAGACGGCTCGAGATAATGAAAGACAGCCGCTCAGGGGCCTTCGGAGTTCTTGCGCTGATTATGGGCATCTCGCTGAAAATCGCCTCCATCCACGCGCTCATCCAGGTAAATCATCTCGCTCCGCTGTTCATCGCTCCGGTTTTCAGCCGCTTCGCCATGGCTCTTGCAGCTTACCGGAGCACTTATGCCCGGCAGCGTGGACTGGGAAAACCTTTTCTGGAGCACATCCGCCAGGAGCACCTGGCCGTGGCGGCTCTCTTTGCAGGCGCTGCGGGCATGACAGTCGGCGTTTATGCTTTTCTCTACTTCGCATCCACCCTTGGGTGCATTATGTTGTTCAAATCTATTTCAAAACGCTACCTTGGCGGAATTACGGGGGATGTGCTCGGAGCGCTGAACGAAGCATGCGAGATAGTGATTCTGGTAACAGGGGCATGCATCTTTTTTTGATTTTAGAGTTCCGGGATAGAGGGTGTGAAACTCTACTAAGAAGCCGTGATCCATGGGTCGGGAAGAGGCAATGTGATGGGAATGTTCAAGCCAACTCAGTCGGAGATTTTAAAGGCATTGAAAGAAAACGCGGGCTGTTTCGTCTCGGGAGAAAGTCTTGCCGAAAGGCTGGGAATCAGCCGAACGGGCATCTGGAAACACATCAACAAGCTCAAGGAAATGGGATACGATATCCTGAGCCATTCCAGGGCGGGCTACAAACTCATCGAAATCCCCGACTCCCTTTCTCACAAGGAAATCGTGCCCAATCTGAAGAGCCGCTGGCTCGGCGCATCTTACCACTACCTGGAAACTGTTGACTCGACAAACGATTACGGACTCCTGCTGGCGGTGAAAGGCGCCCCCAACGGAACGGTAGTGGTGGCGGAGGAGCAGAAGAAAGGGCGCGGACGTTTGAAGCGGGAGTGGCTTTCCTCCCCCAACAGGGGCATCTATATGTCGATTCTGCTCAGAAACCCGCTGCCGGTTCAGGTAGCGCCCCAGTCGACATATATTGGGGCGCTCGCGCTGGTAAAGGTCCTGCGTGAGAAGTTCTCCCTTCCCTCTTCGATTAAATGGCCGAACGATGTTTTAATCGGCGCTAAAAAAGCCGTGGGGATCCTCACCGAAATGCAATCCGACCAGGATTACTCCCGGTTCATTGTCATGGGGATCGGCATCAACGTCAATCACAGCAGGGAGGAACTGGCAGGACCCTTTCGCTACCCGGCGACCTCGATTGCTATTGAAACCGGCTTCACCATAAAAAGGCAGCACCTCCTGATCGAATTCCTGTACCAGTTCGAGAAGGACTACGAATTATTCCTGAAAGGCGGCCTTTCGGCCATCATTCCTCAAATTGAAGCACATTCGGGAATACTGGGAAAAACCGTGACTCTGCTATGCGGGGATCGTGAAGTTACAGGCAAAGCATTGGGATTCACCCCTGAGGGCGCCTTGCGACTGCTCAAAGACGACGGATCGGAGGAGACCGTCTGGGCGGGTGACGTAGCCCGGGTCGAGGGCGCCGTGTGATTCCCTCCTTTTCTCACGAGGGGGTTATGCCCCCCTTGCACGCTCTGTAGCTTCCTGCTTGCGTTTACATTCAATACAGAGGGTGGTGACCGGACGGGCATTCAGCCTGTCGATTCCAATATCGTCACCGCACTCATCACACTGCCCGAAATTACCCTCTTCGATCCTTTGAAGCGCTTCCCGGATTTTGGAAATAAGCTTGCGTTCACGGTCCCGAATGCGGAGGGTGAAGTTCCTGTCGGATTCAAGCGTGGCACGGTCTGTAGGATCAGGAAAGGTCTCTTCGTTATCGGTCATTCCGGCAACTGTTTTTTCAGCTTCAGAATAGAGTTCTTCGAGTCTTTTTAAGAGGACTTCCTTGAAGTAGGCCTGAGTTTCTTTATCCATTTTCAAACTCCCCTGGCAGATTTGAACGCTATTGGCTAACATAATCGCCACTAAGAGTAAAGAAAAATCATTATTAATATCACTCAACTACGCTCAAATGTGCCGCTCTTGCCGCCGCTCTTGTAAGTCAACCGCGCTTCGCGGATAGTCATTCCGCGATCTATGGCCTTGCACATATCATAGATGGTGAGGGCGGCGTGAGTTACCGCAACGAGAGCTTCCATCTCCACACCCGTTCTATCATTGGTTTTGACCATAGAAGTTATTCGGATTTCATTCACCCTCGGGTCGGGGTAAAAATCCACTTCGATGCCGGAGAGCTGCAGAGGGTGGCATAGCGGGATGAGTTCCCAGGTTCTTTTTGCCGCCATAATGCCGGCAAGTCTAGCCGCTTCGAAGACGTTTCCCTTCGGGACCTCTCCGCCGGTGATGCGCCGGAGTGTTTCCTCCGAAAGGCACACAAAAGCCTCCGCCCTGGCTTCGCGCCAGGTCTTCTCTTTTGCGCTCACGTCCACCATCCTTAACCGGCCTTGTGAGTCGATATGAGTCAATTCTCCGGGATCAGACATCAGCATCCAATCATTGGCAGGGTTAGCATCCTTCTATAATGCTCACCAGAAGAACGAGATCGCCCGGCGGGATTCCGGGAAAGCGGGCATCGCCTCCTCCCGCCACGCGAATTCGCATTCCGTCCTGAATTCCCGCCGGAATCCAGACGCGCACGGTACAAGTCTCCTCAGACTCTCCCATTCCTCCGCACGCCCGGCAGGCCGTCCTTCTGGTCCCGTTATTACAATTTCGGCAAAAAACCAGTCGTCCATAACTGATTTCTTCATGGAGACCGCCGCTGCCGAGGGAACTCCTCGCTACCTGAATATCGAACCTCAGGTCGCATCCGCGCTCCGTTCTCGCCTGAGGCCTGTTCATTCCAAAGACATCCTGAAAGATCTCGTCGAAAGAAGAGGCCTCGCCGCCCCCTTCGTGCATATCCGTCCAGGATGAACTTGAACTGTATGGACTTTTCTGCCGCATCTTCCGGTATCCGCGAGTCCTGTCGTATCTTCCCCGGGCGGCAGGATCTTTGAGGATCTCGTAGGCTTTTCGCACCTCACGGAAACGTTCGGCAGCCTTGGGATTGCCCGGATTGCGGTCGGGATGCAGCTTCATGGCCAGGTAGCGGAAAGCGCTCCTTATCTGGTCCTGGGTCGCACGTACCGAGATTCCCAGGATTTTGTAATAGCAGGTCTTCCCACCGGCCTTGACAGATCGTTCCAAGATTCTCCCTCACTGTAATTCGAGTTGGCTTAATTGTATTAAGAAAGAGGCCATAAAACAAGAAGGGAGAATGGCGGGCAGACTGTGATCACGTGCTTTCAGTCTGTTTTGACAGGGGTGCAGGGTAGAGTTTTCCCCCTGTTCAGGTTTTCAAAATATCGGGGAAGCGTTGAGGAGATGATCGCGAAGGGGGGGCCTTTGGTATCCTTACTCGTGAAGTGGATAAAAGTGTTTCTAAACGCTGGGATCGGTTGTATATTTCTATTTTTGACGTTTCCCGGCAAGTCAGAAATTTGTTGTAAACAACGACCTATTCGCAAATGCTGGAAGCGAGCCTGTATGCTTACCATTCTATTCGGAAAAAGTCGAACGGCGTTTGTTTTCATACTGCTGTTCTTTGTACTTTCATTTCCCTTGAACATCTGCGCTCTTACCTCCGAGGAAATAAAAACAATCGGAGTGTACGAAAAAGTAGCCCCCGCCGTTGTCAACATCACGACCGAAGCGTGCGAGCCTGAGTTTTTCTTCTGCGCCGTTCCGTCGAAAACGGGGTCGGGATCGGGAGTGGTTCTCAGGAAGGACGGCCTGATCATCACCAACAGCCATGTAGTATCGGGCGCCAAAGAAATCCGCGTGGCGCTCTCGGACGGCAGGCGACTGGAGGCAAAAATAAGCGCCAACTCCCCGCAGGAAGACCTGGCGATCATAAAGGTAGACCCCGGAGAAAAGCCGCTCAGTGAAATCACGATGGGAGATTCGGACAAAATCAAGGTGGGCGAAAGGGTCTTTGCCGTCGGTAATCCGTTCGGCCTCGGCCAGACTCTTACTTCCGGCAATGTGAGTATGGTGGGCAGGACCATTAAAGACGACGGAAAGATGCTGCGCAACCTGATTCAAACCGACGCTCCCATCAACCCCGGCAACTCCGGGGGAGCGCTCATCAATTCCGAGGGCAACCTCATCGGGATCTGTACCGCAATACTGAGCCCGACCGGGTCGAGCATCGGGATCGGATTCGCGCTGCCGGTGAATCGCGTAAAAGATGTTGCGCCGGGCCTGATGCACCCATGGCCAAGGATCATGGGCTGGATGATCGCCGTTTTACTTGTAATATGGTTTCTGAGACGAATTTACAGGCGGCCCCAGAGCCCCTATTATATGGGACGGTGAGTCGTAATGAACTCTCATTCTCAATCCACACAAGCGAGGGTACAGGGAATGTTTTCGAAAAGAGGCTTCTGTGTTGTCCTTTTGATGGTTTTTCTTGCCTGGTCGATTCCGGCCGCCGCTCTGACGGAAGAGGAAAGAAACAACATCGATCTCTACGAACGTCTGGCATCCGGTGTTGTCAACATCACCAGCATGACCATGGAGCACGATTTTTTCTTTAACGTCGTTCCACGCCAGGGGACCGGATCGGGTTCGATCATCGATTCCCGCGGGTATATTCTGACCAACAATCACGTAATCGAAGATGCACGAAAGCTGGAGGTCACGCTGGCCAACGGGAAGAAATACAATGCAAAACTAATAGGCTCCGACCCGGACAGCGACATTGCGGTACTGAAAATAGATGCTCCACGCGAGCAGTTGACGGTAATTCCCATGGGAAACTCGTCCGCATTGAAAGTCGGACAAAAAGCGATCGCCATAGGCAATCCCTTCGGGCTCGGCCAGACACTCACCACGGGCGTGATCAGTTCGGTCGGTCGTACCATGAGGGCCGCCAACGGAACACTGGTCGAGGACATCGTCCAGACCGATGCCTCCATCAATCCCGGCAATTCAGGCGGACCTCTCATCGATTCTTCCGGCAAGCTGATCGGCATCAACACGGCGATTTTCAGCCCTACCGGGGCTAGCGTCGGGATCGGTTTCGCCATACCCGTGGATACAGCCAAACGGGTGGTGAATGATCTTATCGAAAAGGGTTATCACAGCTACCCCTACCTGGGGGCGACACTCATGAATCTCTTTCCCGACATCGCCGAGGCGCTCAAGCTCCCCGTCAAGGCAGGGGCGATGGTGATCGAGGTCACCCCGCGAGGCCCTGCGGACAGGGCGGGACTCAAGGGCGGCACGAGGCGGGCGCAGATCGGGAACAACATAGTGACGGTGGGTGGAGACGTGATAGTCAGCGTAAATGACAAACCGGTACAGGACGCGGACGCAGCCATCAGGGAAGTACGCAGACTGCGACCCGGCGATAAGGTTCGCATGGGAATCGTCCGTTGGGACGGCGCCTCCGCAACCGTTACGGTCACCCTGGGAGAGAAACCTCGGGGCGCCAGAGCGCGACAGCCCTGAGCCCTGAGCAGTGAGCAGTGAGCAGTGAGCAGTGAGCAGTGAGCAGTGAGCAGTGAGCA
>CAZIJV010000080.1:0-16304 GCA_964539645.1 uncultured Syntrophobacter sp.
CTTACCAGAGCTTGACGGTTTTCTCAAATGGTCCCTTCCATCATAGAATCTACGAAAAACGTGTCCCCGGGCCTGTTAAGATGCCTCATTTGCGAATGCTGTTTCATGAATGCGCCTGCGGGGCATTGCCGTGCATCGGCCAGCCGCAGGGTGGACACGGCCTTTCGTGCTCACCGGCTTAAGTGCGCCACCTAAAGTCTCCGGCGGTGCTGATGGTGGGCATAAAGAACCGTGCCCACCCTACGGAAAAACATGTCCCGGGCCTGTTAAGATGCCTTGTTTGCGAATGCTGTTTCGTGAATGCGCCTGCGGAGCATCCCCCTGCATCGGCCAGCCGTAGGGTGGGCACGGCCCTTCGTGCCCACCGGCTTAAGAGCGCCACCCGCGCAAGTCTCCGCCACGAGGGATGGTGGGCACGGCGCTTCGTGCCCACCGGCTTTACTTTGCGGATGCGATGGGCATTCTGGAACTCGGCTTCTCCTCCCCGGAAAGACTCGATCTTCTCCGTACGTTGGGCTCTCCTCAGGTCCAGCTTTTCGAACCTTGCTTTCTCTTCACTTCTTCCCGTTTTTGGCGACGCCGGGAAAAGATAAGCTTGAAACCCCTTCCCGTGGTGATATATATGCCTGACTAATCACATGTCAGGAAGGATTTGAATCACCATGAGCATTGTCCGAGACCGCTTGAAGTCCATGCTGGCGGAGGCCGCAGAGCCCATCCTGAAAGCGCGGGACATCCAGGCGGAAATCAACATAGAACTCAGCATACCCAGAATTGCCGATCACGGGGATTATTCCACAAACCTCGCAATGGGGCTTACCCGCATTTTAAAACGCAGTCCCAAAGAGATCGCCTCGCAGATTATCGCCAACCTCGACGACTCCGGAAAAATACTTAAGGACGTCCAGATCGCCGGACCGGGCTTCATCAATTTTTTCATCAAGCCTGCCGCCTGGCATGGGATCATACGCGAGATCCTGGCCGACCCGGCGGGATTTGGCAGGGCGCCCCAGGCGGAGCCGCGAAAGGTGCAGGTGGAATTCGTGAGTGCAAATCCCACCGGCCCTCTGCATATCGGTCACGGGCGGGGCGCCGCTATCGGCGACGTGCTCGCGAATATTCTCCAGGCAAGAGGCTGCCGGGTCCAGCGGGAATACTACATTAACGACGCCGGAAACCAGATGGAGACCCTGGGGCGCAGCCTCTACTACCGCTACCGGCAGGAACTGGGAGAGGAAGTCGAATTCCCTGAAAATCACTATCGAGGGGAATACATGCGCGAGCTGGCGCGGGAATTCATTCGGGAGGAGGGCGAGCGCTTTCTCAAATCTCCTCTCGAAGAGGTGCTTCCCTGCTTTACAGACTTTGCGGCAACGAGTATTCTCAATGGCATAAAGGAAGATCTGGACCTTTTCGGCGTCCATTATGACAGGTGGTTCAGCGAGCGCGAGTTGCATGACCGCGACACGGTGCGGAAAACCATAGAATTATTGAGGAAGCGCGGCTACATCTATGATGAAGAAGGCGCTGTCTGGTTCAGGAGCACCTCTTTCGGAGATGAAAAGGACCGGGTAGTCATCCGGGCCAACGGCGCGAGCACCTATTTTGCCGCCGATCTGGCCTACCACCTCGATAAATTCGACCGGGATTTCGACCTGGTCATCGATATCTGGGGCGCCGACCATCATGGATACATCGACCGGATGAAAGCGGGAGTTCAGGCGCTGGGACGGGAAAAGGACGACCTGAGAGTCGTTCTCGTTCAACTGGTGAACCTCCTGCGCGGCGGCGTGCCCGTGGCCATGACCACCAGGGGAGGCGAGTTCGAGACTCTGCGCGATGTTATGGATGAAGTCGGAAAGGATGCCACCCGTTTCATTTTTCTGACTCGCCGGACGGACAGTCCCCTTGATTTCGATCTCGAGGTGGCCAAGGCACAGAGCAATGACAATCCCGTCTTCTATGTTCAGTACGCCCATGCCCGTCTTTGCAGCATTTTCGAGGTTGCGAAGGAGCGGGGTGTTCAATTTGACATAAGCGCCATCAGAGATGAAACGCTTGGTCTTTTGCAGGTACAGCAGGAACTCGAATTGATGAAGATGCTGGGAGAGTACCCGGAGATGCTCGCAGATTGCGCAAAATCACTTGAGCCCCACTACATTCCGTACTACCTGCACCAGCTCGTGGCTCTGTTCCACAGCTACTACCATGACAACCGCATCCTGAGTGACGACCAGGCCCTGACGGAGGCAAGGCTGTACCTGGCGGCAGCCATAAAGGAAGTCATAGGCAACGCTTTGCAACTGCTGGGTGTTTCAGCACCGCAAAAGATGTAGAAACCCGCCATAGGGAGGACAGTCCTCATGACTCGCCCGAAGCTGGTAGTCATCAATACCGAACAAACCGAACAAACCGGCAGTTCGCGAGGCGGAAAGAAATACCGTTTCGAATTGAGCAGAAAGAGACTGGTTCTCTACACCTTGAGTTTTGCGGTCGCCCTTTGCTGGATGTTCATCCTGGGCGTCCTGGTCGGCAGGGGGGTGGCGCTGGTGAGTTCGGAGGATCTATCGATACGCGCCGAATTCATGCGCTTCCTGGGGCTCGGGAAGCAGACCGGCGAGCCGGCTGTAAAGGCGGCAGAGACTTGGGGCGATCCAAGAAAGATCCTGGAGTCCCTAAACTATTATGAAGACCTCACTCAGAAGGGCGGAACTTCTCTTGATGCTTCACCCAGGCCGGTAGAGCAGGCATCCACGCCACAGCCTGGTGAACCGGTTAAAGAGGCTGCGAGAGAAGTCACAGCCAAAGCACCACCTCAGGCTCCACCGGAAAAAACAGTCCTTTCCCCGGCTGAGAAGAGCCCGCCCCCGGCCTCCGCACCGATGCCGCCCGGCGAACAGTACACCCTCCTGGTCGCCTCTTTGAAAGATGCCGAAAACGCTCAGCGATTGGTCGAGCAGTTGAAGGAAAAAGGGTATTCGCCACGCCTGGAAGCCCTCGATCTCAATGGCGGCGGCAGGTGGAATCGTGTCCTCGTCGGTTTTTTTTCATCCCGTGAAGCGGCGCTCAAGTTCGCCGCCGAGTTCAACAGGAAAGAGAAGCTGGAGGGCCTGGTCATCCGCGAGCCGGGGTAGCACGTCTTTTCCCTACTGCTTTACAACCCTTCTGAGAGCCGATCCGCCCCTGGAGGACCTCACGCATATCCTTGCGGGGATTGTCATCAGGTCCCTGACAAACAACTGCTCACCGACAATCGTGCCGAGCAGGCTCTCTTTTTCATCAAACACCTGGAGCACCGGACCAGGCGGGAGCCGGTCGGTGGAATGTGACCGGATTACCAGTGTTCTGCTCTCCCTGTCGAAGGCGGCTGTGCTGATTATTACAACATCGACCGGTTGCCGGACCAGGGAGACGGGTGGGGTGTCCGAACGGTTTGTCACCGTTACGGGAGTGCACCGTTCGCCGGGGGTAAACCTCAGACTCACGGTATATGTTCCGGGGCGGCCCGGGATCTGAAAAAGCGCAACAGGCGCCGCGTCCGGCAGATTCGCCACGACTTTCTCATCGGGATCAGCCGAAACGGTTACCGTCACTATACCGCCTCCTGCCGCATTTCTGACCAGAGTGGCCTGCCGTATGGTGGTAGGAATGGAAAAGGGGGATTTCTTGAGTGCAAGCAAGCCCGGAGCGTCCAAATCGCTCGTGGCGCCGTCTTCACCCCCGGCGGGCGGCTCAACCGCCGTGGAGGCATCTTGGCCTTCAACCGAAACACCCATGGAAAATCCGGCCACAAGGATCACAGCCCCCGCCGCAATACCCAGAATCAAGAAAGTGAGCGCATCATATCCTCCGTGCCCGCTTTTCCCCATACCCTCACTCCTTTTTACAGTCAGGCCATTCGAGATCCTCTTTTATTGACTAATAAGCTGAGAGCGTCTGAGAACCGGTTCAATGTGGAGAAAGTCTTATTTTCACTAGGTGGAAACACCCAAGGAGGGGAAAGTGCCTGGCTTTATTCGAACTTTTGAAGGTATTCAGGAAGGGCTTTTGTCTTTTTCCGGGAGGCGGCTGAGGATGACTGCCGAAAAGAAGTCCAGGGCCCGAGCGGCAAGATAGGAAAGGGGGAAAAGTAATACCGTGAGAAGGGCGAAGTTTCCAAGGGTGTGCGCAACGGTTGCGGGGGTTACGCCGACGTAGCTGAAAAGAGGGTGATGGACAATATAAATCGAGTAGGAATGGGCTGCGACGTTCTTTAGAACCGTCGCTTCTCCGGCTCTTGCGGCAGGTCTCCAGAGAAGCAGGAACAGGAAGAGCAAAAGACTGAGCGCCACATGGTACATGTGCACGAAGGGCAGGTTCATGGCCTGGTAGAAAGGCGTACCCGCAATAAAATAGATTGTCATTGCAATGCTGAATGACAGGAAGGCTCTATGGAAGATGCTCCGGTAAAGGGGCTGTTCGGAAGGTCTCCAGAGCGAGGCCAGCCACATGCCCACGGCGAACTCCGGCAGCCGCCCCGGCAGATTGAAGTGCATCAGGTATTCCGGAAACTCCGGCGATGTCCCGGGAGTGGCGGGAAAATACCAGGCAAGCAGAATCCATGCGCTCCAGCAGATAGAAATGGTGCACAGGGCAGCCCTCGTCGGTCCGATACGAACGAAGAACCAAAGGATCAGGGGAAAGAGAAGGTAGAATTGCGCCAACTGGCTGAGGTACCAGAAATGAGAGAAATTGGTGAACATGTTCGAGTAGTCGAGCGCATTGATGAACAGAAGGTGTTGCACCAGCATGTCGAAGGCGGGAGCAAGCGGATATGAGAAGCGCAGGATGTTTGCAAGCGTAAAGAGCAGCAGGGCAAGATAGTAGGGAGGAATAACCCGCAGGAAGCGCCTCCTCAGGAACTGGAGGTAGCCTGCAGCCGGGCGCTGCTCAGGCCCGAGATAGGGCAGCGCCAGTAGAAAACCGGAGATGAAGTTGAAAAGAATAACGCCGTCCGAGGCGGAGCTGAATACCGGATCGAACATCTTCTGAACGGCGCCCTCGGGTGTTGGAATCACCGTTTTCCAGAGATGATGGAGAAATATGGCGAGCATGGCCAGCACGCGCACTGTGTCGAGCTGGGGAATGGCAGAGCGCAACTCAGGCATCGCTCTCTTCATCTTCCTTGTTGGCGCCCCGCGCTTCGTCGATTGCAAGGCTCAGCATCAGCACGGCTATTCCTATGCCGAACAGGTAGAGATCGGAGGCGCCGACCCCCAGTCTTATCGAGACGGTTGACCCGGAGAGCCATGAGAAAACGGCGACCAGGGCTGTTGTGTAGGCGCCGTTGACGGCGGCGAGCATAACCAGCCCCATGCCGAATTTTCGATAAAGTGCTCCGACGGCCGGGCCAAACACCTCTCCTCGCAGATAAGCGTCACAGATGCCATAGAGTGCGAGCAGAGCGTAGAGGGCTGCCTCCAGTCGAATCATTTCTATGACGAACCCCGCCAAACGGTATTCGGAGGTGAGGGTCCTCGACTGGATTGAATGGGCAGCGGAGGGAGGCAGCAAACCGGGATTGTCGATCAGGAACCAGCGCACAACGGCTGTCAAGGTGGTAATAATCGCGAAGACAATCACGAAAAGGTATAAGACTCTGCCCGGAAGGGGCGCTTCATTCATGCCGTGTTCCTCAGGACTGGCCGGGAATAAGCGTAATGGTGACGCGCCGGTTTGCCTGTCTGCCGTCTTCCGTGGCGTTTGATGCCGCAGGCTTTGCCTCACCCCAACCCCTGGAGGTGACTCGCGAAGGAGAGACCCCCCTGCCGACCAGTACCTCTTTTACTGCTCCGGCCTGCATCTCGGAGATCTCCAGATTCTCTTCCTCGGAGCGTATACAGTCGGTATGAGCGTCTACTTTTATCCGAGTGTCGGAGTATTTCTTCACCACTTCGGCGACGCCGTCCAACTGCCCGCAGGTAACCCCCTTCATCCGGGCCGATTCAGGTTCGAATAAGGTATCGCACCGCATTATAATCGAGAGGCTATTTTCGTGCCTCTCGATCATGGCGCCCTCATAGCCCGCCAGGCAGCTCTGCAGCTCCACTCTTTGCCTGTCCAGGGTATCGACGGAAACCGCGGGCACGGCGTTACCGCTGGTATTTGCGCCGGTGCAGGCCGACACGGCGAATGCACAGAAAACCGTTAAAAGAAGCCATGCCCTTCTCATGCGGTCCCTCTCGGTATCGGGTGGTGCGATCATATTTCTCCCGTTTACAGGTTGATAACAGAATGGTCACGTGAAATCAACCGCAAGTCCGGGGGGAGCGGAGGGAATGCATAAACAGGCCCGATAAGGCACGCGCGCCCTCCGTAATCGCCGGGAGGTGCCACGGTCAACAGGAGTCATCAGAAATCCGAGAGCTCCTTTTCCTCAAACGGGATCATTTGCTTCCCGGCTGCAACCTTGCCGTCGCCGGCGTTGAGCTTTTCTCTCCTGTTCATGATCGGGGCCGCCGGGACCGCTACCGGCATGGCCTGCTTATTGCCCTTTGCGGATTTAATTTTTCTGATTCCCCTGGCGCCGGAAATCAGTTTCTCCAGTTGCATAACCAATTCCTGGATCTGATTCGCCTGGGCATTCATCTCCTCTGCCGCTGCCGCAGATTCTTCCGCATTTGCAGCATTTTTCTGGACCACCTTGTCCATCTCGCTGATGGCTTTGTTCATCTGTTCGATTCCCTGAGCCTGCTCGAGGGAGGCCGCAGAGATTTCACCAACCAGTTCACTCGACTTGGCCACATTTAATGCCACCTCGCGGAACTCGCTCTCGGTCTGTCCGACCAGTTCCGAGCCATCATGTATCTTTTGGACAGTCCCTTCGATTAGACTGGCAGTATTTTTTGCCGCTTCGGCGGCTCTCATCGCCAGATTTCGTACCTCTTCGGCAACGACGGCGAAACCGGCCCCTGCCTCGCCGGCACGCGCTGCCTCCACCGCGGCATTGAGCGCAAGCAGATTTGTCTGAAAAGCGATTTCATCAATCGTTTTGATTATCTTCGATGTTTCCTCGCTTGCCCTGGTTATCTCACCCATTGAGGTAGTGAGCTTATCCATCATCTGACTCGATCTGTTGACCGATTCTTTTGTCATTCCCATGAGTTGATCGGCCTGACCTGCATTGTCCGCGTTCTGCCTGGTCATCGATGACATTTCCTCAAGAGAGGAGGAGGTCTGCTCGATGGCGGCAGCCTGCTCCGATGTCCCTTCCGCAAGCTGCTGGCTCGATGTCGAGATTTGGTCAGCCACGTTGGATGTTTCGGACACACCCTCATCCAGAATGGCCATCGATTTCAGCATCGGCTTCACAATGGAGCGGGCGAGCAGGTAGCCCCCGATAAACATGAGTAAACCAATTACCAGAACCGTTATCAGTACGGCGACGATGACCCTCTCAGCGGCTGCTTCGATGCTGTTGCGGTCGTTGCCTATGAAAAGCATTCCGGCGATCTTTCCATCGGCCCCCACTATAGGCCAGTAGGCGGTATCATATAATCTTCCGCCGATTGCATTCTGGTCGAGGTATTTCCGGCCGTTTTTCAAGACCGTCTCGATAACTTTCGGGTTATCCATTTTGGTTCCCGTGAGGCGTTTTCCATCCTTTTCAATAGTCGTGGAAACGCGTTCATCGCCTTGGAAAATGGTGCATTCCACCCCGAACCGTTTCTTCATTTCGTCGACGAAGCTGGTCGTATTGGTCAGGCTGACTCCGGGGGTGATTGCGCCGACAATCCTATCATCGATCCTGATGGGCGCCCCGGCGCGGAGGGAAAATTTCACCACTGTCCCCTCCTCAATACCCACCGATACCTCACCTGCCCGGGCCTTCTTGACATTGACCTGGTTTGCGATGCTGTCCCCGACCTTCTCCGAATGCCCGCGGGCAATAACCTTTCCTTCCCTGTCAGAGATGGTCAGCACCTCAAGTGCGTTATTCTTCACTATCTCCCTGCCGATTTTCTGCAGTTGTCCGGTATCCTTTCCCTCAAGAGCCTCAGCCAGGTCCGGGCGGGTAGATAATGAGAGCGCAAGCTGTTTCATCCTGACCATCTGATCGTCCAGAATCGCCTGAATCGCTAACGCGGTCAGGTCAATTCTCTGTTCGGCCTGTTCGTCATTGGATTTGGTGAAGAAATGATAAGCAGCGCCGAAAGTGGCCCCGCCCACTACGATAACCGTGAACAGGATCAGGCTGACGATCTTTCCCGAAATCGAAAAATTCCTGAAGCTCAACATTTGACATCCTTTCACTGGAAGATGAACTGACGGGAACCGGGCATCGAATTGTCCCGGCTTACTGCTCCGTCACGTCCGTGCTTTCGGCCATTCGAAAAACTGAAATTCCAACGCAAATATCCCTCGCTGAGATCAAATAAGCAAAGGGCTCAATTACCGTATCGGAATTTTAGCCGGATTTCTGTAGAGTTGAGGATCGGATTTCCGGGGCAGGAACACGCCAAAGGGGGTCATTCTCGTTCAAACCACGCTCGCATGGTGATAGCATGATCGGCTCAGAGGCGCTCATACACGGAATGACGAGCGCGGAGCAGGCGAAGGCGGTAGGTTGGGCAGGTTTCTCATGCCCAACGGGTTTTAATATAGCGAAACGGGACCAACCTGTCTTCTGGTTAAGATCCCCCCTGCTGTAGTGAAAGCCGGGAGATGATCTTCATCAGCAAAGCCGGTCCCGACGGCTTCGCAACGCCGTCATGTTATTCGCCGAGTGCGGCCATCTCCGGGGCGGATATATCGCGCAGGTCGGAAGGCAGCTCACTTTTCAGGAAAACTATGCCGAGAGGCGGAAGCACCAGGGAGACGGAGTGATACTTACCGTGACTGGGTATGGGCGAGGAATCCACGCCTCCGAAATTGCCGAACCCTGTACCGCCGTATATCCTGGAATCGCTGTTTAGAACCTCTTTCCAATACCCGGGCCTGGGGACGCCGACCCGGTAGTTGGGACGCGGAACAGGGGTGAAATTGGCCGCGACCAGGATAATGTCATTGCTCGTCTCAGGTTTTCTCAGGAATGCAAGGACACTTGAGTCGGCATCATGGAAGTCGATCCATTCAAAACCGTTATTGCTGAAATCGAGTTGGTGCAGGGCAGGCTCTGCCCGGTAGAGATGATTGAGGTCCTGGACCCACCTCTTCATTCCCTGGTGCGCGGGGAAATCGAGCAGATGCCAGTCAAGGCTGGATTCATGGTACCATTCGTTCCATTGGCCGAATTCGCCGCCCATGAAAAGCAGCTTCTTGCCCGGCTCGCCGAACATGTATCCGAAGAGCAGTCGCAGGTTGGCGAATTTACGCCAGTCGTCTCCCGGCATTTTGTTTATGAGTGAGCCTTTGCCGTAGACAACCTCGTCATGGGAAAGCGGCAGGATGAAGTTCTCGAAAAAGGCGTACCAGATACTGAAAGTGAGCTGGTTCTGGTGGAATTTGCGAAAAATGGGGTCTTTTGCAAGATAATCCAGTGTGTCGTGCATCCAGCCCATGTTCCACTTCATGCCGAAGCCGAGCCCTCCCAGGTACGCGGGCCTGGAGACCATGGGCCAGGAAGTCGATTCTTCGGCTATCGTCTGCACATCCGGATATTCCGTGTAAACCGCTTCGTTGAATCTGCGTATGAAGTAGATGGCGTCCAGGTTTTCCTTTCCGCCGTGCACGTTCGGAATCCATTCACCCTCCTGGCGTGCATAATCGAGATAGAGCATCGAAGCGACAGCATCCACCCGCAGGCCGTCCGCGTGATATTTGTCCAGCCAGAAAAGAGCGCTGCTTATGAGAAAGGCTCGTATCTCATAGCGGCCGTGGTTGAAGATATAGCTGTTCCACTCCGGGTGGAATCCCTTCTTGGGGTCCTCGTGTTCGAAAAGATGCGTTCCATCGAAGAAGGTGAGGCCGAATTCATCGCTGGGGAAATGAGAGGGCACCCAGTCCAGGATGACCCCTATCCCGTTTTTGTGCAGAACATCCACGAGGTACATAAAATCCTGCGGCGTACCGTAGCGGGAAGTCGGCGCGAAATAGCCCGTTGTCTGGTAGCCCCAGGAGCCGAAGAAGGGGTGCTCCATGATAGGGAGAAATTCGACATGGGTAAAACCCATTTCTTTTACGTAGCCGGGAAGGTAATCGGCCATTTCCCTGTAGTTGAGAGAGCGGTTATCCTGTTCGGGCAACCTTCTCCACGACCCGAGATGGACTTCGTAGATCGAGTAGGGAGCGTTCAGGGCATTTGCTTTTGCGCGGCCCTGCATCCATTCACGATCGTCCCATTCGTAGTCCGTATCCCAGATGATGGAGCCGGTCCTGGGCGGGGTCTCGCAGTGCCTGGCGAACGGATCGGCTTTATCCACGCTGTATCCGTTCTCCCTGGAAACAATGTGATATTTGTAGATGGCGCCTTTCCCCAGGCCGGGGATAAAGCCGCTAAAGATTCCCGATCCATCCCAGCGGGGCGCCAGCAGGTGCGATTCATTGCTCCAGCCGTTGAAATCCCCGGTAACCGAGACGCTTTCAGCGTTAGGCGCCCAAACGGCAAAAAAAGCTCCCGCCACCCCATCGACGGTAACCAGGTGAGAGCCCAGCTTTTCATAGAGCCTGAAGTGATTCCCCTCTTTAAACAGGTAGGTGTCGTGTTCGGTGATCAAGCTGAATTCATGGTCTACATTGGGGGAGTTCATCGATTTATCCTCGCTCCTTTTCAGATCCGGCAGCGCTCTCCACAAGATAGCGGATACCTCTCACCGGAATGGCCACCCACTCCGGCCGGTTATTGAGTTCATATCCCAGTTCGTAAACCGCTTTGTCAAGAAGGAAACAGGTGAGCAATGTTTCCAGGTCTTTCCGGTTTTCCGGAATGAGGCCGGTGTCCTTCAATTTGCCCAGGTAGGCCCTCAGAAAAACAGCCGACATGCTTCTGTACCAGACTTCCGCCCAGGCTTCGAGCGGGGCCACATCCTCTTCACGGATGGACGAACTCTTGAGCAACGAAAGGTATGCTGCGTAGTGAAAAGATCGTATCATCCCGGCGGCATCCCTGAGCGGGGAGAGCTTAATGCGCCTTTCGCCGAGAGTTCGCGCAGGTTCGCCTTCAAAGTCTATGATAACGAAGTCTTTTCCCGTATAGAGCACCTGCCCCAGGTGATAGTCGCCGTGAATGCGGATTCTTTTCGCGGGAATCTTCCTGGTCAGGATAGCCCGGTAGATGGAGACTATTCTGCTGCTCAGCGGCAGAATACGAGACGCCTCCTCCGCCGCTTCCGGCGAAAAGCCCTTGATGCTGGTGGAAAGCAGTTGAAAGGTTCTCTTCAGCAGCGCCTGCATCGATTGAAAAGCCGAACGCTGCCACAGTGTCGAAAAGGACTCGGGCGCAATGGACCGATCCTTCGTATCGGAAGCAAGAGCCAGGTGCATCTCGGCAGTACGCAATCCCAGAAGCCCGACCATTTCCTCCGGAACGCCGGTCGGCAAATCCGCGGGTAAGAGCCGCCCCTCCCCCAGGGCAAGGTCGAGAAGAGAAAGTCCCATCCCGGGGGACTCCGACTGCAGCCCGTTGGACCTTTTCGCCAGAACCGCCTCATAGAACCGGTTAAGTCCGGAGAGCACATAGTTGAAGGCATCCCCCTGGTTCGGAACATACTTTTGGAGGATTCCCAGGGTAACACTCTCCCCGCTCTTTCGCCTCAGCTCGATTCCTCCCGCAAAAGCCGGAATATGCTCAAACCCGGCCTCCGTCAGAAAACGTGTCAGCTCGAGATCCGGATTGATTCCTTCGTCCGGGTGACGGAAGATTTTGAGAAAATACTCCTCGCCGAACAGTACCGATGTGTTTGACTGATCGGCCTTCAACACCCTTGGGCGGACCTGCTCCAGGACCCTGGCCGCATCACTTCCCAGCCCGCGGCCCGCATGAGCCGTCAGAGTGCTTCCGTTCCCCTTATGGCTCTTCCTCCTGGCAATGAGGCTGAAGAGTTCCCGGCAAACCTCCTCACTGTACATACCGTCAAAAAGTATGCCTTCCCTGCCCGCAGCCTTCAGCCGCGCCACCACTGCATTGGGAAACTCGTATGCGATTCTTGAAGCTTCATCGCCTGCGGCAAACGCAAGGGGAATAACATAAAGATCCGAGAGACCCTGTGCATAGTCGACATTCATCAGAATGACCTGGGGTCCCGCCGGGTCCCTGGTAAGGGGAACCGTCTCGGTAATTCTGAGCTGCTGCACCTGTCTCGCTTTACCCCCGAACCAGCGGCACCCACCGACGTAGGCGGGCATGATCTCGTTTTCCAGCAACTCGCGCGCCTCCCCGTGGAATACATCCGTCCAGTTTGCCCCGACCTCGATGGGCTGCCTGCCCGGCATGCCGATGCAGGCTTCGCCCTGCGCCGCCTGCCCGAGCAGAAAGTAAAACCCGGCGTAGGGACCGAAAGTGAGTGTATAGGGATCATCGCCGATACGGTGGAATTTGTTGCGGCTGATGAATTCCTCGGGCACAAGGCCGGCGTACTCCGACAGGTAAAGCATGCTCATCTGGGAATGGCGGGAGAGGTTCACCGCCACCAGGATTTTCTCATCTCCGTATTCGCGAATGAAGGAGAATATTTTATTGTTGCTCGTCTGGACGATTTTGAGGCTCCCGCGCCCGGAGACCTTGAATTTTTTCCTGATCGCCATAACCCTGCGGGACCACCACAGGAACGACGAGGGATTTCTTTCCTGGTTCTCTACGTTGATCGTCTGGTAGTGATATGCGAAATCGATTACCGGCGGCAAATAAAGCTGCTGGGGGTCAGCCCTCGAAAAACCCGCATTCTTATCGGGACTCCACTGCATGGGAGTCCTGACGCCGTCCCGGTCCCCCAGAAAGTAATTGTCCCCCATGCATATCTCATTTCCATAATAGATAACGGGCGTGCCCGGCAGGGAGAAAAGAAGCCCATACATGAGCTTTATCCTCCTCTGGTCGTTTTCCAGCAGAGGAGCGAGCCGCCTGCGGATTCCCAGGTTTATCCTGGCCCTCGGGTCTCTCGCATAGATGCGGTACATATAATCACGTTCCTCATCAGTCACCATCTCCAGCGTGAGTTCATCATGGTTGCGAAGAAAAAGCGCCCACTGGCATTGTTCCGGTATGTCGGGAGTCTGGTCCAGTATATCCACTATCGGGAAATTGTCCTCCATCTGGAGCGCCATGAACATCCTGGGCATCAGCGGAAAATGAAAAGCCATGTTGCACATATCGCCTGCGCCGAAGTAGGCGACGGCGTCCTCCGGCCATTGGTTGGCTTCGGCAAGAAGCATTCGCCCTTTGAACTTCGAATCGACATGCTCACGCAGTTCCCTGAGGTAATCGTAGGTCTCCGGCAGGTTCTCACAATTCGTTCCCTCTCGCTCGATCAGGTAGGGGACGGCATCGAGCCGCATTCCGTCCACCCCCATTCCCATCCAGAAATCGATCACCCGAAACATAGCTTTGCGCACCGCCGGGTTGTCATAGTTCAAATCGGGCTGGTGAGAATAGAAGCGATGCCAGTAATAAGCCTTGGCTACCGGGTCCCAGCTCCAGTTGGAGGTTTCGAAATCCTGGAAGATGATGCGCGCGTCGGCATACTTCCGGGGAGTGTCCGACCAGACGTAGAAATCCCTGTATGCCGAACCCGGCTTTGCCAGCCTTGCCCTCTGAAACCAGGGGTGCTGATCCGAGGTGTGGTTCAGGACAAGTTCGGTAATTACCCGCAGCCCTCTTTTGTGTGACTCGCGCAGGAATAGACGGAAGTCTTTCAGGGCGCCGTAATGCGGGTGCACATTGAGAAAGTCCGCAATGTCATAGCCATCGTCGCGCAGGGGCGAGGGGTAGAATGGAAGGAGCCATATGGCGGTAATTCCCAGGTCCTTCAAATAATCGAGCTTCTGAGTGAGTCCTCTGAAATCGCCTATGCCGTCATTATCGCCATCAAAGAAAGCTTTGATATGGAGTTCGTAGATTATTGCGTCTTTGTACCAGAGCGGGTCACTATCCAAAAGAATTGAATTATGGGGCATTCCTCCCTCCTGCTCGGAATTAATGGCCGGAATCGCGGCGCCAATTTCCGTTACAGAAAGTAATCGAAATCGGTTTCTCTGCGAATTCGCTTCCTCAACTTGAATATATGCGCGGGAACGACATGCGGGTTAAGCTTGATGAAATTTCTCTCTCCGTACCAGATGTACTTTTCGTCGCTGAGCAGGTCATGGCCCAGAAAAGACTGACCCGGCTCTATCCCCAGCTCTCGAAGCGGTATCCGGATATAGCCGGATTGCGTGTGGACCGGGTCCAGATTGACGACCACCAGGATGGAATCCATGGAATCCGAGCCGGTTTTGCCGAAAAAGAGCAGTTGATCGTTGTCCACTTCGTAGAAGCGCAGGTTGTCCGTCTCCTGAAGCGCCCCGTTTTCCTTTCTGATACGGTTGATCCTGGCGATAAAGTCCTTCAGATTCCCGGGCCTGTCCCAATCCCAGTGCCGGACCTCGTATTTTTCGGAATTCATATACTCTTCGCGTCCGGGCAACGCCTCGCTCTCCAGCAGCTCGAACGGCGGGCCGTAAATACCATAGTTGGAAGATAGAGTCGCAGCAAGGATGAGCTTGATGACAAAAGCAGGCCTGCCGCTGTACTGCAGGTATTCGGAAAGGATGTCCGGCGTGTTGGGCCAGAAGTTTGGCCGGAAGTATTCTCTGACGCCGGTTTGCGTAAGTTCCCGCAGGTATTCCATGATTTCGGCTTTTGAATTGCGCCAGGTGAAGTAGGTGTAGGACTGGGTGAACCCCACCATGGCGAGGCGCTTCATCACCTTTGGACGGGTAAAGGCCTCGGAGAGAAAAAGGACCTCTGGGTAGTCCCGCTTTATTTCGGCTATAAGCCACTGCCAGAAGGAAAAAGGTTTCGTGTGCGGATTGTCCACGCGAAAGATGCGAACGCCTTTTTCAATCCAGAAAAGGACGATGCTTTTGAGTTCCTCCCAAAGACTGCGCCAGGCTTCGGTCTCGAAGTTCAGCGGGAAGATGTCCTGGTATTTCTTCGGCGGGTTTTCAGCAAACTGTACGCTGCCGTCCGGCCGGATCTTGAACCATTCCGGATGCTCCCTGACATACGGGTGGTCCGGTGAGCACTGAAAGGCGAGGTCCAGCGCGATCTCCATTCCATGTTCGGTTGTCTTTTTTACAAGCCTTTGAAAATCTTCCATGGTTCCGAGCTTTGGGTGGATCGACTTGTGCCCGCCCTCCTCCGCCCCGATTGCCCAGGGACTTCCAGGATCGCAGGGAGTCGCCACCGGATTGTTGTTTTTCCCCTTCCTGTTGGTTCTTCCGATTGGATGAATCGGCGGCAGGTAGAGTACGTCGAAGCCCATACGGGCGATTTCCGGCAGGCGTTTCTCCAGATCTCGAAACGTACCCTCTCTTTCCGGGTCGGGTGAAGTGGATCTTGGAAAGCACTCGTACCAGGTGCTGAAGCGAGCCTTCGGCCTGTCCACCTCGATCCGCAGTTCCGGGTCGTACCGTTCGGCAAAATCAGTATCCCCGGACTGTTCCATTAATCCGGTCGATTCCGGCCCGAGCGCTCTTGCCGCCGCCGAGTCGGAGTTCGTTGCGCTCCTCAGGTAATTCGCGAGTTCTTCCATCCTCGACTTGTTCCCGCCTTCCGTTTTTCCAGCCGCCCCGGCAACGATGTCCGCCCCGATCAGTATATCCATCGATATATCCTGGTGCGCCCTCAGCTTCTTTCCAAGACCGGACTGCCATGTTTTGAAGTGGTCCACCCATGCTTCGACGGTGAAATGATAAATACCCTGTTCGTACACGGCGAACTCAGCGCTCCAGATGTCATTTACGGTATGCTTCATCGGCGCGCGCTTCCATTCCAGATCGCCGGGGCCCCGATAGAGCAGCCCTGCCGCGACAGCATCATGTCCGTCTACGAATATATCAGCCGTAACGGTAACCCGGTCTCCGATAATGCGCTTTGCTGGGAAACGGCCACAGTCCACTGAAGGTCGTAAATTTTCGATAACTACACGTGTACGCTGACGCTCTGCCATATAAATTCCTTATAAGAAAGGATCTCCTGTCCGGGCTATCCGCCGTAAAAGAGCTCACTTTGCATTTGTCCGCGAGGAAAGGTCCGGCCCCGTTTGTGAACTTGTCGGGAAATTATAATCATCTAAGAGCCTCTTGCAAAAGTCAGATGGAGGCAGTGAAGGAAACTGAAAAGTGAGCTC
>CAZIJV010000081.1:0-16138 GCA_964539645.1 uncultured Syntrophobacter sp.
CCACCTTATTTTAGCAACTGCCCGAATTTATTGAATAGTTAACCGGACAGCAGTGGAAAGCCATGTTAAGAAAGTATTCTCTGATTATAGCCATGATAATCGGGATGTACGGGTTTGCGGCCCTTTCGGAGGCAAAACTCACTCAGGTGGGGCCGATCGATCCTAAAAACGGATTTCCGATTTGGTGCAGTGACACTGCCGGCCAGGCTCTCGAACTCTGCCTTGATCCGGTAGATCCCATAACGGGCCTTGGTCCATGCCCATTATCGCCGCCTATTGCAGGCAATCCCTATTCAGTGCAGACCGGCTTCGGAGACGAAGCCTTCTGGTCCCTGGTTTCAACCAATATACGGGGCGGAGGCCTTAACGCCACGCTGGTCATCGCCCTGGAAGGAACTTACCGAACGGGTGTGCCGGTTAAAGGAGACCAGATAAGTTTTGGCCGTGTGAGGATACGCGGCGGAAATTTCCCTGTGGACGGAGTCTACACTTTTGTCCACCCATATGGAACTTATTCAGTCAACGTGGTTGCAGCGGATGCAAAAAGAGCAAGCCGGGAGGTCAATTATACGAGTGATATCGGCATTGGCGCCCCCGGGGATTTCACAGGGGCTCTCAAGAGCGCCATCGGTCCTTTTCTGAGGTGGACCGCGCCCGATTATCCTTATGTAGATCCCGCTACGGGAAATAGTTACCTGGGAAATCCCAATTTTAGTCATGCCATAACGGGCAGCCCCATGGGGACCAACTACTTTCAAATCATTGGCCCTCCGGGAGCAGTGCTCGATGATGTAACCGGCGGAAACGTCATAACCGAGACCCTTTTCAGTGTTTCCGGAAAGATCGCCGCCAGGAGAGGTGTAGGTGTTGAACGAGCGGTCTATTCGCTGGATTCAGCAGGGAATGGATTTGTAGACGTCTTCGCATCATCGGTTCGCGGACAGCAAATCACCGCCCAATTGCCCGGAGCTGCGCCGGTCAATATGGTTCCAGATGGATCGGGCAAGTATTACGCCAGAATTCCATTCACCGCGGTTCTGAGTCCAAGGCCAACCACTGTAAAGGTCTCCAACCTCACTGATAATCCAGTGATGGCAGTCAACGCTGCTATCACCGATCAGGTTACGATCACGGGCGCCACCTTCGATCCAGCTTCAAAAACACTGCGGATAGCGGCCCGTTCAAGCCACACGGGTCCCGGCGCGCCGACTTTAAGTGCAACGGGCTATCCGGGAGCTTTCACCGGAGGCGTACTGACAGTTCCGGGCGCGCCATATATGCCGGCAAAAGTCAGTGTGGTGTCTACTTCCGGAGGCTCTCATACGGAGACAGTCTCATACGCCTCATCAGGACACGCGCCGAAGATCACTTCTCAACCAGTTACAATCGCCACTCCGGCAAACAGGTATCGGTATGCGGTCAACGCCGCGGATTTCGATCCGGGAGAGCTTATAACATACAGTTTGAGTCTCGTTACAAATCCACCAACCGTCCCACCTGCTCCATTGCCCACCGGACTGGGCATCAATGGAACGACCGGCCTTATAACCTGGGTTCCGTCATTGCTGCAACTGGGGTTCCTATACGTTGAAAGCGACAGCGAGAGATTTCACCGGTCTTACCGATACGCAGACTTTTACAGTTGTAGTGGTGGATAATGTTCTTCCGGCAATCACCTCTATACCTGTTGTGACTGCATTTGCAGGCCGGCCATACAGCTATCGGGTGATCGCCAAAGACCCGGAAGGTTCTCCGATCACCTACTCTTTCGATCCCGCCCAACCCCCGCCTGCCGGAATGACAATAGGCGCCGGAACCGGTCTGATTTCCTGGACACCCACGAATGCTCAAGTCGGACCGAATCCAGTGAAGGTGCTTGCTGCTGATGCCAAGGGGGCATCCGTTGCTCAGAACTTTACAATAGATGTCAAGTTGAATGCTGCTCCGGTCATTACATCCACGCCCGGGAAGTCGGCGACAGCAGGCTATCTGTACAGATATCACGTCGTCGGAATTGATGCTGACGGAGACCCGCTTACCTATTCAATAGACGGAACTCCACCCCTTGGTATGCTTATCGATCCTGTCAGCGGCATGCTGACCTGGTCGCCTTTGGCAAACCAGGTAGGAACTTTCACAGTTAAAGTCAGAGCAAGAGATATCGCAAGACTCTCAACAACACAGACTTTTCAGATAATTTCGGAATTGCTTGCCGCTCCAACAGCTTCTTACGATACCCCGACCAAGGAATGGCGCATTAGAGGCGCGAGTCCCTCCAATGGCGCCACTATCACCGTCAGGCTTGGTTCTGCAGCAGGGCCGGTAATAGGAACCGCAACGGTTGCTGCGGGAACATGGTCCTTGAGGATCGCCAATTCGACCGTTAGTCCGGGAACAACCAGGACTCTTCACTTGCGATCATCTATTGGGGCAAAGGCGACTGCTCCCTTCACTGTGCGTTAGGTGATAGCCTCCGGGTAATGATTCAAAGTAATAGCGGCCATGCATCTTGCGGTCTGTACGTGAGATGCATGGCCATTCTAATAAATGGATGAATACCTTCCGCTCCCATGGTAATTAGTGAGCAGGCACTCTAATTTCTCCCTCCCAGTTTTCCGCCGCACTCGGGACAGAATCTGGCGCTCAAAGGTACTTCCGCATTACAGCCGGGGCACCTTGTCTCCGGAGTCAATTTATAGCCGCACTCCGGACAGAACTTGCCTCCGTTCGTCTGAGCGCCGCATTCGGGACAGACCAACTGTCGGCTCCTGGCCACATCGGCTTTCTTTCCGCGCTTCTGGCCTTCGGTGATCGCCTTTTCAACCGCTGCCGAGATTTCGCCATGAGCGCGGGCCGATTCAATCTCAGCATCGAGATCCGGCGCACAGTTCAAGCAAAGCCCTCTGTCCGAGGTCCAGCAAGTATCGCACACATACTGGAAGCAGCGAGCGCACCGGTGAAAATGGCCCTTTGCCTGTTCGATGGCGCTCTTGAACGCCTGGTCACGCGAGTTATGCCACCCTGCCTGCGAGAGACCGCTCACCGTTTCGGCAGCTCCACCGAGAACACCTCCTAAGGCTCCCGAGAGTTTGCCGATCCATCCAGATGCCTGCCCACTGCGATAGGCGACAAAAGGAGTACGCCAGGTATCCCCGCATCGCTCACAGTAGAATTCGAACTGAAAGCCCGCATCCACACCGGATTCCCGGCACAAATCGGCGAAGTTGTCCGCAAATTTGATATCAGTCATTCCGTTCCCCTATAGTCATTATCTGATCTGCGAAAATCTATACAGATTCCCTGCTAAACCTTACCGGGACTTTAGAATCCATTCTATCAGCGGAGATGGTCAGTCGAAAAGAAAAAACAATACGGTTTTGCAATAACGCAAAAAGCGGCTTTTTCCCCCTCCAAATCCGGGCCGGAACTTCCGATAGACGAACAAGGAGAACACTATTCTTTTTCCGGGAGATTCCAGTATGAAAAGCAAGGTAAAGAAGCTAATGGGAGATCAGGGCATGACGATAGAAGATCTCCACCGCTTGACCGGTCTCGCCGTCTCAACAATTTTGAGGATTAGATCGTCGAAGGACATTAAACACTGCAGCATTCCCACCCTGATGCGGGTCGCCAGGGTATTGGACGTCGAAGTATGGGCTCTTTTTGAGGAGGATAAAGACATTCCTTCCTCTCTCTTGGTTCAGGCTCGACCAGGAGTAGGCGGAAACAGAGAAAGGAAAAATGACAAAGCTGCCGGCAAGACTAACACCGGCAGCTTTTCAGAACAGGGTGAGTGACCGGACTTGAACCGGCAGCCTCTGGGGCCACAACCCAGTGCTCTAACCAATTGAGCTACACCCACCATCAAGCATTGATTGAACTAAAATTAATATCACTTGCCTCTAGAGAAATCAAGCCAAGATGTTCGGGGAATCACATTATTTGGAATATCCCCCCTTAGCAGGCATACCAAAGATCACTCCCCAGTTTTACTGAACAATTCTCTATATGCCGGCAATTCAGGCCTCATGCTCCTCACGCGCTTGCGAGCGGGCAAACCTTGTAATAGACTGATAGAGAGTCCTATTCAATCATATTCCGGGAGGGCAATAATGACGGAGCGAAAAGAAGATGTGATGGCGATCGCCAGGGCTTTCATGCGCAGCAGGATAATACTGACCGCGGCGGAACTGGACCTTTTCACCACGATCCAGGACGAATATACGACTTCCGAGACAATTGCCGTCAAATGCGGTCTGGACAAGAGGGCGGTGACTCGAATCCTGGACTGTCTCGTTACTTTTCAACTGCTGGATAAAAACGGTGAAATTTATGCCCTGACCGGATCGAGTGCAGCCTTCTCCTCCAAGCATCCAGCTTCTTCTCTGCCGATGCTGCTGCACATGAACCATCTCTGGGACAGTTGGAGCGATCTGACCGGCACGGTTGAAAAGGGGCCCGCATCCGAACAACAGCATCCTCGACCGATGGACTCCGAGAGCAGGAAAGCGTTTATCGGCGCCATGCATGTCATAGGACGATCACTTTCCGAAGAGATCGCCCTCTCGCTGGATCTGAGCGGATACGCCAAGCTGCTCGATATCGGGGGAGGATCGGGGACGTACACCATTGCATTCCTGAAACATAACCCCCAACTCCGGGCGGTGCTCTTCGATCTGCAGGATGTGATTCAAATGGCGCGGGAGCGCCTCTTGTTCGAGGGATACCAGGATCGTGCGGAGTTGGTGGCGGGAGATTTCTATGCAGATGAACTGCCGCGGGGATGCGATCTGGCGCTGCTCTCAGCCATTATCCATCAAAACAGTCCCCAGCAGAACCTGGAACTCTACCGGAAGGCCTACCGGGCGCTCGACCCGGGTGGTATGCTCCTGATCCGTGATCACATCATGGACCATTCCAGGACCTCTCCACCCGAAGGAGCGCTTTTCGCGATCAACATGCTTGTAAATACGCGGGGGGGTGACACCTACAGCATGGGGGAAACGGAGGAGGCGCTGCAGGAAGCAGGCTTTATCAACATAAAGCTGCTCCGGTCCGGAGAGAGGATGGATTGCATTGTCGGCGCCGTAAAGCCGAGGTGACCCGGTCAGGCGATAATCCACAAAGCGATCTGGTTCGAGATCTGGGTGAGCTTTGCCGCCACTCGTCCCATCTGGAACTGTACCACTTCGGAGACTCCTCGCCTGCCTATTACCAGCGATCCGAAGGCCCCGTGCATGGTCTCGT
The DNA here is from genome assembly GCA_964539645.1 of uncultured Syntrophobacter sp. Taxonomy (GTDB): domain Bacteria; phylum Desulfobacterota; class Syntrophobacteria; order Syntrophobacterales; family Syntrophobacteraceae; genus SbD1. Next base: position 5,248 of record CAZIJV010000081.1, read on the forward strand.
CCAGAAGCGCTCCCGCACGACTGCTGACGCCGGTAATGACTTTCGTATTGATTTTCGTCTGCTTTATGCCTGTGTTGGAAAGTGATTTCGTAACCTTGTTGAAAACCGGGACAATTGCGGCCTGGGCGGCCTCGATGATCCGCTGGACGGGTTCCTCCGCCATTAATTCCGGATAAACCCTGTCGGGGTTTCGTATGACATGCACCAGTGTTACCGAGGGGTCACAGGCGCAGAGATGCTTCCCCACGAAATTGGCTGCCCGAAGTGCTCCCGCCGAGCTGTCGAGTCCAATGAGAATTCGCCCCAGCTTCGGTTTGCCGCCTACAATGCACAGCGGCATATTGGTAATGCTGCCCAGCATCTTGCTGGCGACTCCGCCCAGAGCCGGCTCGGCGATCGCGCCCATGCCCCTCCTGCCGAGAGCCACTGCATCGTAGCCTGTCCTTGCTTCCAGGATGGCATCCCTTGCTATGCCTGTCTGGCGTTTCTGCACCTTGATCTTGATCAGGTTTTCCTGGGCCCCCGCGGTAATGAGTGTCTGTCGCGCGCTTTCCATGAAGGAATGAATGCGGGCTTCCTTTTTCCCCTCCCAGTCCTTCAAGTAGTTGAGGTATTGAGGGCCCATGGGATCTTTCTCCCAGTCCCAGAAGGAATCGGGAATGGGATCGAGGACGTTGAAGAGCACAATTTCGGTCTGCCACAGGACGAAGGCTTTACTGATATAGGAAATCACTTCATACGACTGGCCGGAACCATCCACAAGAAGAAGAATTCGTCTTTTGATCGTGGGCATTCGATTAGCCTCGGGGGTGTGCATTTTGGAAACGGTATCGGCTTCTGGTTTATTTCACTCTGACCATGTCGCCCGACCTGATACTTTTCTTCGGTAAAAAGAGTTCTTCTCTATCCAGCACCTCATGAATCAGGAACAATTCCTGGGCTGTCGGGGGCGGTGTCTCTCCCCTGACCCTGCTGATGTCCAGTTCGAAGTGACACAGCTTTGCAACGCTCTCAGGGGTCTGATCCGGATGATAGGTATCCAGGTACATTTTCCCCGTCACCTCATCGAATCGGAAAACTCCGGCGGTGCTGATCACCGCGGAAGGTCCGCCGCGAAAAGAACTCCCGTAGAGTTCCCGCCTGTGTACAAACTCCCCCGAGGGCCATTTTTTTACCCGCCATCCGGGGCTGGTGATATAGCTCACCTGTTTTACGAACCGCCTCGGTTCCTGCAATACTATATATACGGTCCGTTTGGCAAATGAACAGATGTCCGGGTTTCCCCCGCTGCCGCTCAACCGCAGTTCCGGGTCAAGGTAGTCGCCGATAACCGTGGTGTTTACATTGCCGTATTCGTCGATCTCAACTCCGGTAAGGAATCCTACGTCAATGCAGCCGCGTTGTGCAATGAAAAAAGCCTCGCACATACCCGAGGCCCTCGATGAGCCGGTAACGCATCTCGGGTCTCCGACTGAATTTGGGAGCGATGGGGGATTGCTGTCGAAAGCTCCGGCCTCGAAGATGAGCTTCAGATTAGGTGCGTGCGTCTTCTTGGCAAGCAGGATAGCCAATATCGGCATCCCCATTCCCGCAAAGACTATCTCTCCGTCTTGAACTTCGCGGCAGGCAGCCACCGTCATCAGGTCGGCGAGACTAAATGCCTTTTCTTTACCCTGCTTTTTCTGCTGCATTCGGCTGTCCTCTATCGGCCTTTTCTGCTGAAATTAAGGGCCCGGTTGGCTTTCAAATTGATGAGGCGGGCTGTTCCAAGTTTTTCGAGGTATCGGTTGTGGCTGCTGCTAAAGATCCATTCCCGTGCGAATTCATCAAAGCCTTCCTGCGTCCGGGTCTGCATGTAGAAATTGCGGATGAAATCACCATCGGCCTCATAGAAACCGGACATGCCGGTGGGGTGTGCGCCGTAGGGGCATTCGACAATATAATCCACGGCGAAATCGGGAATGGTATTGAGCCTGGGCTCTCTACGCAAATATTCCTCCGGGACGATCTCTTCGGCCAGGACAATCGTGATATCGGCGGCCCGGGCTATTTCCGGATCGGAGAAAAACTGCCCTTCAATGCGAAGAGTCCCCTCGGCGCCCGCCTGCTGTACGGCGAGAACGGCAACATCAACTCTTGCGGCAGGGACGAGAATATGTTGCCCACCCTTGAAGAATGGATCTTTTCCCAATTCGTACTTTTTAAGAGGGATCTTCGGATTCTTGCCGTTGCGCAGGCCTGCTCTGCCGAGCATGTCGTATTCGGGGTTATGGAGGTCGGTCCCCATTGCTGTTTGCGTGGGAATGTAGGGCATTCCGGCCGAACCGGCCAGAAAACGGAAGCCCATCTCGAAGTGGCTGTAGTCTTCGCAGATGAGTTCCTTGTTCTTTAGCTTTCTGGAAAAGTTGGCGCCGAACTTCCCATAGGCTTCATGGCCGATCCATGAGGATTCCAGTACTGCAACGCAGCCTGCCCCGATAAGGAACTCGGAATGGGGGCCGCTGTTGATCTCGATAAGATGAAGACCTCGCTTTTTCTTGCGAATGAGTTCAAAAACGAGTGCGCAGGGCCGGCGCCAGATGGTGAAGCCTGAGAAGGTGATGGTTGCACCGTTTTTCACAATATCGGCCGCATCTTGCAGGGAAATCTGTTCCGTGTCGCTCATGTTTTTGCCTCTTCGGGCGAGGGAAAGAATGAAAGCGTTGAGAGATCAGGCATCTGAGGCCTGCCGCAATGCGAGCTTCCCGCCGAGTCTCAGTTGGAAGGCAACTGCCGGAAGGTGCGGCTTCTGCGCGCCGGAGGCCTTGCAACCCGATGCCGAATATGCCTGATTGCACTATTTTTCGTTTGAATAGATTAGTCAAGTTCAGCGCAAAATTCAAAAGCTATTTTAAATCTCGGGCAGGATTTCCGGAAAGCTTTGTGCCGTGGTTTCGGTAAGGCAGGTGGGCGTATCGTTCATCAGGTGTTTGATCCTTGGGAGGTCAAATCTGAGATGTCCTCGAAGGTTTGCAGGAGCTGGAGAGGAGGGCATGATCGGCATTGCGCTAAGATGCTGTAATTAAAGGATTATTTTTGAAGCCAAGCTGGAATCCCAATCACAGCGTGGATTCGGGTGAAAAATATTCTTGACATAAAGGCACATTACGAAGAATAATCACGTGCGTTGAATCACAAATTGAAGAAAAATGATGCAGGCTACCTGGCAGCAATCATTTTTTGGAACTCAATCGCACCTTCGGTTCTCGTTCAACAGCTCCTCGCGGATTCTCTTGCGCCTGATCTTCTCGCTTATCACTGCTCGTCTTGCTGACTAGCTGCCTTCGATTCCCGCATATACGACTTTTTCTTGTTTCGAAGCCTGAAAAATCGGGTTCGCGTTTGCTCGTTTTCAGGGGTGGAGTAATCCCTTCAGTACGGACTATCAATGGATAGATTTGAAAATACGTGTGATGAGTGCGGCAGGCTCGAGGGAGATTTCGAATTCTGCGAGTCGAAGTGTATGTTGCAGAGTTGCGAGAAATGCAGCTTCCTCCTGCAGTTATACGGGACGGGGTGCGGGAATGTACGGGTCTACTATCTATGCCGCAACTGCTATAACGAACGGATGAAGAGGGGATTTGTGGAACCCTAGCAAGGAGGTGAGCGCTTCACTGACAATCTGTTAGCATTAAATCTCAATTCTCTTTTATAACCACGGAGGACAAAAATGGCTGTCGACAAGTTGATGACCCTCAAGGAAGCGGTATCCAGATTTATCAAAGATGGGGACACTGTTTATTACGGCGGTTTCCAGATCATGGTTCCCATGGCGATCACCCACGAAATCATCAGGCAGAAAAAAAGGGATTTAACCACAATCGAATCCTCGACCGACTGCGGCGGTCTCGACATCATGGCCGGCGCCGGATGCGTAAAGGAAATCCACACGGCCTGGATCATGAACTGGTATGTAAAGGCCCCCTATGCAATCCGTCGTGCTTTTCAGTCAAAAGTCACCAAGAGATTCGACGTCTCCAACTTTGCGGCCACAAGCGCAATGATTGCAGGCTACCTTGGAGTACCCTTCATTCCGGTACGCGGCAATATTGGTACAGACATGATGAAGCATAACCCGACCGACCTCACGATAGTAAAGGACCCGTTCACAGGTGAGGAAATTACGGTTGTACGCGCCTGGCGCGCCGACGTGGCTGTTATTCACGCTCAGGTCGCCGACAGGCTGGGTAATGTGATGAGCTGGGGAACCCGCGGGGTTACCGATGAATGGGGCGCAATGGGCGCGAAGCGTGGAGTCATTGTTACGGCCGAAGAGATCGTCGAGCCCGAAGTGATCAGGGCCGACCCCGACCGCACAGTCGTTCCCTATTTCAAGACCCTCGGCGTAGTACATTGCCCCTGGGGTGCTCACCCGTCGGCATGCCGCGGCTACTACGGTCTGGATATCCGATTCAGCCAATATCAGGGCAAATACGAAAGAAACGCAGAGCTTCTCCCCAAGTTCCTGGACGAATGGGTATACGGCACTGAAGACCATGCTGCCTACATGAAGAAATATGTCGAGAAGTTCGGTCAGGAAGGTCTCGACCGGCTCAAGCCGACACTCGGGTTCAAGCCGAAATACCAGGTAGACTATGGCTATCATGACCCTGCGTGCTGGAAAGGTGTGCCCCAGTACACTGATGAATACATCAAGGCTTAAGCTGGCCATAATGAAGAGTGCAAAGGAGAAGAAATATGCATGCCACGAATTACAAGCTGACTGAACTCATGGTCGTTCGCTGTGCCAAGGAAATCAATGATGGGGAAGTAGTGTTCGCCGGTGTTGGGCTGCCTCTGGTTGTGGTAGGTTTTGCGATGGTCACTCACGCCCCCAATATGATTCTTTTCACCGAGGGCGGGTCGATCCGCGCTACGGCCCCTCCGGGACTGGCAATCACAGTTGACGATCCTTCCCTTTTCTGCAACGGTGATGCTACATTTGGAATGCTCGCCACCATGGCGGCTCTCCAGAGAGGCGAGGTCGACGTTGCCTTCATCGGCGGCGCTCAGATCGACAAGTTCGGGAACATCAACTCCACGGGTGTAGGAGATTGGTCAAAGCCGGAATCCTTCACCTACTTCGCAGGCAGCGGCGGCGCCAATGACATGGCGACCTCCGGCAAGCGCGTGCTTGCAATTATGCCTCAGGACCCCAAAAAGTTCGTCGAAAAAGTCGACTATCTCACCACCCCCGGCTTCCTCGACGGCCCCGGCGCCCGCGAGAAACTTGGAATGATCGGCGGTGGGCCTACCGTAGTTGTAAGCACCATGGGGGTTTTCCAATTCGATAAGAAGACCTGCGAGATGTACCTCTCAGAGTACTATCCCGGCCAGTCGGTTGAGAAGCTGAAAGCCAACTGCTCTTTTGATCTGAAGATTGCGGCTGATGTCAAAGAAACGACTCCTCCGACGGAAGAGGAGATCACGGTTCTTCGCAATATCGATCCGACGGGGTTCTACCTGGGATAGTCGGATGATTCATTAAAGCATTGTAGATTACCAAGTGGCGGGGACCCCTCCGGGGCCCCGTCGCTTCATTTCAACCGTGCTCGGATTGTCATCGCCCGAGGCGGTCTTTTTTTTTGCTTATGCAGAGCCTGGAAATTTCCGATTTTTCTGCTGAGGTATTCGGACTCGAACCAACAATCTGCTGTGCTTACTGCCGACATGGTTCACTACTACTTGAGCAGCAAACCTTGCTCTTCTGGGGCATATTATTGGTAATGGCGGTCTTTTATGGAATCAGAAGAAGATATACTCTACCGATCATTGCGAGAATATTCCAGGGTGGATGCTTTCCTCCCGGTACAGATTTGCGGAGTTGCTCCGGAAAGCAGGCAGAAAGTCCGGTCTCGTATCGCTTTTGAGTCTGTCATAGCCGAGCATCCTGAGATGCCCGAGTTGGAAGACAAGATGCTTGCCGAGTGCTTCCAGATCCTGAATGCGAAGCTTGATACCATCTTGAAGATGCTGACTTTCCCGGAAAAGAGGAACGGCGGATTCGAGCTGGAGCGGGTCAATATAAGCGCCGGCGGGTTGAGCACATTTGCGATCGAGCCTTTCGAACCCGGAGAAATGGTCGAGATCCGGCTCATGTTGCCCTCCACTCCTTTCAACGTTCTCTACATCTACGGAAACGTGGTGAAGTGCGAAATATGCAATGACAGACCGATGGTTTACATCGAATACACCGTAATCGATGAAGATATACGCGAGCAGATTGCAAAATATGTATTTGAGCGGCAGCGAGAAATCCTGAGAAAAAAGAGGAGGCCATAGGCTGCTAAATGCTGGTATTGATAGGATTCTTAGTCGTTATAGGTGCTATTGTCGGCGGATACCTCATGGAGGGGGGGAACCTCGCTCTCCTGTGGCAGCCTGCCGAGTTGGTCATCATCTTTGGCGCTGCATTCGGCGGTTTCGTCATTTCGTCGCCCATGAAAATCATCAAGGCGGTAAAGGCAGGGCTTTTACGGATGTTTTCCAGTCGGATTTACACGAGGAACGATTATATCGAATCGCTCGTCATGTTAAGCGAAGTTTTCTATAAGATCCGCAAGGAAGGCCTTGTTTCGATTGAAAGCGACCTGGACGAACCGGCAAAGAGCCCGATATTCAAAAAGTACCCCAAATTTTTGCAGAATCATCACGCCGTGGATTTCTTGACCGATACCCTGCGCACGCTTACCATCACAGACATTGAAGCACATGAACTGGCGTCCCTGCTGGAGTATGAAATCGAAGCCCATCACGAAGAGGCCTCAATACCCTCCAAGAGCATTGCTACGGTTGCGGATGGACTGCCCGGGCTTGGAATTGTCGCCGCTGTTCTTGGCATCGTTCTGACGATGGCGAAAATCAGCGAGCCGCCCGAAGTGCTCGGCCACAGCGTCGGAGCGGCCCTTGTGGGAACTTTCCTCGGGGTACTCATGTGTTATGGCTTTGTAGGCCCGATATCCAAGAACCTGGAGCACATCGCCAATGAGGATCGTGAATTCCTGACGGTCATCAAAGCGGCTTTGCTTGCCTTCGTCAACACCCCTTCTCCCCAGGTAGCCATTGAATTTGCACGCCGCGTCGTTCCGGGCGAACTCAGGCCTTCTTTTCTGGAACTGGAAACGCTGGTTAAAAAGGCCAAAAAATGAGCGTAGATGATAAGCAGAAGAAAATAATCATAAAAAGAGTCAAAAAGGTGCATGGCGGGCATCACGGCGGGAGTTGGAAGGTCGCCTACGCTGATTTCGTCACTGCCATGATGGCCTTTTTTTTGATGATGTGGCTGCTGAACATGACTTCCCAGGAAAAAAGGGCTGTTCTTGCCATGTATTTCAAGCACTTCAGCCTCTTCGAGCACGGCGGAAAATCCTTCATGCATGACGGAGGACTGAGACCCTCGGGTCAGAATTTCGGCGGCGAGGAAATAATCGAGACGGGAGAACACTCCAGCGGCATTACCAACGACGAACTGGCCACCAAGCTCATGACCGCGGTTGATCAAAATGTCCAGGCGGGAAAGGAGCAGTTTTTCATAGCGATAACAGAGGAGGGGGTCCGGATCCAGATCGTCGATTCACTGGAAAACCCGATGTTCGCTCCCGGCAGTGCGCAATTGACTGATTCCGCGAAGAAGATCGTCCGCACCGTTGCTTCAATTTTGAAGCAATTCCCGAACGAAATAGCTGTGGAGGGGCATACGGACTCTTCGCCGGTCCGGAGCGAACAAAGCTCAAACTGGGAACTCTCCATTGCAAGGGCCTCTTCGGCGAGGCGCGAGTTGGAAGGGGCCGGGATATCGCCCACCCGGATCGCCCGAGTCGTCGGTTTTGCGGACAAGATTCCGCTGTTTTCAACTTCTCTCGAAGACCCCAGAAACCGACGCATAAGTATCCTGTTCGCCAAGATGAAGAGGCTCAAGCCTGCAGACAGGCTCAACTGGCTCATGAAGCCACCCCAATAACCACAAACCCTGTCACATCCGCAACGGACGCGAATTTGCCTCACGTATATTTTCTTGTGAGGCGAGTTTGCGTCCGTCCCTGTAGTATCTTAGCTTCTAGTCACTTGCCTGGCGGTTCAAATCCTGTAAAATAGCCACCTTAACAATTAAATAATTCCCCGGAAGAGGTGACGATGGCGCTGAGTCCGTTGATGGAAATGAGGTTAAGGCGCGCTTTCAATGCGAAGCGCATCGCCGTAGTAGGGGCTTCTCCCGAACAGCTCTCTATCGGGATGGGGCCTATGCACAATCTCCTCTCCTCAGGATTCGAGGGCGAGGTCATCCCTGTAAATCCCAAGTACACGCATGTGCTCGGACGCAGGTGTTACCCGGACCTGGAATCGATCGATCCGCCTCCGGACCTGGCAGTCCTGATGCTCAACCAGCACCTGGCTGTTGAGATGGCCGAACGCGCCGCCATGCATGGTGTGGGCGCGGTGACGATAGTGGTCGGTGGCTTTGGCGAGATCGGCGTGGACGGCGAGTCGCTTCATCAACGTCTCAAGGACATCGCGCAGCACTACGAGATGCCGGTCATCGGGCCAAACACCCTCGGTTTTTGCAACTTCCGCAACGGCCAAAACGGGATTTTCTGGCATCTGGCGCCATCTCCGGGAAAGATCGCAATTCTGTCGCAGAGCGGTGGGGTCGGACTCACAATCGCCTATTGCCTGCAGGGACTGCATTGTGGTTTGAGCCACTTCGTAGGCGTGGGAAATCGCACCGTAATCGATTTCGGAGATTACCTGCAAATACTCGGGGATGATCCGAACATTGGTGTCTTCCTGCTTTTCATCGAGGGGGTCGACTGCCCGAGGTCTCTTTACGAGTCCCTGAAAAACTCGGCTCTGAAAAGACCGGTGGTCGTCTATAAAGCCGGTAAGAACGAAGTTGTATCCAGGGCTACGGCAACCCACACCGGGGCACTTACGGGAGAATACCGGCTCTATAAGTCCATGTTCAAGCAGGCCGGGGCGCTGGAAGTCCATTCCTGCCATGATGCGGCCGTGGCGGCCAAGGCGCTGGCCATGGCCCCGTTGCCTTCGGGCAACCGTCTTTGCGCCCTTACCTTTACTGCCGGTCCCTGCATCGTCGCAATGGACAAGCTCGTCGATTTCGGCTGGGAACTGGCTGATCTCGCTCCGGAATCCAGGGAGACGATCCTGTCGGTAATCGGGGAGAACACCCCTGTCGAAATACAGAACCCGGTCGACCTGACAGGACCCGGGTTCATGCCCAAAAACTATGTTCCCGTCCTCGAAACTGTGCTTCGTGATAATTTTGACGCCTATTTGCTCGTCTGGAGTTTTACCCCTCTGATTCGGATGCCGGCCATCGAACTGGAAATGCTCATCAAGAAGTATACTGGGAAGAGCGTCGTCCTGGTGGTGCTCGGCAGTCCCGATGAGACTGCGCCCTATTTGGAAAAACTCACCTCCAGAGGGATCTGCGTCTACGCAACACCGGAAGACGGCGCCTTGGCCCTGAATGCTTTGATTTCCCGCCACCGGTTTCTCAATAGAGAAGCCTCTGCGTGATGCAACCCGTTTGCGGGAGAAGGGATTTCCTATGGTTCTTGCTGAGTTTGAGGCAAACAAACTGTTGAGCGATGCAGGTATTCCGGTGAGTAGAATCGCTACGGTCGATTCCATCGAAGATGCCGTCATGATCGCCAGGGAATTTGAATGCCCGGTCGCATTGAAATTCTCCTCGGAGAAATACCCTCACAAATCCGAGATCGGCGGCGTGATTCTGAATCTTTCAGAGGAAAAGGATTTGCGCGATGCCTTCGAGCGGCTCCGGGAATTGAAAGAAACGCTCGATAAAGAGGCAAAAATCATCATGGAGCCGATGATTCCGGAAGGAGCGGAACTGTTTATCGGATACCAGCGTCACCCGCAGTTCGGCCCGGTCATAAGCCTCGGCCTGGGGGGTGTCTTTCTGGAACTTACAAAAGATGTAACATTCCGTTTACTCCCGGCAAGACAAGTCGATTTTTCCGAGATGTTTTTAGAGTTGAGATCGTGGCCGAAGCTGAAAAAAGGGTTTCGCAACCTGCAGCCGGTTAAGGAAAATCACATTCTTTCCCTGATGCAGAAGGTATCGGAGTTTGTGGCTTCCCGGCCCGAAGTGAGCGAAATGGACCTGAACCCGGTCATCGCGCGCTCGGACGGCGCCTGGGCAGTGGACGCCAGGGTGGAAATTGAGTGAAGAGTGAAGAGTGAAGAGTGAAGAGTGAAGAGTGAAGAGTGAAGAGTGAAGAAAAACCCTGGTGCTCCGGTTCCGGGCGCTGTTGCTCAATAGTGTTAAGAATGTAATTCCAGTACAATCTGCACCCGCTACGAGATCCTCCGTACCGTCGTTCCCGCGTGTCCTTGGCGGGAACCCAGCGTCTTCCTTGTGAGTCCGAGGGCTTATACACAAAGCAGTTTGAAAGTGGGAATGACGACTTGGCGCCGATTGCAGGGCTAATATTTTTTTCCACGAAGGGCACGAAGGAAGCACGAAGCACACGAAGAAACAGCAGGCAAATTCAGACCTTCGTACTGCTCCGGACAATAACCGGGGATTATCACACCCCGTCATTCCGGCAGGAATGACAACTTGCAGGTCTCGGAGTTGATATGGAGCATGTTACGAATAATAGTACGGAGTGGCGGCAGCCCCTCCATCCGGGTCAGGAAACTCCCGGTGCTAGGAGAGGCTTTTTTCCATTAAATTACTTATGTTTAGCACGGTTTTTTGCTTGACAAAGCCAGCCGGACCGGCACAATCGCTCACTGCTCACTGCTCACTGCTCACTGCTCACTGCTCACTGCTCACTGCTCACTGCTCACTGCTCACTGCTCACTG
>CAZIJV010000082.1:0-15658 GCA_964539645.1 uncultured Syntrophobacter sp.
CTTGGAAGGGCTTCGCCGTTGCTTCCGATACCCGGTTCTTATATCGAATATCCAGGCAGGTCTTTCCAGCGCATTACGGTAAATCGGGTTTGTGTTCTTTTCTCTCTTAAAGGATTGCGGATAGACATTTCACATGTTATGAAGGGTCGCACTCAAAAAAGGCTCGAAAGGAGAAATACGGCGGATGTTCCTCGACAGGATACTTGGATTCTTCTCAAATGATCTGGCAATTGACCTGGGGACTGCCAACACCCTTGTATACGTTCGCGGCAAAGGCATCGTGCTGACTGAACCTTCGGTCGTTGCGGTAAAAAAGGATGGGCGAGGCGCCAACAAGGTTGTCGCGGTCGGTAAAGAAGCTAAAAATATGCTCGGGAAAACTCCGGGGAACATCACCGCCATCAGGCCGATGAAGGACGGTGTTATCGCTGATTTTGAAGTCACCGAGGCAATGCTCAGGTATTTCATTCGCAAGGTGCACAACCGGCGGGCTCTAATCAGGCCGAGGGTGATCATCTGCATTCCATCAGGAGTGACCCAGGTGGAAAGAAGAGCCGTCAGGGAGTCCGCCGAATCGGCCGGAGCGCACGAAGTATACCTGATCGAAGAGCCGATGGCCGCGGCGATTGGAGCGGGCCTGCCCATAACCGAACCGGTCTGCAATATGGTCGTGGACATTGGCGGAGGCACTACCGAGGTTGCCGTAATTTCGCTTGCGGGAATTGTCTACAGCCGGTCTGTCCGAGTGGGTGGAGACAAGATGGATGCTGCCATCCTGCAGCACATAAAACGGAAATACAATCTGCTCATCGGAGAAAGAAGCGCTGAACTCATAAAGACCACCATCGGAAACGCCTATCCAATGGGCGAACCGGAAACGATGATGATAAAGGGCCTGGATCTCGTAACGGGAATACCCAAGACCCTCGAGGTCAATTCCGATGAAATCCGCGAGTCTATCCAGGAACAGATCGATTCCATACTGGAGACCATTAAAGTCGCTCTGGAACAGACTCCTCCCGAACTGGCAGGCGACATTGTCGACCGTGGGATCGTGCTTACCGGTGGCGGGGCGCTGCTCAAAGGGCTTGACCATTTTATCAGGCTGCAAACCGGTCTGCCCATCATGCTTACGGAGGACCCGCTCTCAACCGTGGTTCTGGGATCGGGCAAGGCCCTGGAGGATATCTCCATTCTCAAAGACGTACTGTCCTGAAGGGTGCGGGCCGCTTTTTTGCAGCGGTCGTCCCGGGTTACGTTGAACTAAGTTGTTGATTCCAGATCGAAGTGCCGGATTATGAGATTTTTTAACGCTGGCGTCTGGCTTCGCCGTTTGCGGGGCGCGCTCCTGATTCTCATCTTTATCAGCGTTTTCCTATATATTTTCTCCCTCAATTTTCGCGTTCCGAACAAGATGGATCATCTGCAGCGCTCGATTACGGAAACTGTGGCTCCACCAGTGCATTTTTTCGGCCGGATATTCTCCGGCCTGGAAGATTTCATGCGGGACTATATCTGGCTGAAAAATCTTCGCGGCGAAAACGAATCCCTGAGAAGAGAAGTCGCCGATCTGGAAAGCAGAATAACCACCTATCACGAGGCTTACGTCGAGAACCTGCGCCTGAGGCGCCTGCTCGATTTCAAAGCCTCCATCAAGGTCGAAGCGGTAGCCGCCCAGGTTATCATGCACGATCTGACCGGCTGGTTTCAAACTCTTATGGTGGATAAGGGATTCAAGGATGGAATCGCCCCCGATATGCCCGTGGTCAATGACGAAGGGGTGATCGGGCGAGTTTTGGATGTCTCGGACCGCCACTGCAGAGTGCTCCTGATTACCGATCCGGGAAGTTCTGTAGACGCGATTGTCCAGCGCAACCGCGTGCGAGGCATTCTGTCCGGCAAGGATGCCAGTGGGTGTCTGCTCAAGTACGTGCGAAGCAATCTTGATATTCAGATAGGCGATCTGGTGATAAGTTCAGGAAAAGACGGCATTTATCCCAAGGGGTTGAGGCTCGGCGTTATCCAGGCTTCCTATAAGGACCCGGTCGATCTTTTTCAAAAAATTGAGGTTAAACCCCTTGTTCGCCTCAGTGCGCTCGAAGAGGTCCTTATCATCAGGAGCGGCTGGGCGGGTCTGGACGTCGATTCACCTCCTGCTCAGCCCACTCCTCAGCCGCCCAAGGCGAACAAGAAATGACGCGCCCGGCCCAATTGACCTCCGGGCTAACCGCGGGCAGGATAGTCTCGTTCTTTCTCTATACGTTCTTTATCCTGCTCCTCCAGGCACACGTAAATCCGCGGCTGCCCTATCCTGCTTTGAGAACCGACCTGCTCCTGCCGCTCATGTTTGCGGTGGCGGTCGAGTGGCCGCCTGTCTCCGGGTTGCTGTGGGCGAGCTTCTGGGGTTTCGTTGTCGATAATTTTTCCGGGGAATTCTGGGGGCTTCATGTGGGTTCCTATATGGTTACCATCTGTCTGGTTCATATGGCTTCCGAAAAGTTCGACTGCCGGAAGCCGCTCTACCAGATGGGCCTCGTCGGCTTGTGCTCCCTTGGCCAATCCGTCGCCCTGGGACTCTTTCTGTCGTTTGTGCCGATGGATCTCCCTTCTCTCACATCCATATGGATCAGCCTTGGCATCCGTTCCCTGCTCTCGATTACCCTTGCGCCTTTCCTGATCTATCCGATGTTGAGTTCGCGTAGTTCCTTTTAGATCTTTTCCGGCCGGATTGTGTAGAGATGAAAAGCAATATTGGAAAATCCATCGGGCTGAAGACCATTAACTGGGAGAGTACGGATTCCCTCTCTTCCGGAAGACAGCATATTTTGGTCTGCGCCTTGATGGTCCTGATGTTTTTGATTTATATGGTCCGCCTGTGGCACCTGCAGGTGCTGCAGGGGGAGTCCTACCGTTTTCAGTCCGAAAACAACAGAATGAGAATAGAGGAGATCTCGGCGCCGCGCGGTATCATCTTTGATCGCAACGGGGTTCCCATAGTGGAGAATCGTCCCGCCTATCATCTGGTGATCATACGCGAAGATATTCGCGATCTCGATGGCACCATCAGGGAACTGGCCCGGCTGTGCGAGCGCAACCCGGATGATTTCTATGCCGTCCTCGAAGCCCATAAAACCACCCCCCGGTTCGTTCCCTTGCGCCTCATGGCCGACCTGGACAGGGATTGTCTCGCCAGGATCGAATCACACCGAGTCAGGTTGCCGGGAGTGGTAATACAGCTCGAGCCGAAACGCGAATACAAGTGGAACGGCTCGGCCGCCCACCTGATTGGATACCTGAGTGAGATCACGGAACCTGAGCTGAAAAATGAAAAGTACCAGGGATATTATCCCGGCGAGGACATCGGTAAGGTCGGCATTGAGAGCGCATTCGAGAAATACCTTCACGGCAGGAGAGGAGGACGCCAGGTAGAGGTTGACGCTGTAGGCAGAAGGATTCGCCTCATGGAAGAAAAACTCCCTATCTCCGGGCGCAATTTGTGGCTCACTCTCGACATGGATTTGCAGAGAACGGCCGAATCGCTGCTGGAGGGGAAGACGGGCGCGATCATCGCCATTGACCCGAGGGATGGCGCCGTTCTGGCCTTTGCGTGTACTCCCACTTTCGACCAGGAAAAGTTTATCCGCGGTCTTAAAAGAGATGAATGGCTCGCGCTCAGCAAGGACCCCACACATCCCCTCCTGAATCGGGGCAGCGGGGCGGCTTACCCTCCGGGTTCGACATACAAGGCCTTCGTTGCCATTGCCGGCCTCAAAGAAGGCGTGATAACTCCCTCCAGCACTTTCAGTTGTCCCGGCTACCTCCAGTTTGCTGATCGTAAATATCGCTGCTGGCGAGACGCCGGACATGGTTCCATGGAAGTCGAACGGGCGATCATACAGAGTTGCGACGTCTTTTTCTATCAGACCGGTATGAAGCTGGGAGTTGACCGGTTGGCGCATTATGCGAACCTGTTCGGGCTCGGTGAAAGGACTGGGATAGGTATCCAGGGTGAGCATCCCGGTTTGATTCCGACCTCCTGGTGGAAGAAGCAGGCTATGGGCGTTCCCTGGCAGAAGGGGGAAACCCTCTCTATCGCCATCGGCCAGGGTTTTGACCTGGCGACCCCTCTTCAGATGGCCATGGGGTATGCGGCTATTGCAAATAATGGTAAGCTCTGGCAGCCCTATGTGGTAAAGAGAATAGAAGGTAGCGCAGGCAACGAGATAGACGACATAAAGCCCAGGCTCAAACGCCAGATACCCATCGAGCAGCGCTGGTTTGACATTGTAAAAAAAGGACTGTTGGGAGTGGTCGAGGATGGAAGAGGAACGGCCCACGCCATTCGCGACCCTTCCGTGCAGATAGCCGGAAAAACGGGTACCGCTCAGGTCGTGGGAGTGCCTCAGGGCGCCAATAGAAAGCTTCTGGAAAAACTTGCAAAGTATAAGCAGAAGGACCACGCCTGGTTTGTAGGATACGGACCGGCGGCGGACCCCCAGATTTGCGTAGCGACCCTTGTCGAGCACGGTGCTCACGGCTCGTCTGTTTCCGCCCCTCTCGTTAAAAAGGTCATCGTCGAATACATGAAATCCAGGGAAAAATAGAGTGATTCTCTATTCCTGACTGTATAAGGGTTCTTTTTGTCATGATGGACAGGCGTCTCATAGAAAATTTCGACTGGTCGATAATCTGGGTCCTGCTTGCGATTGTCTCCATTGGTCTGCTCAGCATCTACAGCGCGCTCTACCCACAGATCCTGGCCCGTCCCACGAATAACCTGTTCATTAAGCAGCTCATCTGGCTCGCTATCGGTCTGGCCGTTTTGTGCGGCACTCTTTTTATGGATTATCAGAAGCTTCGGGCAGTAGCTCCCTGGCTCTACGGACTTTTTCTTGTACTTCTGGTCGTGGCCCTGGTGGCCGGAAAGGAGGTAAACGGCTCTAAAAGGTGGCTGGAGATCTTGGGTTTTCAGTTCCAGCCTTCCGAATTCATGAAGGTGGTAATTGTAATACAACTGGCAAGCTATTTTTCCTCTCAGGAGGTATCCAGCTATCCAAGCATCTCCAAGCTGCTCATTCCAATGGTAATGACCTTCGCCCCCGTCCTGCTGATCCTCGCCGAACCTGATCTGGGAACCGCCATTTCCCTTCTCGCCATCGCCGTGACCGTCATCTTCTTCGTCGGCATCCGCTGGAGGTACCTGGCTGTGGCTGCACTCGGCATCATGCCTCTTCTTCTTCCTGTATGGGAACACGTCCTCAAGCCCTATCAAAAGCGGCGGATTCTGATCCTGCTTCGTCCCGATCTCGACCCCCTCGGCGCCGGCTACCATATCCGGCAATCCAAGATTGCAATTGGCTCCGGCATGGCCTGGGGAAAGGGTTTCTTGAACGGGACCCAGAACAAACTTCACTTCCTTCCTGAAAAGCACACCGACTTCATCTTTTCGGTATGGGCTGAAGAATGGGGTTTTGTGGGGTGTGCCGTGCTGCTTTGTCTGTTCTGCCTGTTGATCTTTCTCACTCTCAGAGTTGCGAGACGCTCCCGCGACCGGTTCGGATCACTGCTGGTAGTGGGTCTGAGTGCATTCATTATGTGGCAGGCTCTTATCAATATCGGAATGGTTATCGGCGTGCTTCCGGTGGTGGGCATTACGCTGCCTTTTGTCAGCTACGGGGGGTCCTCGCTCATAACGCTGTGCCTGGCGATCGGTCTCATTGAAAATGTCAGCATGCGCCGGTATGTGTTCCAAACTCGCTGAGAGCCTTGAGATTTGTGCCGAAAAGCACAAGAGGTAAGCGTCTGATAAGTTGTGACAATTTTTGCTTTTCGCTTGCCAACAGCCCAGACCTGTGCTACTAACCTCGCCCATACTGTATGTCAGAATTAATGGTTTGCCATCGGTTTTGCCGTTTGAGCATATTGTGCTGTGGCAAATTTGCCCAAATGTGCATGTGATTTTTTGTTTATGCCAGCCAATGTGGAGGGTGAAGTAGAATGGTTTCAATTAATCCTGATATCACGCTTTTAATCCAAATGGCCAATTTTCTGGTCTTCCTCATTCTGATGAACTTGGTGCTCTATCGTCCGGTTCGCCGCATTGTGGCGGAAAGAAGGAAGATGATCGCCGAGAAGCAGGAGGGGATCGATCGCCTGGAGGCACAGGCACGGACCGCGGCGGCAGACTACGATCTGAAGCTGCAGGAATCCAGGAGAATGGGTTTCCAAAAAATTCAGGAACTTAAGGCTGCCGGGTATGAGCAGGAAAAGGAACTTCTGCAGAAGATGTCTGAAGAAGCGGCAGCCACGGTTCAGCAGATGCGCGCAAAGATTCAGAAGGACATCGGCGATGCCCGAAAGGAGCTGAAGAACCAGGTCCGGTCTTTCTCGATGGAACTGGCGCAGAAGATTTTGGGGAGGAAGATTTAAATGCATGCGAGTCTAAGGGGGATGATGATGAAGAAGTCGAAGCACTTTGCGCCCTTGGCGGGGGTAGTGCTTTTTTTCGCATTCCTGGGCAACGCTTGGGCCGCCGAGGCCGGTGGGGCGCACCACTTGAACTGGACTGATTTCGCGTACAGAACGGTTGCTTTTGTTATTTTGCTGGCAATCCTCGTAAAGCTCCTCAGAAAACCGATTGTCAATTTCCTCAATGCCCGCCGCGAAGAAATCCAGCGCCTGCTGACCGAACTCGATGCCAAGACGGTTGAAGCCCAGAGTGAGCAGGCACGCATTCAGACCAGGCTCGCCACCCTTGAGCAGGAGACCAAGAAGATCGTCGATGAATTGATCGCGGAGGGGGAAGCCGAGAAGAAAAAGATCGTCGAGGCAGCCCAGCGGCAGGCGGAGTACATCCAGCAACAGGCTCAGATTGCCATCCAGCAGGAGATTCAGGCGGCTCGTGACAGTCTTAAGAACGAGGCCGCGGATCTGTCGGTAGCAGCCGCCGAGGACATTTTGAGAAAGAAGATGAAGGCAGACGATCAGCAGCGTCTGGTGCGTGAATTTATGACCAAGGTGGTGGAGGCGAAGTGAAAAATCTAATCATTGCCAAACGCTATTCGAGGGCCCTGTTCAATCTGGCCGAAGAGGAAAAGGCGATTGAGCAGTATGGAAAGGAGCTGGATGAGTTCAACGATGTGCTCAAACAGTATCCTGATCTCGGCAACGCGCTCCGGAACCCTCTTTACCCGGAAGCGACTAAAAAGGCTCTTTTTCAAAAGGTGACAGCCGATTCGGAAATGTCTCCGGTCATGAAGAGCTTCCTCAATCTCCTGATTGAAAAGAAACGTATCCAGCACCTGCCCGACATCTCAGCCTACTACCACCGGTTGATCGACGAGCATTCCAATATTGCACGGGCAATGGTCAAAGCGGCTATCAAGCTCCAGCAACCCGAGCTCGACGATATCGCGGCGACTCTGGAGAAAAAGGTCGGCAAAAAAATTGTCGTCGAATTTCAGCAGGATCAATCCCTTCTCGGAGGGGTTTATGCTCAGATTGGCGACTTCGTCTTAGATGGCAGCGTAAAGCGGCAATTGCTCAATTTTAAAGAATCTTTGAAGAGGGGTGCGGTAGGATAAATGGAAATCAGAGCAGAAGAAATCAGCCAAATTATCAGGGAACAAATCAAGGACTACGAGAAACAGGTTGATCTCAGCGAGACCGGACGAGTGCTTTCCGTCGGTGACGGTATTGCCCGCGTATACGGCGTCGAAAAATGCATGTCCATGGAATTGCTTGAGTTCCCTACAGCGCAAGGAAACATTTACGGCCTGGCCCTCAATCTCGAAGAGGACAATGTGGGCGTCGCCATCATGGGCGAGGACTCTCTCATCAAAGAGGGCGACATAGTCAAGCGTACCGGCCGAATTGCGGAAGTCCCGGTTGGGGATGCGGTGCTCGGCCGCATTGTCGACTCGGTTGGGAATCCGCTTGACGGAAAAGGCCCCATTGCGGCGACTGAGTTTCGCAGAATCGAGGTTATTGCCCCTGGCGTTATTGCACGGTCGTCGGTCAACGAGCCGATGTACACCGGACTGAAGGCTATCGATACGATGACCCCGGTTGGCCGCGGTCAGCGCGAGTTGATCATCGGCGACCGTCAGATCGGGAAGACTGCTATCGCTGTCGATACCATTATCAACCAGAAAGACAGCGGTATCATCTGCATCTACGTTGCAATCGGCCAGAAGAAATCCACCGTGGCCCAGGTTGTGGAGACTCTCCGCAAGCACGGAGCGATGGAGTACACCATCGTCGTTGCAGCCAATGCAAGCGATCCCGCGGCCCTGCAGTTTACCGCTCCGTATGCCGGAACAGCCATGGGCGAGTACTACCGTGATAAGGGCGGGCATGCCCTGATCATTTACGATGATCTCTCCAAGCAGGCTGCCGCATACCGCCAGGTATCCCTGCTTCTGCGCCGTCCTCCGGCACGCGAAGCCTATCCGGGTGATATCTTCTATAACCACTCAAGACTGCTTGAGCGTTCCGCCAAGCTCAACAAAGAACTCGGGAGCGGATCTCTTACTGCTCTTCCCATCATCGAGACCCAGGCCGGTGACGTTTCTGCTTACATCCCGACCAATGTTATCTCCATCACTGACGGACAGATCTACCTCGAGCCGAACCTGTTCTTTGCCGGTGTTCGTCCGCCCATCAATGTCGGTCTTTCGGTTTCCCGCGTTGGCGGCGCTGCACAGACCAAGGCCATGAAACAAGTTGCCGGTAAGCTGCGCCTCGAACTGGCTCAGTACCGCGAACTTGAAGCCTTCGCGAAATTCGGAAGCGATCTTGACAAGTCCACCCAGGCTCAGCTCAACCGTGGTATGCGCCTGGTTGAACTGCTCAAGCAGCCGCAGTATCAGCCCATGCCCGCCGAGAAAGAGGTTGTGTCGCTCTATTCCGGTACGAGAGGGTTTCTGGATACGATCCCCGTCGAGCAGGTTGCCCAGTATGAACAGCAGATGATTGCTTTCATCGAGCGGAAGTATCCGGAAATCCTGTCCGAAATCAAAGAGAAGAACGTAATCGGAGATTCTCTTGACCAGAAGATGGATTTGGCGTTGAAAGAATTCGCGGGGGTTTTCCAAGCTTAATGGCGTCGAGATAAAACCAGAGGAAGATCGATTATGGCAACCCTTAGAGATATAAAAAGAAAAATTGACGCCGTTAAGAAGACCTCGCAAATTACTAAGGCTATGAACATGGTGGCCGCGTCCAAACTTCGCGGCGCTCAGCAGAAAATGGAAAAGTTCCATCCCTATGCGCTCAAGTTCAAGGAATTCATTGGACGCCTCGCAGCAGGAGTGGAGGATTCCAGCCAGTACGCTCTGCTGACGCCCAAAGAGGAAGTGAAAACGGTAGAGCTTCTGCTGATTACCGCGGACAGGGGTCTTTGCGGCAGCTTTAATACCAACTTGCTTGTGGCGGCTGAGAAATTCATCAAGGCTAAAAAAGCGGAGGGTATTGAGGTCAATCTGATCAATGCCGGCAGGAAGGCCGCCGATTACTTCAGGCGACGGCCTGTAAACGTTCTGAAAAGCTACACAGGACTGCTGAACAATGTTTCTTATGATGACGGGCGCCGGCTCGGCTCGGAGTTGATCGAGCATTTCGAGAGCGGAGCGGCCGACGAGGTCTATGTGATCTATAGTCACTTCGTCAACATAGTAAGGCAACAGCCTTCGGTTGTGCGGCTCCTTCCCATCACTCCCGCAAAGAAGGAGGAGGGTGCGGAGGAGAAGTATTTCGAGTACCTGTTCGAACCTTCTCATCAGGCGCTTCTGACCGATCTGTTGCCCAATTATATCTATGTACAGGTCCTGGAGAGTCTCTACCAGACATCCGTGGGCGAGCACGCCGCGCGAATGGCTGCAATGGAAAATGCAACCAGCAACTGTAAGGAATTGGTGAGGTCTCTTACGCTTACCTATAACAAGGCAAGGCAGGCTGGCATCACCAAGGAATTGATGGATATAGTCGGCGGCGCCGAAGCCCTCAAGAAATAGCTATAAGCCGGTTGGATAGGAGGATACAGGCCCATGAATATGGGGAAAATCGTACAGGTTATTGGAAACGTTGTGGACGTCGAGTTTGAAGAGGGGAAGCTCCCTCCGCTGATGACGGCCTTGTTCGTAAGCAACCCCGGACTCAGTACCGCGGAAGACAATCTCGTTCTCGAAGTTGCCCAGCATCTCGGTGACAATGTGGTGCGTACCATCGGTATGGACTTGACCGACGGTCTGGTCCGCGGAATGCCGGTAAAAGATACCGGCAAACCGATTATGATGCCGGTTGGAAAAACGGTCCTCGGCCGTGTTATCAACGTTGTCGGAAGACCCGTTGACGGGCTCGGGCCGATCACTACCGATGCTTACATGCCTATTCACCGTGCTGCGCCTACTTTCACGGAACAGGATACCTCGGTAAAGGTTCTTGAGACCGGAGTCAAGGTTATCGACCTTCTCGTTCCCTTTCCTCGCGGGGGCAAGATGGGAATGTTCGGCGGCGCGGGCGTCGGCAAGACCGTTGTCATGATGGAGATGATTCATAACATCGCCATGCAGCACGGTGGTATCTCCGTGTTCGCCGGTGTTGGCGAGCGTACTCGTGAAGGTAACGACCTCTACCATGAAATGAAAGACTCCGGCGTTCTCCCTCGCGCCGGCCTGGTTTACGGCCAGATGACGGAGCCTCCCGGAGCGCGCGCGCGCGTCGCCCTGTCGGCACTCACAGTCGCCGAGTACTTCCGTGATGTGGAAGGCCAGGACGTTCTTCTCTTCGTTGATAACATTTTCCGTTTCACCCAGGCAGGCGCCGAAGTCTCCGCTCTGCTTGGCCGCATGCCCTCCGCGGTTGGTTATCAGCCTACCCTGGGCACCGACCTTGGAGCTCTGCAGGAAAGAATCACCTCGACTACCAAGGGGTCCATCACCTCGGTGCAGTGCGTATACGTGCCGGCTGACGACCTCACCGACCCCGCGCCCGCGACAACCTTTGCCCACCTTGACGGCACCGTCGTTCTGTCGCGCCAGATCGCCGAGCTTGGGATCTATCCCGCGGTCGATCCGCTTGACTCCACCTCGCGCATTCTCGACCCCAACGTGCTCGGTGCGGATCATTACTTCACCGCTCGCGAAGTCCAGCAGATTCTCCAAAAGTACAAAGACCTGCAGGACATCATCGCTATTCTCGGAATGGACGAACTCTCCGATGAAGACAAACTGACCGTCTCCCGCGCCAGGAAGATGCAGCGCTTCCTCTCCCAGCCATTCCATGTGGCTGAGACCTTTACCGGTGTCGCCGGCAAGTATGTGAAGATGGAAGACACCATCCGGGGATTTAAGGAAATCTGCGACGGCAAGCATGACGATATTCCGGAGCAGGCTTTCTATATGGTCGGATCCATCGAGGAAGCGGTTGAGAAGGCTAAGCAGATGGCTTCTGCCTAACAGGAAAAGATGGTGAGAGTATGGCCGAGAAAATTTTGCTGGAAATCGTAACACCGGAGAAAAGAGTTCTCAGCGAAACCGTCGATATCGTTGTTGCGCCGGGTGAAGAGGGCGAGTTTGGCGTTCTTCCGGGCCATATTCCCTTCCTTTGCAAGTTAAAGGTGGGAGAGCTTCGATTCCGCAGCGGAGCGACTGGACGGCACATCGCAATTATGGGTGGTTATGCCGAAGTCCTGCCGGACCATGTTACCATATTGGCGACGGCGGCTGAAGAAGCTGGTGAGATTGACGTGATGCGTGCAAAAGCTGCCCGGGAAAGGGCCGAAAGGCGAATCGCCGAGGCTAAGGACAAACTCGAATTTGCCCGCGCCCAGGCCGCTTTGCAAAGGGCTGTTGCACGGCTCAAGGTCGCTGAGCGAAAATAACCTCAGACCTGATGCATAGTAATATAAAAAGCCCCTCCCATTGCGGAGGGGTTTTTTTTGCCTGTAGTTTCCTCACTGCTCACTGCTCCACAATCACCTTGACTATTTCTGCTCATATTAGCTAAAATGCTCCTGGATGCGGGCTCTTGGGCGCTGTCAGCCTGCTTGGCTTTCGGGTAGTGCCGCCCTTGGCCGTAAGTACCTGTTCAGGCTTTGGCCCGCCGGAAGATGATGCAATCCTGATCGTCGAGCATTTGTGTTTGGTGCTGGAGGAAAGGGTTTCGTACTATCTTAAAGAAGAAACGGGGAGAGGTGAAAGTCGGTTGAAACCGACCCTTTATCACCGGGTTATTCAGAGTAATACCAAAAAATTGAGATCCGGCCTGCAAGTGCGCCCAAATTGTCTTGAGGTCGCCTTGTGAGCCGAAAAGAATAAATCGGGATAAATGTGTTTGCTGTACGGTTTGCCCCTGCTGTGTTCGTGATTGGTAGAATGTTTCTGAGCCAACACTTAATAAAAGGGAGCCCTGCCTTGCTCCGGTGTGCAGGTCAGCCTTGGGCTGAAAGCCTGAAGGAGTAATAGGGCGCCCACCTGAACCTTTAGGTTCAAGACCACCTGCCAACACGGCACAAAAGCGGGGGCGATGCCCCCAGGTTGCCTTTTCCGTTATCTGCCTTGAGCCGTCCGCTGAACGGCCTTCTTTATGATGGCTCGGACTCCCTCCTTTGTTATTCCCGATTCGTCATTCTAGGGTTCATTGCTGCTCAATTATACTCGATTTGAGCTGAGCCGGTTTCCTCCCGCACCGCTGCGCTGGAAGGCGGGATGCTGTATGCTGTAGCTCGAAAGGAAATTTCCATAATGAGTTATC
Organism: uncultured Syntrophobacter sp.; assembly: GCA_964539645.1. GTDB lineage: Bacteria > Desulfobacterota > Syntrophobacteria > Syntrophobacterales > Syntrophobacteraceae > SbD1. The sequence continues at coordinate 12,754 of CAZIJV010000082.1, forward strand.
TGTCCTGTAGTTTGATCTTCCTCGTTGGACTTTTGGCCGGCGGGGCCGCAGGGTTCCTGTTCCGCTATCTCTGGTTGGAGAAAAAACGCCAGGGGCTGGAAGACGAAGCCCGAAACATTATTGCGGAGGCAAAAAAGGAAGCGGAGACTATCAAAAAAGAGGCAATCCTGCAGGCCAAGGATTCGCTTTTCCAGATGAAGGCCGAATTCGAAAAAGAAAGTAAAGAAAGCCGCAAAGAATTCCAAAACCTCGAAAAAAGAATCCTTCAAAAAGAAGAAAATCTGGACCGAAAAGGCGAAGCACTTGATAAGCGGGAAACAACTCTGAGCAAGCGGGAAAAGCAGCTTGCCCAGCAGGAGAAGGAATTCTCAGATCGCGAGAGGGAACTTACGGAGATCCTCGATGAGGAGAGAAAGAAACTGGAGAGCATATCCGGAATGTCCGCGCAGGAAGCCAAAGAGATGCTGGTCAGCAAGATCGAGAACGAAGCGCGGCATGATGCGGCCATGCTGATGAAAAAGATCGAAACCGAGGCGCGGGAAATTGCGGATCGGAAGGCGAAGGATATTATATCCCTGGCGGTTCAGCGGTATTCCGGAGATTATGTCGCGGAGAAGACCGTCTCAGTGGTCAATCTACCGAATGAAGAGATGAAGGGGCGCATCATCGGACGGGAAGGCAGGAACATTCGCGCCATTGAGGCTTCCACGGGAGTTGACCTTATCATAGACGATACCCCCGAGGCTGTTATACTCTCGGGCTTCAATCCTGTGCGGCGTGAAGTCGCGCGGGTCTCGCTCGAACGGCTCATATCCGATGGAAGAATTCATCCGGCAAGGATCGAAGAAATTGTTGAAAAGGTTACCGCTGAAATCGACACATCAGTGCGTGAGGCCGGGGAACAGGCTGCGTTCGACGTCAGCGTGCACGGAATACACCCGGAGCTGATCAAAATGATCGGGAAACTCAAATTTCGCACGAGCTACGCACAGAATGTCTTACAGCACGCAAGAGAGGTTTCTTTTCTGTGCGGAATCATGGCTGCTGAACTCGGTCTGAATGAAAAGCAGGCAAAGCGGGCTGGACTTCTTCACGATATCGGCAAGGCCGTGGATCACGAAATGGAAGGACCCCATGCAGCTATCGGAGCCGACCTTGCGCGGAGGTACGGTGAGAGTCCGGCGATCGTTCATGCAATAGCTGCTCACCATGAGGACATCCCGGCGGAGGATATCCTGGCGATCCTCGTTCAGGCTGCGGATGCTCTTTCGGGCGCCAGACCCGGTGCTCGAAAAGAGTTGCTGGAATCCTACGTGCGCCGTCTCGAAGACCTGGAGCGAATCGCCAGCGGCTTCAACGGTATCTGCAAGGCCTACGCAATTCAGGCCGGAAGAGAATTGCGCATAATCGTCGAGAGCGGCGTCGTGGCCGATGCCGATGTTGTCCTTCTCAGCCGTGATATTGCAAAAAAGATCGAGAGCGAGCTGACCTATCCCGGCCAGATCAAGGTTACGGTCATCCGGGAAACGAGGGCGGTGGAATACGCAAAGTAACACGCTTATTGCATTCCCACACCAATAGAGAGGATTTTTACCAACAGTGGCTGATGTTTTTGACATTCTGAACCAGCGTGGTTTTGTGGCTCAGTCTACAGATGTTGACGACCTGCACGAGTATCTGTCCAAACCGTCTGCGTGTTATATCGGCTTTGACCCCACTGCGGACAGCCTGCATATTGGAAGCCTTGTGCCCATCATGGCCCTTGCCCATATGCAGCGGGAAGGGCACCATCCGATTGTGCTGGTCGGCGGCGGTACGGGGCTCATCGGTGATCCGAGCGGCAGGAGCGAGATGCGGCAGTTCCTCACACTTGATCAGATAGCCTACAATGTTGCAGCTCTCAAGAAGCAACTCTCCAGGTTCATCGTTTTCGATGACGGAAGGGCCTCTCTGGTCAACAACGCCGACTGGCTGGTCGATATTCGCTACATTGAGTTCCTGCGCGACATAGGCCGGCATTTCAGCGTTAACCGCATGCTCGCTGCCGAGAGCTACAAAATACGTCTGGAAACAGGCCTCAACTTCATCGAATTCAACTATATGCTGCTGCAGGCATTCGATTTCTACTACCTGGGCGAGAAGCGGAACTGCTTCCTGCAAATGGGTGGTGAGGATCAGTGGGGAAACATCGTGGCCGGAATCGAACTGATCCGCCGCAAGGCGCGCAAGGGGGCTCATGCGCTTACCTTTCCGCTCATCACCACTGCATCCGGCGCCAAGATGGGGAAGACCGCCGCCGGGGCGGTCTGGTTGAGCGCGGAAAAGACCAGCCCGTTCGATTTCTTCCAGTACTGGGTGAATACGGACGATCGTGACGTCGTGCGCTTCCTCAAGCTCTACACTTTTCTTCCCCTGGAGGAGATCGAAAGAGTTGCGGTGCTGGAGGGTCAGGATCTGAATACCTGCAAGTCCATTCTTGCCTTTGAGGTCACTCAGCTCGCCCACGGCAGGGAAGCTGCACTGGATGCGCTGGAAGCTGCAGGCAGCGTTTTCGGCAAAAGGAGCATTCCCCGGGATCTACTTGCTTCGAGCGCCATTCCCCGCGAGTCATCCGAAAAGGCCGATGCAATACCGACCACCATTGTTGGGCTTGAGCGGTTAGGCGGCGGAATACCGGCATTTGAACTCTTCGCGGAGATGCGCCTTTGCGATTCGAGAAGCGCCGCGCGAAGACTCATTCAGCAGGGCGGCGCCTATGTAAATGAAGAGCGGGTGGATGACATCGAATTTCGTGTCGGAACCGACCACCTCCTGGAGGGCTCCATCCTTCTTAAGGCAGGTAAGAAGAAGGTTCACCGAATAAAAGCGGGTTAGTTGATTTTTCTCGTTGACTAAAGGGTGGGCT
>CAZIJV010000083.1:0-15196 GCA_964539645.1 uncultured Syntrophobacter sp.
CCAATTCCCGCAGCCGGACTTGCACCGGCTGGATACGCGGCCCTATGGGCTGCGAGCGAAAGACGCGAAAGAGTAGATGCGGATCAGAGCGTTATCACCTTCTCGATTCCGGCGCCGCCCAGTGCCTTGTGCAGATCGGGGAAACACCCGACGGTCGCACCTTCCACCAGATTGTCATAGATTTTGCGCTCGAAGGCGCACTTGTCACATGCCATGAGAAGCATTCCGCTATCTTTGGCGATCCTGGCGAGACGATCACCGACATCGTTTCCCTGGACCAGCATGAAGGTGTTGTCCAGGAAGAAGAACATCCCCGCCACCTCGAAGCCGTGTCCACCCTTTTCCAACTGTGGCACGATCATGTTGCTGAGTATGTAATGAGCATTGTTCGTCGAAAATTGGTTATTCCCAGCCGACAAGCTCATTAGAATCGGATATTCCTATTTAACAAATTGGAAGATGTCTACTACTGTACATAAACCGGCCATATAACAAAGTTTGATCTTTTCATGAATCATTCAAAAGGAGATTCGAATATGCGAAACGGCGTGCTCTCTATGTTACCGAAGCTCGTTCTTGCTCTCTCATGCGCCCTGATTATCACCCCGGCTCTCTCCCCGGCCGGATCGCAGCAACCACCCAACCAGACTGCAGCACAGGCTGACAAAGACTATGTAGTAAAACTCGGCTACTACAACTGCGACCATATGACAGCCGCGCCGGTCGCTAAGGATGCCGGTATTTTCGACGAACTGGGGCTCAAGGTCATGGTGACCGGTAACGGACAGGTGCCCGAGGCCATGGCGGCAGGACAGATGGATATCGGCTATATCGGTGTTGAGCGCATGGTGCGTGCCCACCTGAAGGGCGCACCGATCTTTGCCGCAGCCCAGAATCACCTTGGCGGGTCCATGTACATAGTCGTACGTCAAGGGATCAAAGACCCCAAAGAGTTAGTGGGAAAAAAGTTGGCGCTCCATAAATCCGGAAAGACGCCTGAGAAGATCAGCGGCGAATGGGTCAGGTTTGCAGCGTCTTCCGGAATTCCCGTGGAAGGCAAGAATTACGAACTTTTCGACATGGCGGACAAAGATCAGTTCCTGGCGATGAAACTCGGGAACCTTGACGGTTACCTGACCTGTGATCCCTGGGGATCAATGGCCGAATATGATGGCTGCGGACGTATCATGCACGCCGCTGTTAAAATGCCCTCCGGCAAGTGGGGTACCTGCTGCGTCTATTCGATGAACTCCAATTTCGCCTCGGCACATCCGGAACTGGCCAAAAAAATGATTCTTGCCCACTCGAAGGCCATCCAATTCATCTATACCCACCCCCTCAAGGCGGCGGAGATATTCGATAAGAATTACGGCGTTCCACTCGAAGTGGCGCTGATGACAATCTTCAAGAAAACGGTTGAAGAGAATCGCACTCTGACCTGGGACCTCCGTTTAGAAAATGTCCGTGAAGCCCTCGATTGGGATGTGAAAAATGGAATCCTGGCGGAGATCGGCAACCCGGCTGGCTATGTGCGCACGGATCTGCTCGCGCAGGCCGGGACGGACAATTTCGAAACGTTCATCAAGGAGAAGGTTGATCCGGTGTTTCCCCTCAATATGAGCTATGCGGACTGGAAAAAGAAAGCATATGAAATCGAGGGGAAAACCCCGGCAGCCGCCGCCAAATGAGAAAAGCAATCGAGGTTTTTCTCCTGCTTGCCTTGACTGCTGCTGGTGCGGCGGGGCTGACCTCGAAAAGATCCTGGAAATGGTCCAGTGACATTAGTTCGATGCAACAATTTCAGGAGGGAATACTAATGATGGAGAAAAAGGTTCGCCGGGCTCTGGTTACAGTTTCCTTTGTTTTGTCGTTATTCTTCATTGTTTTTGCGGTGCATGCGGCTGAAACCGGGAAAAATGAGGGTGCTGTTCAAGCGGCGCCATCCGGGGTGGTCATTTCTACCGAAGAACTCAGGGAGATCATGGCCGCGGGAAAAATTCCGGTTTTCGATGTGCGGCCTGCCAAGGAATACGCAGTTTCACACATTCCGGGCAGTGTGAATATCTTCGAAAAGGATGTAGAGCGTATAATGGAGCGGTGTCCGGACAAGGCCGCCGGTCTTGTGCTCTACTGCAACGGCCCCTACTGCGGCAAAACTATCCGGGTGGGTGAACAACTGGTGCAAAAAGGATATACGAACGTCAAGAAGTATCAACACGGACTGCCGGTGTGGCGAGCTTTCGGAAACACGGCAGTTACAGATATCGAGGGGGTCAGGAAAGTGTACTCCGCGGACAAGACCGCAGTCTTTATTGATGCCAGGCCAAAGAGCGAATTTGAAGCCGGTACGTTGCCGGGATCTGTTAACATGAAGCCTGGGGAAGCAGAGGCAGCAAACAAGGACGGCCGTCTGCCCTATACGGACCACGGAACCAGGGTCATCGTTTTCGGGAACAACCCGGACCAGGCCCGGCAGTTGACCGAGGAAATCGCCCAGAGGGCTTATTGGAACAGCAGCTATTTCTCAGGCACATACGAGGACCTGAAGAAGGCGGGGATTCTTAAGTGAAGCCGAATTCGCTGCAGGCACGTTTCCGAATGCCGGAGCGTGTCCTTTCGGCTGGAGCCGCCTGAAGACACAGAATTACGCCTCAACATCCCAAGAGCTGCGGAAATTCTTGAACGGCAACCATTGGAGGCACCGGACCAAGGCATAGGCTTTCGTTTGCAATTCAAAGCGGGATCGAATATCAGGAAAGGACTATGCCTCTAGAAGGGCTGTCTCCAGTTCGTTTAAATGCACCGCTAAAATAGCTATTGCTGCATCGAGGGCCACGAAGGCTTTCACTCGTGAGGTGGAGGATTTCGTGGCTTTTTTTGTACCACGAAGTACTACCCCTCCGCTTCTTCTTTTCCCTTTTTAGAACTTCAAATCTTTTTGGCAGGATGGCCGTTTCGGGACATTCGTAATGCCGTATTGCTCTGGGGTGAAAGCCCAGAGGAGGGGGGGAACCAATGAAAACACGTAAGATACTTGCACTGATCGAGGCTTTGGTGCTCTTGCCTGTAGTATTGCTTGCGCAGGAAGTCCAGAGGGAAAACCAGAATGCAAAATCGTCAAAAGTCAGCGAGGATTACTCCGCCTATCAAATTGATGGAATAGTCGTTACCAGCTCAAAGCTTCCGAAAACGAAGGGCAATGTGACTCAGAAGGTTGACATCATCGACGAAAAGCAGCTTGAAGAGCGGGTATATGGAAACAGGAACGTCGCAGAAGCGCTCCGCCTACGAGCCTGGAGTATTCGTAAATGTGCTTTCACGAAACGATGCAAACTGGGGGTCGTTCGGCGGCCTGGGGTGTCAAACCTGCGCCGGGTCAGGGAGCGGGCGCCCTCGGCGAGTTTTTGCAGCGGTTTCAGAAGGCGCCTGGACAAAAGGATGGTCACCAAAAGCGCCAGCAGGAATGCGACCGCCCCGATGGAATAAAAGGTCTGCGATTGCCTCCTGATAAACTCCAGGTCCAGGTGGTGAGTAAGGCGCTCGGGAACTTTGAACCCCAGCCACCCCACAGTCTCCTGCCCGAGTACAACAGGCCTGAGCCGAAACCCTTCCGCAGAGGCATGTTCCGATCCTGTTATCGGCCGCTTCGTCGAGTCGAAAAGCACGATGCGTTGGGCTAACGCCAAACCGGGAGGTGGACCGGGAGGCAGTCCGGGCGGAGGCAAGTGTTCCCCCGCAAAAGAAGGAGGGCCCGGGGGTGGTGGAGGCGGCACGGGGGGTTCGGAATGTGGAAACGGAGGAGGAGCGCCCGGGGGGCGTCCTGGTTGCATGGAAATCACCCGAAGCCAGTATTGCCAGTTCTTCACTACTCCATCCCAGCCGTTCGACTTCCTGTATTCTGCTCCCAGGGTGTTTGCCAGTTGATCCAGCCTTTCGGTCTCGACCTTTACAATGTATTCCTCGAAGTCGCGATGAGCAAAGTACCGCCCCAGAAACAGCAGGCAGATGACGATAACCAGGCTGTTTGCAAGGAACGTCAGGAATAATTTGTGTCCGAACTTGAGCTTCATAGAGCTGTCCCTCTGCGCGCACGCAACCTTCCACGACGATGAGCTTTACTTTTCATACTTCGCTCAATCCCCGCATCCTGTCAATCATGCTCCTCCGAAAAGACCTCTCCTCCCCAATCATTCCATATATCCTCCACATTTGATCCACAATCGGGGCTTATGGTCTTGCTGACGCCCGGGATGAGAGGATCGGCGCATATTCGGGGCCCCCTCGCCTTTTGTCTCCCCGTTTCCTCCTCCCGGGTTGTTCACAATGCCGGGAGTGACAATCAGGCCAGGCACTTCCATCAACTGAGTTTCAACCGGAGAAAAGGAGTGAAACAGACATGAACAGACTCAGAATAGTTGTCGCTTTTTTCATTGCGTTTTCCGCAAGCCTGTCAGGTGCAGCTATCTTCAATACTTTTCTCGGCAAAGCCTTCGGGCAGGAGATCCTTCCCCCGCCGCCGCACATGTTTCACAAAATGGCTCATTCCGGAATCGCCGGAGACCACGAATACCTCTATGTGCTGGCAGGAGGGAAAATCCTGCTTTATCAGATGAGCGATCTGACCCTGCTCAAGAGCATAAACCTGCCCGATCCTCCCGAGCTTCCCGCTCCCCCCAAAGATGATAATGCTCAGTTCCCGCCTCCCCTCCCGCCTCCACATGGCGGCGGACCGCACGGACTCTGGGTGGGCGACAGCTTCCTGTTCGTCCTGGCCGGCCCGGTGATCCACGAGTACAGTGTGCCGGATCTGACCTTCATCGCCACCAAGGAGCTTCCCAAGCCGGAGATGCCGATAAAGTGATACAGATCGGCGCGGGGGAAGTTTTTGATCCGTTATGTGAAAGGGACGCCGGATGAGTCATCTTCTTGTGATAGACGATGATGTGGAATTTTGTGAGTTGCTTGCGGGCTATATGGGCCCGGAAGGATTCGCAACCACCTGTGTTCAGGATGGAGGGGCAGGCCTCCGACAGGCCCTAGCCGGAACAGAACTCTACGACCTGATTATCCTGGACATAGAGCTTCCGGGGATGAGCGGTTTTGAATTGCTTCAGCGGCTTCGCGTCCATACTGACACGCCGGTTCTCATGTTGACCGGCAGGGCTCAGGAAGTGGACCGCATTGTGGGCCTGGAAATCGGAGCGGATGACTTTCTTGTCAAACCCTTCAACCCACGGGAACTGGCCGCGAGAATACGCGCCATTCTCCGCCGTACCGGCAGGAAGTCGGAAGACAAAATGAAGGCGAAGTGCACCCGCCGGGTGGTCGGCGATGTTGCGCTGGACCCCGGAGCGCGCGTTGCCCATCGCGGCGGGGAACGGCTCGACTTGACCTCCGCGGAATTCGATCTTCTGAAAATACTGCTGGGCGCCGCGGGTGCCGTGGTCAGCCGTGAAGAACTGTCCATACAGGTCCTGGGGCGCACTCTGTCTCCCTTCGACCGCAGCCTGGACATGCATCTGAGCCGGCTGAGGAAGAAACTGGGCCACGAGTTCAACGGAACCGAGCGGATCAAGACCATCCGTAACGTGGGCTACCTTTACGCTCTTCCCAGCTCCCTGGATACCCACGCCTCTGCTTCATGATTTATTATCCGCAGATGACGCAGATGTGCGCAGATAAATTCTAGAAGAAGGCATACCGGAAATGCTTTTCTGGTTCTGTTTTCATCTGCGCACATCTGCGTCATCTGCGGATAGATTTTCTCTTCTCAAGTGGTGTTCTTCGGAGAAGACAAACCGCCGGTACTCCAGGCGTGGGGCGCCGAAATTGAAGAGCAGCGCTTTTCGCATCCTGGATGCCTTAAGGTAATTGATAACCTGGGCCTCCTCCACGGACGAGAGGCGCTGAGCGCCTTCAATTCCACAATCAACGAATCAAAACAGATAAAATCCGCACGGTATACGGTGGCGAGTGGTTTGCCCCGGTAGAAGACGGGCATGCTGAACTGCCGCACAGCCGGAATGCCGCGGACCGCAAGTTCACTCTCCAGGGCCTCCTGATAAACAGGCGCCAGAAAACCGTGCCCCAGCTCACGATGCACCGCCATCGCAGCCCCGATAACGGCATAAGTCGTTTCGTCTTGTCTTGAACCATCTGCGGTATATGCGGATAATTTGCTCCTTCCCGGTTCTTTAGTTGGGATATACTATCAAGTCTCGAGCACTTTCTGAGGTTTTCTGGTATTTTATTGTATCCCTGTTGCTATTCCGGGCAAATTGGCGCGGGGCCGACCTGGATAGTGTACATTGACCTGTGAGGACTGCGTTCTGAGCGCCTACTTTTACAGGAGGGCAAAATGAGAAAAGCTGCTATCTTCTTTTTTACTCTGTCATTGCTCCAGGTCAGCACGTCATTGTGCCGGGCTTCCAGACCGGTAGACAGAAACGTCAACGGCTGTGTGGCCGGCGGAGTGCTCTATGACCTGTATGAATCCAGGGATGCCGCGGGCAAACGGACCATCACAGCCTACCCGCTGAAGATAAAAGGACTTGACCTGAGCCGTTATGAAGGACGTAAGGTGAGTGTCCAGGGGAAACTCTCCCCCGGCGACAGATTCAGCCCGATTCCCGAGACTCTGAGGGTTCATGGTCCGTGCGACAAGGGGTCGCAAGCCGCGATAAACCGCCGGTGAACGGTGGCCCCACAGTTCCTATTCCAACAGTTTTAGAAAATCGGGAAGCGATAGCTGCAGGTCATGCCTCACGATATTTAGGAGCAATCCCTTTGGCACGTCCTTGTGGCCGTGATCGGAATGATTGTTTTGCGTCCGTCATCGTGAATAAATCGAATGTGTGAACCTCGTTGCCGCACTCTCCTGAAGCCGAGACGTTCAACGACTGTGATCAAATCCTTGAATGACAGAGCAGGGACTTACTCACGCGACGTCCACTTCCAGATCTCGTACTCCGATAAACGTCACATCGGCAACCGAGGGCATTTCTTCCATACATGCTTCAATGGCTTCACCAATATTGCTCATTGCTTCTTCAATAGTATTGCCGTAGCTTCTGCAGCCCTTGAAGCTCGGACAATCAACAATGAAAATTCCATCGCTATCCTGCTCGATGATAATTGGAAAGTGCCTTCTCATGAAGTATAGTCCTCCACTATGCCATTATGCCATTGCAATCTATTATAGCAGAACACCATTGCCTGGTGCACCGTTTTTGTCCGATCAGCAGTATTACACTGTTTCGTCTGCACTGAACTTCAGGGACATGCTTCAATATGAATGGTCTTCTCCATAATCCCGCAATGGCTCCGCTCGATCAGCCTTTGTTCTGGTGATTCGGTGTCTGTTCGGTTAATATTCACTGAGACAATGCATGGGAAGCATGGACGAAACCGGTCAGGCCCGATGGTATGGTCCCCTTATGCGACCCCGCCCGAGTCATGAATACACCAGCATCATAAATAAAAAGCACAGGTGCAGGGGTAGTACGGCGCAATTCTTCCCAATACCTTTTCCGCGGGATCTGCGCATTTTCATCCCCGGGTACACCGCGGAGACATCCGGGGGCAGTGAACCCAGTTTTGGAGAAAGTAATGGAGTCGTCAAAGCGCAAATATCTCTTTTCATGGGACCTGATAGGCGATATTAACCTGGGAAGGCCTAATCTCGGGCATATGACCCGGCTGGAAGTCTACCGGCTCATGCAGTTCTGCTTCCGGGACGTAGTGGAACAGGAATTCGGATCTGAGAAAACGGACCAGCTCTTCTATAAAGCGGGGAAGCTGGCGGGCGTTCATTTCTACCGGAATATGCTCGGTCCGGTCACCGATCTCGATGAATTCGTGAAGCAGCTCCAAAGCACCCTGAAAGAGCTGGGAATCGGCATATTCCGGGTCGAGCGGGCGGAACCGGAAAAGGGCTCGTTCGTCTTTACCGTCTCCGAGGACCTGGATTGCTCCGGGCTTCCGGAAACGGATTACGAAACATGTGTCTATGACGAGGGGTTTATAGCCGGTCTTATGGAGTCTTTCACGGGCAAAAGTTTCAAGGTCAAGGAAGTGGATTGCTGGTGTACCGGAGATCGCACCTGCCGCTTCGCCGTCAATGCCATTGATTAGGCGGTCCGCACACGAAGGAGCAAGTGACGGAACAGCGGAGAATGCTTAAAGACAACCTGCTCAAGCTCAGAGAGCAGATGGACGAGGCAATCGCTTCCGATACCCCTGAAGCCTATACGGCTCTTGTGCGGGAGCTTGCCGAATTTTTAAGCAATACCGACGCTAATGCTGCTCATTTTGCTTCGCCCTCTTCGTCTTCAGGCAGCGAGGAGATCGCCGCCCTGCTCGGAGCTGTCGAGACTGTGTGGCTGAAAGGCGCCCCGCCGCCTCCTCTTCCAGTCAGCAGCCCTTATCAACCCAGGCTTCAGAAACTGCTCTCCGACATGCTGGCCGTCCAGGAATTTGCGCTTGCCATCTCCAAAGGGGATCTCTCCCAGTCGCTGAAAGCCAGGGGCGTAATGGCCGGGAGCTTTAAGGCCGTGCAGGGAAGCCTGCGGCATCTGACCTGGCAGACCCGGATGATCGCCAAAGGGGATTTCAGCCAGCGGGTCGATTTCATGGGTGAGTTCTCGGAATCGTTCAACTCCATGGTGCGCGGCCTGAGCGAAGCCCATGAGCAGATAAACCGCTACACGCGGGAACTTGAGCAGGCCAATGAGGAACTAACGGCTGAAATCACCGAGCGCAAGCAGGCGGAGGAGGCGCTGCGAGTCCAGCGCGAGTGGCTGCGGGTCACGCTGAACAGCATTGGCGATGCCGTGATGACCACCGACACGAAAGGTCTGATCACCTTCCTCAACCCAGTGGCCGTTTCGCTCACTGGCTGGGAGTTATCCGAGGCGGTGGGACAGCCGGTCCGCAATATTTTCAGAATAATCGACGAAGAAACCGGCGAGCCGGCGGAAGACATCGTGCATAAAGTGCTGGTGGAGAATCGCATTTCTCTGCTTGCCGGCAATACAAACCTTACAGCACGGGACGGACGCGCAATCCCGATTGAAGACAGCGCCGCCCCTATCCGGAACAGCGATGGAGATCTGCTGGGAGTTGTTCTGGTATTCCACGATGTGACGGAAAAACGCCAGGCGCAGCAGGAGATCTGCAGGGCAAGAGACGACCTTGAGATCCGGGTTCGGGAGCGTACGGCGGAACTCGAAAAAGTCAACCGGGACTTGGCCGACTTCAATCACATTGCCGCGCACGATCTACAGGAACCGCTCCGGCAGTTGATCACCTTCACTGACCGGCTCGTTCTGAAGCTCGGCGCCGCTTTGAGCGCTGAAGACCGCTATTATGTGGACCGGATACAAATCCTCGCCCACAGGGCCAAGTCTCTCACCAAAGATATTTTAAAGTATTCGATGTTGAGTTCCCGGACCAGGCTCTTTGCACAAACCGATCTGAACCGGTTGGTTCGCGCGGTGATCGATGATTTCCGACCGGAAATGGACAAGAAAGACGCAACCGTCGAGGTGGGAGAACTGCGCTCACTGGAAGTGGACGCGGATCGAATGGCCGATGTCTTAGGCAATCTCATCAGTAACGCCCTCAAGTTCACAAGCGAAGAAAAGCCGAGGATAATGATCCATGGAGAGTCTTCCGGCGATCTGCACTACAGGATCTTCGTAGAAGACAACGGGATCGGTTTCGATGAGGCTTTTGTCGAAAAGATTTTCATTCCGTTTCAGAAGTTGCATGGACGAACAAAGTATGAAGGAAGCGGAATCGGCCTTGCGATCTGCAGGAAGATCCTGGAAATGCACGGGGGAACGATAACGGCCACAAGCAGGCCCGGCAGGGGATCGACCTTCATAATCAGCTTGCCGGTAGTTTCCCGCGGCTATTCGATGCGCCCCAGTGCAGAGGGAGGCTTTTGCCTGCCGGAATAGAAAGCCAGGATCAAAAGACAGGCGGCATATGGTAGAGCAAGAAAGAACTGGTTGGGCAGGGAAGACCACCTGACTGCCAGCCACTCCGAAAGCGCCTCCGAGAAGCCGAAAAACAGGACCGCAAGCACCACTCCCAAAGGCCGCCATCTTCCAAGGATCACTGCTGCCACGGCCAGGTATCCACGCCCCTGGGTCATGTTCTCAACGAACTGAGACAGCTCGCCTATCGACAGGAAAGCCCCGCCCATCCCGGCAAGTCCTCCACCCGCACAGAGGGCCAGAAATCTGGTTCGCATGACCATCAGCCCGGCTGCCGCCGCACCTTCGGGGTTCTCGCCGCAAGCGCGCAGGCGCAGGCCGGCAACCGTGCATCGAAGAAAAACGATGGCCGCGATCAGGACCGTTGCCGAGAGGGGAAGCAGGACGGAAATCTCCTCGGCAAAAAGGAAGGAAGACTCCAGTGTCGGGAGTGAAGGCACAGAAGGGGATGTTCCATAAACTCCGAACGCCTGGTTGAGCAATAATCCTGTCAGGCCCGCCGCGAGAAGGTTCACGACTATGGCGCTCACGATCTGGTTAGCTCGAAACCTCAGGCTCACTATCGAGTGAAGGGCGCCGGCGACGACCCCGGCAGCCGTTCCGCATAGAAGCCCGATCCAGGGCGAACCCGTGAGCCAGGCGCCGAGCACCGCGGCAAAAGCCCCTGAGAGCATCATCCCCTCAAGGGCGAAATTGATCACACCGCTCAGTTCCGACAGGAGCCCCCCCATTGCCGCGGGCATGAGCGGGGCTGCCTTAATGAGCGTCAGTGGAATCAGTTCCGGCAAAAACGACATCGTGTTTCAAGCCTCGTCGAAGGCGCGCAAACAGGCTCTTCAGTAGTAATCCAAGCCTTTCCCGGCATACCACGGCGCACAAAAGGACGGCCTGCGCGACCAAAATGAAGTTAGGAGAAATATTGAGCCCTATCTGGAGCAGTTTATCGGCGGAACGGAGGCTCGCCAGGAAAAGCGCGCTCAACCAGAGCCATTCCGGAGAAGCATTCACCAGGAAAGCGCCGGTTAGTCCGTCAAAGCCGTACCCGGGCGAAAAAGAACGGTAGAACCGGTGGTGTACCGCGCAGATCTCCATTGCTCCGGCCAGACCCGCCAGTGCGCCGCTCATGATGAATATCCGCCTTTGCCATCGCTCTGCGGCGATTCCAGAATTAGCGGCCGCATCGAAGACGGTCCCGGTGCAGGCGACCTCGAATCCCCAGACCGTCTTCCTGAGCCACAGGGCGGCGGCAAAACAAAGGGCGAGTGCTGCAATGGGCGCTGCCGTGAACGAAAGCGATCCGCTCGATACGATCACCGGCATCCGAGCGCCCTCCGGGATCAACGGGGTCCTTCCCATTGCCGTTCCATCCCCGAGCGGGCCGGAGACGAGATAGCCGCACAAGTAAATTGCGAGGTAATTGAGAAGAAGCGTGCTGATAACCTCGTGCACCCCCCGCCGGTGTCGAAGCAAAATTGCGGGGTACGCAAGCAGTCCTCCTGCCACTGCTCCGGCCACGAGGGTCAGAGGCAGGAGCAGAAAGGGAGGAAGGGACGCCGCGGCCTGTGCAAAGGCGGCGGCCATCAGTGCGCCAAGTGAGAGCTGCCCCTCGCAGCCGATGTTTAAAAGACCGGCCCTGTATGCCAGTGCGACGGCAAGTCCGGTCAGAAGCAGGGGCGTAAGCTTGCTGAGTGTGTTTATTGCGGCATCGGTGCTGCCCCACGCGCCGGTCCAGATCGTCTCGGCAAGGTCCAGCGGCCCTGCCCCGACTGTCAGCCCGAGCAGAATGCAGACAAGCAGTCCGAGAGCGAGAGCCGGAAGGAGCGTAAAAACAGATTTCGCCTTATCGATAGTGTTCAAAGTAATAAGTCTTTCAGATAACGATGTTCCCGCCACTTTCATTTTACCGAAGAGCCCCGTTGACTACTACTGCTCACCGTTCACTGCATTCCTGCCATCCACCTGCCGAGTTGTTCGCGCGAAAAGGCGGAGCGTTCGGCGATTCCCACAACCTCTCCCCCGTACAGGACTGCGACCCGGTCGCAGATGGCAAGAAGTTCATCCAGGTCATATGAGATCACCACCAGCGTGATTTTTCCCGCGCGGGCAAGTTCGGATAATCTGGCGCGAATTCTGCCCGATGCGTGCAGGTCGAGCCCACGGCATGGCTGTTCAATAATTGCGAGGCGGACGGCGCCTGCAAGTACTCGGGCGAGCGCCACTTTCTGCCGGTTGCCGCCCGACAGGCCGGCAAGGGGCTCATCCACCTCGGAGGCCGCGATGTTGTTTGCGCGAACCTCCTCCTCGGCAAATCGAATGATCTCTTCCTTTTGTAGAAATCCGGATCGCCTGAATCTCCGCTCTCTTTGCCTCCCAAGCAAGAAATTCTCCCAAAGCGGGCGATCCGGCAGGAGCGCCTCTTCAAGCGGATTTTCCGGAAGCCAGTGAATGCCTCTATCACGCCGCTGACTGAGAGACAGTCCCGACACATCCTCTCCGGCAAAATATATCGAACCATTCTCGGACATCATCTTACCGGCCAGCGCGCGCGCAAGGGACCGCTGCCCGTTGCCGGTTACTCCGCCGATACCGAAGATTTCCCCCTCGCACACGGAAATGGAGATATCTCTCAAGGCCGGGTCCGTTCCGGAAGCCTGGATGTTCAGGCCGCACAGCTCAAGACACAGTTGGCCCATCCCGCGGCCAATCGCTCGGCCTGCCTCTTTCCTTTCGATTTCACATATTGGTTCATCCGACTTGCCGCCCGATCCGACCATCAGTGCGGCAATCTCTTCAGGACTCGTCCCGGAAGCCTCCAGGGTCGCCTCGACCTTCCCTTTTCTCAGAACGGTTATCCGGTCCGCAACGGCAAAAATCTCGCTCAACCTGTGGCTTATGAAAATAACTGTTGCTCCCCCCTCGCGAAGGGATCTCAGCAGGTCCAGCAGCTTCTCTGTTTCACCGGGCGCAAGCAGGCTGGAGGGCTCGTCCAGGATGAAAAGCTCCGCACCCCTCAACAGGATTCTCAGCAATTCGATCTGTTGCCTCTGTGCGAGAGCAAAGTCCGAGGCCATCCGGTCCGGGTCGAGGTGAAAACCGAAAGCTTGCTGGAGGCGCAGCAACTCCTTCCTTGCCTGATGCTTTCTTAGAAATCCGAGTTGGGAGGACTCGAAGCCGACGATCACATTTTCAAGCACCGAGAGTTGGGGAAAAAGCAGGATGTTCTGGTGAACCATGCCGATACCTGCTCGGATCGCCTCCCTGGGGGTTTTGAACGAAACGGTCTTGCCCCGCAGAAGGACTACGCCGGAATCGGGAGTCAGCCGCCCGTAGATCATATTCATCAAGGTGGTTTTGCCCGCTCCGTTTTCCCCTACCACGGCGTGGATTTCCCCCCGGTGAACCTGGATGGATATATCGCGATTGGCAAATCGTTCGCCGAACTTCCTGGATACACCCCTCAGTTCGAGGAAAGGAGCAGGGCTGGCTGTTTCATGTTCCATTGAGGCAATCCGCTACAGATCAGGCGCTGCAAACCGTTCAACTTCTTCATGGCGCACCGGTATCTTGAGAGCGCCGCCGGCCAGCAGAGAGCGCGCCTTTTCTATCCGAGCCAGGTCCGCAGCATCGAACATTTGCCTGGAGTACTTCATTTCGGTGATGTCCATGGCCTTCTCGGCTGCGCCCATCCAGCGGTGTCCCCCCTGGAAACGGCCTTCCACGGCGGAGCGGATAGCCTCGTAGACTGCGACATCCATCCTTTTTAGAGCGCTCGTGAGTATTTTACCGGGCAATTCCGCATCCTGATCGAGATCGTCGGCAATCAGGTATACTCCGCCGGCGCCCTTTACCGCCTCGAATACCCCTACTCCGGTGTTCCCCGCCGCCTTGAAGATTACATCCGCCCCGCGATCCATCATGTTCTTTGCCAGAGATTTTCCTTTAACCGGGTCGTTGAACGAACCGGCGGTTGCGGCGATGACCTCGATTTTTCGAGCACGCGACCGTTCAGCCGTTTTGACCCCCGCGTGATAGCCGCTGACATATGCCTCGACAGGAGGGATGTCCATTCCGGCTACAACTCCCACGAGGTTCTTTTTCGTGAAGAGCCCCGCTACCAGACCGGCGAGGAAACCGCCTTCCTCCGACCTGAAATCGAAAGAGGCGACGTTCTCCGCCTCGATGTCTCCCTCTATGTGGATGAACCTGGTCTTTGGAAAATAGGGCGCCGTAGACTTCAGGGCATCCGCGAAAAGATAGCCGAGGGTAACGACAATGTCCGCTTTCCTTGCGGCAAGAGAGAGGTTGGAGACATAGTCGGCCTGTTCCCGCGATTGCAGGAATTGCGCCTCCAGGGCGAAATCCTGCTTGGCCCTTAAGACCCCCTGCCAGCAGACATCGTTGAAAGCCTTATCACCCAGACCTGCCGCATCGGTGATTACGATAACCCGGGTCGCTTTAGCCTCCGCCTGCCCGGGAGAGTAAAGGGCCATCAGGGAAACGAGACCGGCGGCAAGAATCAGGCGCCAGGCCCCCTTGCGGAGATTTTTTCCGGTTTGATCGGGTCTGTTCATAAAAACTCCGTTTGTCCGGCATCTGATGCCCGGTCCGATAATGCCCCTGGTCCGCGGTGACGAGGGTTTCGCCGCTCAGAAAGCTTCAGTGCAAGTTCCGTCCTCGCCCAAACCAGGCTAAAGCGTGGTTTGAACGAGGATGAGACTCTGCCTGTTGTCTCACTGCGTGAAAAGCACACGCAGGGAGGGCGGGAAAAACACGGGCACAAGGCCCTATGCTACTACCCCCTGCACTCAACCGTTTCCTACCCTATCTGCTGCAAGAGTACCGGAGGATGTAGTACCCGGCCATCCTGAACAGACTGGAAGCTGAAGCTTGGGAACCAGCCAAAAGTCAGAGTCTCGTTCAAACAGGCCGAAACCGGCGGCTCGGCTCTTATGAAACTTCATTTTTAGAGGAACACGCCGGGATGATAAAAATAGTAGTAGGGCAGGCTGCTCATGCCCAACCACCCGCGTCTGCAAAATCATCACAGTGCTATGGGCAAGCGTAGGGTGGGCACGGTTTTTAGTGCCCACCGCTTTCGAGAAGAGTGTGTTTGCCCTCGGGACGGTGGGCACGATGAATCCCCTTACAATTACCCACACGTGCGCCCATTGTTCATGGGCCATTCTTAAGCTGGG
>CAZIJV010000084.1:0-13081 GCA_964539645.1 uncultured Syntrophobacter sp.
CAAAATGAAGTCTCATCCTCCTTCAAACCACGTCAAAGGCGTGGCTAAAAGCGTGGCTCCTCGGCTGGATTCCCGCTCAGGAGCGCTGCGGGAATGACGGGGCAGGAAATCCTGCGATAGCCCAAGAAACGCAAGTACGCCGGTTTGCTCACCACAATCTGGCCGACCGTGCCAAAAGGTCAGGCTCTCATGGTTTTAGGTCTCCAATGCCAAACCGGTTTGCCAGGGGGCCTCCCGCTTTGTCATTTCGGCAGGGCTTTTAAGCCGGAATCCAGCGGCGCCGCCACGCTTTTAGCCACGCCTTTGGCGTGGTTTGAACGAGACTCTGACTTGAAGTCAGATAAGAGTCCGGGAACTGCATCCGGTCTTCTTTTGAACTGTTTCGAAAAGCCCGGCTACGCGGCGCCCCTTAGATGATCTCCAAGTTTCGTCCTCGATCAAATCCCGTTCCAAAACGGGGCGGCGCCGCTCTTATGAAACTTCACTTACAAAGGAACATGCCAGTGCGATAAACCACCACGCTATGGTGACAGCATGATCGACTAAGAAGCGCCCAAACACGGAATGACGAGTGCGGAGCAGGCCGTAGGCAGTAGGTTGGGCAGGCTTCTCATGACCAACGGGTCTTAATATAGCGAATCGGGACAAGACCTGTCTTCTGATGAAGATCATTTCCCGGCTGTCGTGAAACTTTGGTCAGGGCGACACATTCAAACTGTTGGGCATGAGAAGCCTGCCCAACCTACAGCCCATTCATTCCGGCATGCTTTTGGCGGGAACCCAGTGTCTTGCACTCACGGTCCGAAGCAGAAAGCCCTTGATAATTGGGCTTGCCCTGATGTGTCAACCTGCGCCATAGGTTTAGCCTTGCATCCCGGTTTTGACATAAATACGCAAAAAGACGGTGGGTTCCCGCCAAAAGCCGCGGGAATGACGATGCGCAGATACCTCGAGTCATAGAGGGGTGGGTGCGGTTTTATCGCGCTCACCGTTAACCTGATTGTGGCGCAAGATCGGTGTGCACGATGACGCCGTGCACACCCTGATACGTGGTTCGGCTCTTTTGTGTGGCTTTGTGGCGAGATTGAGAGTTTCATCCTGGTTCAAACCACGCTAAAGGCGTGGCTGAAGGCGTGGCGGCCTCGCTCTTATCTGACTTCCGTGTCAAAGCCTTCGTTCAAACAGGCCGAAAACCGGGGGCCTCGCGCTGGATTCCGGCTTAGAAGCCCTGCCGGAATGACGGGGTGGGAGGCCCCGGCAAACATGGTTTCCTCCTCGGCGTCATGCTTGTGCGCGCCGGGATCACTGTTGGCGCCGGGAAATGGACTGACAACCAAGCCTTTCGCCGAACTCGATAAGTATCGTTGACACCGTTGATTATAATGGGCAATCGGCCTGCTTCAGGCGCCTTGAGCTATGGCGGGAGGGAACGGCATTGCTTTTTCAGTAAGTCATGAGATAACGGCTCAATTTACCTCGAAGCGGTCTCTTCACTCTTCACTCTTCACTCTTCACTGTTCACTGTTCACTGCTCACTGCTCACTGCTCACTGTTCACTGCTCACTGCTTCACCCTTCGCCGCTGCCAGCAGGAATTCCCGGTTTCCTTTCGGCCCCAGCAGGGGTGAGGGCGTTACTCCGGTTACTTGGAGGCCGAGTTGGGCTGCAAAGCCGGCGATGGAATTGCATATTTCCTCATGCAACAGGGGATCGCGAATAACGCCGCCTCCCCTCGATACCGCTTCGCGTCCTGCTTCAAACTGTGGTTTTATCAGAGCGATAAGCGTACCGTCAGGCGCCAGGAACTTCAAAACGGAAGGAATTACGAGTTTGAGTGAAATGAAGGATGTGTCGACTGTAATAATCTGGACAGGCTCAGGGATGAGTTCCTCCGGCAGGTAACGGATGTTCGTTCTTTCCAGCACGACTACACGGGGATCGTTCCTGAGCTTCAGAGCGAGCTGCCCATAGCCGACATCGACGGCGTATACCCTTCTGGCGCCGAAGGAGAGGAGGCAGTCGGTAAATCCCCCGGTTGAGGCGCCGACGTCCATGGCGACTTTTCCTGCGACATCGACGGCATAGGCGCGGAGAGCATGCTCAAGCTTCAGTCCGCCGCGACTCACGTAGGGGATGGCTTCTCCGAGGATCTGCACCTCGGCATTCTCGGAGATCCTCTGCCCTGCCTTGGTCAGCAATTTGCCGTCTACCTGTACTTTTGCCGCCAGGATCAGGGCTTGTGCGCGCTCGCGGGTGGGAGCAAGTCCTCTATCTACAAGCAGCTTGTCCAATCGTGTGAACGATTTTGGCATGCCGGGAATCCAGCATCTGGTGCACCGCGCTCTCGACAGCGTCTGCGTCGATACCGCAGAGGTTCCTCAATATACTCTGGCTGCCGTGAGGGACGAAGGAATCCGCTATTCCCAATCGTTTGAAGGCTTTCGGGAAAAAGGACTCTTCCTCGAAGAGTTCGAGGACCGCACTCCCAAAGCCGCCCTGCAGAGCGTTCTCCTCGATAGTGACAACCCTTCCGGTTCGCTTCGCCCAGGTCAGGATCAGCTCGCGGTCAAGGGGCTTCACAAAGCGGGCATTGATAACCGCGGCGCCGATCTGATCGAGCTTGAGGCGCTCGGCTGCTTTGATTGCGGTCTGAACCGTGGAGCCGATGGCAATCAGGAGCACATCGGCGCCTTCGCACACGAGTTCGCCTTTTCCGATCTCAAGGGCACGGAGATCATCATCGAGTTGAACGCCGAGGCCGTTCCCGCGCGGATAGCGTACAGCGGCAGGACCGTTATGGTCCACCGCGGTTTTGAGCATATGCTGGAGTTCGTTTTCGTCCTTTGGCGCCATGAGGACCATATTCGGTACGCTGCGCAGGAAAGAGAGATCAAACACGCCATGGTGAGTCGGGCCGTCCTCGCCCACAATTCCGCCACGGTCCATGGCAAAGACCACAGGCAGATTCTGGAGGCAGACATCGTGCACTATCTGGTCAAAGGCACGCTGCAGGAAGGTTGAATAAATCGCCACAACCGGTTTGAATCCCTCCGCGGCAAGTCCGGCGGCAAAGGTGACCGCATGCTGCTCGGCTATGCCGACATCGAAGAAGCGGTCGGGGTATTTTTCTGCGAAACAGTCCAGTCCGGTCCCCTGAAGCATCGCCGCGGTGATTCCGATTATCTTGGGATCGGCATCGGCGAGCTTTTTCATCGTCTTGCCGAATACCTTGGTAAAGGACGTACAGCCTCCAGTGCTGATGCTCTTCCCGGTCTTGATGTCAAAAGCGCCCAGGCCGTGAAAGCTGGTGGGGTCTTTTTCCGCCGGCGCGTAGCCCTTGCCTTTCTGAGTCAGGACGTGAATGAGAACGGGGCCATCCACATTGCGCGCAATTTGAAAAGTCTCGATCAGTCTATCCAGGCGGTGTCCGTTGATGGGGCCGATGTAGTGTATTTCGAGCGCCTGGAAAAGCATCCCCGGCGTAAAGAAAGTGATAAGAGAATCAACGCTTCGCCTCAAGACCTGGAGGATATTGCCCCCAAGTCCCGGAAGGGATTTTAGAAAATTCTCCATCTCCCGCTTGAGATACATGAGCGTCTTGCCTGAGAGTTTTCGGCTCAGGAAAGAAGAGAGCGCTCCGACATTCGGTGATATGGACATCTCATTATCGTTCAAAACAATGATGAGGTTCTTCGCAAGATCCCCGGCGTGATTCAATGCCTCGAAAGCCATACCGCCGGTCATGCTGCCGTCGCCAATAACGGCGATGGCCCGGGAGGGGCTTTCTTTGAGATGATTGGCGAGCGTCATTCCGAGGGCCGCGGAGATCGAAGTACCGGAATGGCCCGTCCCAAAAGCGTCATACCGGCTCTCGGAGCGTTTTGGAAAACCGCTGATCCCTTCGAACTGGCGCAGGGTCTGAAATTGAGCCTGGCGGCCGGTCAAAAGTTTATGTGCATAGGCCTGGTGTCCCACATCCCATATAATACGGTCCTGTGCTGCATCGAAGACGTAGTGCAAAGCGATGCTGAGTTCAACGACACCGAGGCTAGGAGCGAGATGTCCCCCCGTCGTGGCGACCGTGGATATGATTCGCTCGCGTATCTCCTCTGCTAAGTCCAGGAGTTGCTGAATGGACAGATTCTTTACCTGGCAGGGGGTTTCGATCTGGGAAAGCAGGTCCTTTCCAGTCGCTTTTTCTTTCAATGTGAACCCTCTCCTTTTCGCCTCAAATCGAACGGACATTTGTTGAGCAGGAACATATCATAAGAGCTTTTACCCTGCCTATCCTTTTCGAACCAGCAGGTACCGGGCGATTGCACGTAAGGGCTGAGCGATCTCTCCGCAGGACTCCAGCGATTCCAGGGCGCGATCTACATGATCCTTTGCGGCTTCCCTGGACTGAGCCAAACCGAGCAGCGCGGGATAAGTCATCTTATTTTTGGCAAGATCCGAACCGGGCATCTTGCCCATCTGTTCGACATCACCTTCCACGTCAAGCAGATCGTCCGTGATCTGGAAAGCCAGACCGAGATGGTGTCCATAGGTCTTGAGCATCTGGATCTGCTGCACGCTTCCACCTCCGAGTACGGCCCCGATTACAAGGGAGGCTGACAGCAATGCCCCGGTTTTATGGATATGCATGTATTCGACCGTCGCCAAGTCCACCTTACGGTTCTCGCACTCGAGATCAATTACCTGTCCGCCGATCATACCCCGGTAGCCGGCGGCCTTTACGGCGACGCGGATAACCTCGAGGACCCTGTCCGGGCCACTCATTCCGGGGTTGCCGCTCATGGCAAGGAATTCAAAGGCCTCGGTCAGCAGCGCATCTCCGGCCAGAATCGCAATGGCCTCTCCATACACTTTATGGTTGGTGGGAACACCCCGCCTGAAATCGTCATTGTCCATGGCGGGCAAGTCATCATGGATGAGCGAATAGGTGTGTATCATCTCCAGGGCGCAGGCAGCCGGCATCACATGCTCGATCTTCCCGCCCACTACCTCGGCGGCGGCAAGACACAGTATGGGGCGTATGCGCTTCCCTCCGGCGAACAGGCTGTAGCGGGCAGCTTCGATCACCTGTTTCTGAAGACCTGATGGAGCGGGGAAGACCTTTTCCAAAGCGCCCTCGATAAGCTGTTTCCGCTCACCGAGGTATACCTTTAAATTAAATTCACTCATTGTACCGCCGGCAATTTAATAGATAACGGTTTACCACACGGGGTATTATAGTCGCGGATCGCGGCCATATCACACCGAACGGTCATGGCTATTGTCTCCGATAAGAGATAAGTGATTAGCCAAGTATATTAACATGGGCGAATTTATCATTCCAACTGCAAATGAAGGCTCCTGCGATTTAGCTAGGCCGATTCGCCGCTGTTGGCAGGCAATGCCTCGAATGGCGCTGCAGCCCAGCCCCCCTGCTGGTTTTTAAGAAGCATCTGCACTTTGTTTTCGGCCTCTTCCAGTTTTCGGTGGCAAAACTGGGCAAGGTTGATACCTTCTGTAAAGGCTTCCATGGCCTCTTCCAAAGGCAGATCTCCCTTTTCGAGCTTTTCTACTATTTCCTGAAGCTTTTTCAAAGCCTCTTCGAATTGATCGCTCTTTTTCCTGGCCACAAATCACCCTTCCCTGTCAGTATTGATATAATCGGTTCTTTGGACTTCACACTCAAGCTCTCCTTCGGCAAGCCGGACAAGAACCTTCTCACCGCGACCCGTCTCTTTACTGCTCCTGAGGACTTTTCGTCCGGGAAGACTGTAGGCGATCGCATAGCCCCTCAGAAGAACGGCAAGGGGGCTCAGTGCTTCAAGCCGGGAAAGGTCGCGCTGAAAGCGAAGCCTATAGGCGTCCAGAATTCTGTGATGGTTGAGCAGCAGTTCTTTGCATTCCCGGTTCAGCTCGGCACGGCGTCTTTGAATGAGGGCATCCGGTTTGATGCAAAAAAGCCTGTTCCTCAGATTGGTATGGCAGATACGGAGTTTTTCAAGACTCCTGTCCACTGCAAAAGCGAGCCGCGCGACTCGCTCGTCGAGTGCAAGCCGCATATTCTCGATTCGCTTTTTCGGATGTGAAATGCGACCCTCGATGTATTTCAACTTCAAGCCGAGATTTTCGAGCCGGGCTCGTGTCACCTGCACCATCCGGTCCCGGCAGCCGTGCAGCTCCCGGTGGTAGTTCTCCAGCCTCTTCACCACCCACTCGGCCGCGGCCGTCGGGGTCGGCATTCGAAGGTCGCAGGCCAGATCGGCGATAGTAAAGTCGATTTCGTGTCCCACCGCGGAAATCACCGGTAAGGAAGAAGCCGCGACAGCCCTGGCGACAATTTCTTCATTGAAAGCCCATAGATCTTCCAGGCTTCCCCCGCCGCGCCCGACGATCAGCAGGTCCCATTCATATCTCCAGGTGAGGCTGTCAGCGGCTTCAATGGCTTCGGCGATTTCCCGCCGGGCCTCCGTTCCCTGGACCGAAACAGGTAAAAGCGTGACCTCGACCGGATAGGGACTTCTCTGCAATACCTTGAGAATGTCGCGAATTGCAGCACCGGTAGGCGATGTGATGACGCAGATATTCTGCGGACAAATCGGCAGAGCCTTCTTTCTTGCAGGATCGAAAAGTCCCTCGGCTTCGAGTTTTTTCTTGAGCGCCTCGAAGGCCAGTTGGAGAGCGCCCACTCCCACCGGCTCCATGACCTCGACTATGACCTGGTATTCCCCCCTCGGTTCATAGACGCTCAGCCTGGCCTGGCAGATCACCTGCATACCCGCTTCGGGAATAAAGCGCAGAAAGCGGTTCTGTGCCCTGAAGAAGACGGCGCGGATCTGGCTTTGTTCGTCTTTCAACGTGAAATAAAAATGCCCGGACGAAGGGACCCGGAAATTGGAGATCTCACCCCTTACCCAGACAAACGGGAACCGCCCCTCAAGCAGGACCTTGATCTGCTGGTTCAACCTGCTGACCGTAAGGATACTGCTCTCATCATCCATTCGAGCCTGAAGCATGCCAGGTCCATCCTGCTCTACCGTAATGCGTCAAAACCGTCTCTTCCCACTTCCCGCTCTCCTTCTTCCGCCTTCCGCCCTCCGCCCTCCGTCTTCCGCTCTCCGTCAGCGAAACAACTTCGGATCCATGGCGTCACGCAGCCCGTCGCCGACCAGGTTATACGCGGTAATGCTCAGAAAGATTGCAGAGCCGGGAAATACGATCAACCACCATGCAAATTCAATGTAATCGCGACTCTGGGAGAGAATCGCTCCCCAACTCGGAGTCGGAGCAGGCACTCCGAAACCGAGAAAGCTCAGACTCGACTCGGTAAGAATTGCCCCGGCAATGCCGAAGACAGCCGAAACCAGGACGGGCGCCATGGCGTTCGGCAGCATGTGTAGGAAGATTATCCTCCTGTTCGATGCCCCGAGCGCGCGCAGAGCAGTGATGAAATCGAGCTGTTTCAGCTTGAAGAACTCGGCCCGCACGAATCGCGCGACTCCCGTCCAGCCGGTCAGTCCAATTACCGCCATGATGTTGTATATGCTGGGGGTAAGGACTGCAATGACGGCAATAATGAGAAAGAAGGTAGGAATGGTAACCATTATCTCGATGAGCCATCTGATCAATGTATCGGTCCAGCCGCCGAAATAGCCCGCCAGGGCGCCAAGGATTATCCCGATTATCAGGGATATGCCGACGGCGACGAAACCGACCGACAGAGAGACCCGAGACCCGTGTATCATCCTGCTGAGCACGTCACGACCGCTGTCATCCGTGCCGAACCAGTGCTTTGCATCGGGCGGGGAAAGGAATTCGAGCAGGTTGTACTCGGTGGGTGAGAATTTCACAGGGGGCCAGACGGCGATTGCTTCCTCCTTACCCGTAATCCTGTGGAATACGAAGGGTGCATCTTTCTTCAGATCTTTCCAGACAAATGGTCCAACTGAGTCTCTATCGGACAGGAGCGGTGAATATATTTCGCCCTTGTAGTAAAAGAGAACAGGTTTATCATAGGCTAATACGGATGCAAAAATGGCCACCAGGAAGAGAAACACTGATACCCACAAACCCATGACGGAAAGCGTCTTCTTCCTGAAACGATAGCTTACCATCCTCCAGTAGGTATTGGGCGTCTCTTTCATTGACTGCGTTTCAAGATTTGTGTCTTGAACATCAAGAACCTTTATCGGATCTGCCATATCAGCCCTGCATCGATCTAAAATCTATACCAACCGCAAAGTTGCCTTTGACTGTCAACTTCTACCCCAGCTTGATCCGCGGATCGAGCGCCGCGTAGAGGATGTCGGAAATCAGCAGTCCCGCCAGCGTCAGAAACCCGGAGATGGCCGTAATAGCCATTATTACCGGGTAGTCGCGACTGAGCACCGCCTCGAATCCAAGCTGCCCCATTCCGGGAACGGAAAAAATACTCTCGATGATGACACTTCCACCGAACATGGCCGGAAGCAGGAAGGCCAGCAGGGTCACTATGGGGAGCAGAGCATTGCGAAGAGCATGCTTGTAGATCACTACGCGTTCACTGAGGCCCTTGGCTCTTGCCGTTCTGATATAATCTTCACGGATCACCTCCAGCATGCCGGCGCGCATCAGTCGCGACAGGTAAGCCAGACCGCCGTAAGTGAGGCAAAAGACGGGAAGCACCAAATGCCAGGCACGGTCGATCAGCCAGGGCACGAGGCTCAGCCTCTCACTGCCTATGCTCGATATTCCGTATATGGGAAAAAGGTCCAGGTAGTCTCCCCCTCCGAGCAGCATAATCAGTAAAACCGCCACCCAAAAACTGGGGAGAGAATAGAGAAAGAAAAACCCGAGTGTCATAACGCGGTCCGCCATCGTGCCGGGACGTGTGGCGGAATAGATGCCGCAGGGGATCGCAATGAGATAGACGAGAAATATTGAAATGATATTCAACTGGATGGTTATCGGGAGCCGCTCCGCAATCTTGTCCCAAACCGGGCGGTGGTCCTTGTAGGATGTTCCGAAATCCAGCTTGAAGATACGCTCCACCCAGAGGAGATATTGCACCGGAATCGGCTTATCCAGTCCATAGAGTTCCTTCGTTTGCCGCACTATCTCATCGGATATGCCTTTTTCTCCCACCTCCGCCTGCCCTTGTCCCATCTGGAGTTTCAACATTGCGGGATTACCGGGAGCAAGCTGAATAATGAAAAAGGTGATGAGTGTGATGCCCAGAAGAGTGGGGATCATCTGGAGCAGGCGTCTTATCAGGTAGGTTTTCATCTCCGTTCAGCTCGTCCTTCTGAATAGGTCCTTTCGGCATAAACGTCCGGGCAATGCAGATCCCGCAACCGAACCCGGCTCTCCGAGTCAAACCAATCCTCGATGAGATGATATGAAATCGAAATCCTCGAAGGCAGCTTCATTGCGCCGCTTTCGACATCGGCCCGGATCTGCTCCCTGGTAAACCAGCGAGCCTCCTCGAGTTCTCTGTCGCCAAGGCAAATCGACTCGGCCTCCGCCTCAGCGGTGAACCCCAGCATAAGCGAGCAGGGAAAAGGCCAGGGCTGGGAGGAATGATAGTTTATGTCTCGCAGCTTCAATCCGGTCTCCTCCATCGCCTCACGCACAACGGCAGCCTCCGCGCTCTCTCCGGGCGCCACGAAGCCTGCTATGACGGAATACATCCTGTCCGGCCATCCAGCCTGCCTTCCAAGCAGGCACCTGGCGCCGGATCGGATGAGTACGATGATTGCCGGGTCGGTTCGAGGGAAATGCAGAGCGCCACAGTCCGCATTCGTGCATACCCGAATCTGGCCCCCTTCGGCTGTTTTACTCCTGCTCCCACAGGCGCCGCAGAAGCGATTACGGCCGTGCCAGTAAGTCAGCGTCTTGGCATAGGCGAGAAGAGCCCCGTCTTCCCGTGTCAGCAGAGGCCCCAGCGCGCGCAAATCCCGAAACCTTCCGAGAACGCCGATATCCGCAGGCGTTCCGGTGATCTCAGCAGCAAAATAGCAGTGCCCGTTCCTCTCTCCGAGGAAAAAAACCTCGCCGTCGTTTGCAAAAGGCTCTAGTTCAGCCCAGGCCAGTTCGACAGGCAAAGCAGCCTCCCCATCGCTCACAAGCAGCTTGGACTGCCAGACCGGGAGGAAACGGGTATCTGGATCACGCAACCGCTCTTCAACCCATTTCTCGTCCTTGCGCCTGTTATGCGCCCGGTTAAGGACTTGCGCAACGAACATGTTATTGGAAGACCTGGTGAAATTATCCATACCTACTTCATCCGCCGGTCGATCAATCGCCATACTTCCACGCGTGCTTCGGCGCCCACCAGTAAAGCGGAGCGAGGCCCATGCGATAGACTTCGACATTTTGGAACCTTTTCGATACCGCCACGAGCGCCTTGCTCGTGAACAGGAAAGTATAGGGCTGTTCTTCGTGGACTATCTCCTGGAAACGACGATACAGCAAAGACCTCCTGGCGGGATCGAACTCTCTGCGCGCCTCTTCTATCAGCCTGTCGGACTCCTCATTTTTGAAGCCGACGAAATTGGAGCCCTTCTTCACCGCCATGGAAGAATGCCATACCTGATAGGGATCGCTTTCCCAACCCATGGCCCAGCTCAGTGTACAGGCATCGAAATTATGCTCCTCTATCTTCTGTATGAAAACCGCCCACTCCAGTTGCCTGATCGTCATCTTAATGCCGATCTGCTTCAGATCTTCCTTCATCATTGTTCCAAGCTGCTCCGGGAACTTCGAACCCGAAGAAATGGCAAACTCGAATTCAAACGGCTTGCCATCTTTTTGCAGGACCCCGTCCTGGAGTTTCCATCCCGCGGATTTGAGCAGAGCGAGAGCGCCCGCCGGGTCATAGGGATAGGCCCGAAGATCCTTATTGTACTCGGGACTGTTGATGTAGAAAGGACCGTTAACCAGCGTCCCGAGGCCGAAAAGGAGTTTTTTGAGGATCGTCTCCCTGTCCACCATCATGGACATCGCCTGGCGCACTGTCTTATCGTCAAAAGGCGGGCGGCGCGTGTTCCAGCCTATATAACTGTAGCTTGGCGAGTAATAGCTGTACTTGTCAAAGTGCGCCTTAAACCGTTTTCCCTCTGTCTGTTTTTCCCATTGGATGGGACGCAGGCTCGACAGGTCGAGGCCTCCCTGCTTGAGCACCTGGAGTGAAACCGTGGGATCGGTAATGATCTTGAATACCCGTCTCGATATACCCGGCTTCTCTCCCCAATACTCCTCATTGCGCACGAGCACGATTTCCCTGCCCGTCTCCCAGTGCAGAAACTTATAGGGCCCTGTTCCCACAGGTCTTCGTGAGATCGGATGCCGGTTGAAGTTATCATCCTCCTTGAAAACATGGGCGGGTACGATGGGAATTCCACCACAAAATTCGAGCGCACGAAAGTAAGGGATACGATAATGAAACCGGACCGTATAGTCATCGAGCAGTTCGACTTTTTTGATATCCTGGTAATAGTTGCGCAAATGAGCTGAATCCACCTTGGGATCCATAATGCGTTCGTAGGAAAAAACGACATCCTTTCCGCTGAAAGGATGCCCGTCCTCCCACTTGATGTTCTTTTTCAAATAGAAAGTGTAGGTGAGATGATCGTCGGCGATTTCCCATCGTTCCGCGAGGACGGGTCTGAGTTCGAGAGACTTCTCGTCTCGCTTCAGCAGTGTTTCGTAGATCAGCGCTTCTATAGTTGATGCATAGGCGTCCACGGAGGTGACCGGATTCAGAGTCGCCGGTTCCCCGCTGAGGTTGGTAATAAGCCAGTCACCGAATTCCCGATTTACCGGCTGTTTTATGTCATCGGCCGCACCTGCACAGGATGCGGACAATATCAGGACAATGGTAAAACTCAGCAGAGGGCTTAGTATTTTAGACCTCGTTATCCCCATTTCACAACCCTTCCCTTGTCTCGGGCGTTTTGGACAAAAGATCATAGCCAAAATCCAAAGGCTTAGCAATCAGGCTTGCGTAGTAGCGCCCGGGGCCTGACGGGGCGAGAAAACCAATTGTCTTCCGGCGCCTTTTGAGCTCCCGTTTAATCCACGCGATATCATGCCTGAGCGCCCCGGTTGTGTTCGCCTTGAGTATCGTGGCGATCTTCCGCGGGAAGATGGTAAGCTGCTGCGAGAAGCCCGCCCGAGATTAGAATGCTAATCCATACGACCGTGAATGCAAGCGATTTACCATGCCACAATCCATCGAACCAGCGATACAGCCTGTCAGAAAGGACAATCATTTTCCCCCCGACAAGCTCAAGATCGTGCCTGTGTCGTTTTGAATTTTCAAACTGCCGCACAAGAGGATTGTCAGAAGGGTTATCCGCCGCCAGGAAAATAATCGCGGCGCTGCTCATTCCTGCGAGAAGGATGAGTGCGGCAGCCAGGTAAAGGCTCTTTTTTCTCATTTTCATTTTAAACCGATCGCCCAGACTGTAATTCACACGAAGGCGCACAGGGCAGCGCTGCTGTGAACATTTGACAGGCGCCGCAGGCACGACAACTTCGGACAAGAGCGTTGCACGGCGTCCCCCTAAATATCCGTTACCGGGAGTCAGATCAAGTGCATGATTATCGAACTCGGCCTGCGCCCCTGAATACTGCTCCATATAAATAAAGTAACCGGGCATCATTGCGCTCCGTCATTCCGGCGGCGCTCCTGAGCCGGAATCCAGCGAGACCGCCGGTTTTCAGCCTGTTTGAACGAGACTCTGACTTTCAAGTCAGATATGAGCCGCCTCGTCTGGGACGAGGTTTTATCGAGGACGAAACTTCATCCGGGCACATTCGCCAAAATGAAGTTTCATATAAGCGGGGCCACCACTCCATAGCGTGGTTTGAACCAGGATGAAACTTCATTTGTCCCTCTGGCGTGATCCTTTAAAAATGAATTGTCATATAAGCTTGCACGTCCCCTCCCGGACACCCTGAAAACATGTAAGGCGCCGCCTGGCCGGGCTTTTCGAAGCAGTTCAAAAGAAGGACCTGGACGCAGTTCTTGGGCTTATATGAAACTTCATTTTTAGAGGAACACGCCGGGATGACAAAAATAGTAGTAGGGCAGGCTTCTCATGCCCAAC
>CAZIJV010000085.1:0-12748 GCA_964539645.1 uncultured Syntrophobacter sp.
AATCGTCCGGGCATTATTTTGCCTATTGACGGACGGGGGCCTTATAAGTGTTGGAGTCGACAAAAATCGCCTGGTCGATCTCATGGGGCACGGCAGCAAACAAATGGTGTTTGAGGTTTACGGGAAACATATCAATGGCCTCGAACAAGACCGGGAAGCGATACTGAATTACCTCGGAAAAGATTTTGCTGCCGGCGAAAATAACGAAACCCCGGAATCACAAAATGCGAAAGTTTTTGCGAAAGCCGGGGCCTCTATTGGCGCAACGTATTGAAAATACGTCATTTTTTCTGGAGCGGGAAACGGGATTTGAACCCGCGACCTTCAGCTTGGGAAACCTATCACAACCCTCAGGACGTGTATCTCTTATTACACCTTAATCTCTGAAAGTCGTATACTATCGGCTGGTTACAGCCGCGACCTTCAGCCTTTTTACTCCTCAATAAACGTACGAGTTCGTCATCGTTAGAACAGTTTTTAGAACAGCCTGACCTTCAGCTCTTTTGGCTGAATGTCTTTAGCGATCAAAATGTATTATATTATTCTACGAGATTAGTTGTATATCCATATACAGTAATCAGATTGTCCCTTAACATGTGCGATGATCCTGTTCACCTCGGCCATGCTGTTGCAATAGCAGAGCCACGTCACGAACCAATCGGTTCCCGCGTAATAACAAACCTGGCCGCAAACAGGCCGTCTTGCCTCTCCATGATTACGGTGTACCCTTAATGTATGGAAAAACCGCGAAGGGCGAACTTTCAGATTATGGAGGTTTTCGACCCCCGGTACGACCCTGACCACAGCAGTTTCAAGGTGCTCGCGAACGACGGCGCAACCTACCTGCTGCGACACGACATGAGTGATGATGGCTGAGAGGTGGTGGAACTGCGGGACTAGACAACGGTTGTACTGCAGCGAATGAAAGATAACGAGGTTTCCAACAGGAAAGAGTTGCGCCGGGGGCTCAAGCCGCGGGAAGTACTCGATGCGGTATCCTCATATTCCAGGCTCAATGAGGATGTAGTGCTATCCGACCGGCGTTCTTCTACACGAAAGGATTTCTTCTATCTGATGAAGCAAATAGGCAGCAATCATGCAGCAATCAGGAATCGAGAGATATGCGAAATGGAGGGGTAATCAAGCGTTTTGACAGCAACAAAAGTTTGCCATGGATTTGAACAGGCCTTAAAAAAAGACACCGCTTTTCTCAAGGCCATCAAAACGCTTGATGCCCAATTTTCAGCTTTCAAGGACCGATACCTTTGATTGCCCCTATTCAGGAAAGGAGGATATGATGAAGTGCTTTTCTATCATGCTGACATTAATGGCCATCACCCTCTTTGTTCCACCATCAATAGCCCAGGTGGGAGGTCCGGCCAAAAAGTACAGGGCTAACCACGTTATGGCCTACCAGAACCGGACATGTCCGCCGGGCTATGCGAGGCTCTTTGGTGCCAATCCACCTACTTGTTTTCAAGAATGTCAACCTGGATATGAAGTGTACTCCAATCACATATCAGGCGCATGGTGTGTTTCTTGCCCGCCCGGCTGCTTTGTAAGAAAAGAAACGATTCCCAACAATTTTTCCTGTTGGAGGAATACTGGTGGGGGAACGTTTGGCCAAGGTACCAACGCCGTGGTGCCGTGCTACGGTTATTGATGGTCGTTGCCGGGCCGTCTCGGCTACTGTTCCTGCCAAACAGTTCTGGTTCTTCATCGTTTCTTCCCACGAAAGGATATTTCGGATATTTCGGGACACTCCCCCGTATTTAAACATCATAACCGGGGAGTGTCCCGAATTTCCCCGAATTTCCCAATTTCCAATTTCGCCGGGCCATGATCCCGCAAGGATCAGGTCCGGCCGGTTGCCGGATGCCGCCAATTGCCCTACGGCCGGGTCGCAGTAAAGATCGCCCTCAGCGGCGCCGGGTGCCCTTCAATCGTCCTCTCCCCATCATCCGGATCAAGAAAATCTGCCAACGACTCCCACTGCATCCACTCTGTCGAGCGTTGTTCCCCGAGACTGGTGCGGGTAACATTGACGCAGGAAATCTCCGTGAATCCGCAGCGGTGCAACCACAGGGTCATCACCGCAACAGACGGCAGGAACCAGACATTGCGCATTTTTGCGTACCGTCCCGGCGGCATGAAGACCGTCTCCCGGTCCCCTTCGACAATCAGTGTCTCCAGGATCAGCTCCCCTCCAGGACGGAGGCAGCCCTTCAACTCGAAAAGATGGTCGAGGGGCGAGCGACGATGGTAGAGGACGCCCATGGAAAAGACGCTGTCGAAGCAGGCAAGATTAGCGGGGACATCTTCGATGCCGATTGGTATGACATGGTGCCGCGGATCGCAAAGGTAGCGTTGCATTACCTGGAACTGCATCACCGAAACCAGAAAGGGCTCGATACCAAGGACGAAGTCGGCGCCGGCGCCGCGCATGCGCCAGCCGTGATAGCCGTTGCCGCAGCCGACATCGAGGACTTTGCGTCCGGCCGGCGTCCGGATGTGCGGCAGAAGGCGCTCCCACTTCCAGTCGGAACGCCACTCGGTATCGATCTCGATGCCGAACAGATTGTAGGGGCCTTTCCGCCAGGGGTGAAAAGCCCGGAGCCGGGCGATCAGCTCTTCGCGGCTGATGACGCCGAGATCAGCGCTCGTGCCGATGGTTACATTGTCCCGCAGCAAAATTCGAGACGGTCGTATCTCCGGCAGCGACTCCAGAGCCTTCAGCCGGCCCGCCAAATCGCCGTAACGTTCGAGGAGCCGTTCCTCGGACAGGGTCGTTTGCAGTTGCTCGGCCCAGCGCTCCTGACCCATGGCGGCAAGGTGCGGATAGAGTGCATCGTAGAATTTCATTTCATCGCGACCAGAGAGGCAAAATTGAAGCACTGGAACCAGAGTTCAGAGGAAGAGAAGCCCGCCGTCCGCAACCGATTTTGATGACAGGCAAGGGTCTCTGGAATCATCACATTCTCCAGCGCCGACCGCTTCTGGCTGATCTCGAGATCGCTGTAGCCGTTGGCCCGCTTGAAGTCGTGATGCAGCTCTTCATGAAAGTGTTGTCGCCGCGGTTCACTGAAAGCGATCTTCTCCGAGAGGATGAGAATGCCGCCCGGTCTGAGCCCCGCATGGATCCGCTGAATCAGCGCCGGTCGCTGTTCCGGAGGGATGAATTGCAGGGTGAAGTTGAGGACGACGACCGAGGCGTTCTCAACCGCAACATCCTGAATATCCGCACAGATCATCGTCACCGGAATGGTCGACCCGGTATCGAGAGCCAGGAGCTCACGGGCGCGCTCAATCATCGCCGGGGAGTTATCCACCGAAATAATATCGCAGTCCGGCGCAGTGATCCGCCGGCGCATGGCCAGGGTCGCCGCCCCGAGGGAACAGCCCAGATCATAGCAGTGACTCCCGGCCCGGGCGTATTTCGCCGCGAGGATGCCGATGTTGGATACGATCATCGCGTAGCCGGGGACCGAGCGTTGTATCATGTCGGGAAAGACCGCGGCAACCCGTTCATCGAACTGGAAATCAATTATATTCCGAAGAGGTGCGGCATAGATGGAATCGGTTTTCTTGGGCACTGGTTTCTGATCCTTATCAAGCCGGATGTTCGTAATAAGGATAAAGATATCAATTCTTCCGCAGACCGGCAACCATAACCGCTTTCGGGTCTGCTAAGCATATAGCGTCAGGTCTACACCCATGACATTGTCACAGGTGTAGACCTGGTACCTTCATCTTCTCTTGATATCTTAATAGCAGCCGGATGCACCGCCTCCCCCGAAGGTGCCGCCGCCCGGTTTGAATCCCTCGGCCTGCGGTACCCTGGCCTCCGGGGCGAGGGGCTGGATCGCCGCCAGCGCCTCGGCGTCGAGACCATAGAGACGCGGTTCGAGGAGCGGTTCGGCGGTAAAGGCGCCCCGGCAGCGCTTCGAACCGGCGCGCAACCAGCGCAGCAGACCGAAGGCGAGACCCGCCACCAACAGCCCCGCAGCCGTCAACTCCTCGGCAAGATGCCCGAAATGTACGTAGTACTTGAGGGTGAGGACCGACAGGATGGTGGAGACAACGCCGAACCAGAGCAGCGCCCGGTCGCGGCGGCCGATTCCCATCGCCAGGGCCGCCATCGGCAGGATGGCGGTAAGCAGGGCGCAGAAGTGATCGCTCCAGGGGAACAGCGATTCTCCCGGCGTCCACCCGAGCCATTCCCGCCAGAGGAGTCGGTGAGCATAGAGGTTCACGTCAAGGTAGATCCCAGCCCAGGCCGCTATGCGCACAGTCTCCAGAGACCAGACGTATCCCCGGGGCAGGATGTTGCGGTCGGCGAGTCGCCGTTGCGCCCAGATTGCCGCTGCGCCGAGCAGCAGCAGGAGGAAGAGCCGAGACAGGTGCGGCTGATGCCAATGGAGAATGTCCGCAATATGGAAGGGAATACCGGCAAGGGCGAGCATCGCCCCGAACGCCGACAGGGCGTAGCCGTAGCGGACCGTCAGCAGGATCGCTCCGGCCAGGACGATACCGTGCGCCGTCAGCCGGGCCAGACTTTCAGCACCGTGGCCCCAGTCGTGAGCGGGGATGGCGACCGCCAGGGCGAGCATGCCGACCGCAAGCAGCAGCAACACCTCCTCGGCGCCGCAGCGGTAGAGGCGGCGACTGGCAATGAGCTCGTGATCGGCGACCCGGGCGAAGAGCGGGGCGAAGATCAGGCACAGCAGGGTGAAGCCGGTTTCCTCAACCTTCAGTATCACGGCCGGCAGCGCCACCAGGGCCACCACTCCGACCATAGTGAACACGGCGAGGAGGATGCGGATGAAGAGGTTCACCCGCACCAGTTCCGGACGATAGCGCTCCGCCACCGCAGCGGCCTGCTCCGCTGTGATCATCCCGGCCTCCTGCCAGCGCCGCGCCTCCTCCACCACCGCCACCCGGCGCTCTCCTTTCTCGTAGAGGTCGATCATTCGGCACTCCGGAAGCGGCGATGCAAGGCCACCAGCGCCGTCAGCAGCGTCGCCGCGCTGACCAGAAAGTAGAGTATGATCCCTTCACTGCCCAAGTGACCGTGATCGATCACGAAGATAGTGATGCCGACATATCCGTAAAGGACGGCGTAGAGGAGGAAGGCGAAGCTGCGTTCCCGCAGGGCGTAGAAGACGCTGCCGCTGCCGGTCAGCAGCAGGCCGGTAAGATAGGCCGAGCCGGAGGCGCGGGAGCCGACCCCGGCTACCAGGGCGGCGAGGAGTACGTTGACCCCGAGGTGCAGGTGCACGGGAAGGAAGTGGCATTTCCAGCCGAGCCGGGTCTGGGTCACCCCCGCAGCCACGACCAGGGCCCCGAAAAAGAGAGCGTTGTTGCGCAAGTCGCCATCCCAGAACCCCGTGCCGAGCTGGCTGGTTTTCACGCCGAGCCAGGCGCCAAGGGTGGAGAGAGCCAAGGAGAGGACCAGGCGGTTGTCGAAGTAATGGGCGCAGAGGAGATAAATCAGGGCGGAGGCCAGCAGCCACCAGTTCCAGTATTGGGCGAGGAGTTGGTAGCGTAATTCCAGATACCCCTGTAGCGTCCCGAGGAGGAGGCAGCCAAACAGGAGGACGTAGTCGTAGGCTGCGTCGGGCGTCGCGAGACTTTCCGGCGAAAAACCGCCACCGTGGCGCAAGCAGTATGCAAAACAGGCCGCGCATCCCATTGAGATGACCGCGAGCAGGGTCAGGTGGCCGATGGAGTAGAAGTGTTTGGCGACCAGCAGGCCGAGGCCGGTGGTCAGGATCAGGATGCCGCCATAGAGGAGCAGTCGCAGTTCCCAGTGCACAGAAAAGAGCTCCCGGCCATAAATCCGGCGCAGCAGCGCCGCCTGCTCCCGGCTCAGGAGTTCGCTGTTTTCAAGATCATTCAGTACCTCTTGCACACCTTTCCTCCCTTATCTGTTCCCGTAGATCCCCATATCACCATTTGGCCTTGGTCTTCCCACGCCTGCATGGCAAGAAAGGAGACATGGGGCACTCAGTTTCATTTTGAAACGGGATGCAAATGTTTGGCTACTGCCCTCGGTATCCTGAAAATCATTGGCGCGTAAACGGCAGTCCGGAAGTCTTCAAACTCGTTTGCATGCTTGAACAGCTATTCTGAAGATACTTCTCTGTCGGGAATGTTTCGCCTACCTGACTTTAGTGTGTCTGGTCTATCGAAATTCCCATGGATGCGTCCGTGAATGACTTCGTTGCGATCTTCAAATAGTTTTTGGCACGTTCGAAGATCGGCTATGTAATCAGGGAATTCCGTTGCGTCCAATTTCTCTATCACTTCAATTGCATGGCTGAGCTTCTTGCTCATCGGCCACCTCTGCTTTTTATCGTCATATGTTTTGACCGGTGACAACATCATGAGATATTCCGCCTCAGTCGGAAATGGACTTTCAGACCGCTTGAGTTAAGGGTAAATGAGCCTCGCCGGCGATGTTGAATCCAGGGCGGGCTTGTTGTCGTTTCTGCTTTCTGAGTTCTCGTGCAGCTTCGAGCTTTCTGTCACGCTCTTTGAAAATCACCTGATCAAGGCCGTTCAGTTTGTCGGCAGGAGCACGGTAGCCAATGGCGCTGTGCAACCTGACGGTATTGTAGTGCTCGATGTACTTTCCGACAATCCTTCTGGCATCGTCAAGTGAAAGAGGGACGCCGGGGCGGATGCATTCGTC
The DNA here is from genome assembly GCA_964539645.1 of uncultured Syntrophobacter sp. Taxonomy (GTDB): domain Bacteria; phylum Desulfobacterota; class Syntrophobacteria; order Syntrophobacterales; family Syntrophobacteraceae; genus SbD1. The sequence continues at coordinate 6,695 of CAZIJV010000085.1, forward strand.
CTTGATAGTCTGGTGAAACCTTTCCAGCTTGCCGTTCGACTGCGGATAGAACGGCGAAGTTTTAACATGGGTCATCCCCGATATGCGAATGAACTCTTTGAAATTCTTGGCAATGAACTGCGGCCCGTTATCGGAAATGATCCGGGGTGTAAGCATCGGGAAATTTCTCCTTGGCGCGTTGAAGAACGATTTCCACGTCCGCCTCGGTCATCCTTTCCCGGATCTCCCAATGGACGATATAGCGGCTGCAACCGTCCAGGAGACAACAGAGGTAGTAAAAGGTACCGTGGATGTTGATGAAAAATAGAGGTGAAAAATAGAGGTGTCAGGTCTCCACCTGTGACATTGTCATAGGTGGAGACCTGACACTGATGTCTTCCAATCCCTTGATTTCCTTGCCACGACGAAAAAATCCTCGTTTCCGAATTGGAAACTGCTAGTGTCTCATCCGGATTTTCCGGATGGACACCAGTTAGAAATCGCGGAACACCAGGGTGCGCTCTTATTTACCTGGAACGAAGGGGAAAGTAAAAGCGAGAAACCATGACCGGCGTCGCAAAAGCAAAATTTAATTGCTTCACCACTCTGAACAGCGTAAAAGCGGGTATACTCATCGCTGAACGAGCAGTTCGTCCTGTCAATGGAAGATAGATGTTGTGCTGTTCAGCAAATGGACCGGGAGAGATCTTTTATGCAGAACGACAATAGGGATGGTGAAGACTCCGTGCCGAGCACCGCTTTCGACGGTACCGGGCAGACGGGTGCGGAGCACGCGTTCCCGGAGAGCGAAAGCCGGTTCAGAAGTTTTTTCGAGCAATCCGGTGACGCCTTTCTGATCCTTGATGGCGGCCGGTTCATTGACTGCAATGCCGCCGCGGTGCGGATGCTGGAGTGCGACGGCAAGCAGGGTATTGTCCCGCGGTCGCTGGAGGAGCTTTCACCGGAACTGCAGCCCGATGGAACCCCCTCCGTGGAAAAGGCCCGGGACTTGATAGCCCATACTTTTGCCGAAAGGAGCCACCGGTTTGAGTGGCTGCACCTTAAGGCGGACGGCTCCGAACTGCCGGTTGAAGTTTCCCTCACCCCCATGTCCCTGGGCGGGAAATGGGTGCTGCATGTCATCTGGCGGGATATTTCCGAGCGCAAACAGGTGGAGTTCCGGGAGCAGACCCGCCTGGCTATCCTGGAGAAAATGGCTTCAGGCGCGGCGCTCCCCAGCCTGCTCGACGCTATCGTCACCTTTGTCGAGCAGAACAGCCCCGGTGCTCTCTGTTCCATTCTCGTTGCCAATGACGACTGCACCCGCCTGCATCACGGCGCCGCTCCCAGTCTGCCCGACTTTTACAATGCGGCGGTCAACGGCTTGAGGATCAAGGAGGGAAAGGGATCGTGCGGAACGGCGGCGTTCCTGAAAAAACGGGTGATTGTCGAGGATATCGCCGGGCACCCCTACTGGAAGGGTTTCGAGCCCGCCGTGCAGGCCGGATTGCGCTCCTGCTGGTCCGAGCCGGTCCTGTCGCCCGAGGGGGAGTTGCTGGGCACCTTTGCCACCTACCATCGGGAACCCCGTGAACCGGGCAGCAACGAAATCGCCCTGATCGAGTCGGCGGCTCACTTGGCCGGCATCGCCATCAGCTGGGCCCGTGACAACGAACGGCGCAACGCCCTGGAAGAGCATGTCCGACAGATGCAGAAGATGGAGGCAGTCGGGCAACTGGCAGGAGGCATCGCCCATGACTTCAATAATCTTCTAACTCCCATCATGGGGTATGCGGAAATAGTCAGGGCCATTCTTGGCGAGGGACATCTCTGCCAACCGAAAATCGACCGCATCATTGCCGCCGCCATGAAGTCACGGGATCTGGTGCAGAAGCTGCTGTCGCTCAGCCGCAAGCAGAACCTTGCCATGGCCAACCTCGATCTCAACCGGGTGATCGAGTCCTTCAAGGACATTATCCGGCATACCATCCGCGCCAACATCTCCTGCCACATCCGGCTGGCACCCGACGGCGCGCAAATCCTGGCCGATCAGGGGCAGATAGAGCAGGTGCTGCTCAACCTGACGGTCAATGCCCAGGATGCCATTGCCGGCAATGGCGCCATTACCATCACGACCGGCCACGTCATTTTCGATGACGAATATGCCAAGCGCAATCCCGGAGTCAAGCCTGGCGCCTATGTTCTCCTGGAGTTTTCCGATGACGGTTGCGGCATACCGGAGGAGGTGGTGCGGCATATCTTCGAGCCGTTCTACACGACCAAACCGGCGGGCCGCGGTACCGGCCTCGGCCTTGCGACGACCTTCGGCATCATCAGGCAGCATGGCGGCCACATTATGGTGCGCAGCGTCGTGGGGGAAGGAACGACGTTCAGCCTGTACTTCCCGGAGAATGCCGCCGCAGCCGGGGCCGCAGCCCGACAGAATGTTGATTTGCGCCTGCACGTCCCCCATGAAAAGACAATCCTGTTTGTGGACGACAATGAAATGATCCTGGAAATGGCGGAGGGGTACCTGGAGATGTATGGCTACACGGTCTTGACAGCGGCGCTTCCGAGCACGGCCCTGGAAATCGCCGGCTCCCACCCGGGTACCATCGACCTGCTGATTACGGATGTGGTAATGCCGGAAATGACCGGGCCGGAACTGTATGGGCGGCTCCTGATGAAAAAAACCGATCTGCCGGTGCTGTACATCTCCGGATACAAGAATGATGTGGCGCTTCGCGGCGATAGAGCAGGTTTCGTACCGAAACCGTTTACCGCGGAGCAGCTCCTGGGCAGTATCCAGATGATCCTCCATGAAGGAAATGCCGGAGATGCCGGAGGCGGGTAGAGAAGGCCCAGGGGGACGTCCAAAGAGGCCGGTAGGTTCGGAAAAGACCACGGGGAACCGGGTCCGTTCAAGAAGGCGCGGACATGAAGAGAACAACCGTAATGCCCTTGTTCGCGTTTTTCGCTATTTCCCTTGTCGTCGCCGCAGGTTATGACGGCAGCCGAACAATTTCTCCGGCCCGGCGGCAACGGCGGCTGGGCCCCGAAGCCGGAGCCCGGCGGCCCCCGAGAAGCGGGAAGAAGTCCTCTCCATCCTTCGCTCCATCAGGGGACCTGTGCAGGCTGTAAGCGGATGCTTTGATTGCCGCATCTGCGAGGTGGAAGGGGAAGAAGGCGAGGTCCTTTTCCTGGAGCAGTGGCAATCGTGGGAATCCTTCATGCGTCACATACGCTCGGAAATCTATGTGCGGCTGCTGGGGGCGATGGAACTTTCCCGGCATGAGCCGGATGTTTCCTTTTTCGAAGTCTCGGAACTGCACGGCATGGAGATTCTGAAGGCGGTACGAGAACAGAAGGGGTGATTCCTTATCAATGGCTTACCTCAAATAAGGTTTATTGATTGTTTATGACCGAGATACTGCATTTGATCACGCGAAGACGCAAAGAAATTCAAATAGATGCGGAACAAGCTGGTATCACCGGTCAGGTGAACGGTCTCATTTGACAAGTTCTTAATTTTCCTTCGCGTTCTTTGCGGCTTTGCGTGAGACTGCCATTTTCAGGTGAAATATATTCCCGGATCCATCCGAGCCGGGGAGCCAAAAACGAAAGGCCATATCCGAAAAGGGTATGGCCTTTTTCATTATCGAGAACAGGAGCGGCTTTCACCGGGAATAGAGCTCCCGATTCTCGCTCTGCTGATATCAATTTGACAACCGTAGAATATGTTTATAATTCTGTAGTAAAGAGTATTTTACGCAACCCCAACGGACATTTTTTAGCATTTCACACTGGTAATCATTTAATGAAACATATTCTCATCATCGAACATGAGTCTTTTTCCAGGACCTTCTTAGATGACAACCTGGATAGGGTTTACCATGTCTTTGCCGCGGCAAGCGGCGCGGAAGCGATCGTTCTTGCTCAGCACCAACCTCTGGACCTGATCCTGCTTGACATAGATATGCCTGAAGGTAACGGTGCGGAAATTTGTTCGCTATTGAAGGAAAACATCGCAACGAAGTATATTCCATTGATCCTCCTTTGCTCTTGCAGCCAGAAGGAAGAAATCATCAACGGTTTACATGCCGGGGCTGATGACTACGTGACAAAACCCATCTGCGGGAGTGAATTACGCGCCAGAATAGATACTCACCTTCGTACCAAAGACTATTATGCCGATCTTGAAAAAAAAGACCTGTTGATGCTTCTGGAATTATCAGAAATCATTTCCGTCACGAGAAACCCGAAAAGAATTCTCACGATTATTGTTGAAAAAATGGTTGCGACTATTGATGTTTCACGTTTCTCAATCATCGCCCTGAACGATAGCGGCGAGCTGATCGTCAAGGCAAGCAGCGATCTTCCCGACAACCGGGAGATAAAAATCGATCTGGAAAAATATCCGGAAATTGAAAGAGCCTTAACTACCCAGAGACCTGTCGTTGTGCAGGATATCCGCAAAGACTCTCTTATGGACTCCGTGAGGGACAAAATCCAGGGACTTTCTGATCATTCCATCTTTGTGACTCCCATTATCAAGAAGCAAAACGTCATCGGAACTTTTTTTCTGAGGACCGCATCCCCGATTAAGGCGTGGGTTTCACCCAGGATTTTCAAGCTGTGTCAGCTGGTCGCGAACATTTCCGGAAACGCGCTTGAAAATGCGGTTATTTTCGAGGCGATACATTCACAGAGGAGAACGCTCGAAGAACTGGCGTTTAGAGACGGTTTGACGGGACTCCATAACCACCAACATTTCCATATACGTCTTGAGGAAGAGTTCTCCAGAGCCCAACGTTATGCCATGCCATTGTCCTGCGTCTTCGTGGATATCGATTGTTTCAAGCACATCAATGACTGTTTAGGGCATGTTACGGGTGATGTTGTGTTAAAGCAGATTGGAAGACTGATTACCAAGATACTTCGAAAAAGTGACATTGCCGCACGGTATGGGGGAGATGAGTTTGCTGTCTTGCTGCCGAACACTTCAAGGCGGGGGGCCGTCAATTTTGCGAAAAGGCTGGAAAAAAAGATCGGCGAACTGTCAATTCAACAGTTAAGCGGCACAAGAGTTTCGATCAGCATAGGTGTATCGACCTATCATGGTGAGAACGAGCTATCCTGCCAGGACTTGTTGAATCATGCAGACGAAGCTATGTATGCGGCAAAACAGGCGAAGAAACAGAAAGGGATACCGAAGTCCTAGGGGTATCCCCAGTGCGCGCGGCATCAATTCCCGATTCCGCGGAGCGATCGTTTTCCAGGCAAGAAACATGCTGTTCAGTGGAGAGCCCTTCATGACTCACTGCACCCGGTCGAACATCTCGGGCCGGTACTCGAAGTGCCCGGTATCGTAGTGGTACCACCTTCCCCCCCAGACAAAGCCGTGTTTTTCAAAAATCTCGACAATCTTCTGCGGAACTTCATTCCTGTAGCGGTTCTCCGGATCCGGCAGCCGGCTGGTTGAAACTTTTTTCTCCAGGTCAAGGGCGATCCCGTACCGGTGAGGGACCATATCGTCGGTTGCCGTCATCTTGGCAATGACCTTGCCACTTGGATCTGTTTCGACCAAGTCACAGTAAAAGGCACCACCACGCACGAGCTGTGGCAATTTCTGCTTTCACCCAGAACTGCTTGTTGATGGCGGGTTCCAGCAGGTCGCTTATGCGCTTGGTTACCGCTGATAATGGGAAGAATCTTTTCTCCATAACCTGGGTCAGATGAAAAACAAGGGACACTCACCAGTTTTTACCAGATTACCATAGATTCAATGAGGTAATACGGGGAGTGTTTGAATGCATAAGTAAGAGTTGAAGTGGAAGCCTCCAGGGAAATTTGGGACATTTCCCAGTATTTTTCCAAATTACCATATATCTAATAAGATAATACGGTGAGTACCCCGGTTTTTCTTATGATATCGTATATTTAAAGCAGGAAGTGTCAGTTGTGGCGAAAAAGGTTGGCTTTATTTTGGGTAAAATTAGAATCTTTGACATTGATGTTAATTAAACCCAGATTTTCCATTAGCAGTTTTGGTTGTTTATGCTGATAGAGCTGGTG
>CAZIJV010000086.1:0-12127 GCA_964539645.1 uncultured Syntrophobacter sp.
CAGTGAGCAGTGAGCAGTGAGCAGTGAGCAGTGAGCAGTGAGCAGTGAGCAGTGAAAAAGCATGATTTCCTGCATGGGCCGATGTCAAACCTTATTTGGACATAAATCCCCGTAATATTTAAAAAAAAGACAAAGCCTGCAAGGGCTGTAAGACCGTTGCAGGCTCTTAATTGAGTCAATACTGCTCACCACTGGACAGGTGACCGGAAAGCCGTTGGCAAGTCAGCCTTGGCCAAATACTGACTTCCCTGTTGACAATGCACCTTCCCTATGCCAACCCGGTTTGCCGGAGAATCCCATTCGGCAGGGCTTCTCAGCCGGAATCCAACCGGGCCGCCACGATAGAGCGTGGTTTGAGCGAAAATGAGACTCCGCCCCTTGTCTCACAGCGTGAAAGGTATCCACGGAGACCCGTGAGAAACACGGGCACAAGGCCCTATACCTGCTCCCTGCATAGCTTCTTTCATCAGTGCCAATAACCTCATTGAAATCGCCATTCGTGTACTCACTTGCTCGCCAATGACACTCGGGCGCTGGTAGCATAGGCCCTTGTGGCCGGTCCCATTACGTGGAAGCCACGCAGGGTATGCACGGCCCTATCGTGCACACCGGCAATTCGCCATAATCAGGGTGATGGTGGGCGCGATGGAAACGCACCACCCTACGGCCGGCCCGCTTGTGGCTGATAGCGCGCGGGGCGGTACTTAAGGAACTCGGAAGCTTTATTGCAGTACACTGAAAACACTGGGGGCCTGCCAAAGACACGCGAAATGACTATCTCTTCACTCTTCACTGCTTTCGGACAAAATACCCCAGGAACTGGAAGAGATCCCCAAAGCTTCTCTGGGCCATTTCACACCAGATGATGACGCTGAGCCCCAGAAACAACATGCCCAGGGCGATCGTAATCGGGAAACTGGTGGCAAGGATATTTATCTGGGGAGCGAACTTGGACATCAACCCCATCCCTATTTGGGTAAGAATGAGTACAGCCATGACCGGCGCCGCCAGCTTCATGGCAAGTATGAAGAGGTTTGCGGCGAGGAGGACGATTCTCCTGAAAAGGGTGGCGTCCAGTGTGAAAGCGCCGAGAGGAATGGTCATGAAGCTCTCTATAATGAGTTTGAGCAGGATATGGTGTCCGTTGAGCGCAAAGAAGATCATGAGCGCAAGCAGTTGCGCCCAGACACCAAGCACCGTAAACTGGGCGCCGGTCTGGGGATCGGCTGTCTGGGAAAACCCGAATCCCATTTCGAAGGCGATAAGTTCGCCCGCCAGTTGAAATGCGCTGATAATCAGGAGCATGGAAAGAGAGAGAAGTATTCCGTAGATGAGTTCGCCGGCTACGACCAGAGCAAGGGAAGCTACATCCTCAAGCGGCAGGGGATTGACGTTTTTTCTTATGGCAGGAAAGAGCATCAGGGAAAATGCCAGAATGGCGCAGACTTTCACGTGATTGGGAACATTGTGCGCGCTGAAGATAGGCAGCATGAAAAGGATGATGCTCAGCCGCAGCAGAATGGAGAAGAAAACGGCCAGTTCCGGAACATTGACATTCAGGGAAACCAAGGGATCATCCCGAGATTTGCGGAATGTACAGAATAACCTCCCGGAGGAAACCGGTAAGCTTTCCGAGCATCCACGGACCAAAAATCAGGAGAGTCAGAAAGGTTATGACTATTTTGGGGACGAAGGTTATCGTCATTTCCTGGATCTGGGTCACCGCCTGAAAAATGCTGATCACCAACCCGACCGCCATGCTGAGTCCGAGCACCGGAAGGCTTACCAGGAGCATGGTTTCTATGGCCTGCCTGCTGAATCCAAGAATATATTCGTAGTTCATTGCCGCTCTCTCCTAATGAAAGCTTTTAACGAGTGATCCCACCAGCAGATTCCATCCATCGACCAGGATGAACAGCATGAGTTTGAATGGAAGTGAGATCATTACCGGTGGGAGCATCATCATACCCATGGAAAGGAGGATACTCGAGACGACCATGTCCAGTATTATGAAGGGGATATAGAGCATGAACCCTATCTGGAAGGCAGTCTTGAGTTCACTGATAACGAATGCCGGGATAACTGTCGAAATGGGAAGAGATTCGGCATTCTGGGGTTTTTCTTTCTGCGAGAAGGAGACGAACAGGGCAAGATCGCTCTTGTGGGTGTGTTTGAGCATGAATTCTTTGAGCGGAGCAGTTCCGCGGACCACCAGTTCATCACCCGAGATTTTCTGTTGCTGGTAAGGGATTATCGCCTCCTGGTGAACCTTCTGCCAGACGGGCTGCATGATGAAGAAAGTGAGAAAAAGCGCCAGCCCGACGAGCACCTGGTTGGGCGGCGCCTGCTGCGTACCCAGCGCCTGGCGCAGAAAGGAGAGCACGATGGCGAGTCTGGTGAAGCTGGTCATAAGAATGAGGATCGCGGGTGCAAGCGACAGGATGGTCATCAGGAAGACGATCTGAAGCACTCCTGATATCTGTTGGGGTCCCTTGGCGTCATCCAGGTTGAGATTGACGGCCGGAAGTTCGAGCGAGGCGGCTAACGATGTTGCAGAATCGAGGAAAACGAGCATCATCGCCAGAAGAACACAGAGTGCGGACAGGGCCGCTTTGCTCATCCCGGCTGGAGAGACAGGGATACCGAGGATACTGTTTCCGGCAATGCAGTTCATATCTTCTCGATGCTCTCGCCTGCCTCGGCTTTCACGGGCAGTTCTGAAATGCTCAGGTTGAGCAGGCTCATGCTTTGTGGCGAAATGCCGACTAAAATACTCTGTTCCCCCGGCACCTTTACCAGGAGCAGATGATGGCGAGGGCCGAAGGACTGTTTCGACAGAACCTCAATGAGCGGTTGGGCGCCGCTCTTTTTGAACCGGGTCCCCCCCCACCGCTTTATCGCGAAGAGGCAGGCGTATAGAAGGGCGAGAACAAGCGCGAGACTGCCTGTCAGCCTCAATAGTTGCATTCCGAATTCCATCGAATGAGCTTTCCGTCTCTTTGCCTGCGTCGTCGGGCGCCTCGTGACTCCCCGGTTGGTTTTTCCGCGTAGCGGAGTTGATTATCCCAACTGCTTTACCCGCTCCATGGGGCTTATGATATCGGTGATCCGCACGCCGAACTTTTCGTTCACCACAACCGCTTCGCCTCGGGCGACCAGCTTCTGGTTTATCAGGATTTCAAGAGGCTCACCGGCCAGTTTGGTCAGTTCGACCACCGAGCCCTGTCCGAGTTGGAGCAGGTCGTTTATCAGTATCTTGGTTCGGCCAAGCTCGACTGAGATCTCCAGTGGAATATCAAGGAGGAAATCCAGGTCTTTGAGGCTTTTTTGCCCCTGTCCCTTTTCCAGATTCGGGAACTGAGCATTTTCCTTGTCCATTTTTCACCTTCCGTTCTCGACGATAAAACACCCGGCAGCCGCTAATCCGCCATCGGGATATCACTATGAATCTGAAACGCCTTGTTTCCTTTGAATATGCCGGCGCTCGCCCTGAACTTGGGGACTCCTTCGACATTTACAATGATCGGTTCATTGATCTCGCTGTCGAGCATGATAACGTCACCCACTTCCATGTTCATCAGATCGGACCCCTTCAGTTCGGTCCGGCCAAGTTCCACAGCCATTTCGACAGGCACTCCGTGGAGGAGTTTCTTCAAGCGCACTATCCATTCCGTATCGATTTCCAGTTGATCGCTCTGAAAACTCGCATACAGTTTCGCCCTGATCGGTTCGATTGTGGAGTAAGGAAGCAGCAGGGCCATTCTCCCCATCATGCGATCCATTTCCAATTCATACCTGACTACGATAACCACGTCCGTGGGAGGGATGATGGTTGCAAACTGGGGGTTGACCTCCGAGCGAACGAAAGTGAAGTTGACAGGGGTTATCGGCTGCCATGCCTGATCCATGTCCTGGATAACCTGCCTCACTACCTTGTTGATGACACGGTACTCGATAGAGGTAAAATCCCGTCCCTCGATCTTGTAGCTTCCTTTCCCGGTGCCCCCGAAAAAACAGTCGACCAGGTTGAAAATGAGGCGGCTTTCGATCATGAACAGAGCGTGCCCGCGCAGGGGGTCCATCTTCAAAATGTGCAGGCTGGTCGGGACTGGAAGAGTGCGAATGAATTCACCGAATTTTATCATCTCAGCCTGGCACACATTGATGTCGAGCATTCGCCTCAATGATCCGGACAGGGAAACGCGGTGAATCTTGGCAAACCGATCATTGATAATATCCAGGGTGGGCATGCGTCCGCGAACGATTCTGTCCTGATTGGCCAGATCGAAAGTGCGGACGTTGGTATCCTCCGGAGTTACCTCCTTCGCGGTTTCAATGTTGCCGTCGTCCAACCCTTTGAGCAGGGCATCGACTTCATCCTGAGAGAGTATCTTTTCCATGATTTGATTCGCAACTCTACTGGACCAGAAATTCAGTAAAATAGATATCCAGGACCTGCCCCTTTTTCAGTGCACGGTTGAGGGCGGTGACGATTTCCTTTTTCAGGTTCACTTTGTCCTCCGGCTGGGTCACATCTTCATATTCCTTCGCCATCAGAATAAGGAGGATTATGTCCCTCATCTCGAAGCTCCGAGTCTTGAACTCATCGGCCAGCGGCGCCGAATCGCATTTCACCTTCATGGTGACTTTGAGGAAACGCCTGCCCCCGGTGTCCATGAGGTTCACCATGAAGGTGTCAATCTCCTGGACCACGGCCTTACTGTCGTGTTTTTTCGCCTCCCCTTTCTCATCCCCACCCTTGAAAAACTTGAAGTAGGCGAAGGCCCCCCCGCCTGCCATAAGCAGGAGAACAACCGGGAGGATAATCAGGAGCAACTTGCTTTTTCCTTTGGGTTTTTCTTTCTGTTGTTCTTCAGCTTCAGGAGGCATTCCATCCGCTCCTTTCTCACAGGTAAAATCAATTAGAAGAATGCATCGTCGATCTGTAAGCCCAGTGAGCAATGAGCATGCCAGAATCGCCTACAGGAGCTTGGGTAAGGATCTGCAGGTGAAAAGCACCATGCGCTCCTCGCGTCGGGCTCTCTAAAGCCTTCCATGATGTCAATCGGACAACGCTTTCAGCCTGTCCGATTGCTTCGGAGGGCGCCAAATTCGGTCAAGGTTTTGACGGGACGGGGAAGTAACGGATTAGTAATTTCGTAAGAGTGCCCGAGGGGCAAAATCTGCTCACAAGGAGAAAAAAATTCCTGCCTGCATGACCCACCGAAAGAGATGCTCGGAGATAATTAACTGATATTACTATTATTTTTTAAATTCTCATAGTTGGTATCACTCTTGCTCAAGTGAAGCAGCGCCGAGTCATCACAACGGTTTGAGGTTACCTTTCGAGGAGATAGGATAATGGCGACAAACATCCAGTCAGTGCAAAGTATGCTGGGGGGCGCCCTCGCATCACAGGGCAGCAGTACTTCGACTGCGGCAACAACCAACAATTCTTCGACTTCTTCCAGTTCCTCCCTGGACATGAATGCTTTTCTGCAGATGTTTACCACGCAGTTGAAGTACCAGGACCCGAGCAACCCGTTGAAGTCCCATGAAATGGCCGCCCAGCTCGCCCAGTTTTCCACGGTGGAAAAACTTACCCAGGCCACTTCGCTACTCAATAATATCCAGAACCTGTCCATAGGCATCAATAACACCGGCATTGCATCACTGGTCGGCAAAGAAGTCACCGCTTTGAGGAGTACCGTTGATGTCTCGGCGGACAAGGTCGGTGATCTCGACTACAAGCTGGATGGACCGGCAGCCGTAACTGTCGCCATCAAAGACAGCTCGGGGAACACGGTGCGGACACTGACTAAAACAGCCGATGCCGCGGGAAGCTATAAAATTGGCTGGGACGGCAAGGACGCAAATGGCAACCGCGTAAAGGAAGGTGAATACACCTGTGAGGTAAAAGCCCTCAACCAGGAAGGAGAGATCAGCACGGTCCGTACGAGTATCCATGGTGTGATCTATTCATGCAGCCTCGATTCCGAAAACCCCACTTACCTGCTTGGAGGACCGGGCGGTATAAGGGTGCCGGTATCGGATGTCTTTGAAATCGCGCAGAACACGACATCCTGAGTCGGATTTACCAGGGATAACAGCAGCATTGACTGTCAGGATAATTCGCAAAAAGAAGGAGAAAACGTATGCCCATCAGCGCCATGTGGACCGCAGTAACAGGTTTGGACAGCTTCGGGACTGCCCTGTCAATAGTGTCCGACAACATCGCAAATGCGAACAGCACGGCATTTAAAGGCGGGACAGCCCACTTCGGCGATCTTGTAGCCGGATATCTTGCCACCGATTATGTAGACACCAAGGCAAAAGGGGCAGGCACAAGCGTTCTCGGAATCAACACCAATTTCGCAACAGGTTCCAGCCTCCATACCGGCACCTGGAGCGACCTCATGATCCAGGGAAACGGGTTTTTCAACGTCCAGGACAGCAACGGGAATACCTTTTACACGCGTGACGGCGCCTTCCGGGTTGATGAGAACGGATACCTCACAGATATGAATGGTTTTCAAGTGCTGGATAATGCTGGCGCCGAGATCCGGATCGAAGACCCCGCATCCGCAGATTATCCACTATATGCGAGTTATGAAATCGACAAATTTGGAGTCGTGAACGGAACCGAACCGGACGGCACGGTGTCTGAGATCGCCACCCTGAGAGTCACTACCTTTCCGAATCAGGAGGGTCTCATCCGCAAAGGAAATAATCTCTACACTCCGGGAGGCAGCGCGGGAAATCCCATAAACGGACAGGCGACGGTGGACCAGGCCGGAGAGATAGTCTGCGGAGCGCTGGAAGGCTCCAACGTAGATATCGCCAAGGAAATGGTGAACATGATCATCTACCAGGCGGATTTCGTAGCCAATTCAAAAGCCATCGACACGGCCAACACGATGCTGCAGACAGTGACGAACCTGGTGCGATAGCACCGATTAGAGCAAGAGCGGAAAGGGTTTGAAAGGCGGCTTCGGCCGCCTTTTTCTTCTGGAATGACGTTGTGTGAAGATGGCGAGTTGACGAGAAACATACCGGAGTCTGTCCTCACGGGTTTTATGCAATGATTTGTAAAGCTGCGCCGCCTTTCTTGAACCACATTAATGAAGTTTCATATAAGCGGCGCCGCCGCTGTCCGGGACGCAGTTTTAGCAATGATGAAATTCTCAAATCGGTAGGCGAATCATTGAGGGAAATGCATCCGTTGTGACGCAGGCGCAGGTTTTCAGGCAAAAATGCTCAACCGGGAATGAGCGCCATCGACACTGATGAAACCTGCCCTTGCGCCGGCCCGGCCGGCTGTTGCTTTTTCTACTTCCAAAACAGGCACATGCTTCGCGCCGGACTTTTTCTCCTTCGAGTAGCCGTTGGACCCTCTTCTTTGCCGATTGACATCGACCATGAACTTGTCGAGTGTGAGGCCCTGATCCTGGAGAGTCTGTCGCAGATCGTCCGAATTCCGCAGGAGAGCCTGCTTCGCAGGCGAGTTATCAGTAAGAACCGAGGCCGAGATCTCTTCTCCTCTGGCAGAGACCTTGACGTTCAATCTGCCGAATTCCTCCGGCTCCATCTCCAGCGATATTTCCCCGCGAGCAATGCTCTCGTAGTTCTCGCGCAGGGTTTCGACCAGTTCGGTTGCCCTGTAGGGGTCGTAATAGCTGAAGGCGTTCTGGCTGGAGTTCTCCATCCGCGGAAGCACTATCTGCCCCTTTGAGCTTCCGGAATCAAGTGCATGGAAGAAGGCCCCATCGATCTCGATATCCCTTCCCGTTGCCTGCTTGTGTATATCCCTTGCGATAATAGCCGCATCATTGCCTTTCAACAGGGGAGGTTCTTCCGATATATTGAGTTCATTGAGAACCGCCTGATCGGGCGCCTTCGTTTCGATTTCAGCCTTGGCGGATCGCGTGATTGTGATTATTCCGGCGGGCAGTACTTCCTCCCGCGAAAGATCCTGATGGGTAATTCCCTCAGCTCCGAGTTCCTGCAGAGCTGCCCGAAGCGCCTGAATCGATTTACCGGGCAGGTTCGTACCGGCCTCATGGACCCCCTCGTCCGCGGCGCTCTGTATCGCTTCGTGAGTGACCGGAGCATTCTTTTGACCGACCTTTCCTTTGGAAACCCGTTCAACGGCAATCCCGGCCGTCTCCGTCCCCTGTGCCTCCTCCGGATCGGCAGTCTGATCCTCCGGACTCGTTTTCCCTGGACTTACAGCTATCCTCTCAGGCTCGATGTCCATGTTTTCACTCAGGATTACCCCGGCCTTTCCCTTCGAGGCCCGTTGGACGGCAACCCCGGTCGTCTCCGCTCTCTGCGCCGCCTCCGGATCGGTAGTCTGATCCTCCGGACTCGTTTTCCCTGGACTTACAGCTATCCTCTCAGGCTCGATGTCCATGTTTTCACTCAGGATTACCCCGGCCTTTCCCTTCGAGGCCCGTTGGACGGCAACCCCGGTCGTCTCCGCTCTCTGCGCCGCCTCCGGATCGGCAGTCAAATCCTCCGTGCTGATTTCCCCTGAATCCACGGCTCTTCTCTCAGGCTCGACCTCCGTGCTTTGAGCCAGGATTGCCCCGGCCTCCTCCGCTGGAGCAGGCGACTCAAGCGAAGTCTTTTTCAAGGCCCTTGCCTGTTCCGCCATTTTTCGAACCAGGTCTGCCGAGCGATCGGGGTCCTGGTAGGCAGAAGCATCCGCTGCAGCGTCTTCGGTGGGGGCAACCGCTATCGTACCTTGCGGACCTCCTTCCACAAGATCGGCGCCCGCCGCCGGTTCAACCTGGGAGAATCTGTCTGCGCGCTTTTCCACCTCTTTCGCAGGAACAGAAACATTTTGCACCTGAGAAACAGCGCTTTCCATCGCCCTTTCAGGATCGGACGGATTGCTTGCGATTTCCCTGGCAACGCCTGTCTGAATTATCGGTGACAATTCCCCGGCAACCTTTACCGGAGATTCGGGCGGTGTATGCCCGGACACCCCTTTTTGCTCGACAACTGAAGGATCGCCGATTGCTTTACCGCCTTCAACGGTACGTGCTACGGGCTCGAATTCCGTCGCAGGCAAAGAAACGTCCCGAAGAGCTGTTTCAGGCATCCGGCCTTGGGAATTCATCGTTCTTCCAGGCGGGATTTCCCGAGAGGCGGTGGAAGCGCCTGTTGCCGCCACTGATTCTTTTATGCTAGTGGTTTTGGCTACGGGCTCCCGGGGCAGCTCTCGAGCTTCCTTTCCATCGAGGCTTTCTTCGGAATCTCCCGTAAAGGAGGGCAGTACCATTGCCGTGAGGCTCTGAACCTGGCCCGCCTTAGGGGCTGCAACAGCCTGTGATGCAATTTCGGTTGAAGGTAAGGTCTTATCGTTGAACGTTTCGGTAATGCCCTTCCCCACATCCTCCGTCTGCAAGATCTTGTCGAGAAGATTGCGGAGTTCCTCTCCTGTATACGATCCCTCTGTCTTCACTTCGACAGACTTCAGGATAGCTGCGCTTGAGTCTTGAACGGTATCGGAACTCTTTTTGGATTTTTTCGTGACGATGGAACCGATCAGTTCACGAACCTGTTCCGCCGGAATTTCCGCCGGCTCTGAAGTTTTGCCCTCCCCTTCGGGCATCTTTTCCAGCAGCGCCTTGAATTCCTTGAGCGAAATTTGCCCTTGCTTATCCTGGAGATTCTTGCAGGACTTTATTGTCTCCGCCGGCATCCGCAAGCCTCCCAAAGTCGCCTCCAGCAGTGCAGGCTTCGCTATGAAAAGCTGCTCGGTATTCCTTGCCCGGGCTTTCAGTGTCTTTATTCTTGTCCTTGAGTCGGCGCTATTTTTGCTCTGAGCTGATTTTGTCTGCGAAACGTTTTGGACGGTTTTGGAATTGAGGTTTGCCCAGGCGCCGGAATCCTCCTCACCTTGAGATTTTGAAACCTTTGGAGCGGCAACGGTCTTGTCCGTATTCCTGGTGAGCTTTTCCAGTTCTCCGGCGAAGTCGGCTTTTTTTATATTCCGGCTGATTTTATCATGTTCTTTTTCGAGAAAAGCTCCCAGCAGTTGCGATGCGCTCAATAAAGATTTCATTGCTCTCCATCCATCAAGCAAGGTTAATTCAATTCCTGCTGAATAGAGAGCAAACTTGATACCAAAGATCCATTGCGAAAAATAAGTTGTATTATCAGGTACTTATATACAGGCAGGCGTACTGTGGAGAGTATCATCTTTTTTGGGAGGAAATTTTTGCTCCATGGAAGCGCAATTCTTTCCCCCCGGTATGAGGGACCCGTCAGGCCCTGACTCCATCATTTTTCATAAACGGGTCCGAAAGCATGGCGAGTGCGATTTTCCCTTCTGCCCTGAACCGATTTCTGACAGCCGCCCGGACTTCATCATTGGATGAGCCGAATTGCCCGGCGCGCTGTTCATAAATCGAGGAAATCAGCTTGGCAGTTTGAATTCCGCCTTCCCGTGTCTGTGCTCGTGAGATAGCCCTGTTGAAGATCTTCACGGCGCCCCTGGGACCATGTTGTACCGCAGTACTCCAGAGCACCTCCTGGAGAGCCCTTGGGGCCTTGGAGATATCCAGGCCCGTCCTTTCGGCAATCTCCTCCAGGGCCGGACGGTAGTGAGACTTTTCGATAAAGTCGTACTGGAGCTTTGAAAACCTGGCCGTATCTTCGGCGGCGATCTTCTTCCAGGCTTCGGGCATCCTGCCGTGACGGCTTCCGGTATTTGCCGGGCCGGCGCTGTTGAGTTTGCGCGCTATATCGGGCGCCTGTTCGGTGAGGTATTCGATGAAATCCCCCATCGTACCCGGCCGGGAGGCAATCTGGTAGGTTCCGTAGGAGGTCCCGCCCGTACTGTCGTAGCCGATCACCTCGGGCCCCTTCTCGCCTGATTCGAAATGTGCGGCAAGCGCGCCGATTTCCTGGCCGCCGCTCAAGCTTTTTGGTCCGGCTATGGGCAAGGCTGTTTCGGAAATGGCGGCAACGCCCGCCTGAGCGCCTCCCGCGGCGCCTCTGAAATAGCCGTTCATGCGGTGCGCACCGGAAGAGATGGCTGTCATTGCGATCAGAGCCGAGGCTGCCATATTATTGACGTTTTGTGTATTCAATGGCTGTGAGGATCTCGGATTCTTGGTGGCCCTGGGCTGATCGTTCCTGATGATATTGGCGGTTGCGGGTCTGTTGCGAAGGCCGGTGGGCTGAGTCTTTTCCTTTGGCTTCAGCCCGCTCAACAGTGCTTCGAAAATCTTGGATTTGTCCGGCTGTTTGCTGGAAATCTGCCTTGCGCCGGCGGTCTTTCCCTCTGCCTGGATTCGGCCGTTCTTGCCGTGATTGTCTATCTTAACTGCCATGAGCATTGCCTCCGGAGAATTTTGTCCGCCTGTTTCTTATGCAAAAGGCATGCTCGAATCGAAAGGCTGTAAAAAAATTATCGCTCAAAGAGCGGACAGTCGCACGGACGTGACCTGAAATCCGCGACTGCAAAGACCGTAAGAAAATTTTCAAATCAAAGAATGTGATCGACATTTATGCAGGCGCCGCAAAAGAGACTCGTTGTCTGAGGCGAGAAATACCGCCACATTTTCCACTTCCTCTACCGTTCCAAACCTCCTCATCGGCAGATTGCTCCTGACAAACTCCGCAATCCCCGCCTTGGTCTGCCTTTTGTCTTTTTTCCCAACTCCCGCCAGGAAATATTTCGCTCCGCGAGCGATGCTGTTCACTCGGATGTTTTGCGGAGCAAACTCGGGCCGCCATTAACTTTGCGAGACTGATGAGACCGGACTTGGTACGAGAGGCCCCCGCCTGTTTCCACCGGCGTTGTTTACGAGGATGTCTATCTGCCTAGACAGTCGAAAACAGCCATAACAAATTCTTAGCCCCGAGTTCATGTATCCAGTGATCTGCGCACCAGGCGGCGAAAGCGCTGGTTGCCCGCGCGTAGGCTTTCCGTGTGTTGCTGTTTCGTATCCGCGCGGTGAAAAACTTAATCACCCGTTCGGCTGTGTTTGCATCTGGCGAAAAAAGAGGGAGCAGCGCTTTCTCGATTCTTCTTCTATTGCCCGCAGTTCTTTCGCTCTGGATATTCGACATAAGAGCGGCGGAAATTGTGAGCAGGCCCAGGAACGGGTCC
>CAZIJV010000087.1:0-11769 GCA_964539645.1 uncultured Syntrophobacter sp.
TATTGTCAGACTCGCTCCGTCTCGGGCCGTCGTTCCAAAAGAGCCGCACCCATCTACATTCTCCACTCTGCAGCAATAATTGAATATACATGGCTTTATGGTACAATCTCAAATGCCTAAGAACGCTATGGTATATCCGGACAAAGTATGGTATAAAGGCAAGGAAGAAAGTATTGCCTGCTGCTTCTTATCGAGGGCTGGCCGTTCATAAGAGCCACATTGAGATAATCAAACATTCACATTTTAAAACGTCAAACTGGAGTGGTAGGTGATAATAAGAAATAGGTTGCTGCATGCACTGGGTGTCGGCATTGTAATCTTCATCTTTGTGTCGTTGGCCATGGTGGCGCCGTCTATTTCATATGCCGCGCATACCGTCCTACACCACTTCACCGGTGGGACAAATGATGGCCAAGACCCTCGAGGCTCCCTCACCCTCGCTGGATCGACCTTTTACGGAATGACCCATGATGGAGGGGCCGGCGATGAAGGCATCATTTTTAGAATGAACATAGACGGCACAGGATTTGAGATTCTGCACAGCTTCACCGTTAGCGTAAATGATGGGAGGGAACCCGAGTCTGGTTCTCTGGTCGTTTCGGGCTCAGTTCTTTTTGGAATGACTCCAAACGGTGGAGCTAATGGGCATGGCACTATCTTTAGAATGAACGTAGACGGCACCGGATATCAACTTCTGCACAGTTTCGATGGTGTCAAGGGTCATGGGATGCATCCTACGGGCTCCCTCGTTCTCTCGGAATCAACCCTATACGGGATGACCTCTCTCGGGGCGCTAGGCATCAATGAATACGGCACGATTTTTAAGATAAGTACGGACGGGACGGGGTTTGAAGTCCTGCACAGCTTCAGTGGAAGCGATGGATGGGAACCCTTGGGTTCTCTAACGCTCTCAGGACCATCTCTGTACGGGATGACATCCTCAGGGGGCAATAGTGGTATAGGTACGGTTTTCCGGATTGACACAAATGGAACCAACTTCCAGGTCCTTCACCACTTCAGCGGCGATCCAGATGATGGGGCCAATCCCCTCGGGTCTCTCACTCTCGCGGGTTCGTCGTTATATGGGATGACATCTTTTGGCGGCGGTACTGACCGCCGAGGCACAATTTTTCTGATAAACACAGACGGGACCGATTATCAGACCCTCCACAAGTTTGGCAGCGGCAGTCCACCATACGGGTTTTATCCTTGGGGCTCCCTCATCCTCTCGCGTTCAGTTTTATACGGAATGACTAGTCAGGCTGATGGCATCCCTGGTACAATTTTCCAGATCAATACCGATGGAACCGGTTACCGTATCCTGCACGGTTTCAGGGGCAGCCCTGGTGATGGTGCTTTCCCACAGGGTGACTTGGTACTTTCTGGGGATAAACTCTATGGAATGACACCTAGTGGCGGCTCTCACGAAAAAGGCGTAATTTTCTCTCACGACCTACCCAAAGCTGCAGATGCAGTTAACCTCCTCTTGTTGGAGAACTAGCTTAGCTAACCTTAAGTCTGACCTCATGTAGAGCCATTGGGCACGAGAACCCAACACGACTCTGAAAAGTACTAAGGAATGCGCTCGACAACGCGCCGCATCTCGGATCGAAGCTGGTTGTAGATGTGGATCTTCATCTTTCTGTTACCCGCGATTATTGTAACCGCTTCGCTCTCCGTTATGACCATTTCAATCGCATCGATGGGGAAAACGTTCAACTCGCAGCCGGACCGGCCACGTTCAACAATTGACGGTCCGGTAAATTCGTAATTCCTTCCCCATTGAAAGTAAAGATATGCGGCCATGGGAGGCTGGATCAGTATCATCAGGCAGGAGATCACCTGCTGGATGTCAAACGGGGAATAGGGAAATCCTTTTTCACAAAGCAGGAAAGTAAATAATCCCGGGCCGATAAGCCCGAAAAAAATCATGAAGAAAGAAAAAATGAAGCTTTCCGGCCCGTTCGCCTTGTATCTGCCTCGAAGATTCCTCATGATCGAAATCAAGATGCTGTCAGGACCCTCGATCAGTTCCCTCTGCAGGATGGATCTCCAAAACTTAGCGGGCTCCGAGGAGGTCAATGCTGCAATCCTCCTGCAGCGATTTCGAAAATCAAAGCCGCTCAATATGCCGATGATCAGACCGATCAATGAAAAACCTGCCACTATAATCAGCAGAGCAAGCCTGCTGAAACCCTGCAGCAGGCCAACCACTGAATAGATCAGGGCGCCCAGCGCGAAGAAATAAATTGTTCCAACCAGAGGCAGAACGACAAAACATCTGAGGAGTAATCCGAGATTCCGGGGCAGCATGTCGTGATTCCTCCTTCCAGCAAAGGATTAGAAACCAGGCGCCCTGAATGGATCTTCATGAAATGGTAGAATTGAACTGCCGGGCCCAAAGAGGTTTTCCGAACCTGCAATGCCCTGATACTCTTCTACCGACCGATGGTCATTCTGTCAATTGGGAGATTTCCCTAGGGCAAAATCGACGCAAACCGTACCTGGCACAATTATTGCCCTATTAAAGAGGCCGATGATTGAATCGATCACGGCGATCAGACGGAACATTTTTGTGCCGGAACTGGAGGAGTATCTGGAAAATGGCAAAAAAATTTTTTTCTTTTTCGAAATTATTTCATTCTACAATGGCGCCGTAGCTCCAGTAATTGCTCTCCAGAACGTCGGCGAGGCGAGTGAGGAATTCTTTGCGGGGAATTTCCCTTGCTCCGAACCGTTTGAGGTGTTCAGTTGTCGTCTGGCAGTCTATGAATTCATAACCCAGGCCTTGCAAGGACAGCACCAGGTGCACAAAAGCCACCTTTGAGGCATCGGTTTTCACTGAGAACATGGACTCTCCGAAAAACGCCCTACCCATGGTTACCCCATACAGGCCGCCAACCAGCCTGCCCTCGTGCCAGCTTTCCACAGAATGGGCATGCCCCATCTCATGGAGGCGCACATAGGCATCTATCATATCCTGGGTAATCCATGTGCCCTCGCCGACGTTCGTGCGTACGTCGGCGCAAGCCCGGATCACTTCGCGAAATGCCCTGTCGAAAGTCACGGTGAATATATTCTTTTTGATAACACGCTTGAGGCTGCGGGATATTTTGAGTTCGTCCGGGAAAAGCACCAGGCGCGGATCGGGCGACCACCACAGGATAGGATCAGGATCGGAATACCAGGGGAAAATCCCCCTCGAATAGGCAAGCATGAGCCTACCGGGCGACAGATCGCCTCCTACGGCAAGAAGTCCGCTTTTATCGGCGTGTGAGGGATGTGGAAATATGTGATCGTCAATGAGACGGAAGACCGGCATGTCCTGCCTACCCGAAACTGAGCATTCCCTGTTGGCCGGGCCATCGATGAATGCGTGCGGTTAACCATGCATACTCAGGAGAAGGTCTGCCAAGCGGGAACTCCGCTTGGCAGACCTTACCCCATTAGAGAGAATCCTTACTCCTGGTCGGTGTTTGCCACTTCCGGCAAGCCCCTTTCAAACAGGCTCCTGTCCGGAAAATGAAAGATGAGGTTTTCCGTTCTGAGCACGCTCTCATCCTCATCAGAGATCTCACCGGGCCTCGATATGTGGACATTCCCCCCGTTTGCCAGCCTCCCGAAGAGGATCTCGTCGGCAAGGATGTCTTTTACTTCCGCCTGTATGAACCTGGCAAGCGGACGCGCGCCGAAGCTGGAATCGTATCCCGTTTCAGCGAGCCAGGTTCGGGCGCCGGGGCTCAGGTTGAATCGGATATGTTTCTCCGCGAGTTGCTCTTCCACTTCGGCAATGAATTTGTCCACAATCCGTTCCATGATGCCGATATTCAAACCGTTAAACGGTACAATTCCGTCGAGACGGTTTCGGAACTCCGGACTGAAGAGATTCTCTACGGCCTTCAAACCTTTTGCGACACGGTTGTCCTGTTCCTTGCCTCCCCCGAATCCAATCGCGGGAGCGTTCATCTCCCGGGCGCCGGCATTGGAGGTCATAAGCAGGATGACATTTCGAAAATCCGCCTTTTTCCCATTATTGTCCGTCAGGGTGGCGTGGTCCATCACCTGCAGCAGGATGCTGAACAGGTCCGGATGCGCCTTTTCGATCTCATCCATGAGCAGCACCGTATAGGGCTGCTTGCGCACCGCATCGGTGAGGAGTCCTCCCTGGTCGAAGCCGATGTAGCCGGGAGGCGCGCCGATAAGCCGGGCGACGGTGTGCTTCTCCATGTACTCGCTCATGTCGAACCGCAGAAAGTTGTTGCCGAGAATGCGCGCAAGCTGTTTGGCGACTTCCGTCTTGCCGACTCCGGTCGGGCCGATCAAAAGAAAGGAACCTATCGGCTTTTCAGGGGTCCGCAATCCTGCGCGGGAACGCTTGATGGCCTTGACCAGCATTTCGATGGCGGTGTCCTGTCCGAACACCTGCCCCTTCAGTTCTTCCTCGAGACTCTGGAGCCTGAGCTGATCGGATGAAGAAACGCTTCGGGGCGGGATTTTTGCAATCCGGGCGACCACCTGCTCGATATCCCGGACTCCTACGATCCTGCGGATCCTTTTGTCCTTTTTGAGCCGCAGGCTGGCCCCGGTCTCGTCAATGACATCTATGGCCTTGTCGGGCAGGTACCGGTCGTTGATGTACCTTCCGGAAAGATCCGATGCCGCTTTGAGCGATGCGTCGGTGTAGCGCACCCCGTGATGCTCTTCATAATAGGGCCGCAGCCCCTGCAGGATTTTGTAGGTCTCATCGACAGAGGGCTCGCGGATTTCCACTTTCTGGAAACGGCGGCTCAAGGCGCGGTCTTTTTCGAAATGGTTCTTGTACTCTTCATAAGTAGTCGAGCCGATACAGCGCAGTCCGCCGGCAACCAGCACCGGCTTCAGGATGTTTGAGGCATCCATGGAACCGCCGCTGGTGGCGCCCGCACCGACCACCGTATGAATTTCATCGATAAAGAGAATGGCGCCCTTCTTCTTTTTAAGTTCCTGGATCACGCCCTTCAACCGCGCCTCGAAGTCCCCGCGGAACTTAGTACCGGCAAGGAGCGCTCCCATATCCAGGGCGAAGATCTCAATGTTGTGGAATGCCTGGGGGACCTGCTTCTTATAGATTTTGAGGGCCAATCCCTCGGCTATGGCGGTCTTTCCCACCCCCGGGTCTCCGACATAGATCGGGTTGTTTTTGCTGCGCCTGCCCAGGATCTGGAGGGTTCTGAGTATTTCCTCGTCACGTCCGATAAGCGGATCGATGTGCCCCTGTGCGGCCTTTTCGATCAAGTCGACCGCAAAACTCTCCAGGGCGGTAGCCTTTCGGTTTGGCTGTTCCGTGGAGGGCGACATCGTCTGAAAATCGGGCTCATCCGGGTCGGCAACTTTCGATATGCCGTGGGAAATATAGCTGAGAACATCCAGTCTCGATATCCCCTGGGATTTCAGGAAATAGACCGCGTAGGAATTCTCTTCGTAAAACATGGCGGCAAGGATGTCACCGGCATCGACTTCCTTTTTCTCCGCTCCCTGCACATGCATGAGCGCTCTCTGGAGAATGCGCTGGACGGCCATGGTCTGAATGGGGTCCTGTTCAACTCCCTCGGGCAGTTTTTCGGACCTCTCATCGAAATATTTCTCCAGGCGCGACTTGAGCTTCTCGAGATCGGCCCCGCAATGATACAGAATACGCCTTCCCGTCACATCGTGGATAATGGCGTAGAGAATATGCTCCAGCGTGAAGAACTCGTGCCTGCGCTGCTTGGCTTCCTTAATGGCCGCTGCAAATGTCAGTTCAAGCTCTCTATTGATCATTTTATGCTTCTTCCATACTGCACCTCAGGGGGAAACCACTTTTCCTCGCCAGATGGTGCACAATTTCTACCTTGGTTTCGGCTATGTCTTCCGTAAAAACGCCACAAACTCCTGACCCCGTCTTATGGACGAGAAGCATGATTCGAGTGGCCTCCGCTGCTGATTTATGAAAAACTTTCTGGACGATTTCGACGACAAACTCCATGGTGGTGTAGTCATCATTATGAAGCAGGACCTTATACATGGGAGGCCTCTCAAGTTCCTCTTCGACTTGATGTTCCAGGTCCTCCCTTAATTCAGGATGATAATCACTCATCCTCTTCCCTCCGCAAACTGGAATTTAAATAGAAAGGAAAAATAAGCCTGCTCTCCATCACCTTTTATTATAATATAATGAGCAAGATTTTCACTGTATATCGACACGATTTGTTTTGCACACAACCCGGAATATGATGGAGAAGATACTTGGCAGGAAACAGTTTCGGACGTCTTTTCACGCTCACGACCTGGGGCGAATCCCATGGCCCGGCCCTCGGGGCCGTAATCGACGGTTGCCCCCCCGGAATACCCCTTGACCCGGCAGACATTCAGAAGGACCTGGATCGAAGACGGCCTGGAAGGACGCATACCTCACCCCGCGCCGAAAAAGATAAGGTCGAAATCCTTTCTGGAGTGTTCGACGGAGTCACCACCGGCGCCCCGATTTGCCTGATTATACACAACCGGGACATCCGAAGCCATGATTATTCCGAAATAGCCACCCTGTACCGTCCCGGTCACGCCGACCGCACCTATGAGCAAAAATACGGGATCAGGGACTGGCGCGGAGGAGGCAGGAGTTCCGCCCGCGAGACCGCCGCACGCGTTGCGGCAGGCGCGGTCGCCAGGAAGTACCTTGCAAGGCACGGCGTTATCGTCCAGGCCTGCACCCTCGCCCTGGGCGGTGTTGAATGCGATACGTTCGACCCGGACGAAATGGGCGGCAACCCGTTCTATTGCCCGGACAAAGCTGCCGCAGCCAGGATGGAGGCACGCCTGAAAGAACTCAGAGAAGCGGGGGATTCCGCCGGCGGCATAGTCGAAGTCCGCGCCCAGGGGTGTCCACCGGGACTCGGAGAACCGGTTTTCGATAAACTCGACGCCCGGATTGCAGGCGCGATGATGTCCATCGGCGCCGTGAAAGGGGTCGAAATAGGCGAAGGTTTTCGTGCCGCGGGCATGCTCGGCAGCGAGAATAACGATCCGCTCACTCCTGAAGGATATGAGTCCAATCACGCGGGCGGAATCCTCGGTGGAATATCCACGGGAATGGACATTGTCGTGAGAGTTGCCGTCAAGCCAATCCCGTCGATTTCACTGCCACAGCAGACAATCGATTCTCATGGACAACCCGCCGAGATCAGAGTGAAGGGCCGCCATGACATTTCAGCAATCCCGAGAATTATACCGGTCTGCGAAGCGATGCTTCTGCTGGTTCTGGCCGATTTCATGCTGCACCCGTTTCCGAGAAGGGAACGGAGAGGCGGCCGGCCCTGAACAGTGATCGCCAACCGGCGAAACTAAAAGGGAAGCTCCTCGCAAACGGGGGGGCGGCAGGGGACACCTTCGGCAGCGCCGTCGGCATATATGGGAGTCGTGTATTAGTGGGAGCACCCGGAGACGGTGATAAAGGCGCCCTTTCCGGCTCCGTATTCATTAACTCCCCCTCTTTTACTCAAAATCCTTCGGAATAAATATCATGCGGGCAGTTCCAGGCGATCAGACTGGAACTGCTCGCATTGATCAGGAGAAGCCGAGCGGGGCTCGGATATAAACGGCCTGGAGTGACCTCTTATCCGTTAGCGCCGCCGATTCACCCCTCCTCTGTAGGCATGGCCGCCTCTATATCCATGACCACCCCGGTAGCCGGAATAATTCACGCGGCCTCCGTGATACCCCCGGCGGCCATAGCCGCCGCCGCGTCCATAATAGCCGCCGCGATGATATCCCCTGTAATGGCCCCCTCCGCCGTAGTAACCGTAATAGCCGCCATAATAGCGAGGACCATAGTAGTATCCCGGCCCATAGTAGTAGGATGGGCCGTAATAGCCTCCATAATAATATGGACCGGCAACCACTCCGGTCGCCACTGCCGCTGCGGCGCCCACTACACCTGCCGCAGCTATAAAGGGAAGTGCGAGCGGATTGAAATAACAGCAGTCCTGCGCCTCTGCTCTGGAAGCAGTGAAGAAAACGAGCAGAACGAAAATGCTGCACAACGCGATGAGTCGTCTGGTTTTCATTGGATCTCCTCCTATATCGGCACGAGCGCCATATTGTAGATCTATACTTTTCCGCTCTACAGCCAATGACGGTTCAGCACTCGTTAATGTCTACAGGAGGTGAACCTGGAGCAACTCTTTTTTTGCTCTCTGTTCCCGGGAGCTGAACTCAAACCCGGCTCACAGCATCAGGGCAGGTTTTTACTAGCTGTCGAACTGCGATTCCAGGTAGTCGGCCATGGACTGCATCTCCGCAACCGCGCTGTCCATGGCCTCGAATTGACTCCTGTAGAGTTCCATTTTTTCCGCTATGATGGCCTCCATATCGGTGGCTTTCGCCGTAAGCATCGTCGCGGTGGTTTTCAGGCTGGTGGTTTCAAGAGTAATCGTTCCATCAACCGAATCGGTTATCCGGTCCAGCAGACTTCCGACCAGACTTGCGATGCCGCGGGTAAAGGTGACATCGGAAGAGGCGGGGACCGTGCTTCCGGTGTACCTGATCACGAGCCCATAGGCGCCGCTCGTGGAGTCATCGAGAGTGAGCGTATCACCCCAGCCGGTGGCCGCGAGCCCGTCGATGGTTCCCGCAATGGTCTGCTCGCTTCCGGAGAGTTGCGTTACCTCGATGTGGTAGGTTCCGGATTGAGTAGATGCTCCGCTGTAGACGTACTGAAAGTTTCCGTCGCTGCAAGTAGCCGAATCCGAGAATAGATTTATCACTTCATCCAGATTGGTCGCCAGCACCCCCTCGAAGACATCGGAATCCAGGACCATCTCGTTCTCATCGTTGATCGTTATCCCGATATCGGTCAGATACTTGATGGCGCCCGTGCCGACCTGGGCCAGCATCAAGTCCTGTAGCTGCGATTTAATGGACTTGAGCGTATTGTCTCCGAACAGAACTCCGCCCGTCTCCTCGGAATCGGCATCATAAGTCATCTGCTCATTGACAAACGCAATCACCTCATTGTAGGCATCGAGCATGGATTGGATTTTCTCTTCGATGGCCTCGACGTCCCTGTCTACGTTGAGCGTAATGGTGGTGTCCGAATCCTCCCCGGAGATGTTGAGAGTAACGCCCGGAATAGCGGTTGTGACCGTGTTGCCGGAACTGGTCATCTTCATCCCGTCAATGGTAAATTCCGCATCTTCCCCCTGTTTCAACACATACTGATGAACGGTCTCTACCTCACCGAAAGAGCCCAGATCCAGAATACCGGCATTGGGATCCACCAGGGATGACTGGAGCTGAATGGAGAGTTGGCTCGTTCCCGAAGCGTTGTCGATTACCTCGATTTTTCCCTCCGCGGTTAGTTTTGCAGTGACATTGCCGAAGAGTTCTTCAACCCTGCCCGGGAGATCGCCGACGGTCGACGTGCACTCAATGTCGAAATCGGCTGCTGCGACCGCAGTCCCGTCATGAGCCGTACCGGATATGGTGATCTTATCTCCCTCGGAATGGGTGATGTATCCATATATATCCACAATCAGGGTATCTTCCGTGATGGCGGAGGCACCATCCGTGGTATTGGCCGCACTGCCGGTCACGCCGATCTCGGACTCGCGGCTGCCTTCCACAATTCCAAGGGCCTGCAGCACGTTGTTATCATCACTCCAGTTTGTCATTCCTTCTATCTGCAGTTTGTAAGCCGTCGCGGAATCGCTTGTATCCTCGACAACCGAGGCGGAAACGCCGGCTGCGACCAGGTTATCTTTTATCGTATCGAGGCTGTCCGAAAGATCGATAGAAACTGTTTTCCCGTTTATGGTCACCGTTCCGGACAGGTCCTCGGATTCTATTTCGAGCAATGCCTCCACCGCAGTGGAAGAACTCGAAAGCCCGTCGCTTTGTGCTCCTCCCGCCACACTGTTTTTTATGACGGTCCCGCTTCCGTTGAACCCGAGCGAACCAAGCACATCGGAAGCCGAGGCGTTCACCAGGCTGATTCCCGCCGCGCCCGTCTGTTCGCTGGTCATCACCAGCCGATAGCTTCCATCGGAGTCACTGACAATGGAAGCCTTGACCCCGGAGGCATCGGTTCCGCTGTTTACATTATTGATTTTTGTCTTCAGGGCTTCGAGCGTGTCGGTGGCCTCGACCTGCACCGCCCGGCCGTTCGCCAGGATCGATCCTGATATATTGAGCGCAGAGGACTTTGACGAAAAGGAGCCGGACGCCAGTTTTTCAGCCTGCGCTTTGTTGCTGATTACGATTTCATAGGCCCCGGCGCCTGCCGATGACGCAGCAGAAACCGACAGCAGACTCCCGGCGCTCACGCTCGATGAAGACGAAAGGCTTGAGCCATAGGCCTCGAAGGCATCACTGGCCTTCAATTCGTCCGACGCAGACTGGAAAGTGGTAAGCAGAGTCGAAAAGCTCTCCCAGGCCGAGACCTTGCTGCTGCACAAAGTTACCTTGTCGGTAATGGTCGTGAGCCTTTCGTATTCGACCTCTTCCAGCTTGGTCAGTATGGTTTCATAATCATATCCGCTGCCGATTCCGCTCAGGCTTATACCAGACGTTGACGTTGCCATTGCATTGACCTCCCGGTGATGGACAGTAAGTGGTCCTCTCACCAGGAGAGATCGGCTTCCTCCCGGTAAATAACGCGTAACAAATTGTTATTACTATGTAAAGTTATGTAACAGACAGATCCGGCATCTTTCAGATGCGAGGCTGACGAAGAGATGCATCACTGAGAAAAATAATGTTATGGTAGCATGGAAGATCAAGAATCTGCTCCGCCCGGAGCGATATAGCGTGACAACCTCGGCAGATTATTCACAAGGGGAATACTGATGGATACGGAACCACGACGTAAAGATCGAAAAATGAAAATCACCCGTGAGATGGAGCTTCTGCTGGAACGTATGCCGGTAGGACGCTTTGCCGTCACCACAGATGACGGCCCTTATCTGGTTGCCGTGAACTACCTGTTTTATGATGGCAGCATATACTTCCACAGTGCGAAAGAGGGCCGGAAGCTGGACGCGTTGCGGGCCGATCCCCGCGTCTGCTTTTTGGTGGACGATGCCGGCCCGCGGGTCATCTATGAAAAAGGATGCGGAATCACCCAGATCTACGAAAGTGTCATCTGTTTCGGGAAAGCCGAGGTTGTGGAAGGCGGGTCCGAGAAGAAACAAATACTGGAGAACCTGATGCGGAAGTTCGCACCCTCGGATTATCCCCATTCGCCGGTAACGGACGGAGACGCTGACAGGACAGTTGTAGTGAAGATAACAATCGAATCGATGAGCGGGAAAGCAAATACGCTTTCCCCCTCCCACACAATTGTGCGCTGATTGATTCAAGTTATGGTAGATAGCAAACACCACGCGGACTATCGGATAGAGCTTCGGTAACGCGTGGCTCCGCAGGCATAGATTCGGAACAAGCCCAGATGAGCAGCTAAGGACCAGTGTCGAGCAACAGGAATAGCGAGGGCATTGAAGGCCGTGCGTATGCCCCGCTCAGATGTGTACTCGCCTGGGTGATGAGAACACTTTCCGGACGAGGCGCCTTCCATCCCGAAACGCTCTTGAAATCGACAGTATGGATGCCTACGACGAGTCCTGACTGGTTCTCACCGTCGGCCCTCCAGGGCCCCGAGTCCACTCGCCATCGTCCCTCGCCTTCAGCCACTTCCCCGGGAGTAAGCGCATAGCCGTCAACTTAAGGAATGTTCCTGAATTCACGCTGATTAAGCGG
>CAZIJV010000088.1:0-10420 GCA_964539645.1 uncultured Syntrophobacter sp.
CAGGCTGCATGATTGAAACCGCTACAGGTGTCGTTCCAAAAGAGCCGCACCCAATACCGTTCCCGGAATATCTTGCCCAAGGAAGATGAAAAGAAAATAAAACGAGCGGAGGGGGAGATACATCTTCTTGCAACCGAGAAGTTCACCGAGGCGGCAAGTCTGATAATCGAGGAGTCTCAAGCCAGCCTTGAGAACATTAAAGGTGTAACGCTGAAAGCCCGGGATGCCATCGAGTCGATAAAAGATGTCAAGCGCGTAATCGCAGTTGCCGCTGGAGTCATTAAGATCGCGGCGTCGGTTAGGTCCGGTGACGTCGGCGGGGTTTTGAACGGCATCGAGCAGATCCTGGAGGCAGTCGACAGCTAAGTTCAGCCACCCTGGTTTTGACGCCTGCACCGGATGGAGTTGTATACGGAAGCGTCCCGTTGTATAAAAAGACTTTCCCGTTGGACATATCACTGGAATGGAAGGGCGAAGACGGAACCGCAATGCGGGTATCAAAGGAAGTAAAGCAATAATGGAACTATTGAGCATCATCGGAATCATCATGAGCCTGCTCGGAGTAGGGCTGATTCTATTCTCACGGCAGAAACTGCTCGATCGAAGCGCATCGGGACCGGACAAGTCCCGGCATCAACGGCTTTTCGTGGCGGGCATATTTCTGTTGTTCATGGGCGTTCTGGCGCAGGTGGCGGTAGTATACGGCTAGCTGGATTGACTTCTCATTATCGCGCCGATTCCTCCGAGCCCCTCCAGCGCTCCCAGCGGAATGGAAATATGCCGTTCGCCGGGAACATCGAAATCCCTCGGATTGATTCGCACGAGAGTGGCCCCGTACCGCGCCGCGATGCTCTCCGATGTGCTCCTTACCGTTGAAACCGCCCGTCCCGCTCCGGCCTCAACGATGGCAAGGTCTACTCTTTTTTGGGATACCTCGCCAAGCCAGCGCCTCAGCCCGGCTGACTGCCCGTCTGTGCGGCGGGAATTCCATTGCCAGTCGCCGAACATCAGGATGTTGGGCCTGGCCAGGCCTCCGCATCCGGGACATTGGGGGAGCGGGTCCAGCGCTCGGAAACTCTCCTGCTCGACGGTGACTTCGCTCTTTTCAGCATCCCAGATCAGGTCGGAGCACTCCCGAACACACTGGAACCAGTGAATAGAGCCGTGACATTCCACGATCCGGCTATCCTCGAAACCCGCCTTCTGAAACTGTCCGTCGACATTGGAGGTGAATACGAAGTACCCGCCTGCCTTTTGGCGGGCTGCTTCGAGCAATATACGAAAACCCTCGTGAGGGAGTGTAGTTCGGTAGAGGTTGAGCCTGTGGCCGTAGAATGCCCAGGCCAGCCGCGGGTCGGTGTGAAACCACTCCGGATTGGCCATTTCAACGAAAGACAGCCCCTTTTGGGCGACAACCGGATAAGCCTTCCAAAACCCCTTATCGCCCCGAAAATCGGGCAGGCCGGAATCAACCCCGATTCCGGCGCCGGCGCAGACCAGCAAAGCGCCGGCGGCGCTAAGAATTTCGGCGGCCTTTCTCAGGCGCGGCTCGATATCCATCGGAAACCCTCATGCAAAATCCATAGCCATCCTCGTATTGCCCCGGTATTTCATCACGATTTTACTTTTTTTCAACCGAAAACCCGCCTCGGCAAATAAAAACGGCAAGGTCGAAGAATCTATCGTGCCCTTATTGCAGGGTTATTTGTTGAAGGCGACCACCACCATAAAAGATCCTCCCGCGGTCTCGAATGGAATGGCCAAATGCGGCCCGTCCGCGATATGCTTGATCGTGTGATTGCTTCCCGTGACAACCGTCGGGATTCCCCCTTTCAGG
Source organism: uncultured Syntrophobacter sp. (assembly GCA_964539645.1). Lineage (GTDB taxonomy): Bacteria > Desulfobacterota > Syntrophobacteria > Syntrophobacterales > Syntrophobacteraceae > SbD1. The sequence goes on from CAZIJV010000088.1 coordinate 1,838, forward strand.
ACCAATCCCTGCTCCGCAAGCCTCCTGCGCGCATCTCCGCAGATCATATTGGCAAGCTCCCCGGCGGAATCCTTCACTTCTTCATTCACCTCGGTAAAGACTTCTCCGAAAAGACTGGATGCAACCGCAGTCAGGCACCCTACGGTGAATGATAGAGATATGGCCCCTTGCGCCGCACCGGAGACGCCCATGATTGCAGACACGTCGCCCAGAATCCTTCTGTCGCTCACGATAAAAGGTTTGCCGGGTTTTGCTTCTATGCCGGCCATTGTTTTCAAAACATGCATCGTAGCCAAAAGAAAGGGGTTTATCACCTTGGTGTCCATTAATTCTCTCCATGCCTGATAAAAAAAGATCCAGTGGTCTCAACGCTTGAACGGCAAAAAGCACTAACCGTGCCATTTCAGCGGATTTTAAAAAGCCTTATATCTCAAACGGTTAGCATTTCAGCAGGCTCTCGCGGAGATCAGATTCTGTCCAGAAGTCTGGATTTGTCCAGTTTAGTGGATTTGCCCCTCACCTGCTCCGTCCAATTATATGGACCTTTGTCCGGACCGGAGAGCCAAATCCGGCAGCAAATAAACCATAATCACTCGCTCGAAGCAGATACATTTCATTATGTAGTATTATGTGCTTATTACCTAAACAGAACGTATCGTATTGTTCCATCCCTGCAAAACAACCCCCTGGCCAATTCGTAAGTACCGGATTTATCAGACTATTATTTGTGGCATAGTCTATGCTTCATGAACTCGACGCCCGCTGCCGACACAGCGGAAATTCCAGGGAATTAGAACGGGTTAGAACATGCCAAGGGGAGAAGCCGATGAAGATCAAAGTACTGCTGGTGGATGATGAGAAGGAGTTCATAGATGTGCTCGCCGAGCGCCTGGAGATACTTGATTTTGAAGTTTCCAAGGCATTCAGCGGCAATGATGCTCTTTCAAATCTGAAGAGCAGGGATGCAGACGTCGTTGTCCTGGATGTGCTCATGCCGGGCAAGGATGGAAACGTCACGCTGGGCGAAATCAAGCGAATGAAGCCCCTCACGGAAGTCATCATGCTGACCGGGCATGCCACGGTCAGCTCAGCAGTGGAGGGTTTGAAGAGCGGAGCTTATGACTACCTGATGAAACCGGCGGACATAAAAGAACTCGTCAGCAAGATCATCAATGCCCACAAGAGAAAAATGGAGCAACAGGAACGTATTCGTCAGGCCGAGATCGACAACATCATGTTGACGCGTGGATGGAGTTAGAACCGATCCTATGTAAGAAAGCAGTTCACCTCCGGGGATCTTTTTGTCTACGGCTACACTCTGCTCTCACATCTCTTTCTTGCTCTGCTCCTGACTGCGTTCTTTTGCCCAAGCTCTGATGTTACTCTCTTCCATAAAATTTTCGGCTGTCTCTGAGACTCTCACGAAAATCCCTGATCTTTTGTGTAAGACCGGCCGATAGTATTAGCTGCAGGCTGTTCTTTTCTTAGTCCATGGATGAAGAGCCCTGAAAATGAGGGAAAAGGTCCTGCTGACTTCCTTCTCGCTGATTCTTGCGATGATCCTCTCAACGGGAACCGTCCCCACCTGCTTTGCCGCCCCCGGCAACAACGTCGTCACCATAGTATTTCGCTACGACGATTACTCAAGTCGCAACGACATCATGATCGAGCGCAGGATATTGGCTGCTTTCGCCAAGTCCCACATGACCTGCACTTTTGGGGTCATACCGTTCATCTGCGAGGGGTAGGCGCACGATATCGAACCACAGGAGGTGGCGCCTTTATCCGCGGTGAAGATAGAACTGCTCAAAGCGGGCATCAGTTCCGGGGTAGTAGAACCAGCGCTTCACGGCTACTCGCATCAGAGCATCCGCAGAAAGAATGTCGGCCTGGAGGAGTTCGAAGGGCTTCTGGACTGGATCGCCTCGCAGCAGGATGTTCGCGTTTTCTTCCAGGACCTTAATTACCGGATAATCGCATCCGTAGTGGCCTGCGTCGGCGGCTTTGCGGGCCTGTGGCTGGCCGCGACGATGCGTCCGTCCGGCGGGAAGCAGTTCGCTGCAGCACACTCCCGCTTTTACTCAGAGGATGCCTTCATGCTGCCCCACCCCATCGCCGGCCGCGAACTCGTCATGGGAAATAAGAAGAGAGGCAGGCTCTGATAGTCTCTTGTCCAGCGGCGCCTTCACCGGTGCGTCACCCTGGAGCAGAGATCTCGATCCCTTTCGGGCAGGCGCCGGGCAATTGCTTTAAAAACAAGCCCAGGACCTCAGGGGGCAGTTGAAGGAGGCGAAGGCGGTGTGCCCCCAGGGCATCACGGGGGTCCAGGGCAAAGCGCAGTGCCTTTACCACACCGGCAGGCTTGATCTCATTTTCACCGAGGTCTGCATGGCAGATTCCACAAAGGATGCAGGTGGCCGGGATTTCAGTTTTCCGAACGTCATTCTGGTCCATGCGGCCGTTATACTGATCATTTGCAAGCAGCCACGGAACGGCGGCTTTGAGGGAATCGAAAAGCGGTTCAAGGTCGACCACGAGGTCTTTGAGCTGCCGGAAAGGCGCCAGGGGCTCAAGAGTAAGAATCTTTCCGCCGGCGGCGGCTTTCCGGACCAGGGTCTGGCAGGCGAGAGCCGCTTTTCCGTTTATCATGAGCGCGCAGGAGCCGCAGATCGCGCTGCGGCAGGAGCGGCGGAAGGAAAGGGTTGGGTCCTGCCGCCACGCGAGCATAAGAGCATCGAGCACCGTCCGGTTTTCCGGGATAGCGATGGCGAAATCCTGAAAATAGGCGGAAGAGTCCTTTTCCGGGTCGAACCGGTTTACCTGGAGCACAACATCCATATCAGTAACCTCTTTGCTGCGGTTTGTGGCTCGTGATTGCGACCGCGCCCTCTGAAAACTCCGGTCCGGCGACTCCTTTGCGTGCAAAGGTGTGATGCAGCCAGTTGGGATCGTCCCGCTCGGGATAGTCCATGCGGAAATGCGCTCCACGGCTCTCCGTCCGTGCGAGCGCGCCCCGCGCGATAATTTCGCACAGATCCAGCAGATACCCCAGTTCGAGATGATCCATCAGGGCATAGTTGAAGGGCCGGGACCCGCCCGGAAGGCAAAGGCGCAGGTAGCGTTCCTTCAGGTGTGCAATGGCGGCTGCGGCCCTCTCCAACTCACTGCCGGTCCTGTAGACTCCGACATGGCTGGTCATGAGTTCGGCCATTTCGCGCCGGACTTCAAAGGGGCTGTCATCCTGCTCTGCTTTGCCGGGAATCTCCAAAAGCCGGGCGCTCCACTTATCGCGAGCATGTCTTGCTGCTTGCGCGGAAATCCCCCTTATTGAATCGGCCCGCACGAGTTCAGCGGCCTTCCTCCCCGCACGCCTTCCGAAAACGACCGTTTCCAAAAGAGAATTGCCTCCGAGCCGGTTCGCCCCGTGGACACTGACGTTTGCGGCCTCGCCCGCCGCAAGAAGACCCGGCAGGGTGGTCACCCCAAAGGTATCGGTCCTCACGCCTCCCATGCTGTAGTGTTGGGCGGGTTCGATGGGAATCGGCGAGAAGACGGGATCGACTCCGGCGTAGCGTATGGCGAGATCCCTCACCTGCGGGAGCCGCTCGGACACCAGCGCCTCTCCAAGATGCGTGAGGTCCAGGTCGACGTAGTGGCCTTCCAGTCCGCGGCCTTCCTTTATCTCGCTGAAGATGGCCCTCGCCACCACGTCGCGCGGAGCGAGTTCCATTTTTGCCGGCGCATAGCGGGCCATGAATCTATCTCCCACGGAATTTCGAAGGTATCCCCCCTCCCCGCGCGCCGCCTCCGATATGAGAATATTTGTCCCGTAGAGGGTCGTGGGATGAAACTGTACGAACTCCATGTCGGAGAGAACCGCCCCGGCACGGTAGGCGATCGCCATCCCGTCGCCGGTGTTGGCGTGTGCATTGGTGGTCTTGGCAAAAGCTCTGCCGTAGCCTCCTGTCGCCAGAACAATCTGGCCGGCCCGGATCACCTCCACCCGCGCGTTGGCCAGATCGTAGATGACCGCACCGACTGCACATCCCTCATCGACGATCAGCTCAAGGAGGTGATATTCCGGATAAATCCTCACTCCGCGCTTCAGGACCTGCTCGTAGAGAGTATGCAGAACAACGTGGCCCGAAAAATCGGCGGCAAAACATGCACGCGGAAAACCGGCCCCGCCGAGCGCCCGCTGCGCAATTCTTCCATCAGGCGCACGGCTCCACAGCACTCCCATTTTTTCAAGCTCATAGATCACTTCCGGCCCGTCCGAACAAAGCACCTCGATGGCGTCCTGGTCTCCCAGGTAGTCGCCGCCTTTTACCGTGTCGAAAATATGCGCCTCGACAGAGTCATCTTCACTCAGGACCGAATTGAATCCGCCCTGCGCAGCGCCACTGTGCGAACGCGTGGGATAGACTTTGCTCAGGACGGCCACATCGGTCGTTTCCGATGCATTGAGGGCCGCCATCAGCCCCGCCAGCCCCCCTCCGACAATCAGCACGTCATGTTTCACCATTGTGACCGCTCCTTTGATGTTGTTCCCACTCTACCAGAATGATCCAAAAGAGGAATATTTCATTTTTCATTGGCCTACGGAAGTTGTAACCTTTCTCCCTGGAGGATAAACAAGGATGAGCGGCTCTCTTTCCGACCTGCGCGTACTGGAACTGGGGCAGGTGCTGGCGGGTCCCTATGCGGGCATGATCCTCGGCGACCTGGGCGCCGAGGTCATCAAGGTGGAAGCGCCCAACGGAGGCGACAGCGCCAGGCGCACCCCGCCCCATTTCCACCAGGGCGAAAGCATTTATTTCATGGCCCTGAACCGAAACAAGAAAAGCGTTGTGATCGACCTTTCCGTGAAGGAGGGACGCCAAGTCTTCTACGACCTGGCGAAAAAGTCCGATGTGGTCATAGACAATTTAAGGCCCGGAGTCCTCAAACAGTTCGGGATCGATCACCAGGCGCTGGCCGGATACAATCCCGGGATTATTTCGTGTTCCATCAACGGCTACGGCTCGGAAACACCGGACCGTCTCAAGCCCTCCTTCGATCTGATGGTCCAGGCCAGGGGCGGCGGCATGAGCCTGACCGGCATGCCCGACGGGCCGCCTCTCAGGATGGGAGTCTCCATATCCGACCATGTCGCGGGCATCTATGCGGTGACCGGAATACTGGCGGCGCTCCACGAGCGCAGCCGCACCGGAAAGGGCCGCAGGCTGGAGGTCCCGCTCTTCAGCACCATGCTTTCCCTGCTCAGCTATGAGGCCGCACTCTATCTATACTCCGGGGAAATTCCCGGCCCGGTGGGCTCCGGCCACCGCTCGCTCGTTCCTTACAGCGCGGTTAAGACCGGCGATGGCCACATAGTCATCGATGCCCACCTGCCGAAGTTCTGGAGTGCGCTTTGCGCAGCGCTCCGGATCGAAAGGATCGAAAACGATCCAAGGTTCAGCACCCTGGACGGGCGCAACACGAACCGGGACGAACTCATGAAGATTCTCGCAGAGTCTTTCCGGACGAAAACAAGCCGGGAATGGCTGGACATCCTGGAGGAAAAGGGCGTGCCCTGCGCTCCCATAAACGATCTGAAGGCGGCGCTGGAAGACGGGATCGCCAAAGAGCTTCAGATGGTCGTCGATATCGTTCACCAGGGGGCGGGCCTGACCTTTCAGGCGGTCGGAAATCCCATAAGAATGCGCGATTCAGGGGAGCCGCAATACAAAACGCCGCCTTTACTGGGAGAACATACCAGGGCGGTCTTGAAGGAAGTTGCGGGATACGGCGACGAGAGAATCGCAACCCTTCTCCGTGAGGGAGTTGTCGCACAGAAATCGGAGACACGGTCATGAGAGATACCGCCTACAAAGTCCTCTCACCCACGGCGATCCTCGGCTACGGCTTTCCGGAACAATCCTTCAGAGCAGGCGTGGAAAAAAAACCCGACTGCATTGCCGTGGATGCCGGAAGCACCGACCCCGGCCCTTACTATCTCGGCGCGGGGAAATCCTTCACCAGCCGGGCGGCCGTGAAACGGGACCTGGAATTCATGCTGGATGCGGCAATGGAATTGTCCGTTCCCTGCATCATCGGGACGGCAGGCGGATGCGGCGCACGGGAGCACGTGGCCTGGAACGAGTCGATAATCCGCGAAATAGCGGCGGCCCGCGGCCACTCCTTTTCAATGGCCGTCATCCACTCCGATATCAGCAGGGAAGCTGCGGCAGAAGCCCTCAGGCTCGGCAAGCTCCGACCGCTCCACCCGGCCCCGGAGATAGATGAAGAGGAGATCGCAAGGAGCGTACGGATCGTGGCCCAGATGGGCGCCGAACCGGTGTTGCGCGCGCTGGACATGGATTGCCGGGTGATTCTTTGCGGCCGCTGCTATGATCCTGTCCCCTTTGCCGCACCGGCCTTGAATAAAGGCTACGATCCGGGACTTGCCCTGCATATGGGCAAGATCCTTGAATGCGCGGCGATAGCGGCCACTCCGGGCAGCGGCCGTGACTGCGTGATGGGAAGCCTTTTTGAGGACTGCTTCGAACTGGAATCGCTCAATGCGCAAAGGCAGTTTACGGAAGTCTCGACCGCGGCTCATACGCTCTATGAAAAAACCGACCCCTACAGGCTGCCCGGCCCCGGCGGGACGCTGGATCTAATGCAGACACGCTTCGAGGCCCTTGAGGGCGGCCGCGTACGCGTATCGGGAACGCGCTTCATCCCTTCCGATCCCTACACGGTGAAGCTGGAAGGAGTAAAGAGCACGGGATTCCGGACCATCTCCATCGCGGGCATTCGCGATCCGATCCTGATCGAGGGAATCGATTCCGTTCTGGATTCGGTCAGGATACAGGCGTGTGAAGAGATGGGCTTCAAGGGTACGCTGCTGTTTCACGCCTACGGAAAGGACGGAGTCATGGGCGCCATGGAACCCCTGAAAAAGAGTTCCTCCCATGAACTCGGCCTGGTGATGGAGGTAATCGCACAGGACCAGGAAGAAGCGAACACCGTGTGCTCATTTGTGCGCAGCACCCTTCTGCACTATGGATACCCGGGGCGCATTTCCACCGCAGGCAACCTGGCGCTGCTCTACAGCCCCTCGGATATTCCCTGCGGGCAGGTCTATGAATTCAACATATACCACCTGATGGAGATAGACGATCCGGCCGGCCTGTTTCCAGTCGCCCTATATGAGGTAAACCGATGAAAACCGCGCCCCTGACCGACCTGGCGGCAGTGATCCGCAGCAAGAACGCCGGACCCTATGAACTCACAGTCGATATCCTCTTCAGGAACAGGGAGGATTATACTCTGCTCAAGAACATCGGCTACTTCAGCAGGGAACTCTTCGCGCGGCTCTACGGTATCGGAGAGGACAAAATCATTGCGCTCGTGCACTTCGATCCGGCATCGGCGGTAAAGTGCACCATGGTCCGTCCGGTAATCTCCGGCGCCCCCGGAGACACCGACATATACGGGGCTCAGCAGCATGCCCCCCTTCTGGCTCTCGAAGTACCGGTCCGGGAATCCCCTGAAGAATCCCCCTGAAGACTTCCGGAACGTAAAGAGACGAAAACGCCGTCTCTCATAGAACTCGAAGCTTTTCGCGGGCTTTGCGGCAAAGCGGATAGACCAGCACATCCTTGATGGATGCGCCGTGGCGCTCATGTTCCCGGTCCATGCGCCCTCGCCCGGTGGTTTGCCCGAGATGAAGCCAGTTCGCCGCCCGGTAGCAGGCGCCCCGAAACCGTTCCGAATCGACAAGAGTCTCCAGGAGAACCGGCTTTACGGCATAGCGGGCCTCCCAATCCACTGCTATTCTGCGTGCAAGAACGGAGAGCGCCGAACTGGCCAGGTAGGGAACCTTCACCCACGGCGCGATCAAAAACCGGCTGTTCTGGACGATGTGCTGCAGGCCTCGGACTCGCTGGGCATCATCCCAGCCGATCCACTCGTCTCGCGCCGCCATCCGCCAGGCAGGGCTGCTGACCTGCAGGCAGCCCACCCGTTGCGGTTGCGGGCGGGTTAAAAGAACAAAGTAGCGCAAATGGCCCCCGAAAGGAACCTTGCAGCCCAGATAGTGATAGCGCTCCACCCAATCGCGCCACTGCCGCTGACGCTGCCGGGTTTGCACCAGCTCCAGTTCTACCGGGCGCATTTCGCTCAGCTTCCCGGACAGGATCGCGGGTTCTGCGTCCGTCTCTGCGCCGAGAGCCAGGGGCTTTACATTGCGCCCAGTCCCCTTTCTCGCCGGAAGCTGCAGAATGCCTCTGCTCTCCAATCCTTCGAGAAACAGGCGGCATTCGTGCCCCTTCAAAGACCCGTTTGGACGCCGCCACTCCAGCAACTCGCAGATGGTGTTCGCCAATTCGGTGCGGCTCAACCCGGAGCAATCCCTGATGGTCTCTCGAATCATCTCCAGCTCGGAGCCACTCACGCCAATGCCGCAGAAATTCAGTTCCGTTGCTTTCTCCATTGGACAATTACCCCCTCGCAATTGTCTCATACCGCAAAACGAGTGGAATGTCCCGCGCTTGACCGGCTAATGTTTTGCGTCGGTCGTGGAAAATCGGTTGT
>CAZIJV010000089.1:0-10375 GCA_964539645.1 uncultured Syntrophobacter sp.
AGTCCGACACCTTTCAGTCGGATAGATCAGCCAGGCTTGGCCTGGCGTACCGAAGTGCACGAAGGAGGCACGAAGCGCACGAAGGGAGAAAGCTCCAAGGGCCGGATTCCGTCTTCGCACCCTATGGGCAACAGCCCCTGGAGCTTGGGAACCAGCAGAAAAATACTGTCTCTTTTGACTCAAAATGGGGTCTTCAATGTATAGGCAAAAACAGGCCTTGAAGTAGGATAGATTAGATTAATCCGTGGAGGCTTGTATGGAAGGCCTGGAACATCACCAATATTCCGGATTCGCGGAGGAATTTAAGGTCGAAGACGATAGCGCAGGGCGGAGAGTGCATTTCGATGGATGGCGGAGTTTGTTCGATCTTCCCGACCTTCGAGCCCGGTGCGACAAGCTAATGGTCATTCTGAAGACTCTTAATGAAGAAGTCTTCATCGGACGCCTGGCCGACTTCTCACAATCTTACATAATATTCGATTACCTGGTGCTGGAAAATGCACTCATCGATCACATCAACTCAACCGGGGAAGTCAGGCTCAAGGAGGACACTGACTACGGCATCACTCTCGAGCCTGTTGCGTGCTGTATCCTGGCTGATTTCAACATCACTGACCGCTCCCTGTTCAATGTGCCGATGCGAAGGTGTGTACTTAAGTTGTTGGAGACACCCTCCAGTACGATATGCTGACTCCGTACTGTAATCTCTTCCGTTTCCCTTCTCTACAGCCCCTTTTTCTCAAACCATACGAAAAGCCCCGAAGCGGCGATCACGAACACGGCGATCACCACCCAGTGGTTGACCCCGAGTAGCTGTGGCAGGGTGATCTTTCCATAATCGCCCCAGGTGAGCACCGTTCTTTTTAGAAACGGAAAGGCTTCGGCGTAGATAGCCGCTCCCGCGAGCATCCCCGCAATCCCCCATACTGCGTCCCAGCGGCCTTCGCCCAAAGCGCCGCCGGAGGTCCCGGGACAGTAGCCGAGAAGTCCCCAGCCGAGCCCGAATATCACGCCTCCAAGTATGTTGGCGCCCAGGACGGTTGACTTGATCGAGAGCTTTACCATCCCGAGATCTTTCAGAATATAGACTCCGACCATGCTTACGACCACGGTTGTGAGCATGAACTTCACGATGGTCATGTCCTTTAGGCGCAAAGCGCCCATTTGTCTGTCGTAGCGAAGCACCCGGCCCTTTTGCAGAAGAAAACCAAATATTATTCCGGTGATGAAGCCATAGGCGAGTGTTGTCATCAGTTTTTCTCCCCTCCATAGAGAAGTCGCGCAACCAGAATCCCACCAAGAAAGAAGCAGACAAGAGCAATGAAACCGCTGACAGCCAACTGGAGCGAACCGCTCAGCCCGTGTCCGCTCGGTCAGCCGTCGGCCAGCCGCGCACCGAACATGGCTATCGTGCCTCCCAGAAGCGCGACTATAGCGCGCCGGGTCCTGCTCGGACCGAATCTGCGCTCCCAGGAGTCGGGCAATGCGGTCCACCGGAAGGTCCCTGAAGTGGCGGCGGAGATGAAGGAGCCCAGTATGATGCCCACCACGAACATCCATTGCCAGTCGATCACCGGGGCTTGCTTGACCAGGTATTCCACGGATTTGACCCGATCAGAGAAAAGAGACTCGATCATGCCTGCAGAGCGCACATAGGTCGTGGAAGCTCCGGCGAATTTTCCGGTGATCCAGACGGAGGCAACCAGTAGCAATCCGGTCAGGCCGCCTGCCACGTAGGGGCTCCATCCTTTGTCGTTTTCCCGCGACATTTTAACCTCCTGCTCGTTGCTTTCGACAAATATCATTTCCTGAATGTTCTTATTATTGCGGATTATAAAGTCGTTTCTTCAGCTATTCAAGAAGCGGTAACAACAAACTGCGATGCTGAGTATTCCGTCATATATCGACAATCTATACTAAACAGGTAGTAAATATTGAATTTCATATTGGTTGAACTTATTTATCCCCTGTGCATTGCTTCTGAAGTCCTGGAGCCTATCTTTGTAGCTCGGATACCATGCCAAATAAAAAGGAGGTTCTATGAAAGGGATAGCTTTGTTTACGGCGGCAATCCTTGTTCTGTTTTCCGGTATTGCGTTTGGGCAGCACGGCCATGGTCATGTCGGTGACAGTGCTTGCGGCTACTGCGGAATGGACAGGCAAAAATTCGCGCATTCCGCTATGATGATCGAGTACGAGGATGGAAGCAAGGCGGGAAGTTGCAGCATCCACTGCGCGGCGATCGATCTGGCGACACATATCGACAAGACCCCGAAGCTGATCGAAGTCGGCGACTACCTGACGAAAAAACCGATAAACGCGGAGAGCGCCTGCTGGACGTTGGGCGGGGACCTGCCCGGAGTCATGACCAAAAGGGCCAAGTGGGCATTCGAGAATAAGGCCGATTGCGAGAAGTTCGCCCAGGAGCACGGCGCAAAGGTAGTATCCTTTGATGACGCCATCAAGGCTGCCTACGAGGATATGTATTCCGACACAAAGATGATCCGGGATAAGCGCAAGGCTATGAAGGCAAAGCAGAGCGGGCAGCAGCAGGAGAAGAAGCAGTAGAATGCGATCCATGAAAGCAGCGCGATGATTTTCTACCCTTCGATTCTGGCTCTCCTGTCAGGGTCGTTTTTGACAGTGTTCATATTGCTCTATGCGTGCTGGTACGGGACACAGATCCTCAGGCGCTGGGACATAGCGAGCGGGAGTGAGCTGCAGCTTGGACTGGAGAGGCGCACCTATCTGATTTCCACCATAATGTCCTATGCGCTCGGCTTTCAGCTCCTCTCGCTCTTTCTTTTCATCTACACCGCGGACCGCCTCGCGACTCTCTTTTCGGGAGCAATGTGCGCGGCCGGAACGCTCAATGTGAACGCCTGGGGTTACCCGACCCTTCTTTTGAAAATAGTCAACGCGCTCATGGCGGGGATATGGCTGATAGTGAATTCTACTGACAACAGTGCGGTCGACTACCCGCTTATCCGAAAAAAATACGCTCTCCTTCTGCCGCTCTTACTGTTGCTCTGCGCCGAGGCCGTTTTCCAGACAGCATATTTTCTCGGGCTGAGCCCCGACATCATCACTTCATGCTGTGGTACGCTTTTCAGCGCGGCATCCGCAGAGTCTTCGTCAATCCTCACCATATCGTGGACGACGGCCGCGGCGGCTTTCTACACTCTATCCGCATTGGCGGTGGTCTCCGGATTAGGGGTATACCTGCGAGAGAAGGGCATCTGGCTGTTCAGCCTTTCGAGCGCCGGACTTTTTATGGCATCGAGCGTCGCCTTGATCGTTTACATCTCGCCCTATATTTACGAGTTGCCGACTCACCACTGCCCCTTTTGCATACTCCACGCAGAATACTACTTCATTGGATATGTACTTTATATTGCCTACCTGGCAGGTGGAATAACGGGCATCGGAGCGGGCGTGATCTCGGCTTTCTCGGGCATTCCAAGCCTGCGGCAGACTCTTCCGCGCATTTCCAAAGAACTCACCCTCGTCAGCCTCATTGCCTGGATCGTGTCGCTTTGTGTCAGTGCGGGATGGATCATATCCTCGAACCTCAGAATGAGCTGACCGGGGCTCAGTACGGCTCCGGCCTGCTCCGCATATAGAGCAATGGACTCCCGTGGGTGGTTTCTCCGGAGTCTAATGCCTCAAGACCGCTCATTCATTCGGGCTTACCATAGATGGCGGGGGAAGGGGAGGGGGCCTGTTTGAATCCGTTTTTCTGTGCGAGCAGATCGAGATGCAACGTGGTCCATTCCTCCAGCGGCAGGTATGGAGGATAGGCGAGTTCTCTCGTATCGATCTGTCTGAAATAGACCTTGCAGACATTGCAGTAGACGATGCGGTTTTGCTGCTCAGCTTCCAGGGAAATGTAGCCCAGGGAGTCGTGAAGCCGGTTTTCGCAATGGGGACACTGAAGACGGTGAAGGTCCCAGCGGGTTGCGCACCACGAGCAAAAGGCCTTGCGGGTCCCTTCGCCTTCCAGGTAGAGCAGTGACGGCAAAGAACCGCATACCGGGCAGTAGCCTTTAAGCCATGATTCGGGAATCGGAAGGGTTTCGATCAGCCTTGCCGCGGTATGTTCGATTGAAGGCCTTATCGCGCTGCGCGCCACAAAAAGAATCGAAGCAAGATCGGGTGGAGCGGCGCCGATGCGGAGCCACTCTTCCCACGGCTCCATTTCATGGTGCAGAAAGCTTTTCCAGAATTCTTCGCGTTGTTGATGATGGGCTGAAAGAGAATCGCTCAGTGTGCGGTGGGCATCCTCCAACTGCCGGTTGCCTTGCGGTACTGAAGCACCTATCTTTTCGAGCATTTGCCCGGCTGCCTCGGAATCGATCGGGAAATCCCAGCGGTTGAGCAGGGGAAATCCATTTTCCCAACGGGTATTGGCGCCGGAGGCGTTAATAGCGGGTATAGTCAACTGCAGCTTATTCCCGGCTTCTGCACCGGCGATGAAGAGGGCTTCAAGGAAGTCGTAGAGATGGGCGTAGGCGGGACGTTCCACTCTTGCCAGGGCGATAGCCCTTTCGATTTCATCTTTTTTCCGATCAAAGTCGCTCAAGATTCGATCCTTCAGAATAAGGGAAGCCGGCTTAAAACCGGCTTCCCTGAAACAGTTGACTCTACTGCGGAGCGGGAGAAATCCTTACACCCCGAGCACAGCCCCGAGAATTCTCCGGGCAGGGCTCGCCACCCTGATCGGGGTTTCCACCCTGATTCCCGCGACAGCATTCTTATGGTACTTCTTCGGATCATCTACCACGAGGTAGATTACCCTCACCTGGTCGGCATCCAGGAGTTGCGCTTTCGGAAACTTGGCCTTGACCGCTTCAAGTCTCTCCTTAGCCAGTTTCTGCATCTCGGAGAGGTCTCCGAAATTCATCGCACCCGTCGGGCAGATTTTCACGCAGGCGGGTTGCTGGCCGTTGCTGATCCGATCGACGCATAGGGTGCACTTGACCATCTGCGACTTGGCGTTCTGTCTGGGGATGTCATAAGGACACGAAGACTTGACTTCCTCGAAAGGCGCCTCTTTCGCCGCTTCCTTGTATACGACGGCGCCCGTGGCCTCATCCTGAATCACACCCTCTGCGTTATAGCCCTCGATGGTGTCCTTGCAGGGAGGTTCCAGGCAGTGCCTGCATTGATCGGGAAAGAAGTACCAGGCAAGCTTTCCCTCCGTTTCGACCTCACTGAACCGGACAAGCTTGAAGGTGTTGCCGTCCAGGTCGGGAGGGTTCTGGTAACTTCCCCAGTTTTTCGTTGCAGAAGCTCCGTTCTGGTTCCAGTTCTTGCAAGCAATCTGGCAGCCCCTGCAGGCGGTGCAGCGTGAAGTGTCTACGAAAATGCCTTTACCTGCCATGGCTTATGCCCCCTTTTTCCGCACATTGACCATAAATGCCTTCGATTCCGGGATACGGGTGTTGGGATCGCCAACTGATGGCGTGAGCAGGTTCGCGCTCTCGCCTCCCTCTTTCGGATGGATCCATCCGAAATGCCACGGCAGTCCGACCTGATGCACCTCCATACCCTGAATCTTGAAAGGCTTAAACCGCTTTGTGACGATAGCCACGGCTTCGAGAGATCCCCTGGGGGATTCCACGATAACCTGTTCGCCGTTTTTGATCTGCCTGAGCGCTGCAAGCTGTTCGCTCATTTCGACAAAAACCTGCGGTTCCGCTTCAATCAGCCACGGGAGCCACCTGGTAAGAACACCGGTCTGCCAGTGTTCGGTGACCCGGTAGGTGGAGCCCACAAACGGAAAACGCGGATCGCAGCTCTTGATGACGTCCTTGTCCGTCCTGTAGGTGGCGGCTACCGGATTGGTGAGTTGCTTGCTGAAGGGGTTCTTCTCGACAGGGCACTCCAAAGGCTCGTAGTGTTCCGGGAAGGGACCGTCCTTCAGGCCGGGGCCGAAAATGGATGCATAGCCGTCGGATTTCATGATGAAGGCCAGCTTGCCGTCTTCCCGTGCTGAGCCGTCGGGGTTTTTGAGCGGCGGCCAGGGACCGTCCGGAACATCGCCTTTCCAACTGCCCGAAAGGTACTTCCCATCCTTGAGCTCACCGACAAATTCCACAACGACTTTCTTGGGATTCCACGGCTTGCCGCTGGGATCGCAAGAGGCCCGGTTGTAAATGATCCTGCGGTTTACCGGCCAGGCCCACGACCACTTCGGATGGAGCCCGATACCGCTCGGATCGCTCTTGTCCCTGCGGGCCATGTTATTGCCGTCCTGATTGTAGCTCTGGCAATAGATCCAGTTTCCGCAGGAGGTGGAACCGTCGCTCTGGAGCAAGGCGAAGGCGGGAACGAGTTCACCCTTTTTGTAGGTTTTGTTGTTTATGGTGGTATCTTTGGTCCAGTAGCCGTTGATAGCCTTTGCAACCAGGTGGGGATCGAAGGCGTGCTTGGTTGCGTAATTCCAGTCCAGGTTCATGATTGGAGCTGGGAATTTCGCTTTCTTGTCTTTTGCGTAGAGCTTGCGGATTTCCAGGAACAGCTCATAGATTATATCGCCGTCCGGTTTGGACACCCCAACGGGTTCTTGGGCTTTGTAGCGCCACTGCGCCCACCGTCCGCTGTTTGAAATCGAGCCTTCTTTTTCGAGAAATGCGCAACAGGGCAGGAAGAAGACCTCGGTCTTGATCTTCTTCGGATTCATTCCCGGTCCCTTCCAGAAGGATGCCGTCTCATTGTCGAAGACGTTTACATTGACCATCCAGTCGAGTTGGGTGAGAGCCTGGCGGGTCTTGTTCGAGTTGGCGCCGCTGCAGGCCGGGTTCATGCCCCAGGCAAAAAAACCCTTGAACTGCTTATTGTACATGGCGTCGAAAAGATCGAGCCAACTGTAGGACTTGCCGTCATCGAGCTTGGGCAGCCAGGCATATCCAAATTCGTTCTCCGGCTTGGCGGCATCCCCAAAGAAAGTCTTGAGAAGGCTTACCATGTACTTGGGCCGGTTCTGCCACCAGTTGGCGCTGAGCGGATCTTTCGTAACCGGCGTATTCTTCTTGTTATAATCGGCAAGGGTCGGCAGCGAGGCTGCGGGCGCCGGCAGATAGCCGGGCAGAATGTGGAAAAGCAGCGCCTGATCGGTCGATCCCTGGACGTTGGATTCTCCACGGAGCGCATTCACGCCGCCGCCTGCGATGCCCATGTTGCCGAGGAGGAGCTGGATTATCGTCATTGCCCGGATATTCTGGACGCCGACGGAATGCTGTGTCCACCCCATGGCGTACATGATCGTTCCTGCTTTATCCGGAACTCCCGTGCTGCTGTAAGCCTCGTAGACCTTCATCAGGTCCTCTTTGGGCGTACCGGAAACTGAGGATACCGTGTCGAGGTCATAGCGTGAATAGTGGGCCTTCATGAGCTGAAAGACACAGCGCGGGTTTTCAAGGGTGAGGTCCTTTTTGGGAACTCCCCTATCATCCACCTCATAAGCCCAGGTTGAAGCGTCGTAGCCCTTCTTCTCAGCACTGAAGCCGGAGAAAAGACCGTCTTTGAAGCTGTACTTCTCACCAACTATGTAAGCGGCGTTGGTGTAGTTGATCACATAATCTTTAAAATACTTATTGTTCTCCACGATGTATTTGATCATGCCGCCCAGTACGGCAATATCGGTGCCGGATCTGAGAGGGGCGTAGATGTCTGATTTCGTGGATGTCTGCGTGAAGCGCGGATCGACGTTGATAACGGTTGCGCCCTTGTCCTTTGCCTTCATCACCCAGCGAAAAGAGATAGGATGGTTCGATGCAGCATTGCTGCCCATGATGAGTATGCAATCACTGTTTGCCAGATCGATCCAGTGATTGGTCATTGCGCCGCGTCCGAACGACTCTGCCAGAGCCGCAACAGTGGCGCTGTGTCAGATACGGGCCTGGTGCTCTATGTATACCAGTCCGAGTGCGCGCAGCATCGCCTGGTAAATCCAGCACTCCTCGTTGTCCATGGCAGCGCTGCCGACGGAGGCAATACCGTTGCAGCGGTTGACTACCTGGCCTTTTTCGTTTTTCTCGACAAAGGTGGCGTCACGGGTTTTTTTGACTCGTTGCGCAATTTGCTGCAGCGCCCAGTCCCATTTCTTGACCTGCCATTTGTCGCTGTTCGGAGCGCGATAAAGGACGTTAACCGCTCGTTTATCGTTTTGAGCGATCTGGTATACGGAAGCTCCCTTGGCGCACAGGGCGCCGCCATTGATCGGGTGATCCGCGTCGCCTTCCGTGTATATGACTTTGCCGGTTTTCTTGTCGGTGTGGCAGATGATTCCGCAGCCTACCGCGCAGTAGCAGCAGATCGTGGGTGTCTCTTTGGCATCCTTGGTGCGCATTTCCCATGCGTATGCCTCAACGGGACGGAAGTCGAGTCCCAGTCCATTGAGGGCAAGCCCGGTTGTTGCGGCGCCAGAGATTTTTAGAAAATCCCTGCGTGTCAGTTTCATTCCCCCATCCTCCATCTAAGTGTCGGGTCCTAGAAGGTAGTCGAGTCAAATATGCTTGTTCAAAATTAGAAGAAAAGCCGGATTGCCTCCTTTCTATTGCGAATTTTTTCTCAAACTCAAAATTCCAAATGCTGCCGTGAACTGAAAAAAAGCAAACAATGCGACGCCGCTGTAAACCGGATTCTATTATCGTGCGAACTGACTGGAAAAAGAACGTGGCGAAGCAGAAATAGACCGCAAAAGGTAGTCTATTTGCTATGCAAAAATTTGTCAATTAAGTTCTCCACTTCTTTTTGCTCTCATGTGCCGAGATTCACATGTCTCGGACAAAGCGTGCGTCCCGTGAACCGCACGGCAGACTGCCGGAGCTGAAAGGCAATGTATGGATTTATGTCCGGGCCATGATTCTTTTCTTAGAATAAGAAGGGGCTTTCGGCTAATAGTTGCGATTGCGCAGACTCGACACCGTCAACCAGGCCAGGAGAAAAGAATGAGTGCATACATGCAGATCGACATAAGGGTGCTTCCGGTTTTCGGAACCGGAGGTTTGAAGGGAACTTTTCCACACCTTTTCAAGATATTGAAAGATTTTCGTTATGACATCGTACTCAAAAAGGAACCCTCGCTCTATGAGTTGGTCGAGGTGCTGGTGCGAATCGCCAACGATCCACAGATTCCGATGACCACAAAAAAACCCGTTGTCCAAAGGCTGAATATTTTCCTGAGGGTACGGGATGAGGCGAGGGAACTGCTCCTTGCCCGTCGCCTGGATGAATTGGACCGGCTGCTCTACAAACTGGAGGATCTCTACGAGCAGCTTGACAAGGACCTCGCCTGAAGATCAGCTCTCGTTTTTCTTTGAATCCACGTAATCAGCCGCGGCCAGGGCCGCTATACAGCCCTCGGCCGCGGCAATTACGATCTGTTTGGCGAATTTGGTCTTGAGGTCGCCCGCAATGTAAATGCCGGGTATGTTGGTGGCGCATTTTTCGTCAGTGACGGCATAGCCCGATGTGTCCAGCACTATTCCGGGCGGTACGATCTGGTTGTTGGGCAAGAGTCCGATGAAGACAAAGACCCCCTCGGTCTCGATCTCCCTTTCTCCCCCTGTAACAAGGTCTTTGACCAGAATGGAGGAGACGGCCTCATCCTCGCTGTCCGAACATATGCGCGTGATTTCGGAATTGAGAACCAGTTCTATTCCGGAATCGCGGACCCGTTCCTGCAGGATTTTCCCTGCCCTGAAAGAGTCACGCCGGTGAACGAGATAGACCTTGGAGGCCAGTTTTGCGAGGTAGAGGGCTTCCTCGAGCGCTGTGTCTCCCCCTCCTGCGACTGTCACAACCCGATCCTGGAAGAAGAAACCGTCGCACTTGGCGCAGTAGGAAACGCCTCT
The DNA here is from genome assembly GCA_964539645.1 of uncultured Syntrophobacter sp. Classification (GTDB taxonomy): domain Bacteria; phylum Desulfobacterota; class Syntrophobacteria; order Syntrophobacterales; family Syntrophobacteraceae; genus SbD1. Next base: position 9,861 of record CAZIJV010000089.1, read on the forward strand.
TCCCAGGTACTCCTCTTCGCCGGGCACTCCTAGTTTCCGTGGGGTTCCCCCGGTTGCAATGATTATGGAATGGCCTGTGAGAATCCTGCCGCTGCCGAGAAGAACCGAATGAACATCGTCGGCCGTTTGAATGGAGATCGCCTCGTCGTGAAGCACCTCCAGTCCGTAGGATTGTGCATGATGAAGCATTTTGTCGGATAAATCGAGGCCGCTGATATCCTCGAAACCGGGGTAATTCTCCACGCCTTTGGTAATGGCAAGTTGGCCGCCCGGAGTGGCCCTTTCTACCAGCACGGTCTTGAGAACCGCCCTCTTGGCATAAAGGCCGGCGGTGAGCCCTGCCGGACCTCCACCCAGAATGATAAGATCGTAGATTTCGTTGCCGATATGCATCAGGAGACCTCCGAAGCGCCATGAAGAGTTCAGGTACGGACAAGCCGGACTTTTGAATAAATGATAAGGGTGCGGCTCTTTTGGAACGACACCTGTAGCGGTTTCAATCATGCAGCCTGAGC
>CAZIJV010000090.1:0-10273 GCA_964539645.1 uncultured Syntrophobacter sp.
TCGTTGATGGAGTTCACTTTTCAGTTTCCTTCACTGCCTCCATCTGACTTTTGCAAGAGGCTCCAGAGAAAGAACATTTCCCGGCTGTCATATAATCTTGTTTATGCAGTCTAAAAACAGCCGGATGCAGCTTTCGGGCTGGATTCCGGCTCAGAAGCACTGCCGGAATGACGGGGCAGGAGTCCACTGCATACCGGTTGGCATAGGGAAGGGGACCGACAACTTTCGGCGAGTTCGGCAAGTACCGTTGACATCGTTGATTGTAATGGGAAAACAGACACTTATTCAGGTACATCGGGCTATTGCGGAAAGGATCGGCAATTGCTTTTAGCAGTAAGTCACGAGGTAACGGTTAATTTACCGAAGATTCATCTACCCCGTCATTCCGGCAGCGCTTCTGAGCCGGAATCCAGCGCGACCGCCACGCTTTTAGCGTGGTTTGAACGAGACTCTGACTTTGAAGTCAGATAAGAGAGCGGCGGCGCCCCACGAAAGTGCTTGGTGTGAACCAGGATGAAACTTCATTTTGTCCCCTGGCGTGTTTCTCTAAGAATGAAGTCTCATATAAGCCGATCAGCCATCGAACATAGCTTGAACGAGAAGGAACACTTTATTGTGCGTGGCAATGTTTAGTGATGCTTCGTACTACTACCCGGCGCTTTCTTGTTTTTTCAGCAAGATTTTTGCTTAGCCCATTGATTTAACAGTTTAAATCCTTCGTGAGCTTCGTGCATCCTTCGTGCTCTTCGTGTTTAAGAACTCACTTCCAACGTACGCGGGATATGCGGGATTCTAATGAACAGACAAATCCCATTTCCCCACGAAGAGCACGAAGGATGCTCGAAGCTCACGAAGAGTGTACTCTTTCTTGTCAATCTTCGAGACCTTCAAGGTTATGGAAGAACCTGCGCCCGATTACTTCATTTGCTTGCGGCTCTGCAGCGCTGGGCGCTTCGTGCATCCTTCGTACTCTTCTTGTTAAAAGGAAACCTGCAAAGTCTCAAATAACACTTGGCTGCGGCTATGCTGCTCGAAGTCCCTGCCGTGACAAAGAGCCTATTTCTGCCTCTCGATACAAGCGTATGCGCTGTGGTTATGGATGGACTCGAAGTTCTCCACATCGACCAGGAACCAGCGAACGTTCTGATCCGTCTTCAAGCCGAAAGCGATGTCCCGGACGACATCTTCCACGAATTTGGGATTTTCGTAGGCGCATTCGGTCACATATTTTTCATCGGGTCTTTTGAGAACGGAGTAGACATCGCAGGAGGCGGCCTCCTCCACGAGATGTATCAGGTCCTCGATCCAGATGAAGCGTTTGAAGCGCACGGCCAGGCGCACCATTCCCCTCTGGTTGTGCGCGCCATGCTCGCTGATCTCTTTCGAGCAGGGACACACCGTCGTAATGGGAACATTCACCTCCAGGACGAGATCGTAGCCCTTTTTCCGGTCGAGAGACCCCGCCACACGGCAGCGATACTCCATCAGTCCGGCGCTTTCAGTTACCGGAGAGAGCTTGCGGATGAAGTAAGGGAATGTGATTTCCATGTGGGCGGATTCGGCCTGGAGGTGCTCCTGAAGCGCCTCCAGCACGGTCGAAAACTCCCGGATATCCAGGTGACCGTGAAAGGCGTTCAGAATCTCTATAAAGCGGCTCATGTGCGTACCCTTGAATTCCCGGGGTACGTTGACATACATGTTTACCGAAGCGACCGTGTGCTGGACGCCGTTGTTCTTGTCCATCACGGTCAGCGGGTAGCGAATGTCCTTGACTCCGACCTTGTCTATGTTGATGTTCCGGTGGTCGGAGAGGTTCTGCACATCGATCATGCCGTATAATCCTGCTCCTGTAATCCAACAGCATCCAGCAATTCCAGCAGGTTCTTTGCTATTTTCTCCAGACCCGCCGTGGTTTCCTTGCTGACATCTTCGGCGAACCGCGCCTGGAGGTCCGCCTCGATTATCAGGTTATCGTAAGGAATATAGCCGAGTATGAGCTGTCCCCCGAGAACCTTCCTCAGAAATGCGCGGTCCTGTTCATTTCGTATTTTGTTGCCCACAATACCTATCCGGGTCAGTCCGATATCCTTTCCCAGTTGCTTGATGCGCGCTGCGGTCTCCACGCTGCGCTGGCCCGGCTCGACGACCGTGATGAGCCAGTCCACATACTTGGAGGTGCCGCGCCCGAGATGCTCGATACCGGCCTCCATGTCCATTATAACCACTTCGTCGCGTCTCAGGATGAGGTGCTGCACCAGGTTTTTCAGCAGTACGCTCTCGGGGCAGACGCACCCGCCGCCGCCTTTTTTGACGCCGCCCATGACCATCAGTCGAATGTTCTCTCCCTGTTTTACCGAGAGCTTTTCGGGCAGGTCATCCACCCTTGGATTCAGCTTGAAAAAGCCGCCATAGGTTCCCGGCACCGCTTCAGTTCGCTCTGCGATCAGTTCGCGCATTTGAGAGACGGGGGTTAAGGACGGCTCTTTTATCCCCAGAGCATTTGCCAGGTTTGCATCCGGGTCGGCATCGATAGCGAGGACCTTGCGGCCCTGTTCGGCAAACCACCTCACAAGGAAAGCGCACAACGTCGTCTTTCCAACTCCTCCCTTACCGCTAACAGCTATTTTCAATTTTTTCCTCCCGGTATGATTCGATACAATCAGGCCTTTGCCTCGGATTGCACTTTTCTTGCCAGTCCTATGAGACGATATACAAGGCTTCCGCTCATCACTGCAATATCTTCCGCGGAAAGATTCCGCTGGATGCTCTCGTCAAAAAGAATCGTAGCATCCGGAGGAAACTCCTCATCGCCTTTCCAGAGCACCAATTGGACATTGACGTGGGGAAAAACCTGGAACTCCATTCCGAAATCCCCGTTGCTCACGGGACTGGCTTTCATCATCCGGGAACATTCTACAAATAGTTTGCCGTTATTGCCGAAAAAATTCAACAAAGGATCGCGGGCCCTCCTCTGAAAAGCATCAAAATAGAACTGTCCGTTGGTAACCTGCCGGAATGTAATCAGATTACCGGTCAGCTTCTTCCCCCCGGCGCCCAGGAGGTAATGCGCAATGAGAATCCTGTCCGGAAGCGGCGCCTCCTCGGTTGACCCATCCTTCCTGATTTCCGTCTCCGGGTGGAGCCTCACCAAATAGTTGGTTCCGAGAAACGGGACGACCAACTCGGCGTGTCCGCTTTTAAAGGAAAGTTCCACTCCGGCAGCCCTGGCAAGAGCAGCGGGCTCTTTTTTTCCGAGTTCCACGCCGGCAAGGCGAAAGGATTCCTTGTAGTCATCTACTCGAGCCACTTCGACACACCTCGCAATGAAAGAATAATACTGAGGGCAATAACAACAATCGGTCTTCTTTTTCAGAGGGAGGGAGCACTTCGAGAAAGAGCGGGGAGAGCGTTCGACAACCAGGGTGATTCTGATCGCTTGCACGGCAAAAGTATCGTGATTATTCGTTTGCTCACTTTACATCAATTTATTTTTTCATTCTAATGAAATGAGGTCTTTAGTTCAATGGTCCAAGACACTTTTCTAGTAAGATGCAGCCAATGCAGGGCAAAAAACCGCATTCCGCTCTCGCGAATATCGGATCGGCCCGTATGCGGCAAATGCCACGCCGTGCTGCCAACCACCGCGCGATTTCCGGAAAAAGCAATCGATGTCGAGGGGCGAACCTTCACCGAGGAGGTTCTGAGTTTTCCAGGCGCCGTACTCGTCCTGTTCTGGGCGCCCTGGTGCGGCCACTGCCGCCGCCTGCTCCCGATCTTTGAGGAATTGGCCTCCCAGTATTCAGGATACATCAAATTCGTCAAAGTGGAACTCGACAAAAACCCCGCTCTGGCCTCGCAGTACCAAGTACAGAGCGTCCCCGTAATGATCCTGTTCAAAAAGGGACAGATCCAGAACCGCCTTGTCGGCGCTCTTCCCAAAGACCAGATTGAATATCACCTGCGTGTATTGCTGTAGCCATAGAAGAAAGCAAGGGGGGCATTCCGCCGCAAGCGGAATGCCCCCTTCTTCATGACTCTATCTTGTGCCGGGCAGGCTTATTCGGCTTCCTGCCGGGCCTCCGCAAGACGTTTTGCCGTGACTTCATCGGTCGAGTAATCAGGCAGCAGAATGGGTGCAACGATCGGGTTGGTCACACCGGCTTCCGCAAGTTCCTTCTCGAACTTTGCAACGTGATCCAGGGTGGGTTTCTTGAGTTCCACGCCGCCCTTCACGTATTTTGCCGCGCTTACACCGGCGCGTCTTCCAAAGGTGATGACGTCCTGGAGGCTGTTGCCCATCAGGCGGTTTTCACCGTGCAGACCGCCCGTGCATTCACCGGCGGAGTAGAGACCCGGAATGACCGTTTCGCAGTCGGCATTGATCGCTATACCGCCATTCTGGTAGTGCAGGGTCGGGTAAACGAGCATGGGCTCTTTGCTGATATCGATTCCGTGACGCTCGAACTGGATGAACTTCGCAGGAAGCTCTCTGCGTACCGTGCCTTCTCCAAGCAGAAGGTCGATCATCGGAGAATCAAGCCACAGGCCGTAGCGACCGGTCGGGGTAACGACGGACTTTCCTACTTCGACAGCTTCCTTGATGAGTTCGGCGGATTCGACATCGCGCGGTTCGAGCGGGAAGCAGAACTGCTCGCCGTCAATATTGAGCACATGGGCGCCAAGGCCGCGGACTTTTTCCGTGATGAGCAAGCCGACGTTTTGTTCGGGATAGGCAACGCCGGTCGGATGATACTGGGTGGAGGGCAGGCAGGTGGTGCCCACGCCGGCCCGGTAAGCCATGACCACGCCGTCCATGGTTGCGCCGTAATGGTTGGTGCAGGCGAAACCCTTGATGTGCAGACGGCCGTTGCCGCCGGTGGCGATAATGGTGGCCTTGGCCTGAGCGATAAAGAACTCGCGGGTCTCCATGTTGTAGAGAATGGCGCCTGCGCACTTTCCGGCTTCATCGAGAATGAGTTCGACCGCGGGGCAGAATTCAAGGGTCGTGATCAGGTCTTTGCGGTTGCGGACTTCATCCCTGAGAACACGCATGATCTCGGCGCCGGTCATATCGCCGGAAGACTGCATGCGCTTGCGGGAAGAACCGCCAAAATGGCGAGAATCCATGCGGCCGTCCGGCAGCTTGTTGAACATCATGCCGAGGGATTCGAGCCAGGCGATGGAGAGCGGCGCGTCATGGGCCAGGGCTGCTACCAGGTCGGGCTGGTTGGTGAAATGGCCGCCGCCAATGGTGTCCATATAATGATAAAAAGGCGAATCGCATTCCTGGGTGGCGCCCTGGATGCCGCCTTCGGCCATCATGGTGTTGGCGTCGCCGTGGCGCAGCTTGGTGGCCATGATGACCGACATACCGGCCTCGGAAGCCATCAGTGCAGCCGAGCTGCCGCCACCGCCCGCGCCGATGATCAGAACGTCGGTCACGTAGTCGGGCTTGGACAGATCGACTTTGTCGGGACGAAGAAGCGACCGGGATTCCATTACCTTCGCGATTTCCTCGGGCACGACAAGACCCTTGTCAGGACCGACCTTCAGGGCGACACGCCCGTCAGACTGGTAGTCCGGGTGGAATTTATTGAGAACTACCGCACGCTCCTCGAGGCTCAGTGCAGGAAAATTCTCACCGCGCTTGGACCTGGCAACACGCTCCGGCCTGGTTGCCTCGACTTTCTTTATGAGTTCCTTCATTTGAGGTGTGTAACCCATTATATTTTCTCCTTAATACCAATATGTCGATAGCTTGGAAATTCAGTTGTAGAGTGCCGGTTTACAGGTACTGCGTGTCCTTGGGCATCCAGGTACCGAGCGGCACCATATCGGGCTCGCGCTCACGTTCCTTGTAGAGCTTCTCCAACTCGGCGTGGCTCATCTTCTGAAGATCGCCCAGCACCTTGTCATACCTGCCGGATTCGATCTGCTCGACGCGCTTCTGGAGATGCTCCGCCTTCGGCTGGATGTACTTGCCGTACAAACGGCGAACAAGCTGCGCAATATGATACTGGGGCAGTTCGCCCATGCAGCGGCTGGCGCACATACCGCACTGGATACAGTCGAAGGAGAGCTTGGCTGCTTTGGCAATGTCGCCCTGTTTGATGGCTGAAATATAATCGAGCACTTCTACATGCATCGGACATGCTTTGGTGCAGTTGTTACAGGCTACGCAGCGGAAAATCTCGGGATAAAGAGCGTGTATCGCATCGGCGACGGGTTCGATCTTCTCTATGTCGTAGTTGGCGCGGTTTGCCGGGTAGAAAGGAATCTGGGCCAGGTACATGTCCGGCTCGACAACCGTCTGGCATGCCAGGCCGAAATAGAGCTTATAGTCGCCTGCCCTGCGGTAGACGGTGGGGCATGCGCCGCAAACACCGCCGCGGCAACCGGCGCCTCTCAGGAACTTGAACCCGGCATACTCCATCGCCTTCATGATGGTGAGGGTTTCAGGGACTTCATAGCGCTTGCCCATGACATAGATGGGGATGGTCTGCGCCCCCTCGGGAAGAATGGCTCTGTCACCAGTGGCAACCTGTTTTCTGGGTGCTGACATCGTATTTCTCCTTAACTTGGAAATGGAATCTCTGCTGTATTAGACCGGATTGGACTCGGGCTTAAACCCCTGCCGCCTGCACCGGAAAATTTTTCGATTTCAGAAACTCTAGCGAACTGGAATCATTCAGATCGAGCCGGTAGGATTCGGGCCCTAACCCCAGTGAGATCGCGAGTATCTGAGTGAAATAATAAACAGGAAGCTTCCTGGAGATCTTCTTGCTCGCGAGAAGCTCGTCCTGCTTTCGGGCGAGATTATATTCGCACAGCGGGCAGCTCAGGATAAGAGCATCGGCTCCGGCAGCGGAGGCGGTCTCGATAATCCGTGCTATTGCCTCCAGAGCCCCCTCGGGATTGGCCAGAATCTGGTAGGAGCCGCAGCAGACGGCGCCGGCGGCAAAATCTATGGGCGTTCCGCCAAGAGCCGTCACGAATTCGTTCATGATCTTGGCATCGCCCGCGGGCTCGATCGCCACGTCTCTCGGCCGGACCAGCGTACAGCCGTAATAGGAGGCGACTTTCATCCCGTCCAGGGAAGCCTTCACCTTGGAGCGCAGGGTGTCCCAGCCGACGGTGTCGCGCAGAAAGTTGAGAAAATGCGTCACCTCAACTTCTCCGGCATAGGGCTTTTCTTCGCTCATGAAGTCGTTGATGGTCTTTCTCTTTACTGCATCGTTGCGCATCAGCAGGTTGGCTCGGGCGAGCGTGTTGTAGCACATGGAGCAAAGAGTGACCACCTGATCGCTTCCCTGCTCCATCGCTCTGATAAGATCGCGCACCGGGGCAACGTGGTGAATGAGGTCGTCATCGGCAAGGGAATGAACCGCGCCGCAGCAATTCCATCTCGGCAATTCCTGGAACTCGACTCCAAGAGCTGCCATCGAGGCTACTGCCGCTTCTTCCAGGTTCTTCGCTTTGGTCTTCAGGGTACATCCCGGATAGTAGCTAGCTTTCATGATACTCCTCAACTCGTCAATTTTCTAAAGCAGCTTACCAGAGCAATCTGAGGCAATTCTCTGACCGTTTCGGCAGACACCTTGGAAGGCTCTATCGCATTTACGTTCTTCCGCAGGGTCAGAAGCCGCACAGCTTCCATTACCCTCGCCAGATCAATGCCCCTCGGGCAGTTTGCCGAGCAGGTATGGCAGGAGGCGCAGGTCCAGCAGGTCCGGGATTCGGAAACGGACTCTTCCATCCCCAACTGAGCCATCCGCATGATTCTTCTCGGCAAGGTCTCCATCTGGCCGGACATGGGACAGCCGCCGCCGCAGGTACCGCACTGAAAGCACTTGAAAATGTCCTGTCCGCTCAGTTGACCCACTCTCTCAATGAACTCGTGCTTGATTGTTTTTTCGGAAATCTCGATCGGCATTTTCTTCCTCTTTTCCTTTGCGTTCAGGAAAGACTACTACCCCGACAAGGGCACAGGGCGACAGAAGCCGGCGCCGTGGCCTACCGGGACAGTTTTGGGACACCATCTGCAAAAGGAATGGAATCCCAATAATTCAGGTTTCGAAACATCCGGATTTTAGAACAGGTTTCCAGCAACAGCAGCTTGAACAGGGCAATCCGCTTGGACTGTGAGTACCGAAGGAATCCAGAAGTCTTTCAAAACCGAGCTTCAAAAACATGAAACCGCAACAGTGTTAAAACAGTAAGGTGGCTGCTTCCAATATATTCAACGGTAATGCTTCCGTACCAGGGCCGGTTCGATGGCGTTGTAGCGGACGTTGGCTTTGTAAACCAATCAGAGCAATTTGTGAAGGGCAAAGTGGCAATTGCTTGCCATTTTTTATGCAAAATGAGCCCCCTGAGACTCCAAATTGCACAGTCTATTCTCCTGAGGACTATTTCGTTGTAAATTTGGAAAAAATCACTAGAATCGCATCCTGTCCGAATCGATTCGGAAGTGATCCAAAATCCACCCGCTGCAAAGGTTCTCGATGGAAGTCAGTATTCTCGGATCAGCCGGCTCGGAAGCACCGGGGCAGAATCCGCCCGCTTTCCTTATCGACAACTTCTTCCTCCTGGATGCCGGTACTGTCGCCCTTTCACTGGACAGACTCGCACAATGCCGCATCACGCACATCTTTCTTACCCATGCGCATTTTGACCACATAAAAGGCATACCCTCGCTTGTCGATAATCTCGTCTCCATGAACCAACCCTGCCAGATCAATGTCTTGAGCGGTAAAGAAGTCATTTCAGAGCTGAGGAGACACATCTTCAACAACAGGATCTGGCCTGACTTCACCAGCATCCCAAACAGCGGGCGCCCGGTGATGCGATACCAGGCCATTTCCACGCGCGCACCCTTCGATCTCGGAAAATACCGAATACACGCCACCAGGGTAAACCATACCGTTCCAGCCTACGGCTACCTTATAGAAGACGCTGCCTGCGGCGACCTCATATACACCGGCGACACCGGCCCCACCACCGCAATCTGGCGGAAAATGCGCGGCCACAACGTGAAGGCCCTCATCATCGAGGTCTCCTTCCCCGACGCCATGAGAGAGTTGGCGCTCACCACCGGGCATCTCACTCCCTATCTCCTTGAGCAGGAACTGCAAAAGATGCCCAGAGTCCCCGACAAGATCTACATTTCACACCTCAAACCCCATTACCGGCCCCAGATCGAGTCCGAACTCGCTCGAATCCCCGGCGTGCAACTCGAAATCCTCGAAGCAGGACAGGCCTTTACTGTCTGCTGATCAGCAACAGAATCATCCCCATCCGAAATAACGCTTTAACCCCTACCTCCGGTCCCAGCCGTTCTCCCGCCCTCTTCACTCCGCCCTCCGCCCTCCGCCCTCTTCACTCTTCATTCTTCACAAAAAACGCTTGACAAGCATCTGGTATTTGGTGTTTGGTATACCAGACACAAGGATGAATGCTATGAGACTCAAAGAAGATACACACAAAAAAGTTGCGTTCCTCCCCCTCGAACAGCCGGCCAGTCTGTCGGACCTGGCCTACCAGGCCCTCAAGGAAGCCATCCTCAATATGGACTACGCTTCCGAGGAACGCCTGGATGAGCGGGAACTGGCGGAGAGCCTGCGAGTCAGCCGGACTCCTCTCAGAGACGCCATACGGCGCCTGGTCTCCGAGGGCTTCCTCAGGGTCGAGCCACGCAAGGGTGTCTATGTCTGCCGCAAGACGCTCCGGGAAATCATCGAGATACTCTATGTGCGCGCGGCGCTGGAGGGCATGGCGGCCAAGCTGTGCATCCGCAACCTGACGGAAGAGGCGGTTGCCCACATGAGGGAAATATTCGCCCCCTTCTCCGTTGAAAATGTGGAGAGCAGGACGGTGGAATTCTCCGAGGCGAACGTACTCTTTCACGAGTTCGTTTTGAAGTTGAGCGACTGTAACAAACTCCAGGAAATGGCGACGAACATTTTCGACCACATGCGCATGGTGCGCATTCATACGATCAGATCCGGCGGTCGGGCGGCAAAGGCGCTTGCCGAGCACCTGGAGATCATCGCGACTATTGAAAGACGGGACGGTGATGCCGCCGCGGAACTGATGCGGCGTCATATCGAAGGTCTGGCCCAGTACGTTGAGAAGAACAGGGGGGTGTTCCCCTGGGGTCCTTTGGAATGAGCCAGAGAATTACTATTTTCACACATTCTGGAAGGAGAAATGGGCATGAGTTCAGAACTCCTCACTTCTGTGAAGTCACCGTGACACCTCGCACGATTTTTCG
>CAZIJV010000091.1:0-9938 GCA_964539645.1 uncultured Syntrophobacter sp.
ATACATTGGAAGCCACTGGCCTAAACAATTACGCGCCCCTTCTCTACTCGGCGGTAAAAAATCATGCTCCGCACAACCTGAGCTTCTCTTTGGTTGCGGCTCTGCTGCTCCAGGTCCCTTGTGGCAAAAGAAGACACCGGCAGTCACTCGGTTCCCATTTTGGTTGCGGCTAAACTGCTCCCTTCGTGGTCCGGATCTTCCGGCTTCTATGCTGCGCCTCGCGGCGATGCTATGATGCGGCTCGCTATGCAGGCTTTGCATGATCCCGAACGCATTCGCGCCGCATCGGCGAGGGATAATTCCCCGATTATATGGGAAGGCTCTTCGGCATGTATGAAGAGGTGCTGAACGTCGTTCAAGAACATGTGCCGAAGCGCCTCCGTCAAGGAGGACTTCTGGTCGCAGGTGACTACGCGCGACTGCATAATGGATCGCGCCTCCGATTCCAGGCCGGTCCCGTGGTTGTAGGCCACGACGACATCGGTCTTTGAGACCACGCCACAAAGCAGACCCTGGTCATCATGGATCAGGACCGCACCCGGACGGTGTGCGATCAGTTTCTCGATGACCTTTTCAAGAGTATCCTCCCGGCTGCAATACGCCACGGATGCGGTCATGATCTCCCGGATGGACTGTGAGCGGAAGCTCTCGTTTTCAGCCTGTTCAGACCTTCTTGTTGCGTTTCTCGGGCACACACTGCAATAGCGGTAGAGAAGCGCAACCACATCGGGATAGGATAGAATCCCGATGATGGAACTCGACTCCGCCCCCTGGACGTACAACTGCTGCACCACGTTGCTGAGCATCCGATCCAGCGCAACCTCCAGTTCATCGTCCGGGAAACAGGTAAGGAGCGGCCCATTCATGATATCCGCAAGAGCCGACTCAACCGGCAACCCTCCATAAAACGCCGTAACAAGATCGCTCTTGGATATCACTCCTACCGGGGAGCGCTCCCCGTCCGTGACCATGAGCCCATTGATCTTGTATTTTATCAGGTGATTGATGCATCTCGCCAGCGTCGCACTTCCCGGCAGTTGAATCACCTGCCTGCGCATAGCCTCCCTGACCAGTAAGCCTGTCAGTACGCCGTTTTTCTTTATTATGCGCATGGTTTCACAGCAGTCTTTTCAAAAAATGATGAAACACATCGGATATGTAGACGATCCCGACCACTTCAGTTCCATCGACCACCGGAAGCCGGCGTATGTGCTGCTTGATCATCAGATCAGCAATCACCATGACATGAGTCAGCGGCTTGACCGTTACTACGTCAATGGTCATGATATCGGCGACATGAATGGCTTTGACACGGTCGAGGAGTTCGGCAAATTTGTCCATTGCCTCCATGTCTTCCATCTCGCCCCACATATGCACATGTTTCGGCTGCACAAAAAGGAGTATGTCGTACAAAGAGAGCATTCCCACAAGATGCTCTTCTTCATCGGTTACCATGAGTCCGAAGATTCGCCGCTGTTCCTCCACACTTGCTGCATGAAACATCTTCACCGCCTCCGAGATGCTGTCGGTGGGCCGTAGTGTATGGAAACGCGAACTCATAATGTCTCTGGCAAACATCTTATATACTCCTTGAGCAGGGACCAAAATGAGAAGCAGGAAAGAGAGGAATCGACATTGGTCAGGCAGTATCGCAGACAACAGTGAGATGTCAGGACTGGATAATCAAGAGATATTCAATTCGGAAAAGGAAGTCAAGGGAGCGGGAACCCTGGCTGCCCCTCTCCATGGAGAGAGCACCCTTGTTCGGTGCCAATGTGACAGCTCTCGTATTGATTGTGTCCGGGGGATTGAAACTGGAAGGACGTCGCTTCTGCCCCCTCGCTCGGAGCGGGCAGAAGAGATGGTCAATAATCCGCAGGCAAGGAGAGAACTGCCTGGAATCGATTGCCCTAGAGTGATTTGACATCGATGTTTCGAATGAAATCCTTGATATTTTTCATCCACAAATCGATTTTCTGCTCCTCCGGGGTTTTTGCGGCATCGGCGGCGGAGTTGTCCGGCAGAGTCGTTGCCGGAACCTGGTCCACCAGTGGGACTTCCGTCACCTCCTGGGGCGCGGTATTCAAATCCACCTGCTTCGCCCGGAACGAGTCCATGCTGTCGAGTCTATTCTGTTGCTGATTCATGTTTTCCTCCCGTTGGAGTTTCTGAAAGTTTATCTCATGTCCGAGACAGGATAATCATCCTCTTCATCCCTGTAAAGCATGGATAACTTAATAATTATATCGATGGAAAGAGCCGTTGAATCCCGGCCGGCCTCTTTCCTTTTGCCCGTTTTCAATAATAGCGGTATTCTATGAACTTCAACCGTGCTGAATAATGCGTCCATTCTGCCGAAGTATGTGAAAGGAGTTTTCGATGCACCTTGTCGATGGTCAGAGATATCTGCTTCCCAATGGAGAAAAAGTCATAGCGAGGCTTGTCGAGGGCAGGTTCATACTGGAATTCAAAAGACAATACCGGTCCCCGCTGTCGGTTGGAGAGGACGGAACGCTTTTTCTTCGCGGCGAGTCGAGCGGTTTCACTGTCAGTTCACTGGTGATCGACGAGGAAGAGGTTCCTCCTATCCGATAGAGCGGATGGCGTTGTGCAGTTGGAAGACCACAAGTCCGGCTTGCATCGAGTTGGCCGAAATGACCTTATTTTAGCGTTTTCCGCGGATTGACACTTTCGTAAGCCGCAGTTAGTCTTAACGGGGATTGTTGCTGTCCGGAGCACCAATCAGCGCGACGTATCGCGACGGAATTTCCTCAATGGAGAGCCGATGAACTATGTTTGCTGAAAAGAGACCCTCAAGATATAAAAATGCCGAAAAGGGCTTCACCCTGATAGAACTGCTCATTGTGATGATCATTCTTAGCCTCCTGGCCGCCCTGGTGGCGCCCAGGATGTTTCAGAAGATCGGGAGCGCCAAACAGAAGGCGGCAAAATCCCAGATCGCTCTTTTCGGAGGAGCGCTTGATCAGTTTCGACTGGATGTAGGAAGGTATCCTACGACACAGGAAGGCCTGGAAGCGCTTCGTAAAAACCCCGGAGTAGACCATTGGGATGGTCCTTACCTTCCCAAGGAGGTCCCGGGCGATCCCTGGGGAAAACCCTATCTGTATCGCGCTCCCGGCGAGCACGGGGATTATGACATTGCCTCATTCGGAGCGGACGGCCAGGACGGCGGTGACGGAGAAAATGCAGACGTTTTAAGCTGGAATTAAATTTCAGACCGGTTCCACGGTCTCCATTTCCAGTTTTCTCTCGGGCAGGAAACCGTTTTGCAGCGATTGCAGGTGGCGGTAGAGTCCGCCGGTCGCCATCAGATCGCTGTGGGTTCCCTGCTCGACAATGCGCCCTTCTTCGATCACGATTATCCGGTCGGCCCGCCTGATCGTGGATAGCCGGTGAGCGATTATAATGCTCGTGCGATTTGTCATTACCGCTTCTATGGCCTGCTCGATAAGCATTTCCGTTTCGGTGTCCACATTGGAAGTGGCCTCATCCAGAACCAGTATCCGCGGATTTCGCGCCAGGACCCGCGCGAATGCAAGTAGCTGCTTCTGCCCGGCCGAGAACTCCATTCCGCCCTCTCCTATTACGGTATCGAGCCCCTCCGGAAGACTGCCAACAAGACCTTTTAACTGCGAGAGGTCCACAATGCGCTCGATCTCCGACTCCGGAAGGCGCCGGTCCAGCACTATATTGGCGCGTATTGAAGCGGGAATGATGAAAATATCCTGCATGACAAGCCCGATCTGTTCTCTGAGCCACTTCGGATCGAACCGGTTTATCTCGATACCGTCGAGCAGTATCTTACCGCTCTCAGGTTCGTAGAACCTCTCCAGAAGGTTGATCAGGGTCGTTTTTCCGGACCCGGTAGCTCCTATAACGGCCAGGGTCTGCCCTGCCTTTATCTCGAAGTTCATATTTCTGAGAACGGGTCTCCCGGGCTCATAGGAAAAGCAGACCTCCTCGAAGGCTATGTCCCCCCTCACCTGCTTCGGTACAACCTTTTCAGCCACTTCATCGATATAGTTCTTCTCCTCGAGCAACTGGAAGATCCTTTCTGCGGAAGCCATTGCCGACTGAACGATTGTATACTTCTGAGACAGTTCTCGAATGGGCTGAAAGAATAGTCTCATGTAGGCGATGAAGGCTGCAAGAATACCGATCGTCATGTAGTTTTTCAGGACCTGTCCGCCCCCGTACCATATGATCAGCGCCAGCGTTACCGAACTCATCACCTCGATCAGAGGTACGAAAACGCCGAAGACCCTTATCTGGTAAATAGCCGCATCGAAATACCTCCCGTTCAGACTGCTGAATCTCAGCCGCGCTTCCTTTTCCCGCAAAAAAATCTGAATGATCGAAATGCCGGAAACGGCCTCCTGCAGAAACGCGTTTATGCCTGCAAGATGAGCGCGAATACGGCGGAATGCCTGGCGGCTCAGCCTGCCGAACCATAGAGTGATGAGCAGCATCAGGGGGAAAGTGAGTGTGAGCAGCAGGGCCAGGCGCCAGTTCATCCAGAAAAGCATTGCCAGGATACCGGCAAGCCTGACTCCATCGTTGAACAGGGTAACGATTACCGAGGTAAACATCTCGTACATGTTCTGTATGTCGTTGGTGTGGCGCGTGACGAGCCGCCCAACCCGATTTTCGTTGAAAAATGAGAGATTCAGCCTGATGACATGGCTGAACAAGCGCTGGCGCAACGAATGCATTATTCTCTGGCCCGTCCACTCCAGGGTAATCACCTGGAGGAAACTGGCCACGAACCCGACAACGATCACACCCAAAAAGAGAGCCGCGGTCGAGAAGACTCCGTCGAGCCGCTCCGCAACCGGGAGCGTATCGTTAATGATGTACCTGTCCATAGCTATCTGGACCAGCCATGGCCATGTCAGGCTGGCGCCGGTGATGACAAAGGAGAGCCCGATAGCTGCAAGCAGCCATTTCCACTGGAGAAATATGAACCCGAACAATCGCCTCCACAGGCTGAAATCACCCACGTAGCGACTGGTCTCTTCCTCGAATTGTTCCTGATCCTGATTCATTTTTCCGCCACCGCTTCACTCTTCACTCTTCACTCTTCCACTCACCGCTCGACGTCTGATGCCTGTAGATGGTTTCATAAAATGCATTGCGCCGGATCAACTCCTCATGAGAACCCCGGTCTACCACCCGTCCGTTATCCATCACCAGGATTTCGTCGGCATCGGCCAGGGGAGCCACCCGGTGCGAGACGATAATGCAGGTCCTGCCTTTGAGATATGAGGCTATGGAGAGGATTATGGCGTGTTCGGTTTCCGTATCGACTGCCGAAAGGCTGTCGTCAATGATGATTATCGGTCTGTCCAGAAGCAATGCGCGGGCAATGGCAATTCTTTGTCTTTGGCCGCCGGACAGCTTTATGCCTCTTTCTCCTATTTTCGTCTGATAGCCTTCAGGCATTCCCATGATTTCCTCGTGAATGGCTGCTGCCCGCGCCACCTTCTCGATCTCACCGGTGGAGGCGTCCGGTCGGCCAAGAGAGATATTGAAAGCAATGGTGTCCGAGAAAAGGACGACATCCTGCGGCACGTACGCTATGGCGTTTCTCACCGAATGAATGGAAATTGAGTTCACGTCGGAACCGTCGAAGAATAAAGAGCCGTCGGGCGCCGGGTACATCCTGGAGAGCAAATGGCACAAAGTGGTCTTGCCTGCCCCCGTACGGCCGACGATTCCCAGAAGGGTTCCGCCCGCGATATTGAGGCTCAAGTTCCTGATGCCGGGCTCAAGCTGCGGCTCGTAGGAGAAAGTAAGATTTTCAATCCGTATGTCTCCCTTCTTCACTTCCAGCTCTACTGCACCGGGGCGATCAGACAGGGAAGGTTGCTCATTGAGGAGCGACTCGATTCGGGAAAGCGAGGTGATGCCTCTCTGGAACAGATCCGCAACCCAGCCCATGGCCATCATTGGCCAGGTCATTATGAAAAGGTAGCTGATAAAGGCGACGAAATCTCCCGCTGTGATAGCTCCGGTAATGGTCAGCCTGCCCCCGAACACGAGAACGAGCAGCATTCCGACATTTCCAATGAAGCCGGCCACAGGAAAGAGGGTCCCGTAGACGTAGGCAACCTTGAGATTGTTCCGTACATAGATTTCGCCCATTTCTGCAAAGCGGCGGTTCTGCATTTCCTCCTGGTTGTATGCTTTAACCAGGCGAATAGAGGTGAAAGTGGAGCGGGCGAATTCAGTCAGGACAGAAAACTGTTCCTGCACTCTCTTGAACCTGCGATGCAGCCGAGATGAGAGCATCCTGGTAAGCAGGGCGAGCACAGGCATCGGAGCGATTGCAATAACGGTGAGAAGCGCATTGATGTAGAGCATGAAACCAAATGCCGCAAGGCCCATAAAAACCGCGTCCACGAAGGCCACGATTCCCATGCCCGTCGCGAGCTGTACCGAGGAGAGGTCATTGGTGGCAAGGGCCATCACCTCACCGGTGCTGGTCTTCTGGAAATATTTCTTATCCAGTTGCAGCAGGTGGGAAAACATGCGATTTCTCAAATCGATTTCCAGCAGCCTTGAAAAACCCAGAATAAGCTGACGCCAGACATATCGGAAGCAGGCGATTACCAGGGCGATTGCGATGATGTACAGGCCATAGGTCAACAGGTCCTGCCGGGTGGCGGTCCCATTTTGCAGCCCGTCAACGGACCATTTGACTACCCGAGGGATGAACAACTGCAGCAGATCGACGAAGACCAGCGCGAGAAAGCCTCCAAGCAGCCTGCCGGAGTGGCGTCGAAAATAAGGGAGTACCAGTCTTAAGGAACTCCAGGAACTCTCTGCATCAGGTTTCTTCGACGCCGTGTTCATGGTTATTTTTGTAAAACCGCCTCTCACCAGCCTTTCTCCACCTCCACACAAGCCGCAACGCTACCATGCTGCACGTTAAATAGTTAATTCTAACCCGAAATAACAGCCGGGGTTAATAAATCATGCATTTGTTCCGGACAAAGCAACCAGGAAATACCTATGATCACAAAATTCAGTTGGATTGTTGGCTGGCAATAAATCGCACGAACCGAGATGCCATACTTGATCACGCTTTCGTGATGCTCGTCGTTAGATACTCTACGACAGGTCCAAACACGTATTTGAGCTTAACCATCTGAATCTAAAGCAAATTGGCGCTTGACCCCCAGTCCTCACCCCGACTGGATAACCCTTGGCAAGGCCCGTTTCTTCTGATAAGGTATTGCATGATTTGACCCTATTTCCGGTTGGGTGCTATACTTTATCAGGAGCCCGTTATGTCATCGCAGACAAAGCCTACTCGACGCCTCTCCACCCTTTTTGTCGAACAACCTTGCTGGATGATCGAACCTTTGGCCGCCGAATTGCGCTATTCGATTCCATCTGTTCGGCGCTTTCTTGCGGAAGTTGGATACTTCAGTAGTTTCACCCACAATGGAGGATGGTATACGCTTCGTTCGATTCCGCGTTTTAATCAGGATGGATTATGGTTTTACTCCGATATCGGCTTCTCGCGTGCGGGGAGCCTGACAAACACTCTGGTTGACTTGACCACCCGCAGTACGGCCGGAATGACCGCAGAGCAGCTTGGCGCCAAGCTTCGGTGCAGGTGTCATTCCGTTCTCGTTCAACTTTCGCGGCAGGGAAAGCTCCAACGACAGAGGATAGGACGTTCTCACCTGTACCTTGCCGCCGAGCCCCATGTTGCGACCGTGCAGCGCCAGACGATCGAGAGCTTGTCGGCAACTCAGTTCCCTGCGGAGATTGCGGTCCTGATTTTTGCGGAGTTTATTCGCAATCCCGAATCCAGCATCGAACAACTGGCTGCGCAAATCTCGCGCAACAGGGGAATTGCTGTCGATGCCGCTCAGATAGAGAGGCTTTTCGATCAGCACGGTCTAAAAAAAACGATCCGAACTGGGGCGCTAAAGCCTTGATGGCGTTGAACCGCAGCCTCCAGCGATTATCACGTGAGACATTGCCATCGGTTCTGTTTCCGCAACCGCCGGTTGTGCAGTTTAGCCCGGAAAGTGATTTCTGCGCTTGTGGGAAAAGGCTCGTTGTGCAGAAGACACGGCGCAAGAAGGTCCTGAGCATGCTCGGGCCATTCATCGCCCACGAGACCGTGGCGCACTGTATTGCCTGCTCCCGCGTCTTTCATTCCGACACCTTGCTTCGATTGGTTGGAAGCTGCTGCAATGTCGCCTATGATGTGCTGGTTTTCGTAGGCGAGGCGCTATTTGGCCGGCATCGCAACTCACAAGAAGTGCGCGCCGCATTGATTGCCCGCAACGTGCGACTCTCTGTTTCTGAAATTGAATACCTGGGCCGCAAGTTCGTTACATATCTGGCGATGGCCCACAAACAAGCAACACCGCGAATATGTCAGGCCATGAAACTCGCCGGTGGCTATGTCCTCCACCTTGATGCCACACATGAAGGCGAGGCGCCGGCCCTGATGACGGGAATGGACAGTTTGAGCGATATGGTGCTCGCCAATGTGAAAGTCCCAAGTGAGAACGCTGAGCACATTATACCTTTCCTCCGAAAATTGCAGACCGAGTACGGAAACCCGACTGCTTGCGTTCACGACATGGGAGGCGGCATTTTGAAGGCTGTTGCAGAGGTTTTTCCCGGCATACCGGACTTCATCTGTCATTTCCACTTCCTGCGTGACATTGGCAAGGACTTCCTTGAGCCGGCCTATGCGGAGTTGCGCAAGCGCCTGCGCACCCATGCCATCAGCACCCGATTGCGCGAACTGGTGCGGGAAAGCAGGCAATGTTTGGTGGAGCAGGGGGCTAAGTGCGCAACACTGGCAAAAACCATAAAAGAAGCTTCCCCCGGAGGCGATACCTACCTCATGCGAATGGCCTCCACCTACTCGCTGGCCCTTTGGGTATTGCATGGCAAGCACAGCGGGGACGGCTATGGTTTTCCCTTCGACCGGCCACTGCTAAACTTTGCAGAACGTTTACTGGCGCTATACCATCGATTGCCGGGACTACTGGAGGCGCTTCTCACAGACGATAAGCCTTACGAGAGTCAACCTATCTTCAAACTGGCTTGCGAAGTGTCCTACATCGCCAATGACCCGGCGATTTGCCAGGCGGTAGAGCAATTGCGCTGGCGCAGTTCAGTTTTTGATAGCCTCCGCAAGGCCATGCGCATCGCCCCGGTCGATGGCTGCAACGGCCTTAAAGATGAAGGAGTCGATGAAGACATGGCCACCATCCGTCAAGGTGTGAAGAAGTTTCGACAAGAGATCGAAAAGGACCCGAAATTGGCGGCAGATCCACTTAGTCATAAGATGGCGGAGCAAATAGACAAGTACGGCGAAAAGCTCTTTGCCGACCCCCTCAGGGTAGACACGCCCAACGGACCCGTCACCATTTACCCTCAGCGCACCAACAACATCCTTGAACATTTCTTTCGAGATCAAAGGCGTGCATATCGACGAAAGACAGGCAACGATTCCATGTGTCGCACTCTTCAGGCAATGCTGGCTGATACGCCACTGGTCAAGAACTTGGACAACCCCGGCTACATGAAGGTTCTGCTGGACGGAAAAGAGAATCTCGAAGAGCTATTCGCCAGTTTGGGCGCAACGAATCCTGCCGGTTCTAACGATTCGCAGGCCGGCACAGATTGCGTACTACCAGGGTTTCGATGTCTGATGAATCTTCAAACTCTTCCAGACCAAATAGTTCGGACGCTCAGACAGCAAGTGAAAACAGCGGAATCCAACTGAATTTTGTGATCATAGGGAAATACCTTCTTTTATTTTCCTTGTGTACCTTCCCTTCAAGCCTCATTATACCCTTGCGGACATTAAGGTGATTATCATTTGGGTGCGGCTCTTTTGGAACGACGGCCCGAGACGGAGCGAGTCTGACAATATA
>CAZIJV010000092.1:0-9595 GCA_964539645.1 uncultured Syntrophobacter sp.
TACATTGGAAGCCACTGGCCTAAACAATTACGCGCCCCTTCTCTACTCGGCGGACCTGTTTTTAAAAAATCACCACGAAAGACACGAAAGAAGAACCCGGGGTGCAGCGAAAACCGAAGGCCCTATATTGTGGCAGGGCTTCAAACCTTTTCGAAACCCTCAGCTTCTGGTGTACCCTTTCGGGAAGTCATGATATATAGATTAGTTCTCATTATCCCGCGCCGGGAGTTCGAATTGAAAAACATCAATCCAGGGGAAGAACTACTTTGTCCATGCAGCAGATTAGAAACTTCAGTATCATTGCCCATATCGACCATGGGAAATCCACCTTGGCCGACCGCCTGATTCAGCATGCCGGCCTGGTGACCGAACGGCAGTTTCGCGACCAGATCCTCGACAATATGGATATCGAAAGAGAAAGAGGCATCACGATCAAGAGCCAGACCGTGGTGCTGACCTATACCAGCCGGTCCGGTGAGGAATTCGTGCTCAACCTGATCGACACTCCGGGTCATGCCGATTTTTCCTACGAGGTATCCCGTGCGCTTGCTTCCTGCGAGGGGGTTCTGCTCCTCGTGGATGCTTCCCAGGGAGTCCAGGCGCAGACGATAGCCAACCTGTACGCCGCCATGGAGCACGATCTCACCATTATCCCGGTGATCAACAAGATCGATCTTCCTTCCGCGGATATCGACAGGGTGAAAGAGGAAATAGAACACGACCTGGGGCTGGACTCGGATAATGTCGTCCTGTGTTCCGCAAAGGAAGGGATTGGGATCGAGGATGTTCTCGAAGCGATTGTGACGCGGATTCCTCCGCCCTCGGGAGATGCTGAAAAACCTCTGGCCGCCTTGATCTTCGATGCCCAGTACGACCCGTTCCGTGGCACTATCGTGAGCTGCCGTGTTTTTGACGGGAAGGTCCGCTCCGGAGATGTCATACGACTCCTGTACAATGGAGCGACCCACAAAGTGGAAGAAGTGGGGGTATTCCGGTTGCCGAGAGAGGCTAAAAAAGAGCTTTCGGCCGGAGGTGTCGGATACCTGATTGCAGGAATAAAGACGGTGGCCGATGTCAGGATCGGCGACACCATAACCCTCGATTCCAATCCCGTTGCTTCTTCCCTGCCGGGGTTCAAGGATGTCAAGCCGGTTGTCTTTTCCTCCCTCTATCCCATTTCCTCGGATGAATATCCCTCGCTTGTGGATGCGCTCGACAAGTACAAGCTCAATGACGCGGCCCTGGTCTGTCAAAAAGATTCCTCCGCGGCCCTCGGGCAGGGGTTTCGCTGCGGGTTTCTCGGGCTTCTCCACCTTGAGATCGTCCAGGAGCGGCTCGAGCGCGAGTTCGACCAGTCCATTATCATGACAGTGCCCAGTGTGCGCTACCAGTTTACGCTGAACGACGGCAGCAAAGTGACCGTGGAAAACCCTCAGTACTACCCGGACCCCATCCTGATAAAGAGTGCGGCGGAACCCTTCATCAGGGCCTCGATCATCATTCCCGACCGCTACATGGGGGCTGTGATGAAATTGTGCCTGGAGCGGCGTGGCGTCAATCCGAAGACGGCCTATCCAACACCGGGAAGGGTCGAAATCACTTTCGATATGCCTCTTGCAGAGGTGGTTTTTGATTTTTATGACAGGCTCAAATCGGTCACACAGGGATACGGCTCCTTCGACTATGAACTGATTGAAGAGCGTGAGAGCGACCTGGTAAAGCTGGACATCCTGGTAAACGGGGAGAAAGTGGATGCCCTCTCCCTGATCGTACACCGCGACCGCGCAAGGGAGTGGGGGCTACAGGTCTGCGACCGCCTGAAAGAAGAGATTCCGAGGCACAATTTCAAGATCGCCATCCAGGGCGCCATTGGAGGCAAGATCATCTCCCGTTCCACGATTTCCGCCTACAGAAAAGATGTTACCGCCAAATGCTATGGCGGAGACATCACCCGGAAGCGCAAGTTGCTCGAAAAACAGAAGAAGGGCAAGAAGAGGATGAAAATGGTGGGCTCGGTCATGATCCCGCAGAGTGCGTTCGTCTCCGTTTTGAAGGCGCGGGATGAATAGCGAAGAACTCCCAGGACTCTACATTCATGTGCCTTTTTGCCGCTCGAAGTGCCTCTACTGCGATTTTTATTCGGTTGCTTCCCGTGATGCCGTTCCCGCATGGCTGGAAGCCGTAAAAAAGGAAGTGCTGCTCTATAAAGAGCTTTTCCATCGGTTCGACTCTCTCTACATTGGCGGCGGTACCCCCACAACGCTCGATGAACGGCAGCTCGGCGCATTGCTGGAATGGCTGCAGCGGCATTTTAGCTTCAGCGCCGATGCGGAGATGACGATCGAGGCGAATCCCGACGGCCTGTCGATGGATAAACTCAGGGCCATCAAGGGGATGGGCATCAATCGGGTCAGCCTGGGAGTGCAGTCGTTGAGCGATCCGGATCTGAAATCCCTCGGCCGAACCCACAATTCGGCTCAGGCGTTACAGGCATTGGATGCCGTCAGTTCCGCAGGGTTTGCGAGTTTCGGGGCAGACCTCATCTATGGCCTGGAAACGCAGAGTATCGACGGCTGGCGAAGAACACTGGAAAAGGTCCTCGAATTCCGACCCCGGCATCTATCATGTTACCAGTTGACCTTCGAGCCCGGCACTGCGTTGTGGAAGAGGAGGGAGGCGGGAAAGGTCCTGCCCGTCGGGGAAAAACTCGAATGCGCGTTTTTCATTTTCACTTCGCGTTATCTCCGCAAACATGGCTATCTCCATTACGAGATATCCAATTTTGCGGCAGCCCCTCACTTCATGTCCCGGCACAATCGGAAGTACTGGCGCCATGTGCCCTACCTGGGTCTGGGGCCCTCCGCCCATTCCTTTCAGTATGGAAAAAGGTGGTGGAATGTCAGGTCGGTAAAGGAATACTGCAGGCTCCTTGAGGACGGAAAACCTCCCGTGGGCGGGGCCGAAATCCTCTCGCGTGAGCAGCTCGATCTTGAAGCCCTGGGCCTTGGCTTCAGGACAAGTGACGGGGTAAGCCTCAGCCAACTTGAAAGCGCATCGCAATTCAGTGATACCCTGGATGCATTGCGCAAATCCGGCCTCGTCCAGGTGGGCGCAGGCAGGGTCAGGCCCACGCGCAAGGGCTTCCTGGTAGCCGACACCCTTCCTTTATCCTTTGTCAATTGATTACAATGACGGGAGATTTCTCTATGTTCTGCAAAAATTTCGGAAAAGTCATCAGAATGTCCGGCCTGGGCCTGTGCATAGTTGCGCTTGGAGGGTGTTCTACCTTTGAATTCGGGGCAAAGCCGGATTTCGGATATACCTGGGTGTCCGAGCAGGGCAAGACACGGGAGCAACTCATCGCCGACCAGACCGATTGCAGGCGTGATATGTCCAGGGCGAGTTCGCCGGGGCTCTCCGGAGTGTCCGGAGCGGGCGGGGGAACCTGGGATAACAGTGATTACCGGTCCTTTGACAGGTGCATGCGTGCGAAGGGCTGGGTAAAACAATAATCGTCACTTATCGGAACTCTGCAGATCTCACCGGTCAGTTTCCACGGCTCTCAAGGTAAAATTTCCGCTATACTTCTCAATAACCATCACGGTGATTATGGCGAAATAGTGGTGCTGTGCTTACTTTCGCTCTCAGCAGTAATAGCCTCGGAGAAGAATCATGTACGATGTGCTTGTCCTGGGAGCGGGCATCACCGGAGTCACAACAGCTTATCTTCTGGCAAAAAAAGGGATGAAGGTCTGCGTTGTGGATCGCCAACCGGATGCCGCCCTGGAAACGACCTTTGCCAATGGTGGGCAGATCTCGGTATCCCATGCGGAGCCATGGGCGCATCCCGGTGCGCCCGCGCAGGTTCTAAGGTGGCTTGCGCAGAAAGAGAGCCCTCTTTATTTCACCCCTCATCTCGACTGGAGGCAGTGGGCGTGGCTGGCAGGCTGGTTATGGGAATGCCGCGGCTCCGCCGCGGAGCGGAACACCATCCGGATTATCGATATAGCGCTCCGCTCACGCGAGTTGTACAAGGAAGTACGAAATTCGGAAGAGATCCGGTATCGTGTCAAGTCGCTTGGAATCCTTCATTTCTATCGGGTCAGGAAAGAATACGAGTGTGCCTGTCGCGTAGCCGAACTCATGAGCAGGCACGGCTGCCGGCGGCGCTCGATTACCAAAGAGGAAATAGACAGGCTGGAGCCTGCTCTTGCCAAAAACAGGGACATTCTGGGCGGGACCTACACTGACGAGGATGAGTCAGGTGATGCTCGGATCTTCACCCAGGCTTTGGCCCGGATATGCGAGAGAAAATACGGAGTGCGCTTCCTTTTTCGGACGCGCATCGATGACCTGGTCCGGATCGGGAAAAAAGTAAAAGAAGTAAGGGTCACCGGCGCCGACGGCGTAAAAGTAGTTCTTACGGCCAGGAATTATGTGCTCTGTATGGGTTCGTATTCTCCGCTCCTGGCCCAGAGAGCAGGCATATTCCTCAACATCTATCCGACCAAAGGCTACAGCGTCAGCGTACCTCTCGACGACTCCAACAGGGAGTATGCGCCCCGGGTGTCGCTGACGGACGATGAGAATAAACTCGTTTTCAGCAACCTGGAGACTCACCTTCGGATTGCCGGGACTGCGGAACTGGCCGGCTGGGACGCCTCTCTCACTTACCACCGGGTCAAACCTATTGTCGAAAGGTCCGCCGATCTCTTCCCGGGTCTTTTTGCCGGTCTGAATTACCGGGACCCTCACTGGGTAATGAGCCGCCTGCAGCCCTGGGCCTGCCTGCGCCCCTCCACTCCTTCCAATGTGCCCTATGTCGGACGCAGTCCGAAACTGCGAAATCTGTGGCTGAATACCGGACACGGCACTCTCGGCTGGACCATGGGGATGGGGACGGCGGAGATGATTGCCCGGATGTTGCTTGATACCTGAAGCGCCTTTCCAGGATTTGTTCTCACTTATTCACCCGAAAGTATCAGTATCCAAGACTACCCGAAAGGAGCCGATCATGATGGACCAGCAGATGAAAATGGCGAAGCAGATGATTGATATCCAGAGGGCGTCCTTCGATGGGATGCTCAACAACATCGTCATGTTCTGGGATCAGACCGAGAGCATGATGAACAGCTTTTTGAACCAGGCCGTCTGGATGCCGGAAGAGGGCAAAAAGGCGTTTCGAGACTGGGCGGATAACAACAAGAAGAGCTGTGAGACCTTCAAACGTACGGTGGATGAAGGCTACAAGAACCTGGAGAAGTATTTTAATTCTAAATAAACGAGAGGATATGATCCTGGCTGCTGCCCAGGCTGATACTGAAATCGAAGGCAAACAAAAACGGGCTCCATACATGAGCCCGTTTTTGTTTGAGTAGTCCCAACGGGGTTCGAACCCGTGTCTCCGGCGTGAGAGGCCGATATCCTAGGCCACTAGACGATGGGACCCTTATAAAATGGCTGGGGGACTAGGATTCGAACCTAGGTAGGCAGATCCAGAGTCTGCTGTACTGCCGCTGTACGATCCCCCAGTAAGCGCGAATCGAAAAAATACCCAATTGGCGAATCGAAGTCAAGGCGAAAGAAGAAGCGATGAGCAATTCGATGAAGAGTGACGATGGCTCGGGTGCTCAGCAGATCTTTTCAGATTGGTTTCTTTTCTGAGCAGACCCGGCAAAGAAAACCGTTCTTACAGGTAGGGGTCCTGGTTTTTGAGAGCCACCGGGATGGAAGCCTGCGATCTGAGGCGCCGGCCTCGGCGGATGACACGGCAACATCGGGCGGTTTTTCGCGCCGCATCGGTCCTGGTTTTGGCTGCCCCTCTTTTCGCATCTTTTATCTTTTCCTTTCCGTGGACTGTTCTGCTCCTGCTGTGTCTTTAACATAGAAGTTATCTTTTCTTATGCCATCGGGAATTGACCCCATTTATCCATAAGCAGCAGACCCCAGGCCGGTAAGACGAGAAGCGCGGTGATGGAAGCCCGTTTGGGTTCCTCGCGAGGGGCGGCTTGCTACCTGGTTTGTGTATCGAGCCTGGCTTCCAGGCGCCGGGTCAGGTGGGAAAGGGGCCATGTGAGCAGCAGGTAGAGAAATGCGAGCGGCAGGTAGGCTTCGAATGTCTTGTAAGTCGTGGCGTTTACCACCTCCGAGGCTTTTGTGAGTTCGCGCACGGATATCACCGAAAGGAGGGAAGAGTCTTTGATAAGCGAGACGAACTGCCCGGTGACCGGAGGAATAATGCGTCGGAAGGCCTGTGGAAAGATGACGTATCGCATTGCCTGCCACCTGGTCAGTCCCGTGGAGAGGGCGGCCTCCGCCTGTCCGCGATCTATCGACTCGATCCCTGCCCTGACGATTTCGGCAATATAGGCGCCGGAAAAGGCTGCGAGGGCCACAATGCCGATGATTACGGGATTATCGTAGTGAACGGCAGAGGCGAGGCAAAAATAGAAGATGTATATCTGTATCAGCAAAGGGGTGCCGCGAAAGAAGGTGACGTATATTCTTCCGGCCTCCCTCGCGAAGGAGTTGTCCGAGACCCTGGCCAATCCTCCGGCTACTCCCAGAATAAATCCTATAGATATCGCGCCGACTGAAATGGCGATGGTATAGTAGAGACCCTGGATGAAGAGATACCGGTAGTCCCAGGTAACCCGCCAGTTCCAGGGATATTGCATCGTGCTCAGGAGCAAATAGAGTCCCGCCGCCAGGCAGATCGTTATGGCGGAACATACGGGAATATTTGTTTTTCTGCTACTGAAGATCGCTGAAGTATTTCCTGTAGAGTTCCTGGTATCGGCCATCTGCTTTGATTGTCTCCAGGTATAGGTTCAGCCAGTTTAGAAAATCGGGATCACCACTCCTGATCGCGATGGCATAGGGTTCATAGGTAAAAGGCTTTAAAATCGCGGTGGTCGTGTCCGGGTTTTGCTTGTGATGCCTGCTGATGGAGAGCTGGTCGTAGAGAAAAGCATCCGCGCGCCCGGATGCCACTTCGAGGACGCACGCGCTCTCTTCCTTGAAGCGGTTCAATTTGGCCTTGGAAAAGAGTTTTCCCGCCACAATGTCGCCGGTGGTGCCGAGCTTCACGGCAAGGATTTTCCCTGGCATGTTGAGTTGATTGATCTCGGTGACGTCGGAGGCTCTCTTGTTGCTGATCAGAGCGCACAGGCCGGTCACGAAGTAGGGTTGCGTGAACGAGACCGTTTTGGCTCTGGTCAGCGTGCGTGTCATGCCGGAGATAATCATGTCTACCTTGCCCCCCTGGAGTGCGGGGATGAGGCCGCTGAATTCCATGTCTTTTATTTCAAGCTCTACTCCGAGTTCCTTTGCGGCAAGGGTCGCCAGATCAACATCGAAACCGATGGGGTTGCCTTTTGTGTCTGAATATTCAAAAGGAAAAAACTTGACCTCCATTCCCACGATCAGCTTGTTTTTCTTTTGCACCTGGTGGAGGGCGCCGGCTTCATGTATCTCGAAGGGGGTCAGTGCATAACAGGCCAGCGGAAAAACAATACTAAGCAGGATCGAATAGAAAACCATGCGGAACCTGTTCATACCAACCTCCTGGTCAGGAATGAGGATTGAAACCCGAAACGGCGCCCCGGCAAGTCTGCCGATAGACTATTATGGGGAAAGGTTATTTTACCGGCAGCGATTTGTCAAACAGGTAAGAGAGTTCCTGTTGCACTGTTGATCGAAACCTGTACAATCCAGTTTAAAATGCCGTGAACCCGCAAAACAGGGAGAATGCGCCATGGGAGCAAGGAAAATTGCATGGGTCCTGTTTTTAGTCGTGCTGACATGTTGCGGTCTATCTACGATTGCGAATGCCGTGGATCATACGGGCAAGCCGGATCGTCCGGTGCGCCTGATTTTCATCCACCATTCGACCGGCAATGACTGGCTGTCCGATGATCATGGCCGTCTTGGAATCGCACTTCGCGATAACAACTACTTCGTAAGCGATACCCACTATGGCTGGGGACCGGATTCTCCCCTGGGCGGTCCGATAGGGGATTTCACGGACATCGGGCACTGGTGGACCTGGTTCAGGAGTCCGGAAACCGGCGCCTATGTGCACGCCCTGTACGAGGAAAGCGGGCAACAGAGTACATACTCACGCATGGAAAGCGAGCCTTCGGGTCCCAATCGGATCATCATGTTCAAGTCCTGCTTTCCCAATTCAGCCCTGGGAGGCGACGCGGGCGGCGCCGTACCCCCAATAGGTTCCAATCCCCTGGTTGGAGAGAGTTCCGGCTCTGAGTTCCACACGGTTGCAAACGCTAAAGGCATCTACATAGACCTTCTGAATTATTTCAGGAAAAGGCGTGACAAGCTGTTTATCGTCGCCGCCGCTCCGCCGCTCTCCGATCCGACGTACTCCTCCAATGCGCGAGCTTTCAATCAATGGCTCGTGAATCACTGGCTGGACGGCTACCCCTATAAAAATGTGTTTGTCTTCGATTTCTATAATGTCCTCACCACCAATGGCGGTTCTCCCAATGTGAATGACCGCAATCAGGAGAGCGGCAATCATCATCGATGGTGGAACGGGACTATCCAGCATAAGACAAATGGGGACAATGATTCGAATCCCAATGTCCTCGAATATCCTTCCGGTGATGATCATCCCAGCAGGGCAGGCGACTTGAAGGCGACCTCGGAATTCATCAAGCTCCTCAACGTGGCATACAACCGCTGGAGACCGTCGCTCCCCCAGGCTCTGGACAATAACGACCTCGTCTGGTCTTCGGGCGGCGATGTGACGTGGTTCGGGCAGACAGCCATAACGCGCTGTTATGGTGATGCCGCCCAGAGCGGCGCCATATCACACGGGCAACGCTCCTGGCTGAGGACGACCGTTACGGGGCCCGGTACCCTGCGATTCTACTGGCGTGTCTCTTCACAGGGGAATGCCGACTATCTGCGGTTCAGGGTGGACGGAAACACAACCGCCAGAATCAGCGGCGACAGCGGATGGCGGTTGAGGACTCATGAGCTTGGCGCCGGAACGCATGTGCTTCGGTGGGAATATACGAAGAATGACTCATCGAGCCGGAGGGAGGATGCCGGTTACCTGGACCGTGTCCAGTGGACCCCGGCGCCCTGATCAACATGCAGTCCAAAGACGCCGCAGTGTGCTATAGGCTTCGTTTATCTGTTTTGTTTTTTCCTCGGCGACTTTTTGAAATTCCGGCGGCAGGTTCGCGTAGTTGTCAGGATGGTATTTCTTTACTAATTCCAGGTAGGCTCTTTTGACCTGGTCGATAGTCGCATCCGGACCCAATTGCAGGATGGCCAGGCTGCCCTGCGGGCCCTCGTCCTGGTCGCGTCCTTTTTCAGGGAAAACAGGCTTCTGCCCGGCCAGGAGTTTTTCGAGCTTTTCGAGGGCTTCTTTCGAGAAATGCACCGTGTCCTGAATTTGGGGAGCATACGATTGGTCGGGTCGAGGAGAGCGATTATCGGCCCGGTAGAGAATTTCGGGGAATCTGAGGGGCTTGACAGGCCCTGGCATTATGGTCGCATATCCATTTATCCATTGGGTGCGGCTCTTTTGGAACGACGGCCCGAGACGGAGCGAGTCTGACAATAT
>CAZIJV010000093.1:0-5099 GCA_964539645.1 uncultured Syntrophobacter sp.
TCGTTGATGGAGCTCACTTTTCAGTTTCCTTCACTGCCTCCATCTGACTTTTGCAGGAGGCTCTACTAGTCAAGTAAGGACCCGCATCGCGGAAAGATCATCTCGCCAGTTCCCCGGAAAAGGGGAGTTGCCAAAGGAGTGGAAATGTCCGACAGTCTGGTCAGGATTGAAGACTACGAACCATTGATAGGCGCCGAGGCAGTAGAACGAATTTTGAAGAAAGCCGGGCCTCTTCAGGACAGGCACATCGCCCATATCAATTCCACCTTTTATGGCGGCGGGGTATCGGAGATGCTGGGCTCTATAGTGCTCCTGATGAACGGGCTGGGAATAAAGACCGGGTGGAGAACGATCCAGGGAAATCCCGATTTTTTCAGCATAACCAAAAAGATGCATAATGGGCTGCAGGGCGGGGAGATAAACCTTACCGACCTCAAGAAGCAGATATACGAGGCGGTTGTCTATGAGAATGTGATTCGAAATCATCTCAGCCATGACATAGTCGTGATCCATGACCCGCAGCCGCTCCCCATGATAAGACACTACAGAAAACGCGGCCCCTGGATCTGGCGGTGCCATGTGGACCTCACCAATCCCAACAGGCAGCTCTGGGAGTACCTGCTGCAGTTCATCGAAAAATATGATGCGGTAGTCCTGAGCATCAGGGAATACATCCAGAACATACGAACTCCCATCGTTTTCATGTTGCCGGCGATAGATCCTTTCTCGATCAAGAATAAAGAAATGAGTGAAGAGGAAGTTGACGAGCGCCTGGCGCATTATGGCATTCCGACGGACCTGCCCATCATCACCCAGGTTTCCCGGTTCGATGTGTGGAAGGACCCGATGGGAGTGATAGAGGCTTTCAAAATGGTAAGAAAGGAAGTGGACAGCACCCTGGTGTTGCTCGGCAATGTTGCGACCGACGACCCGGAAGGCCCGGAGGTATACAACGCCATCCTGAAATGCCGGGAAGAGCGCATCCTGATACTCAGCGTCCAGGATTCCGCGCTGGTGAACGCGCTTCAACGCAGGGCCGCGGTCGTTTTGCAGAAATCCCTGCGCGAGGGCTTTGGCCTTACCGTCGCTGAAGCCATGTGGAAAGGGACCGCTGTTGTCGGCGGCAATGTCGGCGGTATCTGTTACCAGATCGAAGACGGTGTGAACGGTTTTCTGGTATCAAGCGTCGAGCAGGCTGCCCGGAGGACCGTTCAGTTGCTCAAGGACCGGAAGCTGAGGGAAGAAATGGGGCAGAAGGCCAAAGAAACAGTCAGGAACAACTTTCTCATGTCCCGCTATGTCGAACAGGACCTCGAGGTTTTCAACTCTTTTGAAATGATTCACCGGCTCAATTATCATCCCGGTTTCAACAAGAAGGGATGCCGGGTCTGAGAAAGGCGCTGACGGCAGCCCCGTGCGGCGCAAGCACACCTGGGGCGCTCTCCGCTTTTCCGGCGGCTGTCGCTCAAAATCGACGCCGCCGCATAGCTCCGGACGTGTAGGAACGAAATCGAATGACTATTTTATACCCTAATACTGAACCGGCCACACCATTTGCGGCTGAGTACCGGTTCGACACTGGAGGGCATTCCCCCTCCCTGCATCTTTCCATTAATATTTTTCGTCGCTCAATTTGTGAAGGGGGCCGATTCAAGAGCCTGATGAACCGAATACTCAAGATAATCACAGGAACCGCATTGGCTTTGGTCGGTTTGACCGGAATCGTGCTGCCGATTCTTCCCGGTTGGGTGTTTCTGCTTGCCGGTTTAAGCATTCTTTCCTCGGAAATTCCTTTCCTGGGAAGGCTTAAACAAAGGATACGAAACCGTTTTCCCATATTCGCCCGGATTGAAGACCGGTTCAAAGACGCATACAATCGCCTGTAACAATGCTGCAACGCCTCGTCTTTCTTCAAGGCTGGAAAAGTTGCTTTTCAATTTTTTCTCTCAAGATATTTGCGTCCTCCCGGACGTTGCAGTAGATTGAGCTGCGACTGTTCAGTCCTTGCGGAAGTATTCCGGAAGTGTTCGGTCTTCCGCACCCCAAAGACCTCCATAATCAGACTAAAAAGGATTTCCCTATGAGCAGCTTGAAGGATGCTCTTTCCCACCTCACTTTTCGCAAAGCAGGCAAGCTGCTGGGAGCCGAAGGAGAAAGGCTCATACGCGAGGGCGGTCGCTACGACGTCGATGTCGATGCCCAGGCAACCTTGTATACCGATGCGTTTCGATTTCTCATGGGAAACGTCCATGTGACGATAACTCTGGATGGCAAATCCGGACACACCCTTCAAATCCGTTGCTCAAAGTGTTCGGAACCCTGTATCCACCAGGGAGCGGCGCTTTCCCTGCTGCTCGAAGAAAAGACAGCGCTCGGGCTGGCTGCGCCGCCGCCGGAAAGAACACCCGTTGAAAACCTGAGCGGAGAGGAACTCATCCGGCAGGCGATCAAGGAGCGCGAAGAACGCGCCCTGAGCGAGAAAATGGAGGTCGTTTCCGCCAACCCCCGTTTGCTTTGGACCGAATATTCCGTAACGAGCCTCGGTTCCGGTAAGACCTACCGGGTGTCCTTGCGGGGAATCGAGAGAGGGAGTTCCTTCTGTTCCTGTCCGGATTTCCGCAAGAACACCCTTGGGACATGCAAGCACATCCTCCACCTGGTTGAACACCTGCGGGAGCAATTCAAACCTGCGACCTGGAAAATACCCTATGAAGTGAGCAATATCGAGCTGCACCTCTGCTACGGGAAGGAAATGGAACTGCGGCTGCAGGTTCCGAAGAAGATGGATCGCAAGGTATTGGAAGTGCTGCGTCCGCTGATTGGCAGGCCGATCACGGATTTACGCGACCTGTTCGAGCGCATTGGCAAGGTGGGCGAACTGGGGCACGAGGTGAACATCTTTCCGGATACGGAAGAATACCTGAATCGAAAACTCTACCAGGAAGCCATCGCGAATAAAGTGGCGGCAATTCGGAAAGACCCGGCAACTCATCCGCTACGCGCCTCCCTTCTCAAGAGCCAACTGCTGCCTTACCAGTTGGACGGCATCGCCTTCGCCGTCGGCGCAGGGCGCGCCATTCTGGCCGATGATATGGGGCTCGGGAAAACGATCCAGGGAATCGGCGTGGCGGAGTTGCTCGCGCGGGAAGCGGGGATAAAACGGGTGCTGGTGGTGTGTCCGGCTTCCTTGAAATCCCAGTGGGGCATCGAAATCGAACGCTTTACCGACCGCCCCGTGCAAATGGTGCTTGGCGGAAGCGGTTCGCGAGCCGCCCAATATGCCGCGGATTCGGCTTTTTTCACCATTTGCAACTACGAACAGGTGGTTCGAGATATCGATTCCATAGAGAAAGCGCGATGGGATCTGATCATTCTTGACGAAGGGCAGCGCATCAAAAACTGGGAAGCCAAGACGAGCCGCACTATCAAAGGGTTGAGATCCCGATTTGCCCTGGTGCTGTCGGGAACGCCCCTGGAAAACCGGCTGGACGAACTCTATTCGGTCGTCGAGTTCATAGACGAACGGCGGCTCGGACCGGCCTTCCAGTTCTTCAATACGCACCGCGTTGTGGATGAGAAGGGTAAAGTCCTGGGCTACAAGAACCTGGACGAACTCCGTGAGAGGCTCAAGCCGGTTCTGCTGCGGCGTACGCGAAAGGATGTCATGCAGGATCTCCCCATGCGCACGACGGAGATTCGACGGATTCCGCCCAGCGAGGAACAGTTGTCCCTGCACAACGGAAGTCAGAAAATTGTCCAGACAATCATCACCAAGCCCTATATATCCGAAATGGACCTGCTCCGCCTGCAAAAAGCCCTGTTGCTCTGCCGGCTCGCGGCAAACAGCACCTTCCTGGTCGATAAGAATCCTCCCGGGTTTTCCACCAAGCTGCAGGAATTGGATATCCTGCTCGACCAGCTCACCGCCGAAGAGGACCGAAAGATCATTCTCTTTTCGGAGTGGACCAGGATGCTCGACCTGATAGAGCCTTTCGCCGAGAAGCGAGCCCTTCAGTTCGTGCGGCTCGACGGTTCCGTGCCGCAGAAAAAACGCCAGTCGCTGATTCACCAGTTCCAAAACGATCCCGCCTGCAAACTCTTCATGACCACCAATGCAGGCGCAACCGGCCTAAATCTCCAGGCGGCAAACACCATCATCAACGTGGATCTTCCCTGGAATCCGGCCATTCTCGAACAGCGCATAGCCCGTGCTCATCGCATGGGACAGAAAAGGCCGGTGCAGGTCTATCTGCTCGTTACGGAAGAGACCCTTGAGGAAAACCTGCTGGCGACTCTTTCCGCGAAACAGGAACTGGCGCTGGCCGCTCTCGATCCCAATTCGGATGTCACAAAAATCGATCTGGTAAGCGGAATCGAAGAGCTGAAAAGAAGGCTGGAAGTGCTGCTGGGCGCAAAGCCTGCCGCCCCCATAGATGAAAGCGCCAGGGCGGATACGGAGCATGAGGCCAGGGAACTGGCGCGAAAGGAGCGGATCGCGGCTGCCGGAGGCCAGTTGCTGGGAGCGGCGTTCGCCTTTATGGGGGAAATATTCGGGCGGCAGGAGGAAACCGATCAAACCCGCGAGGCGGCGGAAGCACTCAAACAGAAGCTCTCCGAATGTCTCGAAAAAGACTCCGATGGCAGGATCAAAATGACTATCTCCCTGCCCGATGAATCCGTAATCGACAATCTGGCAAAATCGCTGGCCCAGATCATGGCGAGAGCCTAGCCGCCACCAGCTCGCCTCCCGCTGCATTGCGGGAGGCGAGCCCTCAATCCTTTACTCCAGCAGTAGTTGAAGCCACGGTAGACTCTTGGACCTGGGGCCGCACCCGAAGGTGCAGCCGGTCGTCCCCGTGTCATTCCAATTCTGGGTTGTAACACACCAGTTAATGTCGCCCGTATTGGACCCGTTCTGATAGATGTCCACGGTATTGCCGCATGCATAGTTGGACATGAGCACATTCAGATTCGCTTCAAGACTGATTCCGCTGTAGATGCTGCCGCGGACTTCATTGTTGGATATAGTGTTTGCCTCAGAGTTGGACCGGGGTTTCCGGCCAGTAGGCAAATTTGATGTAAAAATATGTAATCAAATC
>CAZIJV010000094.1:0-4367 GCA_964539645.1 uncultured Syntrophobacter sp.
GATGATTTTGCAGACGCGGGTGGTTGGGCATGAGCAGCCTGCCCTACTACTATTTCTATCATCCCGGCGTGTTCCTCTAAAAACGAAGTTTCATATAAGCCCTGGAGCTGCATCCAAGGCTTCCCGGCTGTTGAGAAAGCCTGACGCGCCTTATGCGGTAATGATCACTACGAATCAGCAGGCGGTTTTTCGAGGGAGGACATGACAGGCGCACCTTCGGCCTCCTCACTGTCCCGCCCGTATTCTTCGGCGATAGACTGAAAAACGGCCCTGGTGTCTGAGCGGGCAAATTCATTCATGGAATCGAGGAGTTCCTGTCTCAGGGTAGTGAATCTTTCCCGGAGCTTCGGGTCCAGGTATTTCCATTCGCAGAAGTGACTGTTCTCTCCGTCATTGACTGAAAAACAGACAAACTTGTCTTCAACGATCTCGAGTTCAAGACCATTCACTCTGAGCAGCATTATCTCACCTCCGCCCGGAAAAGATTAGTACACTGTCACTAGCCTCATTGTGTCAGGGTGGGCGAAAGCGGAGCTTTGCCCACCGGAGGCCTGGCAATGTCTGTCCACTAACCCCCATTATCCCCCAACTTTTCGGGCGGTCAATCCAGTGTTCACCGATTCACAATGAAAGGGCGGCGGGTGTCAATGCTGAGCAGGAAGGACCGGGGGGGGAAGGTCTGCATAAGCAAAGAGCCCGGAAGGTGAAAAGTCGGCAGAAGGAAACTTTCACGAAAAACCGGGATAAGCGATGTGAAAGATCGCAGCCCGTCATTCGGGTCGATGCTTGAATGTGTTTTGAAACGGAACCAAGCGGCTCGCAATGCTTTGGCCACGCCTCTGGCGTGGTTTGAACGGGGAGGAAACTCTAAATCTTGCCGCAAAGCCCCATAAGGGCCAGTTCGGTCGGCCCCCTACTGCATTGGGCTGACCTGGGAACAGACTCTCTTAAGTCACGTCGGCTCGCGGTATCTGCGCATCGTCATTCCCGCGGCTTCAAGCGAGAACCCGGCGTCTTTTCGTATGTCCATCAAACCAGACGCAGTCAGAAGAACATCCGGATGCGGTTCCCGGGCTGGATTCCGGCTCAGGAGCCCTGCCGGAATGACGGGGTGGGAGTCCATGGCAAACCGGTTTGTCCTGGGAGAGGGGACCTGCAACCAGAGAAAGCCGGCCTTTTGGCAGGTCGGCCAATATCGCTGCGATGCAGATTGTACAGGGCAAACCGACGTACTTTGCGCTCCTTCGGCTATTGCAGAAGGGACCGGCAGTCGATCTTATCAGCAAGTCATGGATTAGGGTTCAATTTATCGCAGGATTTCATCTACCCCGTCATTCCCGCAGCGCTCCTTAGCGGGAATCCAGCCGAGGCGCCGGGTTCCCGGCCACGCTTTTAGCCACTCCTTTGGCGTGGCTTGAACGAGGAGGAAACTACGGCCTGAAGGCGCTACTGAGTTCGGAGCATTCCTCCAATACGGCGATAGGCGTTATAGATTGCTGTGCCGGCGAGCGGGCAGGATAAGGATAAAGGTCGCCCCGCTGCCCGGACTGCCCTGCGCCTTTATGGCGCCGCCGTGGCGCTCGACGATCCGTTTGCATATGGCCAGACCCATACCGGTGCCTTCGTACTCGCCCCGGCCGTGCAGCCTCTCGAAAAGGGCGAAGATGCGCTCGGCATATTTTTCGTCAAATCCTATCCCGTTGTCTTTCACAAAGACCTGGCGCCATTCTCCCTTCTGAGGCCCGGAAAGCGGTTCGCTGCCGATTTCTATGAGGATGGGTTCTTTTCCGTGGAATTTGAGAGAGTTCGAGACCAGGTTCTGAAACAACTGGCGCATCTGATTCGCGTCGGCTTCGACTTCCGGCAGATCCTTTACAACCACTGTCGCCGCACTCTTTTCTATCTGCCATTCCAGGTCCGAGAGCACATCTTTGACAATCTGCCCCAGGTCGACCAGTGTAAAGCCCGTTCCCAACGTACCGATGCGGGAGTAGTCGAGCAGACCGCGCACCATATTCTGAAGGCGCTTTGTTGCATTACGCATCCGCTCCAGGTAATCCAGGCCATCCTCCCCCAGCTTTGAGCCAAATTTCTTTCTGAGCTGATCGCCGAAGGCCTGGATCTTTCGCAATGGCTCCTGCAGGTCGTGAGAAGCAATGAAGGCAAAATCCTGCAGTTCGCGATTGCTGCGCTCCAGTCTGCCTGCGTAGACTTCTAATTCTTCTTCAAACTTCTTTCGATCCGAAATATCTACGAAAACTATGCGCCAGCCGTTGAATTCACCGTTTTCATCCCAAAAGGGCGCTATCTCGAGCCGGGCATAAAAAGGTGTGACCTTCGATCTCAGGAGCCGCAGTTCTGTGGATTGCCTGCACGAGTGATTATCGGCTGCATCACGAATCAACTGAAAATATGCCTGGCTATCCATCGGGGATATGAAACCGGAAAATCCCCAGCCCAGGAGTTCCCTTTTTTCCATCGCCAGCATCATCGATGCAGCCATATTGGCGTTGATGATGATTCCTTTGGAGGAAATGGTTACATAGCCGACAGGGGCAAAATCGTAGAGTTCAAAATATGCCTTCCTGGATTCCTCGAGTTCCAGTCGCGCCTGGAGCAGTTCCTCATTCTGGAGCTGGAGTTCGATCTGGTGGACCTCCAGTTCGTGAATGATCTTTATCATGTCAAAGTCTGAGGTGGATGATGAGGTATCGCGACTGTTGAGGAGTTCCTCCGCGCGGTGGCGCAGTTCCTCAAATTTCGAATGGCTCAGGGCTTCTTTCACGTTGATCACCTCTCCAGGGTCCGGGAGGCCGGCAACTAGCGGAATGAGCAGGCGACACTCCAATATGAATGCGCGCGCATATCTATCAGGATAGCATTTAGGGGGCGGTTCCGCAAATGCTGAGTATTGCTTCGTCAATCACGATGGATTCCAGTTCAAAAGCACGCTCAAACAGGATGAGGAGTGATCCTCCCGGAAGAAAACCATCCGCAATATAAGCAGTCTATCTCCGGCAGTCAGCGGAATTGGATCAATTAATCGGGGGTGGGCCGACATTGGGCAAGAGAACTAAGGCCGGCGCTTGACAAGTGATGGGTTCATAATGAGCTTTATTTAAGGATAAAGCCAATGCCCAAAAAAGATATAGTAGTGATAGGGGCTTCCGCCGGCGGAGTTGAGGCGTGCAGGAAAGTGGTTTCTGAACTCTCCCCGGATTTCAGCGGCTCAATTTTCATTGTGATCCATCTGCCCGGCAACGCGGTGAGCGTGCTTCCGCAGATTTTTTCCGACAGCGGCCCCCTGCCTGCGATTCATCCCGCGGACGGTGAAATCGTCAAGCCCGGATACATCTATGTAGCTCCTCCCGATCACCACATGTTGTTAAAGCAGGGATATATCCGCCTGGTTGCGGGGCCGGAAGAGAACTATTCCCGCCCGGCTATCGATCCCCTGTTCCGGACAGCCGCTGCAGCCTACGGCGACCGGGTGGTGGGGGTGATCCTTTCAGGCAATCTCGATGACGGCACGGCAGGTCTGAAGTTTTTGAAGATGCACGGCGGAACGGCAATAGTCCAGGATCCTGATAATGCAACGTTTC
Organism: uncultured Syntrophobacter sp.; assembly: GCA_964539645.1. Taxonomy (GTDB): domain Bacteria; phylum Desulfobacterota; class Syntrophobacteria; order Syntrophobacterales; family Syntrophobacteraceae; genus SbD1. Next base: position 3,603 of record CAZIJV010000094.1, read on the forward strand.
CCGGTATGCCGAAAAGCGCTATTCAGAATGTCGAAACGGATCATGTTCAACCACTGGACCGGATATCCGCATTGATCGACTCAATAGCCCGGACCGAAGCGGTCAATGGAAATCCAGGTCCGAAGGAAGGGTATGTGGATATTCTCGAGATGCCGCTGGACGACCTTCAAGCCATGTACCAGTCCGGGACGTCGACAAGCTTTGCCTGCCCCCGGTGCGGGGGCATGCTGCGCGAGAGAGTAAACGGGGATTCGTCCGATTTTCGCTGCCGGGTGGGACACGCATTTTCCTCCCGCCATCTCGAATCCGCTCTTTCCGACTCCCTGGAAGCCGCCCTGTGGAATGCCGTCAAAGTGCTGGAAGAAAAGGAGCAACTCTCCTTGCGGCTTGCCGACCGGATGGAGGCTCTGAGAGTATTGAGATCCGCGGATCACTTCAGGCGTGTTGGCGAAAAGGCCACCGACGATGCCAACATAATTCGTGGAATAATATTGAGAAGGCAAGTCAGAGCAGAGGGAGAAAGTTCCTGAGGTTACGCCCACAGGTTTGTGCAAATTAAAAGGGGTGGCCAACGGTGCGGAAGTATCGCTTACACTACGTTCGATGGTGGCCGTTCGGCTCTCTTATCTGACTTCAAGTCAGAATCTACGTTCAAACAGGCCGAAAACCGGCGGTCTCACTTATATGAAACTTCATTTTTAGAGGAACATGCCGGGATGATAAAAATAGTAGTAGGGCAGGCTGCTCATGCCCAACCACCCGCGT